>JAFTCJ010000025.1 GCA_017454765.1 Erysipelotrichaceae bacterium | reverse complement strand
TTCACTGCAGTCTGTCTGTTTAGGCTTCTGAACCCATCTGCCTGTAATATACTCTTCCACACATTTCAGTTTGAATTCCCAGTCATACTTCATTTAAAAACCCCCTTTACCGGATTGTCCAGTTTAGGGGGTACATATCAGATTGTATCGGCTTGTTTATATCATCATCAATTGCTTGGATTTCAGATCTCAGCCCAGTATTCACTGACGTTGAGTACAGTATCGCCATCGATCTGTGCAGCACAGGGACGGGAGAATTTCACATGGACTTTCTTTCCTTCGATGATCTCTACCATGTCTTTCTTTTCGATGTGCTTTCCTTCAAAGATGGACGGGAAGGCCATCAGGGCTTTGAGTTTGGATTTTGCCTTGTAGACGACAACGGTCAGGTGATCTGAGAAACGGTCCTGATCCGGAGCGATCTTCATGCCGCCGCCGTAGAACTTGCCTTTCATGGTCGGAGCAAGCCAGACGTTGTCGAATTCATAAGTCTTTCCGTCGACTTCGATCGTCGCGTGGCACGGCTTGAAATGGAAGAGCAGACCTTTGATGGCGATACCGGTATAGTCGATCTTCTTGTTCGGTGTCTTTTCCTTGATCTGATCGGCGACCTCGCAGCAGTAACCGTCGATACCGAAGCCCATATTGTTGATGAACTTTCTCTTGATGTCCTTGACGGTGACTGTCGGCAGATCGGTGAGATATCTGTTGAGTTCGATCTCGTGATCCGGTGTTTCGTTGATATCGTTGAGGAAGTCGTTTCCGGTGCCGTTGGCCAGGAGCCATACTTTGTTTCTGAGTCTGGAACAGTCATAGTGATTGACCAGGTAATTGATGGTGCCGTCACCGCCGATCAGTACGACTTCATCCTCTGTTTTTAATCCGTCAAAGAACTTTTCAAAGTCGATCGAAGTCGCATCGACAAGTTCGACGCCTTCAGACAGTTCCGGTCTGATGCCGTTGTTGGCCAAGGGATTGTAAAGATAATATTTCATAAGATCCTCCTATTTTAAGATCAGTCCCATTACGATCAGGAATTCTCCGAGAGAGTATGTCAGCATGACAAGAAAATGCGTCTTGAGACGGCTGCTTTTCTTGAAACGCACAAAGAACAGTGCCGTGTCGGAGATGAAGAAGAGTATCGCTCCGATCAGGGTGATGAGCGTTGCGGGTTCCCTGCAGCTTAAGTGGCGGAAAATCGCAAAACAGTTCATCGTTCCGTTGATCAGCAGATAGAGATACATCGGATAGAAAAGCGCCTTGGGCAGATAGGGTTTCAGGTCTTTGAAAGTCACCATGACGATCGTAAAGAAGATCAGTCCCAGGACGATCATGATCAGGGGATTGATCTTTGAAAAGGCGATGTCTTTCAGATAACTTAAGGCAAAGAAGAAATGCGAGATCATGAAAGAGATGCCGCCTGCCGTAAACCACTTGTTGCCGGGAGGGATCAGCAGAAGATCGCCGATCCAGGAAAAGATCAGTGCCAGAACGACGACGATCCTGATCTTTGAGACCGAGAAACAGTAGAACCCCATCAGTGATAACAGAATGAACGGTTTGGTCTTGTTTCTCAGCGGTTTATCGTTTTTTATAGACGCAAAAAGATGGACCGATGTCGTCAGGATAAACATGATAAGTGATAAGTGTTTCATTACTTTTATTATAAGGCTTTGAGAGCTTCTTTGATGATATAATCGAATCGATGAGAGAAAGAAAACCAATCAGAGAGATCCGTATCAAAGTCTTCAATATCGGCTGGTGGTTCTATGTGATACTGACTGTTGTGCTGCTGGGAATCATCAGCGTTTTTCTGCGCTGGTATCCTGAAGATGTGCGTCTGAAAATGATCTTATATCTGAGCATCATCGAATACATCATTTTGAGATTCTACAAGTATTCGCTCAAGGATATCCGCGATGACTACAGCTGGTATAATGAATGGCCCTGTTATCTGTGTAATCAGTCGACCATCATGTGCATCCTGGCGTGTCTGCTGAACAGCCAGATCATCATGTCTTTCTGTGTGACGGTAGGCACGATGGGAGCTCTTCTGGCGGTGTTCATGCCCGACAGATATAACAGGGACCAGCTGCTGTTTTCCAAGCAGGCTTTCGGTTTCTACGGCTATCACGGGCTTCTGATCACGACCTGTCTTCTGTTTTATACGGCAGGTCTCTATGAAGCGAAACCGGTCCATTGCCTGTGGGGCATGTTTTTCACTTTCCTGCTGGCAAGCCTGGGTCATATCATCAATATCATCCTTCGCAAGACCGGCCTTAATGAGCACGCCAACTATGTCTTCACCTGTGATCCGGACAATGAAGTGATGGAGAAAATGTACAGGATGATCCCGGTCAGACTCGTCTATCTGACGCCGATCATGCTGGGCTTCGGCATCGTCAGTTTTATCGCCTTACTGATCATGTAAGAGAGTATAATGATTATATTGATAAAAAAGGAGAACATATGAGCAAGATCAATCAGACACCGACACAGAGAATCGAAAAAGACGGACAGGAATTCTTAAGAGTCACCATGAGCGGAAGGGATTACGATCTTCCTTTCAAGGTACTGTCAGGCAAGAAAGTCGCCTTCCTGGATATCTCGGGACAGGTCAGTCTCAACGAAGCGGCTGCCGATGACATCGTGGACCTTCTGCTGGAGGCAGGCGTGGAATTCGATACGATCCTCAACCCGGTCGCCAAGTCCAACGCACTGGCGCATGCGATCGCCTTACGCTGGAACAAGGCGAAGGGAACAGACATCTCCAAGACTGTCGTTGCCAGAAAAAACGGCGACGGCAACAGGATCCAGGCCGTTTACCGTTCCGTTACGACACCCAGAGATCAGGTCATGTCGCTGACTGATGATGATGCGGAATATATCAGAGGCAAAAGGATCCTAGTGGTCGACGATGTCTACGGCGGAGGCGGTACGACAAAAGGTCTGATGGAGCTTGCGGATAAAGCCGGTGCGACCGTTGCCGCACATGCGGTGATCGCCGTTGAAGCAGGTGTGCAACTGCCTGAAGGCATCTTCTATCTGTTCACACTTCCGCTGGGAGAATAAGAGACAGCCGCAAGGCTGCTTCTTTACAGAAAGGGTATCTATGAAGATCAGAGAAATGAACGTATCCTGTATTGAAGGATTCCGTGTATTAAGTGAAGAAGAAATGAATCAGATGAATTTTATAAACGGTGCGCCCGATCTGTGCATCTTGGATCCGGAAAAACACATCCTGATGAATTTCGCTTCCAGCAAGGGCAACATCCTCATCAGCGCAATGCTGAGTGAAAGGGATGTGGCAAGGCAGACCGAAAAGATCATCGCCCAGGCGATAAGAGAAAGCGGATTTGAGTTCATTGATTTCGTGTCTGAAGAAATAAGCGGACGGGAAGCAGAAGGCTTTCTTTATGAATACAAAGCAGATGACATCGACATGGCAGGCAAAACCCTTTGTCTGAAGAAAGCCAAGGCTTTCTACTTCATTTACTGTTACTACCGAAAGGCACTTGAAAAAGAGAGCCTGGAAACGATCAGACAGGTATTTGATACGATCAGCTGGGATTAAGAAAGCTTTGACAACTATATCTCTGTAGAGATATAATAAATATGACTCTAGGGAGATAGGAATGACCACTTTATATCACGGATCACCTTTGATTGTAGAAAAACCAGAATATGGAAAAGGAAAGCCATATAATGACTACGGCAAAGGTTTTTATTGTACGAAACATATTGAGCTGGCCAAAGAATGGGCGGTTGGTGAAAACAGCGACGGATTTGTAAATAAATATGAGATTGATTTATCAAAACTGAAGATCCTCGATCTATTGGATCAGAAATACAACATTCTTCATTGGCTGGCTTTGCTCTTGAAAAACAGAGAATTCTCTATCAAATCCCCTGTATCCGTCAGAGGAAAAGAGTTTATTCTGAATCAGTATTTGATCAATACCGATTCATACGATCTCATTATCGGTTATCGTGCAGATGACTCTTATTTTGCTTTTGCGCGCGATTTTATCAGCAATACAATTTCTCTGGAACAGTTGAACTATGCAATGAAGCTGGGAGAACTGAAAGAACAATATGTGCTGATTTCTGAGAAAGCATTTGAAAAAATAAAGTTTATTTCGAGTGAACCGGTCAGTCGTATCGAATATTTCCCGAAAAGAAAAACAAGAGATGAAAACGCAAGAAATATGTACAGAAAACAACTGGATGAAATGGATATCAATGGCGTTTATCTGAGAGACATCATCAACGGAGCGCAAATCAGTGAATAAGGCATATAACGAAATATATCTGGAAGATGCAATGAGAAATCTGGGTACTGCCTTTGATTTTGTCAAGAACAGTTATAACATTGAGATGGATGATTTTTATCAATTGTTCATAAACTCCGGATTATCTGAAAAATATGAAAAAGGGAACGTGAAATACGTATCCGGAATGTCCGGTATTGAACTGGTGCTTGAAGTATTGAAAAACGAAAAAGAATATCACTATGAGAAAGATTATGTTCAGTATGATTATTCATGTGAATACTGGTGCGGATGGATACTTGCTTATTTTCAATGGTTTTTCGGAATCACGTTCAAAGAATTACACTACTATCTCAAAATGACGGATTTGGAAAAACTTTATGATATCCTTCATGAAGTATCCGAAATAAAAGCGATCGAAGTGATATGCAGACACATTGTAAATAAGAAACCCCAAAGCAAACTGCAGTATATCCGCCAAATGAATGGCCTTTCTCAAAGCGAACTGGCTGAAAGATCATCAGTGTCTCTTCGTATGATCCAGCAGTATGAACAGAGAAAAAAAGATATCAATAAAGCCAGTGCGTTCTCTCTTCGTTCAATGGCTGATGTACTCAACTGCGATATTGAGGACCTGATGGAATGGAGATTCATCCAGGCAAACCGTGATTAAAAAAGAAATGGCACGCAAGTGCCATTTTTAATGATGGAATAGACGGATGCCTGTGAAACACATGACCATATCATATCGGTTGCAGGTATCGATGACATTGTCATCCCTGATGGAGCCTCCCGGCTGGGCGACATAGCTGACGCCGCTGCGGCGAGCCCTTTCAATGTTGTCACCGAAGGGGAAGAAGGCATCGGATCCTAACGATACGCCGGTGATCTGATCGAGGTATTCCCTGATCTCTGATTCTGTAAGAGGATCAGGTTTTTTCGTGAAGTATTTCTCCCAGCTTTCACAGACATCTTCTTCGTTCTTATTGATATAAGCATCGATGACATTGTCTCTGTCTGCCCGGCCGAGATCTTTCCTGAAAGGGAGATTCAGCACTTTTTCATGCATGCGCAGAAACCAGGTGTCTGCCTTGTTTCCGGCAAGTCTCGTACAGTGGATCCTTGACTGCTGGCCGGCTCCCACACCGATGGCCTGTCCGTCAAAGGCATAGGCAACGGAATTGGATTGCGTATATTTCAAGGTGATCAGCGCGACGATCAGGTCTCTTTTTGCTTCAGCAGGAAGATCTTTGTTTTCAGTTACAATGTTGTTCAGTAACTCATCGGTGATCTTCAGGTCGTTATGTCCCTGTTCGAAGCTGATGCCATAGACCGTCTTTATCTCCAAAGGCGTACACTCATAATCAGGATCAATCTGAATGATGTTGTAGTTGCCGTTCTTTTTTATTTTCAACAGTTCCAATGCATCTTCATCATAAGCCGGAGCGATGATGCCATCCGACACTTCCCTTCTGATCAGTTTCGCGGTCATCAGATCGCAGGGATCGGACAGGGCGATGAAGTCGCCGTAGGAGCTCATCCGGTCGGTCCCTCTGGCTCTGGCATAGGCACAGGCCAGAGGCGAATCATCAAGACCTTGTATATCATCGACAAAACAGGATTGTTTCAGTCTGTCAGGAAGCCGGATGCCCAGGGCCGCAGAAGTCGGGGAGACGTGTTTGAAGCTGGCGGCACAGACGATGCCTGTGGCTTCCTTGAGTTCCTTCACCAGCTGCCAGGAGTTCAGGGCATCGAGAAAATTGATGTAACCGGGCCTGCCGTTGAGGACAGTGACCGGAAGATCGCTGTCATCGGCCATGTAGATGCGGGACGGTTTCTGATTGGGGTTGCATCCGTATTTGAGCTGTATTTCTTTCATTCAGTCGCCCCCGTTCTTGTTGAAGATCTTTTCTTTGTTTCCGAAGGATACATAAAGAGAGAGCTTGTTTTCTTGATTGAGTGAATCCCACAGTTTTTCTGCGAATGGTTCAAACGGAAGACTGATATCACATCCGATCGGTTCTGATGAGAAAGAAGGAAGCGGATCTCCGTCATGATCGTAGGTGGAGATGAAGTGTCCTGTGTTTTCTGAATACGGATAGGTATAAGAGATCCTTTCACATTCCTCATCTTTCTTTTTCAGGATCGATATCGTATATTCTTCATCTGTCAGCAATGCAGAGATGCGGGGTGTGAAGTTGGGGGCATCCGGTTCGTATTCTCTTGTAGCCAGAGCCTCTTCAAATGTCTTTCCTTCTTTCAGGAAATCGTATATCGTATCGGTCTGGTTGCCGTTGGTGACGATAGTTTTATCGTCATAGGTACGGATCGCGTTGTAGATGATCAGGGAAGGATCAGCCACTTTGGATTCATCGTAGGCTTTGGTATAAAGGATGTCGTCTTTCTTAACGAAGATGCGATTGCGGCTGTTTGCGCTTCTGCCCATGATGAAGTAGGCGATGACATTTTCACTGTTATACTTTCCTGCAAAGATGCCTCTGCCGGGATAGGCGTTGTGTTTCAGGTATTCAAATAAGTCTGTCATGCGATCTCTTCGTATCCTCCTTCTTCATTGATATGGAATAAGGGCAGCTTCTGTAAGAAGATCAGATCCTCCCTGTCGGCTGCTTCGCCTTCCGCCAGGATAGCAGCCTGAGCAATTACGGTCCCTCCGGCTTTGCTGACCAGTTCTTCCAGCGCTTTGAGCGATTCGCCGGTCGAGACGACATCATCCAGAAGACATACCTTTCTGTCATTGAGATAAGGGATATCGTTTCCGTCCAGGTAGAGTTTTTGTTCGGTGAATGTCGTGATCGATCTGACGGATACCGATATCGGATCTTTCATATAGCTTTTTACCGATTTCCTGGCGACCACAAAGCGGTCCAGACCAAGCTGCCTACAGACCTCATAAGCCAGAGCGATGCCTTTGGCTTCCGCCGTGACGATGATGTCACAGTCTCTGATCTTTTCCGCCAGCAGCGGTGCAGCCGTTTCGATCAGCTGTTTGTCCGATATGACGACAAAACTCGCATAAGCCAGCTCATCATTGATCTTCACAAAGGGGAGTTCTCTTTTCAGACCCGCAATCTCAAGACAGTATTTTTCCATAGCCTCACCTCATAAAGAAAGTATACCGCGAAACAGCACAAAATAAGATCATGAATCACGAATTATCTGATATGATGATTTACTAACGATAAAATGATAAAATATAGTTAGTAAATGATTCCCGATGGAGAGAAAAATGAAAAGATATGATTATTCGTTCTTAAAGGAAAAACACATGAATGATGTTCTGCGCCTGTGTAAAGCGATCGCGGATGTCAACGCCAGGGAAGAAATGAACAGGCTGCAGGATCCCGGTATTTTTGAGTCGTTAAGGGGAAAGGCGGTCATCGATTCTGTTGTCGGAAGCAATGCGATCGAAGGTATCGGCACATCGGAAAAAAGACTGAAAGAGATCCTTAACAACGGCGGGGTTCCGCTGACACATGATGAAATTGAGATCCTGGGCTATAAAGATGCACTGAATCTGATTCATACGGAATATGATGAGCTGGAAATCAGCGAAGCCCTGATCAGACAGCTGCACTATCTGATCGAACGCAATACCGGCGCTGAAGATGCCGGCCAGTATAAGAAAGCAGATAACTACATCATGGAATTCAGATCTGACGGATCAGGAAGCATCATATTTACCCCCGTAAGTTATAAAGAAGTACCGGCTTCCATGGAACAGCTCCTGCTGGCTTATTACAGCGCCAGACAGGATGATCAGATCGATCAGCTGCTTTTATCGCTGTGTTTTGTATTGGATTTTCTGTGTATACACCCTTTCAGAGACGGAAACGGAAGAGTATCAAGGCTGCTGATGTTACTGCTGCTGTATAAAGCTGGTTATGATATCGGCCGCTATGTATCGGTCGAAAAGAATATCAATGAGCACAGAGAGCAGTACTATCACTGCCTGAAAGAGTCTTCTGAAGGCTGGCACGACAATATGAACGACTATTCACCGTTTATCGTTTTTTCACTTCAGATACTGTACAGATGTTATCTTACACTAAACGATACACTCGGAGAATTATCTGTCAAAAGAGTTAAGAAAAACCAGAGAATCGAGATGACGGTCCTGAACTCGATCGTTCCGGTTTCAAAAGCCCAGATCAAAGAAAAACTGCTTGATGTCAGCATCAGGACAATAGAGTCTGAACTCAGAAAACTGCTTGCATCAGGAAAGATCATCAAGATCGGAAATTATAAGGACGCCAGATACATGAGAGCAGATCAGTGAAACAGATCTGTTGTGCTGCAAAGAAAAAGGAACTGCACAGCATACTGTATGACAGTTCCTTTTTTGTTTTTGATGTTTATTCTCCTGCGACGTAATACTGCAGGTTCAGATTTTCCAGGCGGGTGATGGAGACGTTGCCCTGCAGGTCTTCATACCATTCCAGGATGTAGAGATCGCCGATCGGATCGAGCGTTACCGTCTGACCGTAGCACAGGGCGATGTAGTTGTTTCCGGCGACCAGCTGTCTTGCCAGAAGCTCCAGCGGACAGACATCGAGGCCTTCATATCCTTCCATCACTTTCTCAAAGCTCTTCTGAATGTTCTTGTCTTTGAGTTTGGTGCCTTCTTCCGGACGGATGACCATCCAGGATTTCAGGAAGACGTTGTCGGAGTATTCCATCGTCTGCATGTCGGGGATGTCGATCTTGTTGATGGCCTTGAGTTCGCAGCTTCCGTCAAGATCCTTGTAGACGACCATGATGTAGAAGTTGGTCTCGGGAACCTGCGTGGAGCTGACACCCTTTGCCAGGAAGGCGTAGTTGACGCCGACGGCTGCCTGGGTGGCGACGACTCTGATCGGCGTATAGGTAACACCGGTCACTTCGTCAGTGATCTCATTGAAGATCGCTTCCTCATCTTTGGAAAGTTTGACGGTGTAGTCTTCATTGATCTCCCATCCGCCCACGATGTCGACGACCGGTTCGGGTTCTGTTGTTTCATACAGAAAGAGGACTTTGTCTTTCTCGGTGATCTTCAGGGTGTTGAGATCGCCTTCATAGACTTTGTCGTTGATGTATAAGACCCATTTGGAATTGCCTTCCGTCTTTAATCCGTCCAGGGCATTGATGCCGGAGCCTGTAATGTCATATTCCAGCAGTCCTCCGTCTTTGATGATCTTCAGTATATCCAGCAGATTGTCGCTTTCCGATTCAACGGAGAAGTCCTTGGTGATGCCGTTGCCTCTGTCGATCGTTACAGCGAATTTGACGGCTTTTGTCTCAACGACTTCGGGTTCTTCCGGTTTTTCTTCTTCTTTTTTGATCTTATCGCAGCCGCACAATGACAAAACTGTGAGAGCGATCAGCAATATGCTCAGTATTTTTTTCATACGGACCTCCTTTTTGCAATACAGATTCATTATACGCATATCTTGGAAAAAATGGGATAATAGAGGCAGGAAATATCATTTCCGTCAAGGAGCGTTATGAGAAAACCAATTATCGGAATCCCTTCAAAAATCGTCACCCGGAACGTCAGAAACGATCTCTGGCGCCGGCAGGAAGTCGTCGATGAGATCAGATATCTGATCATCAAACACGGCGGTATCGCGATCATGCTGATGCCCAGCGAACTGACTTACGAATTCAATCAGAGCGATCTGGGTGATCCCAAGGTATTGAGCCAAGAGGAGATCGAAGATCTTCACAGACAGGTCGATCTGTGCGACGGCATCATCCTGCAGGGCGGAGAATTCAGCTGCGCCTATGAGGTGGAGATCGCAAAATACGCGTTAGAAAAAGATATGCCGATACTTGGCATCTGTGCCGGTTTCAACAATATCCTGCGGGCTCTCGGTTCCAATATCTATGAGGACAAGAGCGGTTCCCATAATTTCTATGACCGCAATTACCGCCATCATATCAAGATCGGAAAAGGGACGAGACTCTATGATTTCATCGGCAGCGAGGATTATGAGGTCAACAGCCTGCATACGATGATCGCTGATCCTCAAAGGGTCGCTCCTTATGCGAAGATCAGTGCCTGTTCCGATGACGGCCTGGTGGAATGCTACGAAGTCCCGGGAAAGAAATTTGCTATGGGCATCAAGTGGCATCCGGAAATCATGGAAGATGATTATGTTGATAAACTGTTCACCGCCTTCATGAAGGCGTGTGAGGAATAGGAGGCTTTATGTTTTATTATCTTTTGACACCGATCATGCGTTTCAATATCGTCCTGATCCTTTCGGCAGTGCTTCCTGCTGTGTTTATGATGGCTCGTGTCTATCGTCTGGACCGTCTGGAGAAAGAAAGCGGCCGCTTTTTATGGAATCTGGTCAAGGCCGGTATCTTGTCTTCCCTGATCGCAATGGTCAGTGAGAAGATCTTCTTCTCTGTACTGGGAACATTCTTCTCTCCCAGTTCGACCGCTTACAAGATCATCCTGTATTTTGTGATCGTCGGCATCTCCGAGGAAGGCGCCAAGTACTACATGCTGAAGAAAAACAGCTGGTTCTCACCGGAATTTGACTGTTTCTATGACGGCGTACTTTACGGTGTCTTCGTGGCTTTGGGCTTTGCCCTGTGGGAGAACATCTCCTATGTGCTGAATTTCGGATTTGCGACAGCAGTCGTACGTGCGCTGACGGCTATTCCGGGCCACGCTTCTTTCGGTGTCTTCATGGGTGTCTTCTATGCGGCGGCCAAGTTATATCATATCTATGGCGATGAGATGTCATCGCAGAGGTTCCGTATCCTGTCTGTTCTGATCCCGGTATTGCTGCACGGTGCTTATGATTATATCGCAACGATGGAGACGGTGACTGAGAATCCGCTGTTCATCATCTTTATTGCGATCCTCTTCATTTCCGCTAATATCGTCGTTTCCAGGGTATCCCGCAACGACAGATACATGGTCTGATCCCAGGAGAAATATCAGAAAAAACAGCTGTCTGTGTGATACAGGCAGCTGTTTTCGTATAGGAGAGTCAATTGCCGGAATAGGCTTTCAAAAGGATCTCTTTCATATCCCCGACCATCGGTACTCTGGGGTTGGCCGGTGAGCACTGATCTTCGTAGGCAGCGACAGCGATATCATCCAGATGCGCTTCCAGATCCTTCCTGTCGATGCCCATGGCTTCAAAATTGGGATCCAGGCCGCAGTCCTTGCACAGATCGATGACAGCCTGAGCAAGTGACTGTACACCTTCTTCAGGCGTGTCTGCTTTCAGACCGAGAAGGGCGGCGATCTCCTGATACTTCTCATCGGCGCAGTAGCGGTTGTATTTCGGCCAGACAGAGAGCTTATCAGGGACCTGTCCGTTGTAGCGGATCACGTGAGGAAGCAGGACGGCACAGGTATAGCCGTGCACGGTATGGAACTGTGCGCCGACTTTATGGGCCAGGGAGTGGGTCATGCCTAAGAACGCATTGGCGAAAGCCATGCCGGCGATCGTTGCCGCGTTGTGCATCTTTTCCCTGGCTTCCAGGTCGTTCCTTCCGTCTTTGACGGCTCTCGGCAGATATCTGAAAACAAGCTGTATCGCCTTGAGACAAAGCCCGTCTGTATAGTCGTTGGCCATGACGGAGACATAGGCTTCGATGGCGTGCGTCAGGACATCCAGCCCGGTCATGGCGGTCGCCCTGGCCGGCAGGTTGGTCGTGAACTCGGGATCGATGATGGCGATGGTCGGTGTCAGTGAGTAGTCGGTCAGCGGATATTTCTTGTTGTTGGCCTTGTCGGAGATGACGGCGAACGGCGTGACTTCGCTTCCGGTCCCGGATGTGGTCGGGATGCAGATGAGTCTTGATTTTCTGCCCAGTTCCGGATATTTGAAAGCCCTCTTTCTGATGTCCATGAACTTCTGCTTCAGGTCGTCGAAATTGACCTCCGGATGTTCATAGAAGAGCCACATGCCTTTGGCTGCATCCATGACGGAACCGCCGCCCAGGGCGATGATCGCATCCGGTTTGAAGATGTCCATCATCCTGGCTCCTTTGGCGACTGTCGTGATATCGGGATCGGGTTCCACATCGCAGAAGAGCTGTATCTGGACCTTGTTTCTTCTGAGGTTGAGCTGTTCGGTGATTCTGGAGAGATAGCCGAGTTCGACCATCGAGGTATCCGTTACCAGGAAGACTTTATTGAGATCCTTGCAGGACTGCAGGTATTGGATGGAGTTTCTTTCAAAATAGATTTTCTGCGGTACTTTGAACCATTGCACGGTATTTCTCCTCTTTCCGACTTTTTTGATATTCAAGAGATTGACGGCAGACACATTTCCGCCGATCGAGTTATGACCATAGGATCCGCAGCCCAGCGTGAGCGAAGGCAGGAAGGAATTGTAGACATTGCCGATGCCGCCGAAGGTGGAAGGCGAATTCCAGATGATACGCATCGCCGGGATCCGGTCACCGAAGCGATCTGCCGTTTCCTGATTCTTGCAATGGATGGCGGCAGAGTGTCCCAGACCGTAGAAGCGGACCATCTGATCGGCTGCCGCAAATCCTTCTTCTTCGTTTCTGACTTTATAGAAGGAGAGAACGGGAGAGAGTTTCTCCCTTGACATCGGTTCTTTCTCGCCGATGGTCCTGCACGAAACAGCCAGGATCACGCTGTCTTCAGGTATTCTGATGCCTGCGTGCTGTGCGATCCAGTGTACGGATTTGCCGGCGACGTCGGGATTCAGACGGGCGAGTTCGCAGGCTTTTTCGTTTTCGGCGTAACCAAACATGAATTTTGAAAGTTTCTTTTTCTCTTCCGGCTTCAGGAAATGGACTTTGAAACGTCTGAATTCCTTTACTGCTTTATCATAGATCGCTTCATCGATGATGACTGCCGATTCGCTGGCACAGATCATGCCGTTGTCGAAGGACTTGGAAATGACGATGTCATTGACGGCCTGCCGGATGTCACAGCTCTCATGCATGTAGGCCGGAACGTTTCCGGCGCCGACGCCCATGGCCGGCTTTCCGCAGGAGTAGGCAGCTTTGACCATCGCATTGCCTCCGGTCGCCAGGATCGTGGCGACGCCCGAATGGTTCATCAGCGCCGATGTTGCTTCCATGGAAGGATGCTCGATCCACTGGATGCAGTTTTCAGGTGCTCCTGCTTCTTCGGCAGCCTTTTTCATGATGATGGCTGCCTGTTTCGAAGATTCCTGGGCATTGGGATGGAAGGCGAAGATGACTGGATTCCTGGTCTTGAGACAAATCAGTGACTTGAACAGGACTGTTGATGTCGGATTGGTGACCGGAGTGATGCCGCAGATCACGCCGACCGGTTCGGCGATCTCTGTGATCCCTGTGACCGGATCTTCGGATATGATGCCGACCGTTTTCAGATGCCGCATATTGTTGACGACATATTCACAGGCAAAAAGATTCTTGGTCGCCTTGTCTTCAAAGACACCGCGTTTTGTCTCATCGACGGCCGCCTTGGCCAGGATGCCGTGATTGTCCAGTCCCGCGACAGAACATTTTGCGACGATGTAGTCGATCTTTTCCTGATCGAAGGACAGGAATTCCTCATATGCTTTCAGTGCTTTCTCCACCAGTTCATTGACTTCTTCCTGCGAAGAGATCTTCTTTTTCTTTTCTTCCATTAAGACACCTCGTTATTTAGTCTAGATTATATCGTGAATTTTTTCACAAATAAAGTGTTTTGATTAAAAACACCGCCTGTAAGGGGCAGGCGGTGCAGCAGATGTTCAGATGAACATCGAAATATTATTTGACCTTTTTGACCAGATCCGTCGGGATCGTCGGTGTTCCCTGTCCGTAGTACTTGAATACATCGACCATCTGCTGAATGTATTCATCAGACATCTCGTTGATCTTGCCGTCCGGACAGCAGGCTCTGGCAGCCAGATAGCCTTTCGCTGTTTCTTCCAGATAGACTGCGGCATACAGCGCTTCTTTCAGTGTCGAACCGATCGTCATGACGCCGTGGTTGCCTAAGATGACAGCACGTGAATTGCCGGCGTAGTTGACGACATCGATGCCCATTTCGACCGATCCTGCCGGTGAAGGAGGAGCAATCGGAACATTGCCGGCGCAGGCATTGGCCATGCCGGTGTAGCAGACTCTGAACTCCGTCATGCCCGGGATCAGCGAGATCGCTGTCGCATAGGGCTGATGGGTGTGGATGACGCCGTTGATGTCGGGTCTGTGTTTGAAGATGTAGAGGATCGCCGGTGTATCGGAGGAAGGTTTCTTGTCTCCTTCGATGTTGTTGCCGTCGATGTCGCAGACGATGATATCATCTTCTTCCATCTCGTCATAGGCGATGCCCGACGGGGTGACCAGGATCTCTCCTGTCGGCATGCGGATCGCGAGGTTGCCGCAGGTCAGGGATACGAGTTCATATTTATCCAGAAGGATACCGTATTTGATGATTTGTTTTTTCTCTTCAGAAAACATGTTAGCTCCTTTATTAAACTTCCAGGAAGTCGACGAATCTGACTTCTTCCAGGTCATCCTTGCCGATATTGAGGTCTCTGCCGGTGAGTTCTTCGACGGCCTTGACCAGATTCATGGCATTGATGCCGTATTTTTCCATCAGATACATCTTGGATGCGCCGTGCGCATAGCCTTTCAGACCGATCTTGATCAGTCTCTTGCCTAAGCCGTGTTCCGCCATCAGATCGGCTGTTGCAGAGCCTAAGCCGCCGATATCGAGATGGTTCTCAATGGTGACGACACCGTATTTGGCTTTGGCGATCGCATCGACGATAGTCGGATCGGAGAACGGCTTGAGGGTCGTGACATGCATGTGGCTGACGGAAATGCCTCTTTCCTTCAGGACAGCGGTCGCACGCATAGCTTCCTCGGTGCAGATCGAAGAGGAAAGGATGACGACATCATCGCCTTCGGAGAGGACTCTCGCCCTGTTGAAGATGACAGGCTCATCGGCCGGGAACAGACGCGGAACTTCTTTTCTCAGCTGTCTGATGTAGACCGGTCCGTTGTAGTCATAAGCCATATCCAGGATATAGTCGATATCGGTCGCATCGCCGACATCGAAGATCGCCATGTTCGGAACGGATCTCATGACGGCGACGTCATTGATGGACTGGTGGGAAACACCGCCCGGTGTCGTGATGCCCGGAACGAATCCGACGAATACGACCGGCAGGTTGGGATATGCGACTGACATTTCCACCTGGTCGAGGACTCTTCTGTACTCGAATACCGCAAAGGTATGGATGAAGGGTCTGTATCCTTCTCTGGCAAGGCCGGCAGCCCATGAAGTCATGTTCTGTTCGGCGATACCCATCGTAAAGTAGCGGTCGGGATACATCGCTCTGAATTTCTTGACTTCGCAGGATGTGCCTAAGTCAGCTGAAAGTACGACCAGTTCGGGATGTTCTTCCGCAAGGCGGAGAATATTTTTTTCGTGGGTGTTGACTTCGATTTTCATTTGATCTCCTCCTTACATCTCATCATATATCTTCTGGTATTCTTCTCTTTCATCAGCAGAGATCCTGACGAAGTGAAGGAACGGCCAGCGTTTTTCAAGAGGTTTGATGCCTGTGTAACCGAGCGTTCTGCCGATGACGACCAGCGGTTTGTCCTTGTGCGGTGTCTTGAAGGCGTTGCAGAAAGCATCGATGTCGTGTCCGTCGACGGAAACGCATTCCGCACCGAAGGACTTGAAGCGTTCGATCAGCGGTTCTTCCGTCATCTGGTCTTCGATCTTGCCTTCGACCTGCTGGCCGTTGGCGTCGATGACGATGATCAGGTTGTCGAGCTTGTAGTGGCTGGCGGCCTGGATGCATTCCCAGGTCTGGCCTTCCTGAAGCTCGCCGTCTCCCAGCATGACGAAGCACTTGCCGGTGTCGCCTCTTCTTTTTCTGGCGTGGGCCGTGCCGCCGGCGATGGAGATCGTCTGTCCGAGTGATCCGGCTGTGTTCTCAAAGCCAGGAGAATGCTCGGCACCGATCATTTCCATGTTCCAGCCGTCGACATTGAACTTGTCCATGCAGTCCGGAGAAATACGTCCGGTCGCAGCCAGTGCGCAATAGATGACTGAAGCATAGTGGCAGCAGGAAACAAAGAATCTGTCCTTGTCCGGAGCCGGTGCGCCGTTGTACATCATGCCTTTGGGGTAGTCCATGTTGTCGGGTCCCGGAACGCCGGGGAACGGGATCGGTTCCCACAGGCCTTCAGAAGGTCCCAGATTCATGACGTTGGTGTAGAGTGAAGCTACGATTTCAGCAGAAGAGCATGCCTGAGCGAGGTAGCATCCGCCCGACTTTAAAGCGATCCCGAGGATCTGCTTACGGATGGAGTTAGCGATCGCCTGGATCTCTTCTTTCGAATAGATTTTTTTATCCATCAAAACCTCCCTTTCTGATTTTATGAATGAATACTATATTCTTATTTTCATTATTGTGAATTTATGAACAAATGTCAATCCAACTTTTACATTCGTAAAAAGAAAAGGCTTACATCTTTTTATTGACGCAAAAAAATATAGTTCATATAATTAATTTAGAACGTATTTTTTGATGTTTTTGGGTAAATTTACAATAGAACAGAAGGGTAGAAAATGAAAGCTGTAGTAAAGACTGAAAGCGGATATGACCATATGGAATATATGGATATCCCCGAGCCTGAAGCGACAGGTGATCTGGTCAAGATCAAGATCGCTTATTCGGGGATCTGCGGCACGGATCTTCATGCGTTCAAAGGCACATATGCCAGCACGAAACCGCCCGTTGTACTGGGACATGAATTCTCGGGCATCGTCGTCGATGTCGGACCTGATGTGAAGAACGTCAAGGTCGGTGACCGTGTCACTTCCGAGACGACCTTCAAGACCTGCGGTGTCTGTCCGATGTGCTTAAGCAAGGACTACAACCTCTGCGGAAACAGACAGGGTCTGGGAACACAGATCAACGGTTCGATGGCGGAATATCTGGTATCGAGAGAAGAGTCTGTTCATGTGCTGCCCGATAATGTATCTCTCTTGAGCGCTTCCCTGACGGAGCCTCTGGCCTGCGGTGTCCATTCGGTCATCGAAAAGGGTCAGGTACAGCCGGGCGATATCTGTGTGGTATTCGGTGCCGGAGCCATCGGTCAGATGGTTTCCCAGGTCGCCAAGTCTCAGGGTGCGACGGTCATCGTTGCCGGACTGACACAGGATGCGGAGCGTTTCAAGCTCGCCCTGGCTGCCGGAGCCGACCGCTGCGTCGATCAGATGCAGGAGGATCTCAAGGCCATCGTCATGGAGATGACCAATAACGTCGGCGCCGACAAGTGCTTTGAGTGTTCGGGTGCTGTTCCGGCATTGAACAAGGCGCTGGAGATCGTCAGAAGAAAAGGCACGGTCGTCCAGATGGGCGTCTTCGCCAATTCCCATGAATCGATCTGGACCGATCTGATCTTACACAGGGAGATCGTCTATGTCGGTTCAAGATCACAGAAGCCTTCTTCCTGGAAAAAGGCGATCGAGCTGATGAGAGACGGAACCGTCGTTCCGGAAAAGATAGCGACATACCTCACTCCGCTGGAAAACTGGAGAGAGGGTTTCGATAAGATGATCGCCGGGGAAGTCACCAAAGGCATCATCGTGCTGGATGATTCCCTGAAATAAAAAAAGAAGTGATCCTCACTTCTTGAATTCCAGCAGCTTCAGAGCCAGCGGCTCATCGACGATCAGGATGTCGGCATAGCCGCCGTTGAGTACGGCCAGTGTCGATTCCGCCTTCTCGGCCGTGGCATTGAGCACGATGGATAAGGGTACCTTCTTCACGACATCGAGCGGTGTAGAGATCAGGTAGATATCCTCACAGGTAACTTCTTCTCCTCTGATGTCGATGAATCTGCCGGAGAAGGAAGCGGCAGCGCCTTTGTTTAAGAAGCTTTCAACATTGTAGCTGTCGAAGTATCCTGACTGGCGCACCGAGTTCTTCCTGTCATCGAAAGAGCCGATGCCGTTGATGCAGATGTCGACATGGCTGGCCTTGTCAAGAGAATCCCTGATCATGGGTTCATTGATGAGGTAATTATAGATCTCCTTTCCCTTCACGAATACCGGCGTATTGATGGAGGAATAGGTACCGTGCAGTTTTCTGGCAAGACGCTGTGCGGTGGAGAACCCGTCGATGGCGGGATTGCCCATGGTCATGCAGCCGACCATCTGGGCGACATTGATATCCTCGAACATGCCCGGTTCGACGGCGTCGACGACAGCGTTGACGGCCCGTCCCCAGGTGACACCCAGTGTCATCCCGGGCTGCAGGTACGCGGAAAGGATATCGGCTGCCGCTTTGCCGCAGAGATCGATCGACTTGTCAAAGTCATATGCAGCATCGACGACGATCGCATCCTGCAGGTCATATGCTTTGCGTAAGCGCTTGGATAGTTTGTTGTTCTTGGAAACGGAAGTTTCAATGATGATCTTCACGATACCCTGTTTCTTGGCATCTTCGATGAGTCTTGAAACAGTCGGACGGGATGCTCCGATGATGGAGCCGATCTCCTGCTGGGAGAGTCCCCGTTCGTAGTAGAGTTCGGCAACATATTCCATTAGCTTGTCGTTTCTGTTCATAACAACATTATATACATAAAGGAGGATATTATGGTAAGTCAGGAATTTACGGTCAAAAACCCGACAGGTATTCATGCCAGACCGGCATCAATGCTGGTGCAGCTGTGCAACAAACTCAGCGACAATATATCGATCGTCACCGATTCAGGCAAGACTGTCAATCCGAAAGCCATCCTTTCTGTACTGATGGGCGGCATGTCCAAGGGTACGAAGATCACGATCACTGCGGAAGGCGAAACGGAAGAAGAATCCCTGAAGCAGGTCATGGAACTTCTGGAGAGTTTCACGGAATAAAGGAGAGAAGATGGATCAGGCAATTTACAGAGAATTGATCATGGTAGGCGTCGATGCCAAGGACAGCGAAGATGCGATCAGACAGGTCGGAACGCTGTTTGAGAAGTACGGGTTCGTCAAGGATACCTATGTCGATGCCGTAGTGGAAAGGGAAAAGGTCTTTGCGACAGGACTGGAATTCCCGGGCATTTCCATCGCCATGCCTCACACCGATATCGTTCATGTCAATAAGCCGGGCGTTACGGTCGCCAAGCTGGCACATCCGGTCGAGTTCGAGCACATGGGCGAACCGGGCAGGAAGGTACAGGCGGAAATGCTGTTTATGATGGCGATTGTTAATCCGGAAGACCAGATCGGTACTATAATGAAAGTACTAGGTGTTTTCCAGAATGAGGAGGCCATGGAGGCCTTCAAGAAGGCCGAGACCGAAGATGAGGTCTATGAGGTCGCGAAAAAATATATCGGTTAGTACTCTGGGTCTATTCAGAGTGTTAATAAATTCAAAGGAGGTAATATTATGAAAAACTGCACAGTTGTCACTGTATGCGGATCCGGTGTTGTTACGTCTTCGATGATTGCATTGAAGATCAAGGAACAGCTCAGAGACAAAGGCTGGGATGCTACGATGTATGAAGCAAGCCCTGTATCTCTTGAGTCTGTCATTACAGGTAAAGACATCGATGTGATCGTTTGTGCATCTCCCGTCACTGCAGACCTCGGCATTCCCAAAGTAAAGGGCATGGGCATGGTCACCGGCATGGGCGAAGAGAAGGTCATCAACGAGATCATCGCTGTTCTTGAAGAAAAACACAAAGATTAATCTGTCATTCTTCTTGCGTTTACCAAATCTGATCCAACAGGATCAAACCAGGTTTATTTCTTTAAAAAGGGGGAAAATATTTTGGAAGCTTTTTTAAACACATTGTCTAGTATATTCGGTGCTTTCGGTTCAGGCATCATCATTCCTATCATCTTATTCGTTCTGTCTAAGGCTATGGGAGTTGATACCAAGAAGGCATTCAACTCGGCATTATTGTGTGGTGTTGGTCTGACAGGTTTCAACCTCGTCATCAACTCTTATTCAGGCGTTATCGCACCGGTTGTTCAGTCAATGGTCGATAATACCGGAATCAAACTGTCCACCATCGATACCGGCTGGCAGTCAACTTCTATCATCGCTTACTCTACAACTGTAGGCGTCCTGTTCATTGGTGTTGCTATTGCTTTACAGCTGATCCTCTTCTTCGTAGGATTCACCGATGTCTTCATGGCATCCGACCTCTGGAACAACTATTCATTCATGGTCTGGGGTTCAATGCTGTATGCTCTTACCAAGAACATGCTTCTGGCTATGGCTCTGATGGTATGCCAGCTGTTCTACATCCTGCTCTTCTCTGAGATGTGCGCATTAAGATGGGGCACATACTATGAGTATGACGGATGCTGTATGACGGCTCCTCACCATCTCGAATCATTCCCGTTCACCGTTCTTATGGACTGGATTCTGACCAAGTTAGGTTTCAACAAGATCAAGATCAATGCTGCTGCTCTGCAGAAGAAGCTCGGTCTGCTTGGCGAACCGATGATGATCGGTCTCTTTGTCGGTCTTCTGATCGGTTTACTCGGCGAATGGCCTTTCCTGTTCGGTGAGAATGCTCTGAATGCCTGGGGTACTGCTTTAGGCGTAGCTATCAACACTGCTGCCATCATGGCTGTCTTCCCGAAGGTTGCTGCTATCTTTGCTTCAGCATTTACTTCAATGTCAGATGCTTACAAGTCAAAGGCTGCTGCTTCCGCAAAGGAACGCCGCTGGTTCCTGTCAGTCAACGATGCCTGCGGTTATGGTGAAACCAACACGCTGGTCACCGGTGTCTTACTGATCCCGATCATGCTGTTCCTTTCATTCATCCTTCCGGGCAACAACGTTCTGCCGATGGCTGACCTCTGCGCATTACCTTACATGGTCGAAGTATTCGTATGTGTATCCAACGGTAATATCGCTAAATCAGTCGTCATGGGTGCTATCTGGTTCTCTATCGGTCTGATCCTCTTCTCTCAGCTTGCTCCTACATTCACGGAAGTCGCTGTCGGAACCGGTCAGTTCTCTGTTCCTGAAGGCGCTCTGAACGTATGCTCATTCGGTATCGTCTGCCACCCGTTCATGATCGTATTATTCTATGCGTTCTACAAAGGCGGCATCGTCGCTATCGCTGCAGTAGTAGCTATCTACGTAGCTCTGTATCTCTGGTTCAGAGCCAACAAGCAGAAGGTTTACGATTATCTAGAGAATAACGCTGCTGCTTACGCAAAAGAAGCATAAGCTGTTATTATCCTGGTAAACACAAGAGTGATATAAGGGCTATTGGCTATTTATAGCCAATAGCCTTTTTAAAGAAAGGCTATATTTATTATGTTGAAAGAACTAACGCTCAATCCCCAGAACATCCTGCTGATCACCGATGCCAATGTCGACATCGAGGTCATGATCGATGCCGTGAAAAAAAGCAAGATCAACTGCGGCAAGATCGATACATTGTTTTTCGGTCCTGAAAACAAGGAAGACTTTCCCGAACTGCAGCTCAAGATAGAGACCGGACATCCCGAGGATGTCGAGATCCCTCAGGAAGCTTATGAACTGATCAGGGACGCCGATGTACTGATGGTACACTTCTGCCCGGTTCCCGAAAAACTGATCGAAAAGGCAGAACACCTGAAACTGATTATGACAAACCGCGGCGGTGTCGAACACATCAATGTCGATGCAGCCACTTCAAGAAACATTCCGGTCGTCAACTGTATCCGCAACGCCGATTCCGTCGGAGAGTTCGTGATCGGACTGATGATAGATCTGACAAGAGACATCACTCTGTCTCACAACCTTCTGCAGGAAGGCAAATGGAAGAGGGAATACTACAACTCTTCGATTCAGAAAACACTGGGCAATTCCAAGGTCGGTGTCATCGGCATGGGCAATATCGGCTGTGTCGTCGTGAAGAAACTGCTGGCCTTAGGTGTCCATACCATGGTATATGATCAATTCGTCACCTATGATTCTTTAGTGAAAAAAGGATTAGGCGATGTGGAATATGTCACGGACCTGGATTATCTGTTAGGTACGGCAGACATCGTTTCCCTGCACTTAAGATATGTTCCGGCCACAGAAAAGTGGTTCCGACTGGAACATTTCAAGAAGATGAGGAAGGATGCCTATTTCATCAACTCCGCCAGAGGCGGTATACTGGATTATGAAGCACTGGTCGAGGCGCTCGATCAGGGTCTGATCAAGGGCGCTGCCCTGGATGTCTTTGACAGGGAGCCGCTGGGCGAGGATTATCCGCTTTTGCACAGGGAGAACGTCTTACTGACATCGCATCTGGCAGGCACGACTCTGGATTCGATCGCTCTGTCACCTTATATCCTGGCAAGGGATATCGATGAGATCATCGAAAAGGGCGTCACCGACAGGATCGTCAACTTCAGAAAGATCACGATAGAGTAATAACAAGGGGGAAGAAACATGTTACTGCGAGAAGAAAGAGAAGAGATCGTCAAATACGGCAAGATCATGGTCGACCGTCAGCTGACGGTAGGTACCTTCGGAAACATTTCCGTATATAACAGGGAACTGGATCTGTTTGCGATCACACCTTCCGGATTTGATTATTACAAGACTTCACCGGAAGACTGTGTCATTTTAAGACCGGACGGAACCATCGTCGAAGGCGACAAGAAACCGTCCAGCGAAGTCGATATGCACAGGATCTTCTATCAGAGGAAGAACAACATCAATGCCGTCGTCCATACCCACTCGGTCTATGCGACGACCCTGGCATGTCTGGGCTGGAGCGTTCCGCAGCTGCATTATCTGGTGGCTTACTCCGGAAGCGAAGTGCCTTACATTCCTTATGTCCAGTTCGGCACCTATGATCTGGCAGAAGCTGCCATCAATGCGATGGGCGACAACAGAGCCTGCATCTTAGGCAACCACGGTCTGCTTTCCACAGGAAAGACACTGTCTTATGCGATGGACGTTGCCGAACAGATCGAATTCTGCTGCCATCTCTACTACAACTGCCGTGTTGCGGGAAGAGAGCCTATCCTGCTGACTGACGAGGAAATGGATGTCGTCAGAGCCGGCTTCGGAGATTACAGGAAAAAATAATGAAGTGCGTTTACTGCGGAAAAGAGTATACGGAAGGCGGCAGCAAGATCAACGTATCCAACGGTACGTTTGATGTCTGCTGCAACGAATGTAAGAAACAGGTCAGAGACTACCTGGAGAAAGACATGCAGTACAAGAACAAGAGCTACATCATGATCTTCTGCGGAAGCATCGGTTTCATCCTGTCCACCTTCGTGTTTTCCGGAACTTACAAACTGGTACCGATGTATCTGGGCATGATCATTGCGGGCCTTGCCCTGGTCTTGTATCCTTACATCTTCCAGAGCTTCATCACTTTCACCAGATATCCGATCAGGAAAGCTGACAGAGCCGTCAGGATCGCCGGCGGGCTCATCATAGTCATATCACTGGCTTTTCTGGCGATGACCTTTGGAGGCCGGTCATGAACCGCATGGATCTGCTGGTATTCATCGGTGTCGTACTTGCCGACATCGTTTTATTGGCTGAACTGCTTTTCTTCATCTGCCGGAGATCTGTCTCCAACAAATTGATACAGGCGGCCTTTGAAGGTGACGAGGAACAGTTTGAAGCGATCAGAAAAACAGTCGTTGCAAAAACGCTGAATGACTTCGATGTCGAACTGATCCGCTACAATGTCGCCGAGATCAGAAGAGACTACGACAGGATGGATGCGTCGATCAGAAGATTCAGCGAGATGGATCTCAAGGATTCACAGAAGAAAAAGATCTATCCCAAGATCTTCTACTACTACATCGACCGCAACAGGAAGCAGGATGCCAAGGAGTATTATGAAAAGCTTTCGGTCTTCAATGTCTATCAGAACAAGAAAGATATCGACATGACCTATGATGCCTACATCAAGGGAGGCCATCAGTATCTGGATGAAGCTCTGGCTTCGCTGAAAAGGACTTCCAGGGAAGATCTTCCTGCCAGGGAGAAACTGATCGCCAAAATGTATGAAAACAAAGGCATCCAGCAGGAAGCAAAGAAGTACTACAATCTCGCAGATCAGCATAAAGCAAAACTGCTCAAGAAATAGGATAAGACGGTGCACACCGTCTTTTCTTTAGCTGATACAATATAGAGTATATGAAGCTGGAGATCAAGAAAGCAGGCATCAACGGTGAAGGGATCGGTTTCTGCAAAAGAAAACCGGTTTTCGTCGAGGGCTGTTTCCCCGGGGAAACAGTAGAATGCGACATCGTCGATGAAGGAAGACACTGCCGAGGGACTCTGAAAAAAATCTGTCAGAAAAGTCCTGACCGTATCCGGTCAGTATGTCGGCACGACAGAAAATGCGGAGGCTGTACGCTGATCGCTTTGAACTATGAAGGACAGCTGAAGATCAAGAAACAGCTGCTGCAGGACGCTTTGTATAAATATGCATCCTATGAAGATGAGATCGATGATATTGTCCCCAGTGGGAAACTTTTCGGTTACCGCAACAAGTGCAATCTCCCGGTCATTGAACATGACGGCAGACTCGTCAGCGCCTTATACAAACAGGGTTCCAATCATCCGGCGCTGATCGAAGACTGTCCCGTTCATGATGAGCGGATCGAAGAAATCAGGAAACAGATCTTAAAGGTTTTAAACAGACATCATTGTCATGCCTATGTCCATAAGCAGAAAAGCGGCATCCGGCAGCTGGTGATCAGAGGATTTGAGAATCAGTATCAGGCCGTCATCATCACAGGCAATGACGATATCTCGGAACTGGTCGATGATCTCAAACAGATAAAAGGTCTATGCAGTATCTGTCAGGGCATCAACACCCACAGGAACCCCGTACAGCTGATGCCGGAACATCTGAAACTCTTATACGGAAACGGCAAGATCGAAACAGATGCCGGGGGATATCGGCTTCGTTTAAGTCCACAGGCTTTCTTCCAGCTCAACAAGGATCAGGCAGAGAAGATCTATCGTGATGTTTCCGGGCTGATCGAAGGAAAGAAATCGCTGATCGTGGAAGCCTACTGCGGTATCGGTGCGATCTCTCTTTACCTTCATGACAAGGCGGAGAGACTGATCGGTATCGAGGTGATCGACAGGGCCGTGAAGGATGCCAGAGAGAATGCGAAGATCAATCATTTCAATCATCTGGCATTTGTCTGTGACGATGCATCCAAAGCTTTGAGAAAGATTGCAAAGAAAGAAGAGATCGATGTCCTGATCGTGGATCCGCCCCGCAGCGGACTGGATGAGGAAATGCTGGAAACACTGCTGAAGACAAAGATATCTCAGATCATCTACGTCTCCTGCAATCCTTCCACGCTGGGAAAGGACCTTGGAGTCCTGCAGGAGAAGTATCACATCGACCACATCAGAGGCTACGACATGTTTCCGAACACCCCTTTGGTGGAGGCCGTATGTCTGCTTACAAGAAGCAGCAGGAAGAAGAAACACAACAGAGGAATGACATCTATGAAACAGATCTTTGAATCAGAAAACATCAGTTATGTCGAAGTATCAGAAACCCTGGTCAGGGATTATCTTGATATGGTGAATGATTATGAAAACGTCAACAGGTTCATCGGCAGCAAAAATAAGTCATATACAGAGGAACAGGAAAGACAGTGGGTTCAGAAAAAACTGGATGAGAAAGCCGTCGTCTTTTCCATGATCGATAAGAAAAACGGCGAATTCATCGGCAACATCGAAATGATGGATATCCATGATTCTGAAGGCGAACTCGGGATCGCCATCACGGCAAGGAAGCAGGAATCCGGATTCGGGACCGAAGCGGTTTCGGCCATGACGGATTACGGACTGAATCAGCTGGGACTGAAAAGAGTCTGTCTGAGAGCCAAGCCTTATAATAACAGGGCGATCCACGTCTATGAAAAATGCGGATTCCGTGAATACGACCGTACAGATGAACATGTCTGTATGGAATATGTCCCGGGTCTCAGGACTTTCTGATCTATGAAAACATTTTATACAAGCGACAGAAACAAGTGGCGTAGTTATCTTGAAGAACACTTTGCAACGGAAAAGGAGATCTGGTTCGTATTTCCGATGAAAGGATCCGGACAGGAGAGTCTGTCATATAATGACGCAGTAGAGGAAGCACTGTGTTTCGGCTGGATCGACTCCACGATCAGACATACCGATGAATTCCATCGGGCACAGCGTTTCACACCAAGAAGAAAAGGAAGTCCCTATTCCCAGCCTAACATTGAAAGACTGATCTGGCTGGATAGTCAGGGGCTGATCCATCCCAGGGTCAGGGAACAGATCCTTCCTGTGATCAAAGCCCCGTTTGAATTTCCCGGGGATATCATCGATGTACTGAAACAAGATGAGATTGTCTGGGAGAATTATCAGAAGTTCTCGGAGTCTTATAAACGCATTCGTGTAGCTTATATCGAAGCCGCCAGAAAACGCCCGGAAGAATTTCAGAAACGGCTGAACAGTTTTGTTGAGAAAACACGAAAGGGAAAACTGATCAGAGGATACGGCGGGATCGAGAAATACTATCAGCAGTCTGATGGAAGGTATGAATGATGATTGAATACAGAGAATTTGGTTCTGAATTGATCGATGAAGTTTATCAGATCTATGAAGAGAGTGAATGGAGAGAATATCTGAAAGACAGGGACAGACTGGTCCGTGCTTTTGATCATTCCCAGTTTATCCTCGGTGCTTTTGATGAGGACAGACTGGTCGGTTTTGTGAGATGTGTCGGCGACAGTGAATTCATCCTTTATGTACAGGACCTTGTTGTGAGACCTTTATATCAGAGACAGGGCATCGGCAGGGAACTGATGAGAAGAGCTTCGGAAAAGTATCCCGACGCCAGACAGTTTCTGCTGATCACGGATGAGGGCGATGAAGTGTCCAATGCGTTTTATCAGAGTATCGGAATGACGAAGGATCTCGGTGAATATCCGATCAGTCATTATTTCCGCAGACTGAAGAAGGAATGAAGACGATGAAGACGATCGATATCATCGGCAACAATTATTACGGCTCCTGGGACCGCATCAGAAGAGCCTGCAGATCCATCATCATTCAGGATGGAAAGATCCTTCTGACACACATGAAGAAACATGATGTGTGGATGCTTCCGGGAGGAGGCGCGGAAGAAAACGAGACCGAGAGACAATGCGTCATCCGGGAGACGGCTGAAGAGACAGGCTATCTGATCATGCCTTCGGATTGTCTTCTGGAGATCGATGAATATTATGAAAACTGGAAATATGCGACATATTATTTTTCGGGAGAGATCATCGCCGTTTCCGGCAGCAGACTGACGGAAGTTGAAAAAAGAGCCGGGATGAAATCAATGTGGATCCCTGTGTCTGAATGTATGGAGATCTTCTCAAAACACAATGACTATGCGCAGACGGATGAAATGAAACGCGGCATCTATGAACGCGAATACATGGCTTTGAAGGAAATACTTGGATCAGGATATGAAAACAGAGAATAAGAAGATCATCGTGCTGGGCTGTCCCGGAAGCGGAAAGAGCACATTTTCAAAAAGACTGCACGCTTTAACTCAAATGCCTCTTTATCATCTGGATCAGATCTGGTGGAAGCCTGACAGAACAAACATCAGCAGAGATGAGTTTGATGAAAGGCTGAAAGAGATCCTGGATCAGGATGAATGGATCATAGACGGCAGCTACAGCAGAACCTACGAACCAAGGATCAGAGCCTGTGATACGATCATCATCCTGGATCTTGATGAAGAGGTCTGCATGGAAGGGATCAGAAAACGTGTCGGAATCGTGCGTAGCGATATCCCCTGGACAGAAGAAGAACTGGATCCGGAGCTTGTGAAACAGGTTAAGAAATACAAATCAGAAGACCGGGTGAAACTGATGGATCTGTTAAAGAAATATCCTGACAGAAAGGTCATCATGTTCAAGACCCGTGAAGAGGCAGAAGCGTATCTGGATTCATTGAGCGATCATTCCTTTTTCTCATTGAGAGAAAAGCCCGAACTGAAGGAAGCGGCAGCAGAATGGTTTCATCAGAAATGGGGCGTGGAAAAAGAAGCCTATCTTGAATGCATGGAAGCCTATCTGGATCAGGAAACGGAATACGGCTGGTATCTGTGCACGGAAGGTGACAGGATCATCAGCGGACTGGGCGTCATCGACAATGATTTTCATGACCGGAAAGATCTGAGCCCGAACATCTGTGCGGTATATACGGAAAAGGAATACCGGGGAATGGGCATTGCCGGTCGTCTGCTGAATCTGGCTGTTGAGGATCTGAGGGCAAAAGGAATCACGCCTGTTTACCTGGTCACAGACCATACAGGTTTCTATGAGAGATACGGCTGGGAATTCTTCTGTATGGTGCAGGGGGACGGAGAACCTGATCAGAGCAGACTGTATATTCACAGGTGATTTGCATATTTTATAAAATGAAAATGTGCAAAAATTGCATATATAAATTGAATTAGATATGCAAATATTGCATAATAATGATGTGGAGGAATATGCAAATGACAGATCTGAAAACACTTCGCATCTCAAAACATCTGACACAGAAAGAAGCAGCTGAAAGAATCGGAGTATCACTGAGGTCTTATATTTCATATGAAAATGATCAAAGAAAGACAGACTCTTTCAAATACCGTTTTCTGATTCAGGAACTGGAAAAAATAGAAGCGATCGATGAAGAACACGGGGTTCTTTCCATAGAAGAAATCACCGAGATATGTTCTAAGGTTTTCAAAGAATATGATGTGGATTACTGTTATCTGTTTGGATCATACGCAAAAGGAAAAGCAGGCGGATCAAGCGATGTAGATCTTCTGATTTCTACGAAAGCAAAGGGACTGAAGTTTTTTGAGATTACGGAGCTATTAAGGGAAAGACTTCAAAAGAATGTTGATCTGCTTGATTATAAACAGCTTCTGAATAACGAGGAGCTGTTGAACAATGTATTAAAAGAAGGGATTCGGATTTATGGATAATACTAAAAATGATGCTTATTATGTTGCGAAAATAAGCAAAGATCTATCGTTTATTGTGGAACACACAAAAGAGATTGATATTAAAAATTGAGCCAAAATGAAGTGCTTCTTGATTCTATGTTGTTTCGCTTAATTCAGATCTCAGAAAACACAAAAAAGCTGAGTGATGAATACAAGGAGAACAGACCATCTGTTCCCTGGACAGCGATTTACGGATTGAGAAACAAGATCGTACATGATTATGGCGTTGTTGACCTTAACATTGTATTCTCAACTTTGAAAGATGATGTTCCGGAATTACTGGAAATGATGAATGAGAATTGATTGAAAAATGAAACTGACGATCCGCAGATTTGTTAAGAATGATATGGCTTCCCTGTATGAACTTCTTTCCGATGAAGAAGTCATGCGCTATCTGGAGCCTCCGTTTTCCTATGAGAAGACGAAGGAATTTCTGGATGCGGCAGGTCTTTCGGATCCGCCTAAGATTTATGCCGTTGATGATGAAAACGGTGATTTTATCGGTTATGTGATCTGTCATGACTATGAGGAAGACAGCATGGAGATCGGCTGGGTGCTCAGAAGAGATGTCTGGGGAAAGGGTCTTGCCGGAGAACTCACCAGGCAGCTGATCGACACGGTTCACAGCAGGCAGAAAGCCGTGATCATTGAATGTGCTCCCGAACAAAGCATCACAAAACATATTGCGGAAGCATTCGGTTTTGCTTACTGCGGGAAAAGGAATGGCTGTGATGTGTATCGGCTGGACGTGACCGACAATAACGGATAGTGAGTAGATAGGCAGAAAGGGAAAACAAACAGAAAAAGAAAATGAAAACAGAAAAGAAACTGAGATCACATAAAATAATGAAACTGATCGTATTGTTGTGTTTTGTTCTGGCGCTGTGCGGTTTTCTGTTTTTCAAACTGAACTACCACAGGATCAATTTCACTGACAGCGATATTACGAAGTGTCCGAAATACGCAAGAACAGGAGAGATAGTGGAAGTCGAAACAGCATGGGTAACAGATGCTTATCTGGAACTCTACGTCGACGGTCAGGAGATCGAGCCTATCATGGAGGGACTGTATCGTTTTGAAATGCCGGATCATGATGTGTTCCTCAAGACAAACACCGTAGCGAATTTTACAGTTGAAACACCGGACGGACCGATCTATTTTGAGATCAGAACGCCTGTCAGAGCGATCTATGATCGCATGTGGGAATACGGTGACACGGTCGAAACGGAGGATCCGGAGATCATCGATGAGATTGTGGAAGCCCTGAGGATCATCACCATCTCTTCAAAATCAGTAGATTATTCCGTTGAAGATTTTACGGATGTCGTCAGACTGGTCTTCGAAGACAGCAGCGAGGAGACTTATGTGTTTGAAGAGTACTACTATGTCTCTCCGTTGGATCAGAAGCATTATCTTGTCACACAGGGACTGGACCGTTTAAGGAACGTTCTTGATTATATGATGGAAAACAGGTAGATGATAAAGAATGCCGTGATCAGAAAAATCAGAGCCGAAGAAAGCCAGGAAGCCCTGGCTTTGGTGTGGAGAGTGTTTCAGGAATATGAAGCGCCCGATTATAGCAGGGAAGGCGCGGAAGAGTTTTATCAGAGCATCCATGATGAAGCGTTCCTGGGTCAGCTTAACTGGAACGGCGCCTTTCTGGATGACGGGCTCGTCGGTGTGATCGCGACAAGAAATGAAGGGAAACACATCGCCTTGTTTTTTGTAGATGGAAGACATCAGGGACAGGGGATCGGCAGAAAACTGTTTGAAAGTGTGAAGACAGATCACATGACGGTCAATTCTTCGCCCTATGCATTGAAGATCTACCGGAAACTGGGTTTTACAGAAACGGATGAGGAACGATCGGTAAACGGACTGAGATTCATTCCGATGGAACTGAAATAATATGATTATTACAGAAACATGACATACAGCTGTCATGTTTCTTTTGTTATGATTAAGATGATGAAAACAGACAGACTGATCGGCATCTTATCGGTATTGCTGCAGAAGGAAAGCGTAACTGCGCCAGAACTGGCACAGCAGTTTGAAGTCTCACGAAGGACCATCAACAGAGACATCGATGCCCTGTGTATGGCCGGCATTCCCATAAGGACTGCACAGGGATACAAGGGCGGCATCTCCATCATGGACGGTTACCGCATGGACCGCACGATCCTGACTTCAAAAGACATGCAGATGATACTGGCGGGACTCAGAGGTCTGGACAGCGTCAGCGGCAGCGCTTATTACTCGCAGCTGATGGAGAAGATACAGGCCGGTTCTTCGAAATACATGAATGGCCACGACAGCATGCTGATCGACCTGTCGTCCTGGTATAAGGAAGCGCTGGCTCCCAAGATCTCGATCATACAGAGCGCGATCGAAAACAGACATCTGCTTTCTTTCCGTTACTTTGCGCCTGACAGAGAAAGCGAAAGGACGATCGAACCTTACTATCTGGTCTTTCACTGGTCGAACTGGTATGTCTGGGGCTGGTGCAGCGACAGAAACGATTACCGTCTCTTCAAGCTGCAGCGCATGGATCGGCTGAAGGAAACAGAAACAGCGTTTGTCTGCAGGGAAGTACCTCTGCCCGATCTGTCACAGGAGAAGGTGTTCCCAAAAGGGATCAGAACGAAAATACTGTTTGATGAGGATGTGAAATGGCGGCTGGTCGAAGAATTCGGACCGGATTGTTTTATGCGCAACGAAGACGGACGGCTTCTGTTTGAAAGCGATGAGATGGACATGGAGAATCTGTGCAGCTGGATCATGACGTTCGGCAGCAGGGCGGAAGTACTGGAACCCCAGGAACTGAGAGATCTCTTAAGAGACAACGCAGAAAAGCTGCTGAAAATCTATGGGAAGGAGTAATATATGGCATTTGATTTCAAGAAAGAATACAAAGAGTTTTATCTGCCCGGAAACAAGCCTTCCATCGTGAGTGTTCCCAAGATGAACTACATCGCCGTGAGAGGAAGCGGAGATCCCAATGAAGAAGCCGGGGAATACAAACAGGCAATCGGTCTGTTATATGGAATCGCATTTACGATCAAGATGAGCAAGAAGACAGATCACAGGATCGACGGCTATTTTGACTATGTGGTACCACCTCTGGAAGGTTTCTGGTGGCAGGAAGAAACGGAAGGCATCGATTATTCCCGTAAGGAAGATTTCAAGTGGATCTCTATCATCCGTCTGCCGGACTTTGTGAGCAGGGAAGATTTTGACTGGGCCGTGCAGAAAGCGACGATAAAGAAGAAACAGGACTTTTCAAAAGCGGAATTCTTTTCTTATGATGAAGGGCTCTGCGTTCAGTGCATGCATATCGGATCCTATGATGATGAACCGGCAACGGTCAGGCTGATGGATGAGTATATTGAAAAACTGGGTTATGAGAACGACATCAGCGATAAAAGATTTCATCATGAGATCTATCTGAGCGATGCCAGAAAAACGGTGCCGGAAAAACTCAAGACCGTCATCAGACATCCGATCAGAAAGAAAGGCTGAAGATGCATTTTGTAAACGCAAAAGGGATCCTGTTTCCCAATGAAGGTTTTTACGGCATGAATCTGTACCGGGGCTGTACCCACGGATGTATCTACTGTGACAGCCGCAGCAAGTGTTATCATTTCACGCATCCTTTTGAGGATATCGAAGTGAAGCAGAATGCACCGGAGCTTCTGGAAAAGGCGCTGAAGTCGAAAAGGAAGAAATGCATGATTGGTACCGGTGCGATGTCCGATCCTTATATGCATTGTGAACAGCAGCTTCGGCTGACCAGGAGATGTCTGGAGATCATTGAGAAATACGGATTCGGTGTGACGCTGCAGACGAAATCAGACCGCATCATGGATGACATCGATCTGCTGGACAGGATCAATCAGAAAAGCAGATCTGTCGTTCAGATGACGCTGACGACATACGACGATGATCTGTGCCGGATCCTGGAACCCAATATATGCAACACAAAAAGAAGGATCGAAGTGCTGAAGGAAATGAGAGACAGAAACATCGATACGGTCGTATGGCTTGCGCCGATCCTGCCTTTCATCAATGACAGCAAAGAGAATGTGGAAGCCATACTGAAGGCCTGTGCTGAAAGCAGCGTGAAAGGCATCATCTGTTTCGGGATGGGACTGACGCTGCGTGAGGGAAACAGGGAATACTACTATGCAGCACTGGACAGACATTTCCCGGGACTGAAGGAGAAATATATCCAAAGATACGGTGATTCCTATATGGTGCCAAGTCCGAATGAGAAGCCGCTGATGGAACTCTTCCATCAGACCTGCGAAGAAAACGGACTGTTTCACACAATGGAGGACTGTTTTGCTTTCCTTGCGCAGTTTCCGGAGAAGCAGGAACAGATCAGCCTGTTTTGAATGATAGAAGCATTTCTCTTACAATGGAATGTGAAATAAAAAACGGAGAAAGAACATGATTCGCAAGATGACGATCGATGATTATGAAAAAGTATATGCCTTATGGATGTCCTGCAAAGGAATGGGTCTCAATGATGTGGATGACACCAGGGAAGGTATCGGGAAATTTCTGAAACGCAATCCGGATACCTGTTTCGTGAATGATGATGACGGAAAGATTACGGGCGTGATCCTGGCCGGCAACGACGGACGAAGAGGTTTCATCTATCACACGGCTGTGGACCCGGAATACAGACGTCAGGGGATCGGAACCCGGCTGGCTGATGCGGCTTTGAGTGCACTGAAGGAACTCGGCATCAACAAGGTCGCTATGGTCGTCTTCAAGCGCAACGAGGACGGCAATGTGTTCTGGGAAGCGGAAGGTTTTACTGTCAGAGAGGACCTCAATTACCGCAACAAGGAACTTGCGAAGATCGTCCGCATGGATACCTGACGGAGAAAGAAGATGACAAGAGAAGAAAGAATCCGACATTATGAAGAGATCTTTGATGAAGCGGAAAGTCTGCTGAAACAGATGGAAGAGGATCTGACTGTTTGGAAGAAGCTGAAGGAAGATCTTAAGATTCTGGATGAATACTATACAGGGAAAAACTGGAAAAAGGATTATGAAGCAGATGAAGCAGGAAAACTGCCTGCCGGTCTCAAAAGAGGTGTCCTGTCTGAAGACGGGATCTATGATCTGCTGGAAAGATATCGGGATATGAAAGAAGAATATACCGGTCTGATGAAAGGAGAGCAGGGAAATGGATAAAAAGAAACACAGCGTCTTTACGCTGATCCTGTCTGTGCTTGGGGTCGTTTCGCTGCTGGGGATCCTTTATCGATCCTATCCGGCTTATAAACAGATGGGTGAATCTTACCGTGCACTCACGGAATATGAGAGTCAGGAGAAGTTTGATGCCGCCATCTATTATGATGACGGACTTTATGCGGTGCTTGGCTTCGGCATGGAGGTCCACCCCGGAGAAGCAGGCAACGTTCAGCGGACAGAGAATTTCATTGCTTCCGCGTTCGCCTCGATCTATGAAAGGATCTTTGCGGCCGATGTCCTGTATACCATGATGGTCACGGCTTTCATGGCTTTACTTTGTTATGAAAGAGGAAAAGAGGATCACGCAAAACAAACGCTTTCGATCATTGTATGTGTGATCGCGGTCTATCTGATCTTCGTACTGGCTGATTTTGTTTTCTCGAAGATCGCTCGGATACCCTTTGTTCTGCCTTCAGGCACGTCAGTAATGATGCTGGGTGTTTCCCTGCTGTCAGTGATCGGCGGACATTGCGCATTTGGTCTTCTGTTGAGAAAGATTCCTTTTAAGAATGTCGTTTCTGTATTTGCGATACCGGTGATCATTGCGCTGTTTCTGCTTGGAACGGTATTATCCGGACAGCTATACACCGATCCTGAGATCGAATCCTTTGATTATGTCGCTGAACAGACCGGTGATGCTTATGGCAACGCCTATTACGATGATGACAAAAATGTCATAATCGTGGATGGCAGGGAATATAAACCGGAACTTGTCGAGAATCCGGATCATCTGAAAGGGATCGCCCGGATCGCCGCGTTTGTCTTTGAGGTGCTGAATCCCTATTCCGGAAACAGTCTGGAGATGATCAGACAGATCATCGAAAAGACACCGGCGTTATGGGCTGTCTTGTTTTATTCCGTAAAAGCGCTGTGCTGGATCGTTCTGTCACTGACCAGGAGGGGATGACATGGAATATATCAGAGTCACAAAAGAAAATCTGGAACAGGAACATATCTGCTGTGCGATCTCAAACAACGATGATGTTCAGGTTTCTTCCAAGAAGGCCTGGCTGAAGGATCGCTTTGATGAAGGCCTGGTCTTTCTCAAGAGCGTTGAGCGGGGAAAGTGTTTCATCGAATACATTCCGGCAGAGAACGCCTGGAATCCGATCGATGCGGACGGCTGCATGTATATCGACTGTCTGTGGGTATCCGGTTCTTTCAAGGGACACGGCTATTCCGGCGATCTGCTGAACGAATGTATCTCCGACAGCAAGGAAAAAGGGAAGAAGGGGCTCTGTGTCCTGTCTTCCGCAAAGAAAAGACCCTTCCTTTCCGATCCGAAGTTTCTGAAATACAAGGGTTTTGAAGTATGTGATGAAGCGGACAACGGGATACAGCTGTGGTATCTGCCTTTTGAAAAAGAAAGTGAAAAACCGAAGTTCAGGGAGTGCGCCAGACACCCGCATATTCCTGAAAAGGGATATGTGCTCTACTATACGAGTCAGTGTCCGTTCAACGGGAAGTATGTTCCGCTCTTGAAGAAGTTTGCGGAAGAAAAGGGACTTGCATTCAAAACGGTTCACATTCAGAATAAGGAAGAGGCGCAGAATGCACCGACACCGGTCACGACTTATGCGCTCTTCGCTGACGGTGAATATATCAGCAACGAACAGATGAATGAAAAGCGTTTTGAAAAACTGCTGAAAGAAAGAGGGGATCTTTGATGAAAGAGATCAAGGCTGAAAATCCATATATGAATGAAGCGATCAAAGAAGCGCTTGAAGGGATTACTCAGGGTCATGGTGGTCCGTTCGGTGCTGTCGTCGTCAAGGATGATCAGATCATCGGCAAGGGACATAACCGGGTCCTGGGAGATCATGATCCGACCTGTCACGGAGAGGTCGCAGCCATACGCGATGCCTGCAGGAATATAGGTACACACGATCTTTCAGGCTCTGTGATCTATACGACCGGAGAACCCTGTCCGATGTGTCTGTATGCCTGCCTCTGGGCAAATATTGAAAAGATCTATTACGGATGTACGATTGAAGACAATGCCGCGATCGGTTTCCGTGATGAGGAGATGGCGAAGATGATCATGTCCGAAGGTCAGAAAACTGACTATCTGGAATGTATCGACCGGGATGCGTGTCTGGAACTGTTTGATGTCTATATGAATCTGGATCACGAACTTTACTGATCACTTCTGTAACGGAATGTCGAATGAAAAGGACAGGCTGGATAAGCCTGTTTTCTCATGTGTTAAAATGAAGGCGAAAGAGGTGACTTATGATTTACAGTGATTTTCATGGTCTGAAATTATCAAGACTCGGTTTCGGCTGCATGCGTTTTCTCATGAAAGACGGCGAGATCGATCAGGATATTGTGAATGAGATGATAGATCTGGCGATTGAAAAAGGCGTCAATTATTTTGATACGGCTTATCCTTACCTGGAAGGAAAGTCTGAGATCGCTCTGGCTGAAGCGCTGAAGAAGTATCCGCGCGATTCCTATTATCTGGCGGACAAGTTTCCGGGACACTCTTTGCCAGGTCCTGTCGACAACATCGCCTTGTTCAATGTCTCTTTAAAGAAATGTAACACCGATTATTTTGATTTCTATCTGCTGCACAACATCACCGAGTGGTCGGTGAAGATCTACGAGAGCGAAGAATATCATATTATCGATGATATCTGGAAAATGAAACAGGAAGGAAAGATCAGACACTTCGGTTTCTCGTTCCATGGCGGACCCGATCTTCTGGAAGATTTCCTGAACCGACATGAAGGTATGTTTGAATTCGTGCAGATCCAGTGCAATTATCTTGACTGGACACTGCAGGATGCCAAACGCAAATATGACATCATCACGAAACACGGACTGGGCGTCTGGATCATGGAACCCTGCCGCGGAGGAAAGCTGGCGGTGCTGAGTGAAGAGAACTCAAAGAAACTGAAGGTCTTTGATGAAAATGCGAGCGATGCTTCCTATGCCTTCCGTTTCGTTCAGGGACTGGACAATGTCAGAGTCATTCTCTCAGGCATGAACGAAGTGTTCCAGGTAAAGGACAATCTGAATACATTCGAAGCATATAAGCCATTATCAGATAAAGAAAAAGATACATTGTTTGAAATCGCTGAATCACTGAAGAAAGGAGTCCCGTGTACCGGCTGCCGATATTGCTGTCAAGGCTGTCCGATGGGACTGAATATCCCTTATCTGCTGGAGTGCTACAACGACATGAAGTACACTTCCACCCTGACACCCTCTATCAGGCTTGACGGACTGGATGAAGACAAGAAGCCTTCTGCCTGCATCGGCTGCGGTCAGTGTGCGCACGCCTGCCCTCAGCATATCGATGTGCCGACGGTACTTGCGGAACTGAGCGACATGTATCAAAGCGGCCCCAAATGGTCTGAAGCGGTCAAGAGCCGTCATGATGCGATCCGAAGCGATCTGGATATGAAGTAGTATGGCAGTCACGTTTGAAGAACTGTTCAATCATAAAAGCGAGATCCGCGACTGTGAACTTCTGACCTATGAAGCGGGAAAGATCGTTGTCGGTACAAGGGTGAACGAAAGCAACTGCAACCCTTACGGAACGGCACACGGAGGATATCTGTTCACCTTGTGTGACAACACAGCCGGACTGCTTGGATATTCTCTGGGTCATTATGTCGTCACCATGAACAGCAGCATCAGTTTCCTGAAATCGGTGAGATCAGGTGTAAAACTGACTGTTGCGGCAGAGACCGTACACGACGGCGCTTCCAGCAAGGTCTGTGAAGTTGAAATCAGGGATGAGAATGGATCTCTTGTCTGTAAGGCGATGTTCACTTTGTTCCCTGTGAAAAAAATAGAAGAGTAAATCATAATAGTGATAAAATGATTAAGAGGTAAAAAAAGATGAAATTATTGAAAAAATTAGTCGGATTTATTGCACTGGCACTGGTCGTCGGCGGATCATTCGTTTTACTGTGGCAGTATTTCCGTAATAAACAGCTGTTTGTCGTACTTCTTTCCAATTCGATCGTCAAGGGTTCGATCGGTGTCCTGCAGAAGATGGGTATGGCCATCATCGCCATCTTCCTGGGTCTGATCATGTTTGTCCTGTACATGAAGATCGGCTCTGTCGTAAGAAGAAACGAGAGAGAAAAGAGAGAAGCCCTGAAGGTCCAGCAGAAGGAAAACGAAGCTCTGCAGAGACAGCTCAAGAAGGAAGCCGAAGAGGCCAAGGCGGAAGCTGAACAGGCCAAGAAAGAGACCGAACTCATGAAGATGACTTTCATGAGAAAGGAAGAAGAAGCAGAAGGCGAGAATAAAGAAGCGGAATAATCTGTCTGTTTCTGAATAAAAAGATCTGTTAAATGAAACAAAGACAAGGACTCGGAGTCATCTGAGTCCTTTTTATATGTAAGTATCATCCTGCAGGAAATTCATCAGACCATAACAAAAGCAGATCCGTGAACGATCTGCTTTTATGGTTTTTAATCAGATGATGCCTGCCGGGATCAGAGTGACCAGAGCGACGGCAACCAGTGACCACACCGTGATCAGGAATGTCTTCTGTTTTTTAGGTTCCAGATCCGGAACGAAGTTGCTGGCAAGGAAGAAGGGGATGTAGGTCGTGAAGAAGACCGGAATGACGCCCCACCACTTGTAGACCCAGATGAAGGAATGGTTGGATGTTCCTGCCAGGAAGGACTCAAACAGGGCAAAGAGCAGTGCCATGGAGATCGCTCCCATGAGTTTGTTTTTGAAGTTCCTTTCATCCGGAAGCATCTTGAAGGAGATCATGCCTGCCAGGGAAAACATCATCGACAGTTCCCAGCAGACACCGATCAGCAGGATGAATGTTGTTGACGCGTTGCTGACGGTCCAGAGCGGATAGCCGAAGACGTGACGGATGACCGCATTGCCGATCTCGTAGAGCCAGTGGACGCCGTAGAGCGAAAGTCCGGCAACGACCACTTTGTAATTCTTTTTCTGTATCTCGCTCCAGTAAACGTAGAAGATGACAGAAAGGATGAAGATAAATGTCCAGTTGAAGTTTTCAGTGCTTCTGACGATCACCGCATCGACCAGATCTTTGGCTTCCTGCGAGCCGTCGCCCCAGAATACAAACATATTTGCCTCCTATTGATTGTTTTTCTTCTATTTCATCATACCATTTCAGTATGTCAGCAGATCATCGCCTTCATCTTTACAGACATAGAGATCCAGATCACAGCCTTCGGTTCTGTCTTTTACAGTCTGATATGCAATTTCGAAAGTGTTGTTGATCAAAGAGACATGTGCCAGCAGGAAGTGTTTCGTTCCTTCCTGGTAAAGTCTTAAAACCGTATCAGCGCAGTCATCATTGGAGAGATGACCGAATTTGGAAAGGATGCGTTTCTGCAAAAGATAAGGATAGGGTCCCTTTTTCAGCATCTCCACGTCGTGGTTGCATTCGATGATGACCACATCGGATCCGATCAGATTGCTGATGATGTCTTCGCTCATCTGACCGCAGTCCGTGACCAGGGAGACTTTCCTTCCCTGACAAGTGAAGGTATAACCGCAGGTCCTTACATAATCGTGGGGAACAGAGAAGGATGAAACGATCAGTCCCGGAAGGATTTCAGCTGTTTCGTTGATCTTATGAACGATCCTTCTGTTTTCATCGATCTTCCGGATCGGATACATGGCCGACTCATCACAATAGATATTGCAGGCACTGTGATTGGCGATCGCCGGTGCTGCCTTGACGTGGTCGTAGTGTCCGTGGGTGAGAAAGATCGCTTTCACATCGGAAAGATCCCTGCCGTGTTTCTGCAGCACATCCCTGACTCTGCGGTAGCCGATACCCATGTCGATCAGCAGAGGATAAGCGCCGATCTCAAGATAGATACAGTTGCCTGTGGATCCCGATCCGATGGGAATGATGTTGATCGAACTCATGATTTAATCATAACAGATTACGGATAGGGCATGAAATTCTCTTTTTCCGGCCGGAAAAGGTAGTTTTCCACAAAAATTCTCCACAATTGTGGAAAAAAAGTGAATGATTCGGAAATGCTGCGGGTTTCGAACGGATGAGATAATTAAGACATGGAAAAGGCAAATAGAAATCCCTACAGGGTGATTATGGTCTCGCTGATGAAGGAGGGATATTCACAGAGGGAAGCTCTGGGTATCCTGAGTGAAGTGATCGTGGATCAGATCGGCTATGACAAAATGATCGATCACTGGAATGCGGCGCTGGATCTGGCGCAGGATGATCAGATCGATTTCTGATCGAATGAATCGGTATATAACCTGCAGGCTGTTTTCGATATGAGAAAGGAAAACAGGCCGACCGGTACTGTCTTAATGGACAGTACCTTTTTCATATCCGGACATATGCAGGAAGAACTCCAGAAGCTAAGATGAGGATGAGGAAGGTTTCTGCCGGCAGACTCATATTCCCTTTTACTGCCAGATGATTCATACAGATGTGCTCCTCCTTATGTGCCGGCATAGTTCTGATTCATTCCTTTCTCTGACTGCTGTATCATGCAGCAGTCATAAATTGTTCCAATCTTAACTTGTCTGAGACCTGTTAAGAAGATATTATATTGATAGAAAGATCTGATCTTCTGTTTCCGAATCGCAAAGATCTGATCTGCTCCAAATGAAGCTGCTGATATGAGGCAGCTTTTTAATTCAGTTAGAATTCACTTTAGTTCACACGGAGTTCAGATTCAGCGATTATTATAAACATGTAAACAATAATTTTTTCATTAAGAAATCCCTTTTCTGAAAACGAAGGAGTCAGCAGGTTGGAGTGCTGGCTTTTTTGTTTGAAGAGTGTGTTATAATTATACCGTAAGAGAATACGCCGTAATGAAATACGGTATAGGAGGTCATAATGTTTGTCGGAAGAGAAGAGGAACTGAAGCAGATCAGAAACTGTCTTGAGAAAGATCATCAGAATATCGTGATATACGGTAAGAGGAAGATCGGGAAGACGACACTGATCCTGGAGGCGGCAAAACAAAGCAGGCGCACGCTTCTTTATTATGAGTGCGTCAGAAGTACGATCAGAGAGAATACTGATAATTTTGTTCGTATCGCTTTGAAAGGCCGGTCTTTTCCTTCCTATGTCAGTTTCTCTTCTTTCGAAGAGGTTTTTGACTACATTGACGGCCTTTCTGAAAAGTATCTTGTCGTGATCGATGAATATCCGTATCTGAAAGAGTTTGAGGACTCCGATTATGTTGATTCCTGTTTTCAGAGGATCATTGACAGAAAGTACAGGAACATCGACCTGATCCTGAGCGGTTCCCATATCGGCATGATGAAGCAGCTGCTGGAAGAAAAGAACGCTCTGTTCGGAAGGTTTACCCTGATTATAAAACTGGAAGAACTGGATTATTATGCCTGCCGGGATTTCTATAAAGATCTTCCTGTTTATGATAAGGTGGCTTTTTATTCCGTATTCGGAGGGTCTCCTTTCGTCAATCAGCAGATCGACGGAAACAAAACTCTGAAGCAGAATATCTGCAATATCATACTTGATTTCAGAAGCAGCGTCTTTATCTATCTGAACAATCTTCTTCTCTCTGATTACAGCAGCCGCCTGTATATGGAGAGGATCCTCGCTTATCTTTCCAACGGCAGAAAGAAGTATTCGGAGATCGAAATGACGGTATATCATGAAAAGAACGGAAATCTGAATAAACAGCTGCTTCCGATGATCGATATGGGACTGGTCAGACGCAATGTTCCGATCAACAGAAGTGATGATAAAAAGAAGATCAGATATGAGATCGGCGACAATCTGCTGCGTTTCTATTATGCCTATCTTTATGAAAACCTCAGCGTTCTGCAGCTGATCGGTCCGGAAGCTTTTTATGAGGAATATATCGGACCGACGATCGGGAACTACATTTCTTACCGTTTCGAATCGATCGGAAAACAGTATTTTTCTCTCTGTGTCAGAAGCGGAAAAATGAAGGGGATCAGGAACATCGGAACTTATTATTATGATGATCCGCTCGAAAAAAGAAACGGCGAGTTTGATATCGCTTTGGAAAAGAACAAGGGTTTTGATATCGTTGAAGTCAAATATCTGAAAAACAGACTGGATCGTTCAACAGCAGAGAAAGAGATCGGGCAGATCAGACAGATCTCAGAACTCGATGTCGACAAGATCGGATTCATATCGGTCAGCGGATTTGAAGAAGGGATCAAAGCCGATTATCTGATCAGCGGAGAGGATCTGTATCATATCTGACAGATTATTGTTTTGTTTATATCAGGAAACCGGTGAGAATATCATCGGTTTTTTGTTGAAATTTCATTTTTGTGAACTGTGAAAACAAGAAGTTCACACATGTTAACCTATATGACAAATTTTTTCAAATGCTTATTTCATTTGTAAAAAAGAGTACTAAAATAGGATTTAAGGAAAGTATCAGAGGATACTGATCTGACTGTTTCCCTGACCGGGAAGCAATGATTCCAATGAAAGAACATAAGGATTCATGTGTTTTTCTTATTGCTTCAAAAAAGAGAGACAGGAGGGATCAGATCGGATATTAACCGGATTCGGCGGCGTATGTTTCAACAGGAGGAGCCAGACAATATGCCAAAATTCATTTTCAAACCTTTTTTCCGGAAGATGAAGGAAAAAAGACTTTCTCATGACGACCTGTTCAGGAGTTTTGCTTTTCCGATCTCCAGCATGTATCGGATCAGACATGACCGGAACATTACACTGAGCTCGTTTGTGAGACTGATGTATCTTCTTGACATTACGGATCTGAATGACATCATCGAAATTTTCGATGAAACGGATCAGATGAAACAGATCTGAATGATCCATGAAAACCGGGCAGACGGTCGCGAATCCGGGTCTGTCCGGTTTTTCTGTGTGATGGCACATTTTTTGCATGATCCATGGTTTATCTTTATATCACAGGAGCAAAGGAAACTGATCATGGAAGATAAAAACATTTATATGACAGTCAATCATCTGGGAAATTATGAAAGTATCAGCTTTCTGAAACCCGGAGACAGACTGATCTTAAAAAAAGACAGAAACAATGTCTATGATGACGAGGCGATCGCCGTATATAAAGACGAGGCGAGGTGCGGCTATGTGGCAAACTCGGTCCACTCTGTTGCCAGAGGGACCTGTTCCGCCGGAAGGCTGTATGACAGGATCGGTGATGAGAGTGAATGTCTGGTCAGATTCATCATGGCAGAAGAAGGAAGTCTGATCGCCCAGCTGGCCGATCAGGGATAAAACAGATCGAAGGCATGGTTTTCCTCCTTTCACGGAGCTGTTGCCAAAGAGGCGACAGCTTTTCTTTTCCAGGCAATGTATAATAGGTATATGCATAGGATTGCTGATGCTTATGGAGGTCATATGCTGAAAAAGAAACTGATCATATCGCCGTTCAATCTTGTGTTCTGGTTCATCTCTCTGTTTTTCGTGGGCGTACTGACTGTCATGACGCTGACAATAAAAGGCAGAGATATGGAATTCAGAAAGACCTTTTATATTGCGGTATGTCTGTTCAACTGCGTATCTTTCTTCCTCTACAAATATGAATTGTCGCGTGACCGGGAGTACGATGAGGAAAGACAGTTCATCGGCGGTTTCAGCTGGTGGGGAGAGCTTCCTTTCCATCTGTGCAACATCAATATGACGCTGATGCCTCTGGCGGTCTTTTTCGGTTTCAGGCCTCTGATGAGTTTCTGTTTCTTTATGGGACCTCTGGGTGCTCTGATGGCACTGTTATTGCCTGCGCCGACTTTTGATGAGGCTTACCTCTTCCTGCCCAGGATCCTTGGCTACTACGGTACGCATTATATGATCATCGTTGAGGCCATGGCTTTGCTGACATTCGGTTTCTATTATCCTGAATATTCCGATGTTCCAAAGGCGTTTCTGGCTCTGATCGTGATTTCGCTGCTGGCTCACTGCCTGAATACGTTCATACGCAAGCGCGGCATTTATGATCATGCGAATTATTTCTATACGATGGAAACGGAACAGATACCGGCCCTGGATATGCTGTACCGTTTCATCCCTCATCCGCTGCTCTATGAACTGCCGCTGTATCCGTTCTCACTGATCTATATGTATCTGGTCACTTTCTTCTTCGGACTGATCAGAAAATAAAAGCAGGTATCGAATAAGATATCAGAAAAGAAGGAGTGAGCTTAATGCTCACTCCTTTGTTTTTAGGCAACGATGTATTTCATCGGCAGTGACAGATAGTCATCAGGAACGGAATCGGTCAGGACTGTAGCGTCTTCCAGTTTCGCAAAGCGGACAGGATTGAGGACATGGAATTTGGAACAGTCGGTGACGATGTAAGGAGTCTTTGTCTGACGGATCGCTGCCGCTTTTGTTGCGGCTTCCATTTCGTTGGAAGTGGTGAAGCCGTTTTTTTCATGGATGCCGTTGGTTCCGATGAAGCAGACATCGAAAAACATGGAACCGATCTGTTCAACTGTATTTCTGCCGGCGATCGCTTCCGTTTCCGGTCTGATCGGTCCTCCAAGAACGATGGTTGGAATGTCCCTGGAGATAAGAGCTGTTATGTGTCTGATGCCCGGCGTGACGACGGTGATATTTTTGGCGTGGATGTACTGAATGATCTCATAGGTCGTACTGCCCGCATCGAGGTAGACCATCTGGTTATCTTCAATCAGACTGGCTGCCAGCAGAGCGACTGATTTTTTCTTGTCACTGTTTGTCTCCTGTTTCAGGATCATGTGCGGTTCGTCGTACTGTTTCTGGGAGATCCTGGCTCCTCCATGGAAACGGGATATGATCTTGAGATCTTCCATCTGCTGCAGGTCTCTCCGTATTGTGGCGGGTGAGACGCTCAGTTCTTCCGAGAGTTCTTCGACACTAATCTGTCCTTTTTCCTTGCACAGTTCGGCGATCTTGTTCCAGCGGTGTTCCTTAGTCATGTTTCTTCTCCTTAAATGAGCACATATTGTGATCATTTGATCATTTCAATAGTATTATATCGCAAACAATCATGATTATTTGATTGAAATGCGCAAAATGAGCAGAAAAAGCGCTTTCAGACAGATATAATTTGATTGTAGAAGGTGATATAAGGATGATCTATACATTTACACTGAATCCGGCGATCGATTACTTCCTGACGATAGACAGCGATCTGATGATCGATGAGGTCAACCGCGGGAAGGATGCCATCTATAAGGCCGGAGGCAAAGGACTCAATGTTTCCAAGATACTCTCTCTTCTGGATATCAGGTCGAAGGCTGTCGTTCTGCTGGGCGGTTTTACCGGGGATTTCATCCGCAGCGAAACGGAGAAAGACAGGAATGTGGAAGTCATCCCTGTTGAGATCGACGGTGTCAACCGCATCAACATGAAAGCCCATTACGATCACAAGGCCTTATGTATCAACGGCGACGGACCGACGGCTGATGAAAGAAGCAAAGAGGCTCTGCTGAAGATCGCATCTGAAATCACGGCTGAAGATATCGCCGTGCTCAGCGGCAGTATGATGAAGGGTCTTGATGAAGGATTCCTGACAGAGATCTGCGATCTGATCCATGAAAGCGGTGCGAAACTTGTCATCGACATGGAGACGCTGAATCCGGAAACGCTGATCAGATGCAAACCAGATCTGATCAAGCCGAATCTCTATGAATTGCGTCTGCTGATGAAGGATCCTGAGATCAACGCAGAAAATGCGAAAGAGGCATTACAGAAACTGAGAGAACAGGGCATCGACATGATCCTGCTGTCTCTGGGCAAGGACGGCGCACTGCTGGCAGACAAGGAAGGTTTCCTGTATCTGGAACAGCCGGACACGGTGCTGATCAACAAGGTCGGAGCCGGTGATTCGATGCTGGCGGCATTCATCGGCAAGCTCAGTGAAACGGGTGACAGAGAACTTGCGCTGCGCTACGGCGGTGCGGCGGGAAATGCGGCTGCTTCGCAGCTCGAAGACATCACGGCAGATACGATCGAAGAGTTCCTGCCGCTGATGGGAATCAGGAAGTAATATCCGAAAGGATGTACTCATAAATTTTGCTGAAATGACGAAAGGGGAATTATATGGCAAAAATCAATTATGATGAATTTGCGGCGAAAGTAATCGAACTGGTCGGCGGAAGCGAGAACCTGACTTTCGTAACGCACTGCGCTACCAGACTGCGTCTGAATGTCAAGGACGACAGCAAGGTAGATCAGGAAGCACTGAAGAAGCTCAATGGCGTTCTCGGTCTGGAAATGAAGAACGGCCAGTGCCAGGTCATCGTCGGTCAGATCATTGAAGATGTCTATCTGGCGATCTCCAAGGCAGTCGGCGACATCGCCGGCGGTACTGTTCCTGATGATGAAGGAACTGCTGCGGACAGAAAGAACATGAGTCCGCTGGAGAAGTTCTCTGAGTATCTACTGATGATGTCCGGTATCTTAAGCCCGGTCATCCCCGGATTGATCGCTGCCGGTTTCATTACCTGCTTACTGCTGGTGCTGCAGCTGCTGGGTCTGATCTCTGCAGAGAGCTCAACTTATATCATCCTTAACGGTGTGGCTCAGGCAGTCTTCTACTTCATGCCGATCTATGTTGCATATACATCCGCACTGAAATTTGATACCGAGCCGGTCCTGGCAATGATCCTTGCCGGCGCTATGCTGTATCCTGACTGGGTCAATCTGGTCAATGCCGGAAGCGAAACAGGCTACACTTCATTCTTCGGTATCCCGACTCTGTTAACGACCTACAACGGTTCCGTCTTACAGATCGTGCTGGCAGTATTCGTCATGTCAAGACTTGACAAGTGGCTCAAGAAGGTCATTCCTGTACAGGTACGTCACTTCTTAAAGCCGTTCCTGCTCTTAACGATCATGGCAGTCCTGACGTTCACGCTCTTAGGTCCTTTAGGCGGTCTGTTCACGAACTACATCTATGCAGGTGTTACCTGGGTACGTGCTCATGTTCCTTGGCTGGCAGTCTTCGCAATCGTTGCCTTCTCATTCACAGTCGGTACCTTCATGCCGGGCTTCCACATGGCTCTGATCCCGATCGCGTTTGCATCACTGGGTGATGTCGGATACGATGATCTGATCAACATCTGGTTCTACTGCTGCACGATCACTCCGGGCTTCCTGGCTCTGGCAGTTGCTCTCAAGACCAAGAAGAACAAGCTGAAACAGTATGGCTTCACTTCAGCTGTATCTGCACTGTTCGGCGGTATCTCTGAACCGACGACTTACGGTATCTGCTACAAGATGCCTCAGCTCTACTGGGTCGGCGCTATCACATCCATGATCACTTCGATCTATGCCGGCATCGTTCACTTGAAGTGTTACGGCTTCGGCGGTTACTCACTGACCAATATCCTGCTTTACATGGGTACTGTTCAGGATACAGGCAATTTCACCAAGGCTCTGATCGGTGTTGCCCTGATGGCAGTCTGTGCATTCGTCGGTGTATTTATCACCAAGTGGGATGATTCATCTTACACGGATGACGAAGACTAATATAAAAGAAACAAAGAGATAATCATATGCCCTCTGGATCTCAGAGGGCATATATTTAAAAGGGAGGAAATCAGAAATGAGAAAGTATGACCGGGATCTGGTGAATCTCGTCAGAGAAAAACAATACATGAAAGAAGTCGAAGGAATGAACGTGCTGTTCAAGCCGGTCCCTGATGATGACCGTGAACACGCGATGGATCCCAGACTCTATGAGATCGCATCGATAAAGAAGAAGATGTTTGCCAGCCGGGCAAAGGGAGGTTTCCGTCTTTCGAACGAACGCTACCGTCCGGACAAGGTCACATATGATCTGATCGAAACTGAGATCGACTGCGATGAGCGTCTGATCTCCGTCAACGGTACACACATGATCGATATCTATATCTACCGCAGGGCGGATATCGGTGACAAAGTCACTCCGGTACTGATCTATCTGCACGGCGGCGGCTTTACAGCCGGTGACATTCATCTGTATGAGAAGCAGATGCAGTTCATCGCCGAACAGTCAGGCTGCACAGTCGTTTTCCCGGAATACCGCCTGGCTCCGGAAACTCCCTATCCCGGCGCACATGAAGACTGCTTTGCGGCAGTCGAGTATATCTATGACCATTCGGAAGAACTTCATATCGATCGAAGCAGACTGATGGTAGCCGGTGACTCGGCAGGCGGTGTGCTGACCAATGCCTGTGTTATGAAAGACATTGAATCCGGGAAAAACATGATCAGAAAGATCTATCTGCTCTATCCAGCCTGTGACAACAGAAAACCGCAGGAGATCGAAGAATACACCTGGACTTACGACAGATATCCGATGCTGGAAGAACAGGCAGAGATCGCAAAGAGCAGGGTCGACAGGATCAAGGCTGCCATGGAACATAATGGTCTGGATCTCTACGGTCAGGGCTTCAGTCAGCCTCACAATCCGCTGATGTCGGCTTATGAAGCATCCGATGAAGTCCTCTCAAAGTTCCCGGAAACAGTCGTCAACAACAGCGAGTTCGATTATCTCAGGGTCGGTGGCGAAGAGTTCGCGAAGAAGCTGAAAAAACTCGGTGTGAACGTCAGACTGGTCACTTACTGCGGATGCGATCACGGTATCCTGGACATGCTGGGAACAGTGGTTCAGGCGGAAGAGATCTGCTTATGCATGGCCGATGAACTCAAAGCCATGCAGGGAGAAGAAACATGTTAGTGACAATGAAGGAGATCCTGGATCGGGCGAGCAGGGAAAACTACGGCATCGCAGCACCCAATGTTTCTTCGGAACTTGATGCCAGAGCCTATGTTGAGGCTGCCGAGGAACTCAATGCTCCGCTCATCCTTGATTTCGCATATCAGGTCCATCCCGATATTGGTTTCCTGGGCAAGGTACTGAGGATGCTGGCGGAGCAGTCAAGCGTTCCGATCGCCATCAATCTGGACCATGGCTTCAAAAAGGAACACATCATCGCTGCGATCAGAGCCGGATTCACTTCTGTCATGATCGACAGATCTTCTTTCCCGTATGAACAGAACGTTGCTGATGTGAAGCAGATCGTTGAGATCGCCCATGCAGCCGGTGTATCGGTCGAGGCTGAACTGGGGCATGTCGGGAATGCGGACAATTACGAACATGACAGGGATGCCGCTCTGACTTCTCCTGAAGAAGCAGCGGATTATATACAGAAGACAGGTATCGACTGTCTGGCAGTCGCTATAGGCACGGCACACGGCGCCTATCCCAAGGGCATGAGGCCTCATCTTGATTTTGACAGACTGGAACAGATCAAAAAAGCGACAGACAATTTCCCCCTTGTTCTGCACGGATCTTCCGGTACTGACAACGAATCACTGAGAAAAGCCTGTTCCATGGGCATCAACAAGGTCAATATTGCCACCGACCTGTTCCAGGCCGCCTGTGATGCATTGAAAGCTGCCGATCTGGAAGGAACAAACATCTATTCGGTCTACACGATCGCCGGGAATGCGGCCAAAGCCAAGCTGAAGGAGATGATCGAAGTCTACGGTTCTGCAGGGAAGGCGTGGATCCCTGAAGTTAAGGGTCTTCCCAAAGAGGAAGAAGCACTGGACGAAAAACATTGAAGCATTGAGAAAAGCTGTTACTGAGTAACAGCTTTTTCATGTCAGAGCCTTTGAGATTGTGCCCTGTAAGGCATAAAAAATCTGTACAATATAGTTAGGAGACTAACATCATGAAAACGATCAATCTGGAAATGACAAAAGCAGTGAAAAGGCCGATCAGAGTCGTTCAGTACGGCGGCGGCAATTTCCTGAGGGCCTTTGTCGATTATTTTTTCGATCTGGCCAACGAGCAGGGTCTTTTTGACGGCAGCATCGCCATCGTCGAATCGCTTCCCTTCAGCAATGTAGACCGCTTCAAGGCGCAGGACAGTCAGTATACACTGCAGCTCAGAGGAAACATCAATGGTGAGAAATATGTGGAGACAAGGATCATCACCTCGCTCGATCAGGCCGTAACGGTCTTTCACGATTTTGAGGAATATATCGCACTGGCCAGGGAAGAGGATCTGCGCTTCGTTGTTTCCAATACGACGGAAGCCGGCATCGTCTTCAATGAAAATGACAGATTTGAGGATAAATTTGAGGTGACTTTCCCGGCCAAGCTGACGCAGTTCCTGTATGAGAGATATATCTGGTGCAAGGGAGATCCCAACAAGGGTCTGATCATGCTGCCAGTGGAACTGATCGATGACAACGGCATCGTTTTGAAGAAATATGTGAATGACTATATCGATCTCTGGAAACTGGAGGACGGTTTCAGGAAATGGGTCAATGAGGCCTGTGTCTTTACGAGCACCCTGGTTGACCGCATCGTTCCGGGTTTCCCCAGAGACGAGAAAGACGAGATCTGTGAAACACTGGGCTACAACGATGATCTGCTGGATACGGCGGAGCCTTTTGCTTTGTGGGTCATTGAATCACCGAAAGACATCAGTGAAGAGCTTCCTCTGGATAAGGCCCTGGAGGGCAAGGTCAACATGGACATCATTTTCACCGACAACCAGAAGCCATACAAGCAGAGGAAGGTCCGCATCCTCAACGGTGCCCATACTTCCTTCGTACTGGCGAGCTATCTGATCGGACATGATACAGTCAAGGAATCCATGGATGATGAACTGGTCAGAGACTTCATGAATGAAACGATCCATGAGGAGATCATCCCGACACTGACCCTGCCCAGGGAAGAACTGGAAGCTTTTGCCGATGCGGTGGTCGACCGTTTCAATAACCCGTTCATCAAACACGCGCTGTTATCGATCTCATTGAACTCCGTATCCAAGTGGAGAGCCAGATGCATGCCTTCGCTGCTTGGCTACGTAGAGAAATACGGAAAACTGCCCAAACGTCTGGCATTCTCGATCGCAGCCTTGCTGGCGTTCTACAAAGGCGACAGGATCGAAGATGCGGCACTCATCGGAGACCGAAACGGCGAGGCTTACAAGATCATGGACGATCCCGATGTCCTGGAATTCTTCAGGGAGAATTCTTCCCTGGATGCCAGAACACTGACCGAAAAATATCTCAGCAATGTCTCGTTCCACGGTCAGGATCTCACTGAGATCGAAGGTCTGTGCGATTTTGTCAGCGGCTGTCTGCAGAATATCAGGGACTTCGGCACACGCAAAGCGATGGAACTTCTGAAATGAAACGATATATCGTAATCAGCGAAAATGACAATGTGGCTGTCGCCCTCGTTCCTCTGGAGAAGGGCTTTGAGCTAAGCGACGGAACTGTTTTAAAAGAAAATATCGATCTTGGGCACAAGATCGCTTTGAAAGACATCAAAGCAGGAGAAGCGATCATCAAATACGGCAATCTGATCGGCATCGCAACGGCCGATATCAGCGCCGGAGAACATGTCCATACCCACAATATCAGAACCTCCCTGGGTGAAAATAACGAGTATGTTTATGAAGCTGCCGATATCGCCGATCCTGTGATCGAAGAGGATTCTTTCGAAGGGTATCTGCGAAGTGACGGCAAGGCCGGCGTGCGCAATGAGATCTGGATCATACCGACGGTCGGCTGTGTCAATTCCATCGTCAGGAAGATGGAGATGCTGGCAAAACCGCTGATCTCGGGCAGTCTTGAGGACATCATCTCCTTCAATCATCCCTACGGCTGTTCGCAGATGGGCGAGGATCAGGAAGACACCAGACAGATCCTGGCGGATCTGGCAGCACACCCCAATGCGGCAGGCGTGCTGGTAGTCGGGCTGGGCTGCGAGAATTCGGGCGTCGATGAGATCAGGAAACATCTGGGTCCCTATGATGAAAATCGGGTGAAGTTCATGATCTGTCAGGAACATGAAGACGAGATCGCTTACGGACTTGAACTGTTGAAACAGCTGAGTGAATACGCAAAGACTTTCAGGCGTGAAAAGATATCGACGGAGAAACTGATCGTCGGTCTCAAATGCGGCGGATCCGACGGGCTCAGCGGCATCAGTGCCAATCCGACAGTCGGAAGGTTTTCAGACATCCTGATCGCTGCCGGCGGTACCAGTATCCTGACGGAGGTGCCGGAGATGTTCGGAGCGGAACAGCTGCTGATGAACAGGGCGGTGAATGAAGAAGTCTTTGACAAGACAGTGTCTCTGATCAATGACTTCAAGGATTATTTCCGAAGCAACGGCCAGACGATCTATGAGAATCCTTCTCCGGGCAACAAGAAGGGCGGCATCTCGACACTGGAAGACAAGTCCAACGGCTGCGTGCAGAAGTCGGGTACTTCAAAAGTCAGAGATGTCCTGAAATACGGCGAACAGGTCCAAGAAAAGGGACTGAATCTTTTGAGTGCACCGGGCAACGACCTGGTCGCTTCAACGGCACTGGCGGCAGCCGGTGCTCAGATCATCCTGTTCACGACGGGAAGAGGAACGCCGTTCGCTTCCCCGGTACCGACGATCAAGATCTCTTCCAATACGGCTTTATATGAACACAAGAAGAACTGGATCGATTTCAATGCCGGTGAACTCGTGGACAGTGAGGACATGAGTCTTGAAGAGATCGGAAAAAAGCTCTACGACCTGGTCATTGAGACAGCTTCCGGAAAGAAAGTCAGGGCGGAAGAGGAAGGCTACCATGATCTGGCGATCTTCAAGAAAGGCGTGACACTTTAGACAATGAACGATCTTCTCTTTTCGCTGAATATCGTCATGCCCATGGCGCTGATGATGGCGCTGGGCTATATCTTCAAAAGGATCGGCTTGTTTGACGATCCTTTTCTGCGCAGTGCAAAGAAGTTCTGTTTCTATGTCCTTCTTTCCTGTTCTCTCTTCAAGAATCTGTATGATTCAAAACTCGACAGACTGCCTTACCGTTTCATCATCTTTCTGGTGATATCCATACTGTTTGAGATCATATTGTCTTTTGTTTTCGCAAAGCTGATCGCTGAAAACGGAAAAGAAGAAGGTGTCATCGCTCAGGGATCTTTCCGCAGCAATTTCGCCTATATCGGTTTTCCGCTGGCGGCGATGTTTTTCACGGATGAGGCACTCATACAGAGAGTGAATTCCGAGATCTCCCTGGCTTCGATCTTCGTCATCCCGTTGTTCAATGTCTTTGCGGTGATTGCCCTGCTGAAGGGAAAAGAAGAGAAAGACGGAAGAGGGATGCTGAAAAGATCCTTCAACGGGATCATCAGAAATCCCTGTATCCTGTCGGTCTTTGCGGGAATGACAGTCCTGCTGCTCAGGATCCTTGTCCCTTCGGTCTCGTTTTTTGTGAAGAACGATCTGCCCTGGGTCTATCAGGCACTGTCTTATCTGTCTTCGATGTCGACGCCTCTGGCTTTCCTGCTGGTAGGAGCGGATATGGATTTTTCAAGAAGCGTCAGGGATATCGGAAAACTGGCCAAAGTCGTTCTGCTGAAAGACCTGGTCTTTCCGATCCTCTTCCTTTTGGCTGCTTTCCTGTTTCGGGCGGCGGACAGTGTGGAATATGCGATCCTGGTATCCGTTTTCGCTTCGCCGACGGCTGTAAGCTCAGCGATCATGGCGCATGAGATGAACGGGGACAGCGATCTGGCAAGCGAGATCGTCGTCTATACGACGCTGTTTTCGATCCTGTCGCTGCTGGTGATCATCTATCTGCTGAGGATCACGGGCTGTGTATAGAATTTGTGGTACTATGAAGGTGAACAGACAGGAGAAATAAAATGAAGGAATTCATGGGGAAAGATTTTCTTTTGAACAATGAGACGGCGAAGCATCTGTATCACGATTATGCGTCAAAGATGCCGATCATCGATTATCACTGCCACATCTCACAGAAGGAGATCTATGAGGACAGACAGTTTTCGACGATCAGCGAAGTCTGGCTGGGCGGTGATCACTACAAGTGGAGGCAGATGCGGACAAACGGCATCGATGAGAAATACATCACCGGTGATGCTTCCGATCTGGAGAAGTTCAAAGCCTGGGCAAAGACCCTGTCGCATCTGATCGGTAATCCGCTCTATCACTGGTCTCATCTGGAGCTGCAGAGGTATTTCGGTATCTATGAACCGCTGACAGAGGACAACGCGGAAGAAATATTCAACCGCTGCAATGAAGTACTGAAGACTCTCACGGTACGCAAGATCCTGAAGGATTCCGACGTGAAGATCATCTGCACGACCGATGATCCCTGTGACGACCTGCATTATCACAAGCTCCTGAAGGAAGATCCTTCGATCGATACAGTGATCGTTCCCTGCTTCCGTCCGGACAAGGCCAACAACATCGAAAAGCCGGATTATCTTGACTACATCGCAAGTCTTGAGGAAGTCAGCGGGGAAAAGATCGGAAGTTTCAGGAAGCTGTGCGAAGTCATTGATGAACGCATCGATTTCTTTACATCGATGGGATGCCGGGCCAGTGACCATGCTCTTGAATATATCATGTATGAACCGGCGGATGAAGAAACGATTGAAAAGATCTTCGCAAAGAGACTTTCCGGAAAGGCTGTCGACAAGAAGGAAGAACTGATCTTCAAGACGGCCTTCATGAGACATCTGGCTCATGTCTATCAGGAAAAGGGCTGGGCGATGCAGCTGCATTACGGATGCAAGAGAGACAACAACAGAGCGATGTTTGAAAAACTCGGTCCCGATACGGGATATGATACGATCAACAACTATGCCCCGAGTTCTGAAATGGCGGATTTCCTCAACTGTCTGAATGAGAAAGGCGATCTGCCCAAGACCATCATCTATTCCCTCAATCCCAACGACAACGCTGCGATTGTGACGACGATGAACTGTTTCCAGGGAGACGGGATCAGAGGCAAATTGCAGCATGGTTCGGCCTGGTGGTTCAACGATCACAAGAAAGGGATGCTGGAACAGATGGAGACATTGGCCAATGACGGCATGCTGGCAAACTTCATCGGCATGCTGACGGACTCAAGGAGTTTTCTGTCTTATACCAGACATGAATATTTCCGCAGGATCCTCTGTGATTTCATCGGTACACTCGTGGAAAACGGAGAGTATCCCAATGACGAGAAGATCCTTAAGGAGATCGTCGAAGACATCTCCTACAATAACGCTGTCAATTATCTGGGATTCGGCAAGTAGATCAGGAGGAAAGATATGAGCGATATTTACAAAAAGATCCATGACATCGGTATCGTACCGGTCATCGCCTTAGAGAAGGTGGAGGATGCCGCGCCTCTGGCAAAGGCCCTGTGTGCCGGCGGACTGCCGGTCGCCGAGGTGACTTACCGTACGGATGCCGCCCATGATGCGATGATCGAGATGAGGAAGGCCTGTCCGGAAATGATCATCGGTGCCGGGACTGTCACCAACAGGGCACAGGTCAATTCGGCACTGGATGCCGGAGCGGAATTCATCGTCTCGCCCGGTTTTAATGCCGATACCGTAGCGTATTGCCAGGAAAAGGGCGTTCCCATCCTGCCCGGTACCTCAAATGCCGCAGATCTGGAGATGGCGCTGAACTACGGACTGAATGTCGTCAAATTCTTCCCGGCGGAACAGCTGGGCGGTCTCAAGATGATCAAGGCTCTGGCTGCGCCTTACAACAAGATGAAATTCGTGCCGACCGGCGGTGTCAAGGAAAACAATGTCAACGACTATCTCAACGATCCGGTGATCCTGGCCTGCGGCGGTACCTGGATGATCGACAAGAAGGCGATCGCCGAAAAGGATTTCGGCAAGATCGAGGAACTGACAAGAAATGCCGTCAAGGCGATGCTGGGCTTGAAGATCAAACACGTCGGCATCAACTCCGAAAACGGCAACGGTGCTGGACTTGCAAAGTCTTTCGCAAAACTCTTCGGCGGTGAGGTCAGGGAAACATCCAAGGGCTGGTTCGGTTCCGACTTTGTCGAGATCATGGATGAAAGCCATCCGTTTGGAAAACACGGACATATCGGTGTTCAGGTCAACAATGTCGACAGGGCGAAGAGATACTTCGAATCGCAGGGTTACAGTTTCGATGAGTCTTCCGCATCCTATGATGAGAAGGGCAATCTGAAGTTTATCTATTTCAAAGATGAGATCGGCGGTTTCGCCGTCCACCTCGTAAAATAAAAAAGGGGATAAGATATTATGAAGATCGTAACGATGGGTGAGATCATGCTGAGGCTGTCTTCGCCCGGTAATTCACGTTTTGTGCAATGCGACAGTTTCGATGTCTGCTACGGCGGCGGAGAAGCCAATGTCGCGGTATCGCTGGCCAACTACGGCCATGATGCTTACTTTGTTTCCAAGGTGCCTGCACATGAGATCGGTCAGTGTGCAATCAATGAACTGAGAAGATTCGGCGTCCACACCGACTACATCGCCAGAGGCGGAGACAGACTGGGCATCTATTATCTGGAGACCGGCGCTTCCATGCGTCCTTCCAAGGTCATCTATGACCGAGCGCATTCTTCGATCGCCGAGGCAAAACCCGAAGACTTTGATTTTGAAAAGATCTTCGAAGGTGCTGACTGGTTCCACTGGTCAGGCATCACGCCGGCGATATCCGATGCTTCCGCAAAGAACCTGGAACTGGCACTGATCGCTGCCAAGAAAGCGGGAGCGACAGTATCCTGTGACCTGAACTTCCGAAAGAAACTCTGGACTTCGCAAAAGGCCATCTCCATCATGCGTCCGCTGATGAAGTATGTCGATGTCTGCATCGGCAACGAAGAGGATGCGGAACTGTGTCTGGGCTTCAAACCCAATGCCGATGTCAGTTCCGGCAAGACGGATGCGGAAGGCTACAAGGAGATCTTCAGACAGATGGCTGAGGAATTCGGTTTCAAATATGTCATCTCCACATTAAGAGAATCTTATTCAGCAACACACAACGGCTGGAAGGCGCTGATCTATAACGGCAGGGATTTCTATGAATCCAAGCACTATGATATCTTCCCGATCATCGACAGGGTCGGCGGCGGAGATTCTTTCTCAGGCGGTGTCATTCATGGCTTGCTGACGATGAAAGACCAGGCTGCAGCTCTGGAATTCGCGGTGGCCGCAAGTGCTTTGAAGCACACCATCCCGACCGATTTCAATCATGTTTCCGAAGCGGAGGTCAATGCCCTGGCGGGCGGCGATGCTTCAGGCAGAGTGCAGAGGTAAATAATATGGCAGATTTTTCAATGGATCAATTCAGACTTGACGGCAAGGTAGCCGTCGTGACCGGTGCGAGTGACGGTATCGGATTCGGTATCGCCTGCGGCCTGGCTTATGCCGGGGCGAAGATCGCGTTCAACAGCCGTTCGCAGGAAAAAGTGGATCAGGCGATCGCCAGATACAAGGAAAAAGGCGTGGAAGCCGTAGGTCATGTCTGCGACGTCACGGATGAGGAAGCTTTCAAGGCATATGTGAAGCTCATCGAGGAGGAACTGGGACCGATCGACATCCTGGTCAACAATGCGGCCATCATCAAGCGTGTGCCGATGACGGAAATGGATGTTGCGGATTTCCGCAAGATCATCGATACCGACCTCAATGCACCGTTCATCTGTTCCAAGACGGTGATCCCGGGCATGATCGAAAGAGGTCACGGCAAGATCATCAACATCTGTTCGATGATGTCGGAACTGGGCAGAGAGACCGTTGCCGCCTACGCTGCAGCCAAGGGCGGACTCAAGATGCTGACAAGGAACATCTGTTCCGAATACGGCGGAGCCAATATCCAGTGCAACGCCATCGGCCCGGGCTACATCGCCACCAAACAGACTGCTCCGTTAAGGGAGAGACAGCCTGACGGTTCCAGGAGCCCCTTCGATCAGTTTATCGTCTCCAAGACGCCGGCAGGCAGATGGGGAGATGTCGAAGACCTGATGGGTCCGGCAGTGTTCCTGGCATCCGATGCGTCCAATTTCGTCAACGGACATATCCTTTATGTCGACGGCGGCATCCTGGCTTATATCGGAAAGCAGCCCTGATCAGAATAACAATATAATAAATAAGGCACTTACTTCTGTAAGTGCCTTTTGATATGTTTTTGTCTGTTATTTCCTGCCGCCGAGTTTTTCGTAGATTTCTTCGATCTGGGCATCGTTGAGTCCGTAGCCGCAGTCAGTATTCTTGATCAGTTCGGGAATCTCGGAATAACGAACGACCTTGAAGTCGACGTGGATGTCTGAAATGTCACAGGTATCGTTGAGGGCGATTGCCGTATCGACTTTCTTTCCTTCAAGCGTATCGGACAGGTGCGTGATGTATTCTTTCAGATATACGGCAGGATTGTCGATCTTAAAGCGTTTTTCCTTTCCGTCTTCAGTCCTTCTGATCAGCCAGTCGCCGCTGAGATTGCCCGAGACTTTTCCGGAAGTGTTCAGATAGGCGATGGAGAGGATACCTCTGGCATGGATCAGGGTCATGATCTGGGATACGAGCTTGCCTTCCTTGCTGGTGATGGAGGCATAGGTGATGCGGTGATTGCCGATGAGTTTTTTCACCAGTGATGATCTTGAAACATCCTGCATGATGTTGAGTTTGTAGAAGTAATCAAAAAGATAATTGTCGTAGACGTGCTGGAAGATGGAACCTTTATAGTGTCTGTAGCTGACTGCCGCACGGAACAGAAAGATCATGAGCATTGACAGGGCAATGATGTAGAACAGTGTGTTCAGTCTGCTGGCAGATCCGCTTTCTTCGATCAGTAATCTGTATGTCATAACGATCCTCCGTGATCTCATTTATATCATACATTAAGATACGCTTATAAAGCACATCTTCAGCGGTAGATCTCCTTGTATAATCTGACCATGTCTTCAACCGTGATCTGTTTGATCGTGTTGGAAGGCGATCCGGATGCATAGGCATCAGAGGCCATCTTGCTGATGCTTGCGAAATAGGTATCTTTATCAATACCGTACTCCGACATCGTGGGAACGTTGAGTTTCTTCAGTAAGCCGCTGAGTTCATGTAAGAAGATCTCCGTGGCTGTCTTGTCATCTTCGTCTTTTGCATAGCCCAGGTATCTGGAGATATCGGCAAAACGCTCATATGCTCCGTCAGCGACATAGTTCATGCATCCTTCCAGCAGCATGGCATTGCTCAAACCGTGAGGCACATGGAAGAGAGCACCCATAGGTCTGGACATGCCGTGGACGATCGTCACTGAAGAGTTGTTGAAGGAGATGCCGGCTTCAAGTGCTGCCAGCGACATCTGTATCCTTGCTTCCGTATTGCTTCCGTCTTCATAACAGACCGGCAGATTGTGAAAGATCCTCTTGATCGCGGAAAGGGCGAAGGTATCGGAAAGAGGCTGGGCCTTTCTGGATGTGTAGGATTCGATCGCATGGCATAAAGCATCGATGCCGGTGTGGGCGGTGACGGATTTGGGTGCCGAGATCGTGAAACGGGGATCGATGATTGCCAGGTCAGGGATCAGGCAGGGACCGCTCAGCAGCATCTTGGTGGTCGTCTTGGTGTCGTTGATGATCGTGAACCTGGTCGCTTCCGAACCGGTCCCGGCCGTTGTCGGGACGGCGATGAGTGCAGGTCTTTGAATGTCGATGATCTTTCCCATGTAGGAGGAAAGTTCTGCATCGCTGCTTAAGAGAACGGATAACGCCTTTGCAGTATCGATCGGCGATCCGCCGCCCAAAGCGATCAGGAAATCACAGTTGTTGTCTCTGTAGGAATCTGCAGCTTTCATGACGATCCTGTCATCAGGCTCGTAATTGACCTCGGGGAAAACGACATAATCGATCTGTTTTTCTTTCAGGATCTCTTCCAGCATTCCGCAGTTGCCGAGCTTCACCATCGTTTCATCGGTGACAATGAAAGCCTTTCGGCCGCATTTTGTAAGTTCTTCTCCCGCTTCGATGAGCGCATTATTGCCGGAAATGATCTTTTTGGGTGTCAGGAAGTTGTTTGCCATATGTTTTTACCTCAAACTTTCTAATAATCTATTCAATCTGTTTTTAATAATGAATATATATTGATAATATTATGATAACATTTTATAATAAAAATATGAAATATAACAGACTGCAGGAAATGGAGATCTTCATCAGGGACAGGAAGACAGTCCGCAATGAGGAACTTCTGGACAAGTTCAGCGTTTCCATACAGACTCTCAGAAGAGATCTCGCCGCTCTGGAAGAAAAGGGCGCGATCACCAAGGTCTACGGCGGTGTCGTTTTCAACGAGACTTCTCCCGATCCATTACGCAAAGTGAGTTCCTATGAGGAGAGAAGCGTTTCGTTTGCCCAAGAGAAAGAATACATCGGCAGACAGGCTGCCCGTATGGTCAGCGACGGCGACGTCATCTTCATCGATTCGGGGACGACGGCTTACAGGATGCTGCACTACATGGAAGATCTCAAGGATATCAAAGTCATCTCCCACAGCCTGGATGTGATGAATGCCGTCAGAGACATGCCAAACATCACCGGGATCTGTGCCGGAGGAACATTGCTTCATTCCAACGGTACTTTTGTGATCGATACGAGTTTCTATCCGTACAACTATAACAAGGCGTTCATCGCGACGGTCGGTATCTCGATCGCCAAGGACCTGACCAATACCTATGTCTCAGAGGGTTACATGAAATCCCATGTCATCTCCCAGAGCAAGAAGGTCTATCTTGTGGCCGATCATTCCAAGTTCGGCGTGATCGCCTATAATCATTTTGCGCAGCTGACGAATATCGACGCTGTCATCACGGACAGGCGTCCGGATGATCAGTTCATGTCGATCTTTGAATCCAATCATATTGAAGTCTATTACTGATATAAATAAAGAGAGGTGTAAAAATGTTTCAAATACCAGAAGGAAGAAAACTTGACTGTATCCCTGTCGGGCGTCTGGCGATCGACATCAATCCGCTGAAGATGCCGCAGAGCTTTGCGGAATGTACGCAATTCGGAAAGTATGTGGGCGGTTCCCCGGCGAACACGGCTGTCGGTCTGGCAAGACTGGGAGCCAGGACAGGCTTCATCGGCAAGATCACGGATGATTCCCTCGGCGATTTCTGCTACGAGTATTTTAAAAAGGACGGCATCGACCTCAATGGGATCTTCCGTGCTGAGAAGAATATTCCGATCGGTGTCACCTTCACGGAGGTCATCGACGGGCAGACCAACCTGATGTTGTACAGGGACCGGATCACGGCGGACATGCTGCTGGAACCGGAAGAGATCGATGAGGATTATGTCGCATCTTCGCGCAGCGTCATCATCTCCGGTACGGCTCTGGCTGCCGCTCCTTCCAGGGATGCCTGTTTCAAGATCCTGGAGCTGGCGAAGAAGCACGGTCTGCTGATCGTCTTCGATATCGACTACCGCGCTCCGATCTGGCGCTGTAAGGAAGAGATCAGCATCTACTACACACTGGCAGCCAAATATGCCCATATCATCATCGGCTCAAGAGAAGAGTTTGATCTGATGGACAGCGTCTATCATGAAGGAAACGATGATGAAGCGACCGCAAAGCGCTGGTTTGATGAGAATGCGCAGCTGATCATCATCAAGCACGGCAAGGACGGTTCCATGGCTTATGAGAAAGACGGGAAGAGATATCAGATCGATATCGCTCCGGTCAATGCCGTGAAATCCACAGGCGGCGGCGATGCCTACTCATCAGCCTTCATCTTCGGCGTTCTTTCCGGAAGACAGATCAAGAACTGTCTGGAACTGGCAACGGTCTCCGCTTCACTGGCGGTCGCCTGCAACTCCTGTTCCGATGCGTTGGTCGATCTTCCGACACTGGAAGCCGCCTTGTCAAAGGCGAAAGCGGAAAGCGGCGAACTGGTAAAGGAATTCTAAGGAGGTAAAAACTTATGCCATTAGCAGATATTCTCAACAAAGACATTATCGATCTGGAAGTAAAGGGAAACACGAAGGATGAAGTGCTTCATTACATGGCCGATGTGCTCTGCGCCAACGGCTATATCAATGACACGGACGTCTTCGTCAAGGACATCTATGAGAGAGAAGCCGAGGGTCCTACCGGCATGGGCGCAGGGATCTCGATCCCCCACGGAAAGAGCCTGAGCGTCCTCAGAAACGGCATCATGATCGGCAAGACAGAGAATCCGATCCGCTGGGAATCCAGCATGTCCGATGACGGTTTCCAGGATTCACATCTCATTTTCCTTTTCTGTGTCAGCGCCGATGAGGAGTTTGCGAAAAACCACATGATGCTGCTGTCGGAACTGGCCGGAAAACTGGGCAACGACGTGCGTGTCACCAGGCTCTCACAGGCTTCCAGCAAGGAAGAAATCATGGATCTGATCCTGTGCGAAGACGATGAACTCGGCGAAGTCGATGAACTTCTGAATGAGGAAGAAATCGTCGATCTCGATATTGATTTCTAAGTTGCTCAAAAGGTTGTCAAAACCGCGATAAATGTGATCAATTTGATTGTAAACCGGTCCAAAATATTGTCTTTTAAAGGCCGAAACAATAAAATTAAAGTAAGCTAATTCAAGCAGAGAAAGGAGATTTCTATATGAACATTGTTGCAATTACTGCCTGTACAGCGGGTATTGCCCACACTTACATTGTTGCTGAAAAACTGCAGAAAGCTGCAGAAGAACTCGGACACAACTGCAAGGTCGAGACACAGGGCTCTGCCGGCGTCGAAAATGAGCTGACAGCTGAGGAGATCGCTAACGCCGATGTCGTCATCTATGCTCATGACATCGCCATCCGCGGAGCTGAGCGTTTCAAAGGCAAGAAGGTCGTTGATGTTCCGATCGGAACAGCAATGAAACAGCCCAAGTCCCTGATCTCAACGATCGAAAAGAAACTTGCGGCGAAATAATTTTAAGAAGGGGAAATATTATCAATTATGAAATTAACTGAAATCAGAAAACACATTATGACTGGTATTTCGTTCCTGATTCCGATGGTCGTCATGGCCGGTATTACAGGTGCGATCCAGAAGGCTTATTCTTGGTCAGGTGTACCTCTTTCAGATCCGACGATCGGTGGTCTGAACTATTCAGGTTACTCCATTGCCAAGATCTCTGACTATATCCACATGCTTGGCGAAATGAACGGCAACGGCTTCAACTGGGCTTATGCGTTCTTATGCGCCGGTATCGCGTTCTCTATCGCTGACAGACCGGGCATCGTTCCGGGCTTCGCGATCGGTTACTACGCTGGCGGTCCTACCAAGACCGGTTTCGTCGGCGCTATGCTGATGGGCTTCTTCGTAGGTTACTTCGTCAAGTGGATGAAGACCTGGAAACTCCCGAAGGCTCTCCAGGGTCTGATGCCTGTCCTTATCATTCCTGTTGTTGCAACCTGTGTTGCTACATTCGTATTCTTCGGTGTTCTGATGAAACCGTTATCAGCTCTGATGCTTGCGTTCCAGAAGTGGATCGAAGGTCTGTCCGATTCTTCACTGTTCGTTGCCGGTGCTGTTATCGGTGCCTGCATGGGCTTCGATATGGGCGGTCCTGTCAACAAGACTGCTTCCATGGCTGCAAATGCTCTGTATGCTGACAACGATTCCAACGGCGGTATCGGTGCTGCTGCTGAAACTGCAAAGATCATCGGCGGTATGACTCCGGCTATCGGTGTCGGTCTGGCTGCTCTGTTAGCTCCGAAGAAATTCACGAGACAGCAGAAAGACGCTGCTTACACCTGCATCCCGATGGGCTTATGCTTCATCACTGAAGGTGTTCTGCCGTTTGTTGCTGAAGACCCGACAAGAGTTGTTCCGGCTTCCATGATCGGTTCCGCAATCGCTTCCGGTCTGGCAATGGCATTACGTATCGGTACTCCGGCTGCGCACGGTGGTATCTTCGTCGCTCCGCTTTCTGACAACCTCGGTATGTGGCTTGTATGTCTGGCATTAGGTTCTGTTATCACCGGTGTTCTCTACGCCCTGATCAAGAAAGTTCCTTCTGAAGAAGATGTACAGGAAGAAGAAGTTGTCGATCTGGATATCGATATCTAAAATTCTGCCGCGACTTGAATTAGATTGAGCAAAACATTCATATAGAAAGAATTCAACTATGTATGTAAATATGAAATATATCCTTGACAATGCGAACCGTGACGGCTACGCTGTCATGGCGATCAACTGTGTCAACATGGAAATGGCCAGAGCTGCGATCGAGGCAGCCAATGAAGAGCATTCTCCGATCATCGTTCAGTTCGGTGTCGGACAGATGGCAAAGCTGGCTCATCCGACAGAGATGGTCCCGATGATCAAGGATATGGCTGAAAGAGCAGATGTACCTGTCTGTCTGAATCTTGACCACGGTCCTTCTCTCGAAGCTGAACTGGATGCGATCAAGAGAGGTTTCTCCAACGTCATGATCGACGCATCATCTCTTCCTTACGAAGAGAATGTGAAGCGCACGAAAATGATTGTTGACCTCGCTCACGCAAAAGGCATCAGCGTCGAGGCTGAACTCGGCCATGTCGGACAGGCTGCGGCCGGTGACGGCAGAACCGCTGATATGTACACCAACGTGCAGCAGGCTGTAGACTTTGTCAAAGCTACGGGCTGCGATGCGCTGGCTGTTGCGATCGGCACTGCTCACGGCAAATATCCTGAGGGTTTTGTTCCCACACTCGACTTCAACCGTCTGGCTGAACTCAAGGCAGCACTGAAGATGCCGCTTGTCCTGCACGGCGGTTCGGGTTCCGGTGAAGAAAACATCAGGAAGGCAGTTGCGGGCGGCATCAACAAGATCAACGTCTGCACTGACGCTTTCCATGCAGCCGAAAAGGCAATGAAGGCAAAATGGGAAGAGGAACCGAATACTGATTATCTGGGCATATGCATGGTTGCCGAAAAGGCAGTCAAGGAATTTGTCAGAGATTATATCCGTCTGATCGGGTCCAACGACCGTTATACCTTCGAAGCTGCTGATAACGGCAGTAAGGAATAAGAAACAAGGCGGCGTAAAAAACCGCCTTTCTTAAAGGAGAGAAAATATGAAGATCGCATTGATCAATGAATTTTCACAGTCTGCCAAGAACGACATCGTTCTCAGCTGTCTCAAGGAAATCGTCGAGCCGATGGGACATACCGTATACAATACCGGCATGAACACGGAAGATTCTCCGCTGCAGTTGGGTGAACCGGGATATCTCACTTATCTGAATATCGGTGTTCAGGCAGCATTGCTGCTCAATTCCGGTGCAGTCGACTTCGTTGTCACGGGCTGCGGTACCGGACAGGGCGCTCTGATGGCCTGCAACATGATGCCGGGCGTCGTCTGCGGATACTGCATCGAACCAAGCGATGCTTATCTTTTCCTGCAGATCAACAACGGCAATGCACTGTCACTTCCTTATGCCAAGGGTTTCGGCTGGGGTGCCGATGTCAACCTCAAGAACATCTTCAAGGTCGCTTTCGGTTCTCCGAAAGGCATGGGCTATCCCAATGAACCCGGAAGGAAGGAATCACAGAACAGAAATGCAGCCAAGCTTGACGAGGTCAAGAAGGCCATCGCCAAACCGCTGGTACAGGCATTGAGCGACATGGATCAGGATATCGTCAGAAAATCACTGACACCCAGATTCCTGGCATGTTTCAATGAAGGATGCAAAGATCCCGAACTGAAAGCCTTCGTCGACAGCCTGTTATAAGATGATGCGAAAGGCGGTCTGATCACAGGCCGCCTGTTTTATCTTTCTTGTTTTTCCTGAAGGAAGATAAGACAGAAGAAATAAAGAGGAAACGATTATGAAACAGAACTACCTGCCCCGCTACAGTATCGGTGTCGACTGTTTCGACGCGATCGCCGATGTCATTGCACCTTACGGAAAGAAAGTATCGCTGATCTACGGCGAGAAGGCGTTTGCCGCCAGCAAAGATAAGCTCTTAAGCAAACTGGAGGCTTTTGACATCGTCCACAGCGAGATATACGGCAAGGAAGCATCCTATGAAAATATAGACCGACTCGTTGCCGATAAGGATCTGAAGAAAGCCGACCTGATCATTGCGATCGGCGGTGGCAAATGCCTGGATGTTGCCAAGACGGTCGGAGACAAGCTGGGCAAACCGGTCTTCACCGTTGCCAGCATCGCTTCGACCTGTGCAGCCGTGACCAAGATCGCGATCCTGCATAACGAGGACGGTTCCTTTAAGGAGATCTACCGTCTGAAGCAGGCGCCGGTCCACTGTTTCATCGACCCACAGATCATCGTAAACGCCCCATCAGAATACTTCTGGGCAGGTATGGGCGATACGATGGCCAAACATGTCGAATGTGTCTTCTCGGCAAAAAACGATGTGCTGGACTTTGAAAGTGAATACGGCAGGACGATATCGGCCCTGTGCTATGAACCCATCCTGGAAAAAGGCGTCAAAGCCTATGAGGATGTGAAGCATCATAAAGTATCGGAAGAAGTCGAAGATGTGATCAAGTCGATCATCATCGCGACCGGATCGGTCTCGCTCAGTGTCGATCCCGCCTACAATTCCGCTGTCGCCCATGCCCTGTACTACGGCATGACGGTGAGGGAATGGATGGAAAGAAAACACCTGCACGGTGAGATCGTATCCTATGGAACACTGATCCAGCTGCTGGTGGATCATCAGTATGAGGAACTCAGAAGAGTCTATGACTTCAACAAGGCCGTTTCTCTTCCTGTCTGCCTGAAAGACCTCGATCTTGAACAGAGCGATCCGCTTGACGACATCCTGGATGCGGCGGTGATCAATCCGGAACTGGAACATGTTCCTTATCCTGTCACAAAGAAGATGCTGAGAGAAGCGATCGACGAACTGGAAGACTACAAATAAAAAAGAAGCAATTGCTTCTTTACAGATACCTCGTCGGGATCAGCGCCAGGGCAACCGTGATCACCAGGATGATGATCGCGGTCTTACGCAGTTTCTTTTCCCTCTCATCATAATCCAGAGGAACAGAAGTCTTCTTCTGTCTGGAAGAGAAGGATACTCTGACATAGCCGATCAGGAAGAGTCCCACCAGCATGCCGATATACATGATGATGTCTCTGATGAGGATCAACGTTTTTACCATAACTGTATTTTACAACGATTCACAGCCGTAATAAAGAAAAAGGAGAACAAACATGAAAGTAGTGCTGATCCATACGAGCCCTGTCTCGCTCAATGATCTCAAAGCGTTATTCAAGGAGATCGTTCCCGATGTTGAAATGGTCAACATCATCGATGATTCCCTGCTGGATGAAGTCAAGAAAGCCGGCCATATCACTCCGGCCATCATTTCCCGGATGTGCGCCTATGTGCAGGTCGCCAAGACCCTTAAACCGGACCTGATCTTCAATCAGTGTTCTTCAGTCGGCGAAGCTTTCGATATCGCCAGGAAACAGGCTGAATGCAAGACTTTAAAGATCGACGAGGCGATGGCGGAGAAAGCCGTTGAACTGGGAAGCAGGATCGGTGTCGTAGCAACTGTCGCTTCGACTGTCGCACCAAGCTGCAATCTTGTCCGGACCAAAGCAAAGGATGCCGGCAAGGATGTTACCGTAACGGAGTATCTGGTGGACGGAGCCCTTGACATTCTGATGAGCGGTGATGTGGACAAGCATAACGAACTGGTCATCTCTGAGATCAGAAAAGCCGAAGCGGAGAACGATGTCGTCGTCCTGGCGCAGGGTTCGATGACGGCCATTCTGCCGTTACTTGGAGAGACAAAGAAGCCGGTTCTGACTTCACCGAGACTTGCCGTAGAGAGAGTGAAAAAAGAACTCGGTCTTTAGATGAAGAAAGACATCAGAGAATTACATAAATATCCTTACCCGGATATCGATGCGCAAGCAATCATCCGTCAATATGTCAGAGACGATGATCATGTTTTCATCGTGCTTGATGACGATCCCACGGGAACGCAGTGCGTTCACGATATCCGTGTCTGCACCGACTGGTCCTATGAGACAGTAAAGAAGGCGATGGAAAGTGAGAAGCTTTTCTTCATCCTCACCAATTCCAGAGGACTTTCGGTCAAAGAGACAGAGAAACTTCACAACGAACTGTGTGAAAATGTCTCCCGTGTCTATCAGGAAACCGGAAGAAAGTATCTCTATCTGTCCCGCTCCGATTCCACGCTCAGAGGCCATTATCCTCTGGAGTGTGACATCCTTTCCAAGTGGCTGGAAAAAGATTTCGGCAAAGCAGACGGACAGATCCTTTTCCCGTATTTCCGGGAAGGGGGACGCTATACGATCGATGATGTCCACTATGTGCGCTACAAAGATGATCTGATCCCCTGCGCGGAAACAGAATTCGCGAAGGATGAGACCTTCGGCTACAGTCACAGCGATCTGAAGGAGTATATAGAAGAGAAAACATCCGGCGCATACCGGAAAGAAGATGTCATCAGTTTCTCTCTGGAAGAGCTCAGAAATGCTGACATCGCTTCCTTAAGCGATAAACTGATCCATGCGAAACAGGATTCCAGGATCATCGTCAATGCCGTCGATGACATCGATGCCAGGATCTTCTCGATCATTGTCTATGAGGCTTTGAAGAAAGGAAAGATCTACTGTTTCCGCACGGCCGCAAGTTTCGTCAAATGCCTGGAAGGCATCTCTGATCAGCCTCTGCTGAAAAAGAAAGACATGATCAGGGAAGAAAATGAAAACGGCGGTCTGATCGTCGTCGGTTCCCATACCGACAAGACCAACCTGCAGCTGAATGAACTGCTCAAGGTGGACGGAACTGAGGCTCTTGCTTTCCGATCTTCACTGGTGAATGAAGGAAGCGATCAGCTGGAAGAAGAGATCACAAGATGTATTGCATTATCAGAGAAGCTGATCACAGAAGGAAAGACGCCGGTCATCTATACCGAGAGAGTCCTGATCCCGACAAGCGACAAGGAAGAAGCGTTACGCAAGAGTGTGGCCATCTCCGATGCGTTAATGAGGATCGTATCTTCGATCGGTACAAGACCATCCTATGTGATCGCCAAAGGCGGCATCACATCTGCTGATGTGGCCGTCAAGGGATTAACGATCAAAGAAGCACTTGTGCTGGGACAGATTCAGCCAGGCGTTCCGGTCTGGAGCCTGGAAGATGATTCACGTTTTCCCGGTGTTCCCTATATCATATTCCCGGGAAATGTCGGAGATGATGATACACTGAAAAATGCGGTATTGATCCTGAAGGGAGAGAAATAAGATGGAAATGACGATGCGCTGGTACGGTTCGGAATTCGATACCGTCACCCTGAAACAGATCAGACAGATCAGATATGTGACGGGAATCATCACGACGCTTTATGACAAGCAGCCCGGAGAAGTCTGGTCCAGGGAAGAGATCAGAGCACTTAAAGAGGAAGTGGAAGCTTCCGGTCTTCATATTTCCGGCATCGAATCCGTCAACATTCATGACGACATCAAGACCGGCAAGGGCAACAGGGATCTTTATATCGACAACTACATCGAGACGTTGAGGAACCTGGGTGAAGAAGACATCCACATGGTCTGTTACAATTTCATGCCGGTATTCGACTGGACCAGGACTGAACTGGCCAGAGTCAGGCCAGACGGTTCCACGGTCCTGGCTTATACGCAGGAAGCGGTCGACAGACTGGTTCCGGAAAAGATGTTTGAATCGATCTCGGGCGAGATGAACGGCACTGTCATGCCCGGCTGGGAGCCGGAGAGGATGGCGCATGTCAAAGAGCTCTTTGAGATGTACAGCGATATCGATGAGGAGAAGCTCTTCGGGAATCTGAAATATTTCCTGGAGAGGATCATGCCGGTATGCAACGAATATGATATCAGGATGGCCATCCATCCCGATGATCCCGCCTGGTCCGTATTCGGACTTCCCCGTATCATCACCAACAAGGAAAACATCCAGCGGATGATGCATATGGTCGATGATGCCCACAACGGCATCACCTTCTGTTCGGGTTCTTACGGAACGAATCTGAACAACGATCTTCCCGATATGATCAGATCGCTGAAGGGCAGGATCCATTTCGCCCATGTCAGGAATCTGAAGTTCAATTCAGAAGATGATTTTGAAGAAGCGACCCATCTTTCGGCTGACGGAAACTTCGACATGTATGAGATCGTCAAGGCTTTATATGATATCGGCTTTGAAGGACCGATCAGGCCTGATCACGGAAGAATGATCTGGGATGAAGTCGCAATGCCAGGCTACGGCCTTTATGACAGGGCTTTGGGAGCGGCGTATATCTGCGGTCTTTGGGAAGCGATAGAAAAGAGTGAGAGATGAAACTGATCAGTGTCTGTAAGGAAAAAGAACTCTGGAAAGAAAAGGGCTATCATGTCTTCGAGTATGACAGGGATGCCATGATCGAAGAAACAAGGAAGGAACCGGAATGGGTCCATTTCGGCAGCGGCAATCTTTTCCGTGCCTTTCAGGCGGCTTTTGCGGACAGGCTTCTGGAAGAAGGCATTCTCGATAAGGGCATCATCGCTGTCGGCGGCACTTCTTCAAAAAACATCGACACCTATTTCCGCGCTTTCGATGATCTGCATATCACGGTCACATTGAGATCTGACGGAAACATCGACAAGAGAGTCATCGGTTCCGTGGCTGAAAGTGTCAAAATCGAGGAAAAAGAAAGATTGGAAGAGATCTTTGAAGCACCTACCCTGAAGGTTGTCACCTTCACGATCACCGAAAAGGGTTATCGGGTCAAAGAAAATGAGCCCGACCTGAACAGAAGACCTGAAGAGGCACAGAGTTATCTCGGCAGGATCGCAGCGTTGCTGTATCACCGTTATCAAAGCGGTGCCTGTCCTTTGACTATGAGCAGCCATGACAACTGTTCCCGCAACGGCGATGTCTTAAAAAGAAGCATCCTGACATTTGCGGATGCCTGGGGCGATGAGGGCTTCGAAACATACCTGGAGGAAAAGGTATCCTTCCCGATCTCGATGATCGACAAGATCACGCCCCGTCCTGACAAGAAGGTGGCGCAGATCTTAAGAGAAGACGGTGTCGAGGATCTCGATGCTCTGGATCCGGATTATTATATGAACTGTTTCGTCAATGCGGAGGAAAGCGAGTATCTGGTCATTGAAGACGACTTCCGCAACGGCAGACCTGACTGGGAGAAAACCGGCGTCATCTTCACGGACAGGGAGACTGTCGACAAGGTCGAAAAGATGAAAGTCTGTACCTGTCTCAATCCGGTCCATACTTCACTTGCCATCTACGGCTGTCTGCTGGGACATCATCTGATCTGCGAGGAGATGAAGGATGAGGAACTCTGTAAGCTCGCAAAACACGTCGGCTATGACGAGGGTCTTCCGGTCGTTGTTGACCCGGGGATCATCGATCCGAAGGAATTCATCGACACGGTGATCGAAGTCAGACTGAAGAATCCCTTCATGCCCGATGCGCCGCAGCGCATCGCCATGGATACTTCCCAGAAGATCCCGGTCAGGTTCGGCGAGACTTTGAAAGCTTATCTGAAACAGGGAAAAGATCTGAATGAACTGGTTTATATCCCTCTGGTCTTTGCGGGATGGCTCAGATATCTGACCGGCATCAATGATGACGGAGATAGATTTGAATTGTCTTCCGATCCGCTGCTGGAGCAGCTGGTCCCGATGATGTCGAAGTATCAGCTGGGAGATACCGTCGAGAAGAAAGATATTTTGCCGATCTTAAAGAATGACAGGATCTTCGGCATCGATCTGGAAGAAAACAATCTTGGAGATAAAGTGACAGCTTATCTCAATGAGCTGCTGAAGGAAAAGGGAGCTGTCAGAAAGACGCTCCGGAAATATGTATAGGTAACACAATGGAAGAAACAAGAAGCAGAGAACTGAAACTGCTGGCGCAGAAGATCCGATTGGAGACACTGAAGATCATCGCTTCGCGGGGCAACGGCCATATCGGCGGATCCATGTCGATCGCCGATGCACTGGCAGTACTCTATGGCGAAGTTTTGAATGTGGATCCCAAGGATCCTTTGAAGAAAGACAGAGACTGGTGTGTCCTGTCCAAGGGACATGCCGGACCGGCGATGTATGCGGCTTTGGGTCTGAAGGGTTATTTTCCGATCGAAGAGGCGTATACGCTCAATGACTATCGAAGTCATTTCCCATCCCATACCGACAGAAGTCTCACCAGAGGCGTGGATCTGACGACCGGTTCTCTGGGACAGGGGATCTCTGAAGCTGCCGGAGCGGCGCTGGGAAACAAGATGCAGGGGATAAAAAGCTATGTCTATGTCTTTGTCGGGGACGGCGAAGCGGATGAGGGTCAGGTCTGGGAAGCGGCGCAGTTTGCGGCTCATTATAAGCTGGATCATCTGATCGCCCTGATCGATGAGAACGGAAGACAGCTGGACGGCAGCTGCGATGAGGTCATGAGCCACGGCAGGGGCATTGCCGCCAAGTTCGATGCCTTCGGCTGGAACGTCATCGAGGTCAAAGACGGAAACGATGTTGATGAGATCTGTGATGCCCTCCTACTGGCAAAGAAACAGGAAGGGCCGAGCGCCGTGATCTTGCATACCGTGAAAGGCAAGGGCGTGACCTATGTCGAAAAGACCGGAGCGCATTCCTCCAAACCCAGCAAAGAGGAATGGGCAGAGATGCTGAAGGAAGCGAAAGAGAAACTTGCGGCAATGGAGGGATCGTTATGATGTACAGACTCTCAGAAAAACATGAAAAAGATCTGCGCCCCTGCTGCGACGGATATGCGGATGCCCTGCTGGAGATGATGAAGGAAAACGACAAGGTCATCCATATCGACTGCGACCTCATGGGCTGCATCGATGTCGGAAAAGTGAAGGCCGTTTTCCCTGACAGGGTGCTAAATGCCGGTATCGCCGAAGCCAACGCGATCGGCGTTGCCGCCGGCATGGCGGCCACAGGCATGATCCCCTTTGTCCACAGTTTCGGTGTCTTCGCCTCGAGAAGAGCGTTTGATCAGGCGTATCTCTCAGCCGGCTATTCGAGATGGCCGGTCCATGTGATCGGTTCCGATCCGGGCGTCACGGCAGCTTTCAACGGTGCGACCCATATGCCTTTTGAGGATGCGGGTCTCTATCTCGATATCCCCAACGCGACCGTGATCGATCCCTGTGATTATAATGAAGCGTTCAGTTTAAGCAGGAAGCTTTTGAACGAAAAATATGTCACCTACATGAGACTGATCCGCAGGGATCATATACAGGTATATGAAGACGGGTCGGAATTTGAGATCGGCAAGGGCATCCTGCTGAAAGAGGGAACAGATGTGACGATCATCGCATCCGGTATCCTGGTATACAATGCGCTTGTCGCAGCTGAGAAACTGGAAGCGATGGGCATCTCCGCTTCCCTGATCGATATGCATACCTGGAAACCGCTGGATGAGGATCTGCTTCTCAAAGATGTGGCAAAGACCGGTGCGGTCGTGACAGCGGAGAATCACCAGGTATCCTGCGGTCTTGGCTCGGCAGTCGCCAATGTGCTGATCAGAAAACTCCCTGTTCCGCAGGAATTCATCGGCAATCAGGGACGTTTCGGTCAGTGCGGTCCGCAGGCCGATCTGGAAAGAGAATATCACATGACAGCGGATGATATCGCCGCTGCCGCGTTAAGAGCGATAGACAGGAAAGGATAGAAGATATGGAAAAGAAATTGTTCGGTTATCCGCAGTTTGATGAAAACGGCGAGGAGATCCTGACGACTTACGACAATGAGTACAGCGAGATGATGATGGATGTCAGAGTCTACCGTATGAAGGAAGATGAAGAGAGGACTTTCTTCAGGGAAGGCGAAGAGACGGCGATCCTGCTGTTGGAAGGCAAGGTCGTCTACAGGTGGGAAGACAGGGAAGAAGAAGCTTTCCGCAGGGACGTCTTCACTGACGGCCCCTATGCCCTTCATGTATGCACAGGCACAAAAGCAATTGTAAAGGCATTGAGTGAAGCGGAGATCCTCGTACAGTGTACGAAGAATGATACCGTGTTTGAAGCGAAACTTTATAAACCGGAGGATGCGCCCTGGGGTTATTCCTGTGTGGGCAAATTCGGCAATGTCGCCAAGAGAAGAGTCAACACGATCTTTGACAAGCAGATCGCTCCTTCTTCCAACATGGTCCTGGGTGAAGTGCTCAATGACCGCGGCAACTGGTCCGGCTATCTGCCGCACCGTCATCCGCAGCCTGAGCTTTATTATTTCAAGTTCGACCGTCCCGAGGGCTTCGGTGCCAGTTTTATCGATGACCATGTCTTCAAGAGCGTCGACAATTCTTTCTCAGCCATCACACCGGAAGCGCTGCATCCGCAATCTGCCGCCCCCGGTTTCCAGATGTACACCTGCTGGATGATCCGTCATCTTGACGGCAATCCCTGGCTGCAGACGACAAGGAACGAAGATGAGAGATATCTCTGGCTTCATGAACAGGAGTTCTGATATGGAATACAGAAGATTCGATGATATGATCGTCGTCCGTATGGACAGAGGTGAAGAGATCGTGGCCAGGCTGAAGGAAGTGGCTTTAAAAGAAAATATAAAACTGGCAAACGTCAATGCCCTGGGCGCAGTCAATGACTTCACGGTCGGTGCCTATGATGTGAATGAGAAGAAATACAACTCCAACCGTTTTGAGGGTGTCTACGAGATCGTTTCGTTGACCGGCAGCATCAATACGATGAACGGAGAATATTATTCCCATCTGCATATGGCCTGTTCAGACGAGACCGGAAAGACGGTGGGCGGCCATCTCAATGAGGCACACATTTCCGCGACCTGTGAGATGTTCATACAGGTGATCGACGGAACAGTTGACCGTTATAAAGATGAAGAGACCGGACTGAATCTCTTCCGTTTCTAAAGATTGAAAAAAGGATATCGGCTGACCGATATCCTTTTTTATTGGTTTTGATTTTCGAGAGCTTTCAGTCTTTTCTTTTCCGCTTTGAATATTTCCGGAATGATCTGCCAGGACAGATAAGCGATGAGTCCGGGCGAGAAGGGAAGCAGGCCCCTGAAGAAATAGTAAACTGTGGAGAAGACTGCCCCTGTGATCAGGATCAGACAGGATGTCCTCCAGAAATGATGCATCGCCATACGTAAGGACATTTTGAAACAGTCCACAACGTCATTGCTGACTTCTTCGCCGATTATGACGAAGATCAGCGAGATCTCATACATCACAAATAAGAGCAATGTGAAGACAGCGGAGGAAGCCAGGATGTCGATCGTCGAGGAACCGGTACGGTAGTAAACCAGATCCCAGACAAGGACGGCGATCGCAGCAAGATTGATCAGCCAGACGATGGTCGAGATCTTGAAGTGTTTTTTGAATACGGCGAAAAAGACCCGCAGCGCCTTGTCTTCGTTTTTGTAGAGATAGGCTTTGGTTGCGCTGTTCAAGGCAGTGAAAGCGGCTCCCGCAGTGACGACAGGCAGACTGCATAAGACCGTGAAAAAGCCGAGCAGGACGATATTGGTCAACCGTCCTGCTGTTTTTGTCAGAATGTCGTTAAAGTTCTCTTCCTCTCTCATAATCAGTCAGTGACCTTGAGAGAACCGAGACTCAGCATCTTTGTAGAAGCTTTGTCAAACAGAACATATCTGTCGCCGCTGAAATTGCATGTGACTTCAGAGTCCATCGCAAAGTCGACGCTGCCGAATACGACGGCCGACAGGTTCACATCACCGATGGCTAAAGACAGAGTCGTCTCCATGCCGGAAGGCAATGAAGAAATGACTGTGGCTTTCAGACCCTTGTCGGTGATGTTGACGAACTCAGGTCTGATACCCAGTACGTATTCGTTTTCTTCAGGTACTTCGATCTTGTCATTAGGTGTGAACTCACACTTGAAGCTCTTGCAGTCAAGCAGGATCTTGTCGCCTTTCTTCACACCGCGGCAGTCGACGAAGTTCATGCTGGGGTTGCCCATGAAGTCGGCGCAGAAGATGTTTGCCGGCTCACCGTAAAGTTCCAGCGGCGGGCAATACTGCTGCAGGACGCCTTCCTTGATCAGGGCGACCTTGGTGGACAGTGTCATGGCTTCCGACTGGTCGTGCGTGACATAGACGAAGGTCGATCCGGTGTTCAGATGCAGTCTCTTGAGCTCCGCTCTCATATCGTTCCTGAGTTTCGCATCCAGGTTGGACAGCGGCTCATCCATCAGCAGGACATTGGGATTGGGTGCCAGTGTTCTGGCGATGGCGACACGCTGCTGCTGACCGCCGGAGAGTTCTGCCGGATAACGGTCTTTGTATTCCTCGATACGCATCGTCTGACAGATCTCATCGACGCGTTTTTCGATGTCTTCCTTGGACCACTTCATGTTTTCCAGACCGAAGGAGATGTTCTTCCTGACGGTCATGTGCGGCCAAAGAGCGTAGTTCTGGAACAGGAAACCGATGTTTCTCTTGTCCGGGGAAAGGTTGATGCCTTTCTCGTCGGAGAAGACACAGACGTCGTCGAAATAGATCTCGCCTTCTGTCGGCGTTTCGAGTCCGGCGATCATCCTCAGCGTCGTCGTCTTGCCGCAGCCCGAAGGACCCAGCAGTGAGACGAATTCGTTGTTTCTGATCTCCATGTTCAGATTATCAACGGCCAGGGATCCCTTGCCGAATTGTTTTGTGATATTGACTAATTTGATATTTGGCATATTTTATCCTCCCACACCTTTCTCGATCGAAGCGCCTGTCAGTCTCTCGACTGTGAAGTTGATGAACAGGACGACAATGATGATCAGCAGGTTGACTGCGTTGGAAAACTGTGTGTAACCTTTCTCATCGTAGAACAGCAATAGAGTAGTAAGCACTCTGTTGTTTGCCGTGACCAGGATGACGAAGAGGCTCAGTTCTCTCATGGCCGAGATGAACGGCAGCAGGTAACCGGAAACGATCGTCGTCTTTTCGATCGGAACAATGATCCTCGTCATTCGCTTGACCCACGGAACGCCCATGATGATACCGGCTTCTTCGATCTCCGGTGACAGCTGCAGCATCGAGTTGACGCCGCTTCTGGATGCCATCGGCAGATACTTGATGGTACCGATCAGGGCCAGGATCGCGAAGGATCCGTAGAGTGACGGGATGATGCCTCTCTTGGTCGCGAACATCGACAGATAGATCGCGGAGAAGGCCATCGACGGGATCAGATACGGAATGAAGGTCAGGTTCTCGACAGTCTTTGACAGAAGACTGCCTCTTCTTCTGACGATGCAGTATCCGGCCAGGAAGCCCAGCGTTCCTGCACCCAGAGAACAGGTGAAGGATAACTTGATGGAGTTCCACAAAGTCCTGTATACTTCCGCATTGCGCAGGATGCCTGATTCGGATTGCCAGGTGTCATGTCCCTGTGCCTGGCCGATCCAGAAGCTGAGGGTCAGATTGCTGAAATCATAGACACCGGTATAGCTTAACAGGGATTCCAGAGCAAAGGTGACAAGCGGGATGACCGACATGCACATGACGACGGCAAAGGCGATCAGGGAGATCGGCGTCCTCCATACACCGAGATGGAAGATCGATATATTGGCACTCTTTCCGGTAACGGTCGCATAGGATTTGCGGTTGCCGATCATCTTCTGATTGATGAACATGATGACGACACTGATCGCGATCATCAGCATCGCCAGGATGTAGCCTACGCCCGGATTGGTTCCGTTGATCGAAGCATAGAGCTCCGTGGTCAGAACGTAATACCGTACGGGCAGTCCGAGGAACTGCGGCGTCGCGAAGGATGCCATCGCGCCTGAGAAGACCAGGATGATCGTTGACAGCACCGCCGGCATGACGATCGGGATCGTGATGCGGAAGAACATTCTCAGACGGTTGGTCTTGAGGATGACGGCCGCTTCTTCGAGGTTGGCGTCCATGTTATGCAGGATACCGCCGATCAGGATATAGGCAAACGGTGCGTAATGCATGCCGGTAACGACGATGATCGGGAATTCGCCGTACGCGAACCAGGTCGGTACCTGGATACCCGTCAGCGAATAGAAGATGCCGTTGGAACCGGTAACGTCAATGTTCTTGAAAAAGTTCTTCCAGGCCAGCGCCAGCGTCCAGCTGGGCATGATGTAGGGGAAGATGAACAGTTTCGTCAGCAGTTTCTTCCATCGCATATCGCTCCTGGAGACCAGCCAGGCGAAGCTGCCGCCGACGAAGATCGAAACGACACAGCTCCAGATGCTGGTGACGAGGCTGTTTCTGAGAGGATCCCACAGAAGCGACTTGGAGAACTCCGAATTGAACAGTCTGTTCCAGTGATAGGTCGTGAAGGTGCCGACTGCCTGATGGACTCTTGATTTTTCAGAAGAGTGTACGATGAACGTATCTCTGATGATCGAGATCAGCGGGATCACGACAAGGAAGCTCAATACGACAAGAAAGAGGACCAGAAGAACATTGTAAGGCTTACTGAAAAATGTTTTGATCTTATTCCAGCGTTTTTTCATATCCTTTGTCCTTTCTAATAAAAAAGGGATTGGGCGTGTAGCCCAAGCCCTTATGATTGAATGATTGTTGAAACTTATTTGATCAGCTGGATGAAGTCTTCTACATCAGCTCTGTATTCAGCTGCCTGAACAGCGTCTTCCTGAATGAGGATCTTCTTCCATTCAACAACGCTCATATCGCCGTCAGCGACCGGGTTGGAAGTGTTGCCTGAGTAGTCGCCGTATCTGTTTTGCATGCCTTTGTATACAGAACCGTCAGCGATCGTCATTTCACCGTCACCGACCCATCCTTCCTTGGAGTATAACCAGATCAGGAATGCCTTTGCGAGTTCGGGGTTGTCAGCGTTCTGGACCTGCAGACCGTAGATCGGATAGATGAATCCGGCAACCGGGTTGACATCGTTGGTCGTGTATAAGAGGTTGTAAGTGACGCCGTCATCACGCAGACCGCGGGACTTCAGATACTTGTTCAGAGTCAGCAGACCGCTCATCGGTTTTTCAGCAGCTGCGATATCCTTGGCGATCGTTGAGTCGGATGAACCTAAGACCATCTCGTTGGCATACATCATCTTGATGAACTGATAGCCAGCATTCGGGCAGTCGTCGTCAAGAACGAGGTCTGTTCCGTAGTATTCTTTGTATGCAGCTTCCAGTGCTGCAGCGTTTTCATCAGCTACCAGGTTGACTAAGAAGTTCATGTTGACACCTTCCGTTGTCGGATCCTTCATGCAGAAGGCACCCTTGTTGGCCGGATCAGTGCAGTACCAGATGTTGTTGATATCGCCTTCGTTGTAAGTGTTGTCGGCACCATTGTTGTACATGATGACCTTGTTGCAGTAATCCCATACAAGCAGAGGTTCGCAGTCATCGCCGACCATATCCTTGATCTCCTGGTTGTACCAGTTGTAGACATAGCCTTCTTCAACGAGGTCTGTCAGGACACGAGCACCATCCTGAATGAAGATGATGTCAGCGCCGCTGACGCCTTCCTTGACTTCCTGAGCAACCTGAGTGACCTGGTTGGTATCGCCGATCTGTGTTCCTTCGTATTCGATATCCGGAGCATACTTGATCATGAAAGCTTCCAGAGCACTGACAGCAACAGAGTGCGTCGAGTAGATCGTCAGCTTGTTGCCGTTCTCGATGCCGGCAGCCAGCAGCTCTTCAAACGTGGCAGTGTCTACTTCTGTGGTTTCACCGCCCTGGTTGTCAGCAGGAGCAGCTTCTTCACCGCCGCCTGAGCATGCTGCAAGTGACAGGCACATCAGCACAGCCAGTAAAATCATTAACAGTTTTTTCATTTAAATTATCCTTTCTTAAGACCTTTTGATCTTAACTCAATTATAATACAAAAAGATTTGGAAAAGAGTACCGGTAAAGTAAAAAATCAATCGAATGAAAGCTTTGCACAGTTTTAACAGATTTAATGGTAGAATGACTTCAAATGATATCAGTCAGGGAGAGAATCAATATGTACGGAGCGATCATCGGCGATATTGCCGGTTCAAGATTTGAATTCAATAATCACAGATCAAAGGAATTTAAGCTGTTTACACAATGGGATTTTTTCACAGACGATACCGTGATGACCATAGCTGTAGCAAAAGCGCTTCACGAGTCAAAGAAGAACGATTATACGGATCTGGAAGAAAAACTTGTTTATTGGATGAAAGAGATCGGAAGAAGATATCCGGACTGCGGCTATGGCGGCAATTTCGCGCATTGGATCATGTCTGATGACAGCAGGCCATACAACTCCTTCGGAAACGGTTCCGGCATGAGGACATCGGAGTGCGCATGGATCGCAAATTCTCTTTCTGATTCTTTGAAACTGGCGGAAAGATGCGCTGCCGTGACACACAATCATCCGGAAGGGATCAAAGGAGCGCAGGCGGTCACAGCCTGCATCTATCTGGCAAGAAAAGGAAAAACAAAAGAAGAGATCAGGGAATATACAGAAAGCAGATATTATAAACTCGACTTTACACTGGACGAGATCAGACCGGTATACAGATTCAATGAGACCTGTCAGGGATCCGTTCCCCAGGCAATAGAGGCATTCCTGGAATCTGATTCCTTTGAAGATGCGATCAGAAATGCGATATCGATCGGCGGAGATTCCGATACGATTGCAGCCATGACAGGAAGCATCGCGGAAGCTTATTACGGAATAGAGGAAGATATGGTGAATCAGGCAAGAAGCTATCTGGATGATTATCTGTTGAGCTGTATCGAGTCCATGAAAGAGATAAGTCCGGCAGTAGGCTTATAGAAACGATTGTATAATGGTGTTAGTGAGGTAAGTATTCCATGGAACAGAATAATAAGAAAGAGATTTTCGAAGAAATCGAGAACGATCCTGATGATGTAAAAGGAACAAAAAAATCTGGAAAAATTAACCTTAAGGATGCTATGTCTTTTGCAAAAAATGTTGCATCCAAAACAAGCGAAGCTGCTAAAAAGGCAGCAAATGCTAGTAAACCTGTTTTGCAGAAGGCAGGAGAGAAAGCAACCGCCGCTAAAGATGCAGGCCTTGAACTGGCAGAAAAGGGAAAACAGGAATTAACAAAAGCACTAGATAAAAACGGCAATGGAGAGATTGATATAGAAGATATCATCATTATAGGAATCAACACCCCTGGTGTTAAAATTGATAGAAAAGATTTCTTAAAGAGAGAATTATCCAGATACTATCCAGAAAACGTAATTGATAAAGCAATAGAAGAAACACCAGCTAAAGCAGGTATCAAACCAGAAGACCTTGATAAAATCTGTGATGAAGTTATTAAGAAGGAGAGAAACGTTGTTTCTGGAGTTTCGGCTGCTTTGGGAATTCCGGGTGGAGCAGCAATGTTGGCAACAATTCCAGCAGATGTTGCACAATACTATGGATGTATGTTGAGGGTTATGCAGGAAGAACTTTATCTTTACGGATTCCCTCAAATCAATGTTGACAATAACGGTTCCGTTCTTGACTCTGAAACGTTAAATCTAATAACCATTTGTTTAGGAACCATGTATGGTGTAGCAGGAGCAAACAACGCATTAAAGTCGTTATCAAAAGCATTGGCAGCTGGAGTAGAAAAAAAGATCATCAGCACTGCTCTTACAAAAGGGAAATTATATCCAACTATAAAAGCTATTGTTAAATGGTTTAACGTAAGTTTAACCAAAAAAATGTTAGGAGAGTTTGCAAAAAATTCAATTCCTATTGCCGGAGCCATTATTGGTGGAGGTCTGACTTTTGCTACATTCAAACCATGTTGTGATAGACTGAAGGATTCATTAAAAGAAACCAGACTTGCAAATCCTGAATTGAATGACGATACAGATATTATTGATTTGGAAATCAATGGTGAAGAAGAGTAAATACAGAAATCAAAAAAGAAGGATAACTTAAAGTCACAATGAACTTTATAGAGCAAATCAAAACATGGCTCTTTGAACCAGATCCAGATACCGATGATCCGATTGAAGATCCGGATAACGGATACCAGAGAGATTATCAGACAGAGAATTCAGTTGAAGGAATCAATGCTTTTATCATTGTTGCAAAGCCTGTTCATTCTGAAGAGGTTGAAAAACTTTGCAAGTATATTAAACAAGGAAGAGCCGTTCTGTTGAATTTTGAAAAAATGGTGCCTGAAGATAAACAGAGAATGATAGATTTTCTCTCAGGTGTTGTTATGGCAAAGGATGGGACGATAGCAAAAATTTATCAGAACGTCTATATCTGTGCTGCCAGAAATATCGGGATCGTTGAAAAATAATCGATACTGTAATATATTATAGATACCTATGAAGAGCACGGGAGGGACAAGCCTGATGATCGTGCAGCAACCTGTCAGAAGACAAGGTGCTAATGCTTGAACGATGGGTAACATTGTTTGAAGTGAAGTCTCATCATAGGTGGTGGGACTTTTTCTTAGGTTAGAAAGAAGGAAGGATGAAGTTATTTTCTAATGAAATCGTCTTCAGAGGACATCCGGATAAGGTCTGCGATCAGATATCGGCAGCAATACTGGATGAGTGTCTGAAACAGGATGAGTACAGCAGATGTGGTATCGAGACAGTCGGTGGAAAGGGGAAGATCTTCATTACCGGTGAGATCACGAGCAAAGCAGTGTTCAGTGCACAGGATATCGCAAGGAGAGTTCTCAGAGATATCGGCTACAGAGACGATTATGAGATCATCGACAATATCGGCAAGCAGTCAGCTGATATCGCCTTAGGCACGAACGACGAAGTGTCCGGTGCAGGAGATCAGGGCATGATGTTCGGCTATGCCTGTAACGATACTCCAGAACTGTTACCGACGGCCATGGTCATATTACAGAAACTGGCAAGATATTATGATGAACTGGTTCATACACATCAGGATTTCTATCCAGATGGGAAAGCGCAGATCACAGGTGTCTATGATGACGATTTCAACATCGTATCTATCAAAGATTTTACGATCTCCTACAACAATTCTGAAACAAACAGGGAAGAAACAGATAGGATTCTGAAGGACTATGTGACTGAGTTATGTGAGAACTACGGATTAAAGGTGGAACGCTTCCTGATCAACCCGACCGGAAGGTTCCTGATCGGCGGATTCGAAGGTGATGCGGGATTGACGGGAAGGAAGATCGTCGTAGATTCCTATCAGTCTTTCTCCAATGTTGGAGGCGGATGCATGAATGGGAAGGATCCTTCCAAGGTGGATCTTTCCGGTGCCTACATGGCCAGAGTCTTTGCGAAAGAGTTATTGAAGAAACATGATCTCAAATGGTGTGAGGTGCAGTTGTCTTATGCGATTGGTCTACGAAGACCGTTGGCGATCTACATCGATTCGGACAAAGGCAATCTCCAACCTGAAGAACAGATGTATGTTAGGGCTGAACCCAGACACATCATCGATGAACTGGACATGAAACATATCTGTTATGAGAAACAGGCCATGTTCGGTCATTTCCATGAATAAAAAAATATACTACAGGTATACTTTTATTTTTGAAATATGTCTGTTATATTAGTTAACGTAAAGGAGAACACGATGAATTCTGCAAAGTTAAACTTATTCTCACAGATAAGCTATATGCACGAAGAACGACTGATCGACCTCCCGATTTGGGATGACCAGATTTTTAGTGTACTTTCTGCTTCAGAGTGTTTGAGGTTTATTGTGTAGAAACCGATCCTGAATATTTTCCGGATGATAATGACCGCTTGTCTGAAACAGAAATGAAGTAAGACAGGCGGTTTTTGTTTGAAAGGAAGTGATTGCGTTGTGCACGACGACAAGGATCAATATGATCGAGACGGGTAACAACATAGCCCGTTTAAGAAAAGAGAAGGGAATAACAGTGAGGCAGATCCAGGAGGCAATGGGTTTCAATACGCCTCAGGCCATATTCAAATGGCAGAGGGGCGAGACGATGCCTACCTTGGACAACATCGTTGTTTTATCCGAGTTGTTCAATACAGCGATCGAGGAGATCGTCGTGAAGGAGAAGTGAGGCCTGATCAGCTGGAATCAGGCCTCAGGGAAATGTTGAAAGAACGCAAAAAGGTGAGCGGTCCGGTCGTGGCCCGGATGTGAATGGGTTCGATTCCCATCTTTCAGCCCAAATGGAAGCTTAGTTTAAAGGTAAAACAGGCGACTTATAATCGTCAGTTGGCTGGTTCAAGTCCATCAGCTTCTGCCATGGTGTCATCTTCTAACGGTCAGGAAACGAGGTTTTCAACCTCGCAATCTGGGTTCGATTCCCAGTGACATCACCAGTTATATTCCGGGTGGAAGGTCGGTTATCTGGTCCGGTTTCATAAGCCGTGTCAACAGGGTTCGACTCCCTGATCCGGAACCAATGGTCTATTGGAGGATAAGTAAACTTGCCGCGCTGTCAACGTGGAGATAACGGGAGCGTTACCCGTATAGACCACCAGAATGATTCCGTAGCCAAGAGGAAAGGCAGGGGCCTGCAACGCCCCGAGCGTGAGTTCGATTCTCACCGGAACCTCCAATATCAGTGTGTAGGACAGTTTGGCAGTCCGCGTGACCTGGAAGCATGAGGCCGAAGGTTCGAATCCTTCCACACTGACCAATACCTCGTTAGTTCAAAGGAAAGAATGTAAAGCTGCGATCTTTACGATAGATGTTCGATTCATCTGCGGGGTGCCAATGGGCAGACTGAGCATGAGTGAGCTCACCGGTCCGTAAAACCGCCGCATCAAGTCTGTGAAGGTGCAAATTCCTTCTCTGCCCACCAGAAAAGGCCCGGTACGAGAACCGGTATATCTGGCTGACTTAGAATCAGTCATCTGTGGGTTCGAATCCCACCCGGGCCACCATATTTATTTCTTTGTCGTTCAAATGGTAAGGACATCGGTCTTTGACACCGACAATCTGTGTTCAAGTCACAGCATAGAAGCCATATACCACCATAGCTCAGCGGCAGAGCAATCGCTTGATAAGCGATAGGCCGTCAGTTCAAATCTGACCGGTGGTACCATTTTTGAAAATCAGCGCCAGTCTTCTTCTGATGCGATCTCTGCGTCTTCTTCTTTGCTTAGTGCCTTGTCGATCCGGCGGTATTTCCTGTCGGCGATCGAGAAGAACTTCTGCAGATCGGATCTCAGATCTTCCGGTTCCAGTACGACCGCATTGGATCCGAATCTTGAGAAATACTGGAAGGCCTGAGATCTGGAACAGTCAAAGTAGTAGATATCGTCTTCTTCTTTGAAGTACTGGGGACGGTGCAGATACATCGATCTGTATTGTCTCTTGCCTCTTTCGGAGAATTTCACTTTGATCGGTACATGCGGTTTCTTCACTTCATAGGAGAACTGCGGTCCGAACCTGGCCATCCTGTCAAATACTTCGATGATTGGGCCGGTAAGATCTCTGGATTCGTTGAGGATCTTGATCTGTTTGATGCGGCCGATACGGAAACTGTAGGGGAAATTGTTGTACTTGCACAGGACATAGTTGAACAGTTCTTCCTTGGAATTGGCTATCGTGTAGGGAGATACGATATGAGGGGCATTGTTGTTTGTGGTAGTGAAGTAGATCTTGCGGTCATTGTCGATAGCTTGTCTGATCAGTTCAAAGTTCTGCCGGAAGATGATGGTCTCTCTCTTGTCCTGGGGAAGCAGGGAATAGGAGGCAAACATGTTGCGGAAGTAATTGGACAGAGTGGAGTTTCCCAAGAGACAGTTCTGGATGTAGTCGATGTCATCGGACGACTTCTTTGTCGGTTTCATGGCGATCGCAACATCGAATCTTTCCCTGTCGAGCTGATAGGTCCTGATATCGACATACTGCAGGATATCGGCAGCGATATCGCTGATGTCCTGATCTTTTAAGGAGGTCCTGCTTTCGATCGATTCCTTGATATGGGAAAAGATATCGCTCTGATTTTCTTCATACTGTTCGTAGTAATTGACGATCAGGGTGTTATAGAACTCGTTCTTGTTCAAGGAACCGTCTTTCTTGAAGAATTCGAAGCGTTCCATGTCTTTCAGAAGGATACTATTGACGCTTTCGGGTATGTAGATCTTGATTTTTTCTTCCATAAAGATGCCTCCATACCTTGATAGTACACCATAAGTGGTCAGAAAATGAACTGTATTATTCAAAATGACTGAAAAATAAAGGTTAATCAGTGGTCGAATAGTTATTTAATCTGACAATTTTATCCGATATTTATAGCTGATATCATGAAATTGTCCCGAGAGGACAGCTCAGGCACTGACAGCAGTCTTCAAGATGAGTGTTACGAGACCTGCGTGCTCGTAAGAAAGATGTGCCTGGTACAGACACCTGCAGCAAAACCCAGAGGGCTTCCGACTAATAAACGGTAAAAATTCGGTGTCTAGGTACGGGGCTGTATCATGGCCCCGTACGCAGAAAGGAAGAAAGACGTTTACAGCAAACCATCAGGATCTGGCGAATGGAAATGCAGCCGGTATCGGACCGGTGTTACGGGTTCGAATCCCGTTGAAACAACGTCTTGAAAAGATGCCCGCAGCAAACCACTACGTGTGTCAGACAAAAACGAAGGCATCTTGCATACGGCACTTCCGATAAAAAGTGCCGTGACATTGAGAATGAAGGAGGTGGATCACCATGACTTTACTGGATAACATCAAAACCGAACAAAACTTTACGCTGACGGAAAACGGAGCGCTGGCTCTGGATCATACTTCCGATGCGCTGACCGATCTTTTCGCTGTTTCCGGTGCCTTGCGTCAGAGAAGTGACTTTGAAATCACTTCCATGTTTGCCAAAGCCATGGGGGCGGATCACCTCCTGGCTACGAAACTTGCATTCTATACCCGTGATGTAAGGGGCGGTCTGGGTGAAAGACGCACCGGACGTCTGATGTTCAAATTCCTGGCTGACCATTATCCCGACATCTTCAACAAAAACCTGGAACACATCGCCGAATACGGCAGGTGGGACGACCTGGTATGGCTGCTTGACGATGCGGCCGATGTCATCGTTCCGTTTCTGAAAAAACAACTGGATGACGACATCCGCAATATGAAAAACATGAAACCGGTATCCCTGCTGGCGAAATGGCTTCCTTCCGTCAATACGTCCAATGCGGATACTGTCCGTAGGGGCAGATATCTGGCAAAACGTTTCGGTATGTCTGAAAAGACATACCGTAAAACGCTGGCGGCCCTGCGTCATTATCTGAATGTGGTCGAGGTGAACATGTCTTCGAATCATTACGGCGACATCGTTTATCCCGAGGTGCCTTCCAAGGCGATGAACAATTACCGCAACGCCTTCAGGCGTCACGACGGAATCCGTTTCAATGAATTCCTGACCAAAGTGGAAAAGGGCGAGGAAAAAATCAATTCCTCTGTCCTGTATCCCTACGACATCGTTGAAAAATACCTTTACCAGTCAAACGGTGTCGATCCGGTTCTGGAGGAGCAGTGGAAGGCTCTCCCCGACTACATCGACGGTGAAAACAATTTCCTGGTCATGGCGGACGTGTCCGGTTCCATGTCGGGAAGACCGATGGCGACATCGGTGGGTCTGGCAATGTATTTCGCCGAAAGGAACAAAGGCCCTTTCGCAAATACCTTCATGACTTTCTCCGAAAAACCGGAACTGGTGACGATCAAAGGTGAAAACCTCTTCGAAAAACTGTGGAACGTCACCAATGCCCACTGGTCGATGAACACGGACCTGGAAGCGGCCTTCCGGCTGCTGCTGTACACCGCGGTCAAATATGACACACCGAAATCGGAAATGCCGACATCCATCGTCATCATCACCGATATGGAAATCGACCGCTGCGTAACCGGTGACTGGCTCTTCTACGATATGATGAAACAACAATTCAAAAACAACGGCTACGACATGCCCAATGTCGTCTTCTGGAACGTGAATTCGCGTCACAACACGTATCACGCTTCCTATGACCGCAAAGGCGTGCAGCTGGCTTCCGGCCAGTCGGTCGCTGTGTTTGAATCCCTTGTGAAAGGTGTGAATCTGACGCCGTACGAATACATGCTGACGGTGCTGAACAATGAACGTTACGAAAAAATAATCGTCTGATCGGGGCTTTGTCCCTGATCGGACGGATGAAAGAGAGAACATGATATGTACAGAATCACAGGAGAATACAACGAAGCGATCGTGTATGCTTCAAACGCCGAAGCGGAAGCGATCGATCAGTTAAAGACCTTATGTGATATGGAGGTCTACAAAGACTGTCAGATCCGCATCATGCCGGATGTCCATGCGGGAGCCGGCTGCACGATCGGCACGACCATGACCTTACATGGTGCGGTCACGCCCAACATGGTCGGTGTCGATATCGGCTGCGGCATGGAGACGGTCATGATCGAAGAGAAGCAGATCGATTTTGAAAAGCTGGATCAGCTGATCAGAAAGAAGATCCCTTCCGGCATGAGTGTCAGAAGCAGAAAACATGAAAATGCCGATCAGACGGATGTCTTCAGTTTAAGATGTATCGGTAAGGTTAACCATATTGAAAAAGAATTAAAGGCAATCGGTACCCTGGGCGGAGGCAACCACTTCATCGAAGTGGATAAAGATGACGAAGATCACTTATACATCGTCATCCACTCCGGTTCCAGACACCTGGGCAAGGAAGTCGCAGAGATCTACCAGGATCTGGCTTACAGACAGTGCAACGGGATCACCAAAGAAGAGATCCAGAAAAGGATCAATGATCTTAAATCCCAGGGCAGGGAAAAAGAGATCTCGAAGATGATCGAAGAGATGAAGAAGGATGTGAAAAACGACATCCCGAAAGATCTGGCCTATGTGAGCGGAACACTGTTTGATGACTACATCCATGACATGAAGATCATGCAGGAGTTTGCGGACATCAACAGAAAGACGATGATGCAGATCATTGTCGAAGGAATGGACTTTACTGTGACTGATCAGTTCACGACGATCCACAACTACATCGATACGGAAAACATGATCTTAAGAAAAGGATCTGTCTCGGCTCAGAAGTGTGAAAAGCTGCTGATCCCCATCAACATGAAAGACGGATCGCTGATCTGTATGGGAAAAGGCAATCCCGACTGGAACTTCTCTGCACCTCACGGTGCCGGCAGGATCATGTCGAGAAAGGAAGCCTTCAGATCCTTATCTGTCGAAGAGTTTGAGAAGCAGATGGAAGGCATCTACTCCACGACTGTAAACAAAAAGACTTTGGATGAAAGTCCCATGGCTTACAAGGATATGAAGGATATCGTCGACAACATCGGGCCGACCGCAGACATCATCAGAGTCATCAAGCCGATTTACAACTTCAAAGCTGATGAATAAAAAGCATCAGCTTTTTTTGATAAAATTACAATATACGGACGTATGCAAAGGCTTTGACATACGTTAATATGAAATCAGGAAGAGAAAGAAATCACGTGATCTGCCGAAATCTGTCCATACACGGACAGAAGGCTTCCCGCCGGATGAAGCGGTCAGAATACTTCATGGAAAAGAGGTAATTTGATTTTTTATGAGAAAGATCTATTCGTTCACATACAAGCCCTTTTTCGAAACACTGAAGGAAAAGGGTATCTCCCAGAATAAATTCATGCTGGACAATGAGCTTTCCACAGCCGTCATGGACCGTCTCAGACACAACAAGAATATGACACTGATGACGATCATGGACCTGATGGGGATGCTAGGTGTGAAAGATATCAAGAAGATCGTAGAGATCGTCGTGACTGTAGTAGAAGAATGAATGAAGACCGGAGGATCCGGATCCGATCCCCGATCTTTTATTTGTTAACCTGGTTTAAAGATGATATGATTGAAATGAGCTGAAGCCCCATAATAGATTCCGATATTAACTCCCGGGGCTTCCGCTCTTTTTTCATATCCGGACATATGCAGAGACAGAAATGGAGGCTATGATGAAAACGAAGGATGAATCATATACATCCTTCTGATCTCCTTTCTTTTATGGATGGCTTCCTGAAGGAAAAGACTGTTGCGTATAATGCAGCGGTCTTTTCTATATGTATTTGTGTTGAATCGTTAATAAAATATGTTATCATTGTATTGCGCAAAAGCGCAGGATAGTACTGAAATAGGTGAATGAAAGTATTGGAAAAAAAGAGTAACTCTTTTTTCTGATATGAGTAATGGCCTTTTTTATTGGCCGGAAAGGAGCCTTATGGCAAAAGCATTCAGTATTATCAAAAGGGAAAACCTGGTTACAGGCGAGTTATGCTGTGAAGGATTCACCTGGAAAAAAGAAGGTGATGAAGAGAAAGAGACTGTTGAAAAACTGGCAAGAAAACTCAACACTTCCGAAAGAGTGATCTCCCGTTACTGTTTCGATGAAGTCCTTGGAATGCATCTTCTACCGGGGATGTCCAAGGAACTTGTTTCAGAACTCAGTTCACACGTCTTCTCTTACGCCTATGCCGTGTGCAAGAAGGAAGGGAAGAAAGAGACAGTTCTCTATCTGTCTCTGTTCAAAGACATGGCGATGCGTTTCAAAAACGGTATCCCGGCAGCGAGTATCCGGTTCAAGGACAGAGATTACGCAAATCCTGATTACTATGTTAAGGAACTCAGGATCATCCGGTAATTACATGAATCTGTTCTGATACAGAACAGATCATATTCCTGAAATGAAAAACCATTCTTGATAAGAATGGTTTTTTCTGAAAGGAGACATGAAAGACTTGAAACTGTAGCAAAAGATATCGCTCATCATTTCCCTAGAAGAGGATTCTTAGGCAAAGCAATGGTGGTGTCCGTTGATAAGTTTACAACTGTAAAAATGTACGATAAGGTCCAGAAGTACTGGAAACTGGAGATTCAAGAACTCATTAAAGAAAGAAATAATGCCTCACCAGATAAAAAAGCAGAATATGATAGCATCATCAAATATATGCAGGAAACTAAGATGGCGGTTGTTATCTCTGACAGCAATGACGACGACAAGTTTGCTGCTCAAGGCCTGGACATCTCAAAGCATCGTGCTGAAATGAATCGGATTGATGTGAACGGAAATGACATTGAAGACAGATTTAAGGATCCAGACAATCCATTCAGACTTGTATTTGTCTGTGCAATGTGGCTGACTGGTTTTGATGTGCCAAGCCTTTCAACATTATATTTGGATAAGCCAATGAAGTCCCATACATTAATGCAAGCTATTGCTAGAGCAAATCGTGTATTTCCGAACAAACCAGCAGGTATTATCGTAGATTATGTCAATGTGTTCAAATACATGAGAGAAGCTCTTCGTGATTATGGTGAAGGTGATGATGGTGAATATCCAGCGAAAGACATCGATCAGTTAATTGCGCTTTTGGATGGAAGTATCAGTGAAACTAACGATTATCTGGGATCAATTGGTATAAATGATGTTATCTTTGATGATTGACGGGGGCTTTCTATGAAAAAGTTGTTAACAATATTATTGGCTGTGATGGTCGTCTGGAATCTGTTACCGATGGCAGTTTCAGCTGAAGAAGAGGAAGAGCATTATATCTCGGTCGGAGGCAAATGGGTCACAAACGAAAATGCCGGTGATGTGTTGGATGACGGAGGATCTGTCAGTTTCAATCCGGATACTCATGTACTGACGCTCAATAATGCAAACATCACGGAAACGAATAATTCCGGTGAGAATATTAGTGTTTCCGGTATTTCTCTGACGATCGAACTGATCGGGGATTCTTTCATCAGCGGCGGTGAAAGCGGAATCTATTCTTTTGATGATCTTACAATCAAGGGAGACGGCACACTGGATATTAAAAGCAGCGGGAGGTGTATTTTCGGCTGGGGGAATATCCTGATCAAAGATACCACCCTGACTGCCACAAGTGATTATACTGCCATCCGCTGCAACACGGAGTACGGCAAGATCACGATTTCCGGCAGCGAGGTAACGGCTACCGGGAAAAACGGATATGCGGTCTTTGCCAATCACGCAGGATCCGGTAATGTAAGCGGGGATGTGATCATTGAGAATGGTTCCAAGGTCACAGCGCAAGGTACGGATGGTGCTGTCTACGCAGTTGAAGATCTTTCGATCAGTGACAGTACTGTTATATGCAAGACACCGGAAGTTGCCATGGACAGTGATGAAGGCAGCCTCAAAATCTCCAACTCAATAATAGATATCGATGGTGCACGTATCGGCATCTTTACTTATGTTAATGGTAATCTTTCGATTGAAAACGGTTCTTCTGTCATCGTCAGGAATTGCAAGGATGGTATTGCCTCGGCAGGGGATCTGACTGTTTCTGCCAGCAATGTTCTGGTGGATAATGCTTCAGAGTGTGCGGTCTCTGCCGAACGGGAAATTACTATAAATAAAGTTTCCGTTCTGGAACCGGAAAACGCAGAGATCACGAAGGTCGAAAACGGTTGTTTTATCAGTGAGCCTGGTTCTTCCGACCCGGCACTGAAGGTACTCATCGGAAAGCCTTATTCTCTTACTGTTACTGCAGGAGAAGGCGGTTCGGTTTCCGGCGGAGATACTTACAATGCGCTTTCTGAGGTCACAGTCAGTGCGAAAGTTCAGCCAGGATATCGTTTTGCCGGATGGATGAAAGACGGAAAGATCGTCAGCAAAGAAAATCCGTATACTTTCATATTGAGAAAAGACACCAATCTGAAAGCCGTGTTCCAGCAGGTAGGCACTGTCACTTTCCAGAACTATGATGAAACGATCCTTCAAAGCAATGAAGTGGATTACGGCGAAATGCCTTCCTATGATGGAGATACACCCCAAAGGAAAGCAGACGGAAAGTATACTTATACATTTGCGGGATGGGATCCTGAGATCACTATAGTCAGCGGTGACGCTGTTTATACCGCAACTTTCATTGCTGATAAGATCGTGATACCTGATTCCGGAAGCAGCACTTCCGCTTATTCTATCCCGAAAACAGGGATCGACAGATAAAATGATATCTTGATGAAGGAGAATATAAGATGTTCGGAAAAATAAAGAATAAAAGCATACTGATACTGATGATGACAGTCCTGCTTTTGCTTGTCTGTGCTTGCGCAAAAAAAGAGGAACCTGCGGAGGAGCCTACTGTCCCCGATACATCCGAAACACAGGAAACAGAGACCGGCAAAGTGATGGTGGTTTACTTCTCCTATACGGGGAATACGAAGATACTGGCAGAGTACATTGCCGGGCTGTGTGAAGGAGATCTCTATGAAATCACAGCGGCAGATCCTTATACGGAAGACGACACCAGGTATGATGCGGATACACGTGCCTACAAAGAGCAGCATGATCCTGACTGCAGACCGGAGATTGAGGGACAGCTGCCGGATCTGAGCGGATATGACACGGTATTCCTTGGTTATCCGATCTGGCACTCAGAAGCACCGAAGATCTGTTATACATTTCTGGAAAGTGTTGATGTGAGCGGAAAGCGGATCATTCCGTTCTGTACCTCTGCGGAAAGTCCGGTCGGAAGCAGCGCCTTGAATCTTGAGGCATTAAAACCGGAAGCAAGATGGGATGAAGGGATCAGATTGGAAGTCGAAATGAGCAAAGAAGAGATCGCTGACTGGCTTGAAGCACTGAATCTTTCAGAGTAAGAAAGAACGTTTATTATCGTTATAAGACATGAAAGACAGGTCGGACCTGTCTTTTTCTTATCCTGATTCTGAAACGGCTGTCAGGATCATTATGATGATGTATCAGAGACGGAATTGTTATACTAAAGACAATGAGAAACAGTCATATCAGAAAAGGGTTTATCGCCAACATCATCCTCACGCTGCTTGAGCTGTTTTCTGTTTCCTGGATGATGTCAGGATTAAGCGGCGGGATCCTGTCCGGTGTGGGTCTGAGAGTCCTGAAGTATTTCACGATCGATTCCAACATCTATCTCGGGATCGCATCTTTTATCACAGCACTGGAAGATCACCGCGTCATGACAGGGAAGAGAAAAGAAATTCCGTCGTCTGTGTATCTGCTGAAGCTTTCAGCAACGGCAGCCGTGACTGTGACGATGCTGGTGACGGTATTCTTTCTGGAACCGACGATGGGCAGGATCTTCGGTTATCTGGCTCTGTTTGCCTACAGCAATCTGTTCCTGCATCTGCTCAATCCGCTTGCGGCCATCTTTACCTGGATCCGTTTTGAGAAGAACGATCTTCTGTCTTCAAATGATGTGCTTCCTGCAACAGCACCGACGCTGCTGTATGCACTTTATTATGTCATTGAGGTCTTAAGACATACGAAAGACGGCATCATCATGCCTGGTTATGACTGGTATGGATTCTTTGCCTTCGGTCTGAAATCAGCGATCATTGTGCTGCCGGGTTTTGTGCTGCTTGCCTATGCGGTTTCTTATGTTCTTTACCGGATTGGAAGAATCAGAAAATAGTAGCGGCAACGGATTTTTCAGTCGTTCTGCAGTTTCAGAAAGACTGCTGTTTTCATTCATATGAATACAGTTACAGAAAAACAGTTTCACAATCTTCAGTGTTTATGATTAGATTAAGATGAAAGAGGAAATCAGCTATGTTTTTCATGATGGGTGTGACGCAGAAAAGAGAAGATATCGATTTTGATCAGACTGTGATCTGTGATGTTTGTGAGGCTTATGGCCATTACAACGTGTATGTGATCTATACGGTATTGTCTCTGTTTTTCATTCCGGTATGGAAATGGAACAGGCATTATTATGTGGAAATGAGCTGCTGTCATTCGTTATATGAACTGAATGAAGAGGTCGGCAGAGAAATTGAAAGAGGAACGCTCTCTGTTATAAAGGAATCCGATCTGACGCTGATCAGAGGAAGTCAGTCTCATGTGAAAAGGTGTATGAACTGCGGTTACGAGACAGAAGAAGATTTTGAGTTCTGTCCCAAATGCGGGAATCGTTTTTAGAAGGGGAAAACAGTATGAAAAAAGTCGTCATTCTTGAATCTCTGGGGATCCCGGAAGAAGAACTTAAGAAACACGAAGAAGAATTCAAAGATGAAGCGGAGTTTTATGAGTATGATAAAACAACAGATACCTTGAAACTGATCGAAGAGGCAAAGGATGCGGATGCCATGATCATTACCAACATGCCGATGCCGGAGGAAGTGATCATGGCCTGTGAGAAGCTTGAATTCATCGATGTGGCTTTTACCGGTGTGGATCACGTCGGATTAAATGCGGCAAAGGAGAAGGGCATCAAGGTGTCGAATGCTTCCGGTTATTCCAACGAGGCTGTTGCCGAACTGGCTGTCGGCATGGCTATCAGCATGTTCAGGAATATCCCGCAGGTGCAGGAGCGTGTACATTCAGGAGGGACAAAGGACGGTCTGGTCGGACGCGAGTTAAGAAACAAGACAGTCGGTATCATCGGCTACGGCAATATCGGTAGCCGTACCGGGGAACTGATGCATGCGTTTGACTGCAATATCCTTGCCCACAGCAGGTCTTATCACTCCGAGTATCCTGATTATGTGAAACAGGTATCGCTGGATGAACTTCTGAAAGAAAGCGATATCGTCATCCTGCACTGTCCTTTGAATGATTCGACCCGCGGTATGATCGATTATGAAAAACTCTGTCTGATGAAAAGATCAGCCATCCTGATCAATCTGGCAAGAGGTCCAGTCACCAACGAAGACGATCTTGCCCGTGCTTTGTCGGAAGGAATCATTGCCGGAGCAGCTGTCGATGTCTTCACAAAGGAACCGCCTTTGCCTGCGAACACACAGATGCTGAAGGCACCCAACACGTTGCTGACACCGCATATCGCTTTTGCGACAAAGGAATCCATGTCACTTCGTGCGGAAATCGTCTTTGATAATCTGCGCGCATGGCTTGACGGGGATCAGCTGAATAAAGTGATCTGAAAACTGAATAAATGAAAACGGCATCCGGATATAGATGCCGTCGTTATCACCAAGCCATTGAAACACTGTTAAGAAAACAGTTTGTTGATCTCGGAAACCGCTTCTTCTTTTGTCTTTCCGTTTTCGATCAGGTACTGAATGAATTTTTCTTTTGATTCATCGATTCCTTTGATTCTTCCCTCAGCTATGCCTTCTGCTATTCCTTCTGCTTTGCCTTCAGCCATTCCTTCGAGCTTGCCTTCTTTTCTTTCCGTTTCTGCCCAAAGCCTGAATCCTTCGCTCATAGTGTTGCTTCCTTTCTGTGATTTATCAGGGTAAAGAATCATGAAAACAGTTTATCGATCTCGGAAACTGCTTCTTCTTTCGTTTTTCCGTTTTCGATCAGATACTGAATGAATTTTTCTTTTGATTCATCGATTCCTTCAGTCTTGCCTTCTTTTCTTTCTGCTTCTGCCCAGAGCCTGAATCCTTCGCTCATATCGACATTTCCTTTCTTCCCTTTCTTGCTTAGATCGACAGGGATATCTGTTAAGAACTTGATTGATTCTGCGACTTCATATGATATGTCTTTGATCCGTTCATCTTTACTTAATTCTCTCATTTTTTCCTCCTTTTTTGAATACTTCATGATCTCCATCAGAAGTGACAGATCGTCATCCATGGAACGAATGTCTGCATCGGAAAGCTCAGCCACTGATATCAGGTTGCAGCGGTAATCGGGAATGAAACGACCGAATTCCCTGATTGCTTCGGGATCCATCATGTCATAGATCCGCTTCGGCCCCTTGTATCCATCCGGATTCCAGCAGATGACCAGGGTGATGACCGGGATCAGGCGGTCGTTTTCCGTCATGCCGCTGAGGAAGCGTGAAGGTGTCAGTTTCTTTTCCTTCCGGTTTCTTTCAGCGAGCGACTGGATCTGATCCTGATAATTGATGGCATCATACAGCATCGTTCTTACAGGCATGGTAAAGTCTGTATCCGACTGATTTTCGATTCCCAGATACAGATAGATCGACTGACTGTCGTGTTTGACACAGGCTGCTTTGAGAATGTCTCTGTATTTCTCTTTGGCAAAGAGTCTGTCAAAAAGCACAGCGATCTGATCGGTGTTCATTTCCTGCAGCTGTCCGGGGTCGATGACTTCACCATGAAACAGCAGACGATTGAATACATCCGCAAATCTGTGGTTGTTCTGGAACAGTTTCTTGGTGACGATGTCTTTTTCAAACATGTTTCACCTCCTTCATATCTTTATTCGCCGGAAAATGCCGAAATCCTAACTTTTTTTTGAGAAAAATGCTGTTTTTTATGAAAAAGGAATGTTTTCGGTGTTTTTGAGACAGCCAGGACAGATCAAATGGAAACAAAAGATAAACCGATAAAAGTTATAATGAAGGTGAGTAAAAAAGAAAATGGATCATCGGATCGGAAAAAGAGACAGACTGTATTACGGATTGTGGTTTCTCGGTGAGAATATCATCTGGGCTTATGTGATACTCGCACCGACTTTTCTTCTGGATATCGGCATCGATGCGACACTGGCTTCGGCGATCCTCTTCGGTCCCAAGATCTGGGATGCGGTCAACGATACATTGTTCGGTTTCATCGTAGATAAGACAAGATTCAGAAGCAGGGAGAAATTCATGCCCTGGATCAAAGCCGGAAGCATTCTGATCTCCCTGACCGTGCTTTTCATGTATGCGATCCCTTATGATCTGAAAAACGAGAAGGTGAAGATCGTGTGGTTCGTGCTCGGCTATCTGCTGATGGACGGCGCCTACACGCTGATGGACGCACCGATGTTTGCGATGCCTACGGTCATGAGCGCCGACATGCAGGAGAGGGCCTCGCTGATCTCCGCCAACCGTTTCTGCGGTATTTTCGGAAGCATCATCGCGACCGTGATCATCCCTATGATCAGACCGAAACTGGGCTGGTTTGTGACGGCCTTGATACTGTCTGTGATCAGTGTGCTTCTCATGATCCCGTTCCTGCTCAAGGGAAAAGAAAGGATCCTGAGCGACGAGAAACAAGATAAAGGATATACTTTCTCCCAGATGATCTCCTATGTTCTGCACAACAGATATCTGCTGATCTCCCTGCTGCTGATCTTTGTGCAGGGTGTCACCTCGGTGGAATCGGTCCTTTCCCTGATCGCTGCCAGAAACTGCCTGGGAGGAGAATCCAAGGCGACTTTACTGACAGCCATTGCCCTGGTCCCGACTTTCCTGATGGCTCTGATGGTGCCGAAACTGACAGAGAAATACGACAAGACCAGACTGATCCTGATCGGACTGATCCTCTCTTTGTTTTCCTCGCTGGCTTTGTTTGTGACCGGCTATGATCATTTCTATCTGATCACTTTCTTTATGGCGATCAAGGGGACCGGTATTTCTTTCTTCCTGATCCTGAGTTATATCCTGACCGCGGATTCGGTCGAATACGGGACCTACAAGACCGGTACCAGAGCGAACGGCATCACGTTCTCTTTACAGGCTTTCGCGGTCAAAATGAAGAATGCCCTGATCGGTTCGATCTCTTTATTTGCACTGGGTCTTTTCGGTTATGATTCCTCACTGGGCGAAAGTGTCCGTCAGAGCGAATCGGTCGTCAAAGGGATCTGGGCCGTCTATAATCTGATGCCGGCCATCGGCAGTATCTTCTGCATCGTGATCCTGCTTTGTTTCTATCATCTGCGGGACAAGGATGTCGATGTCATGGCGAAATACAACAACGGCATGATCAGTAAACAAGAAGCAGAAACACGCTTAGCTGATAAACACGGCCCTGCGGGAGAATGATGAGATCGGAGATCTTTCACTATACATTGCATGACAAGAAGAAACTGAATGTTCAGGCTGTCTGTTTTGACAGTTTTGATGAACTGAATTATCTGAAACCTGATTTTGATCCTTCGTCTTTTGAAAGGCTCTGCGATCTTTACCGTGACTTCATTATTCCGAAGTATTCCCGGGTATTCGGTACCCTGGTTCATTTTTATCTGCCTGAAGGCATGGGTGTTCCCTTTACTGATGAAGACGGGGAATACGGAAAGATCTTTGATCAGACAGTTCTGTGCAATATCCTGTTTCAAAAACATGCATCTTTGAAAGACGGTGAGATCGTATTTGATGATGAGAGAGTGAAGACCTTGTTTGAATCACTGAAGGAAAAGGGCTGTCTTCGTATCGCAAAAGGGAAACGAAAGAAACTGTCCTTTCTGCCGGTGGGGAAGAATTCCGGTCTCCTGAGCCGGAACATGACACAGGCAAAACTGAAAGTCAATGCGAATTTCTTCCTGATGGATCTTTTTGATCTGGGAAGCGTCTATGATCAGGTATTTACACCTTTCGGACTAAGCGTCAGAGACGGAAAGATCCTGCAACCGCCTTTGTTTGACAGGGAAGTGCTGATTATCAGGGACGGAACAGTCAGCGTTGAACACATTCCCTTAAGTCAGATCGAAGTCATCATTGACGGTGTATCTTACAAGGACAATGAAAACGCCTGTTTCTGCAGCCGCCCGCAGCAGCAAAGAAGCAAAGAAGGCGGTTTTGATATCGTAGTGATCGGCGACCGGGTCGTCGCATATAAAGAAGGGGGAAACTGTCAGATCCCTTCTTCCGGCTTCCTCATCCATCTGAATGAATCGGTCTGGATCAAAGATACTTCTGTCACTTATCGTGGCCTGGAAGACATCTCTTTTGCCCTGCAGGTTGGAAACAGCGCAGTGAAGGATGGAAAGATGACAGAGAAGTTTGAATCACCGTTCTACAATTTCCTGCATTTCCGCGATGTGTCCTATCCGCCTTCCATGTATCCGCTGAATTACCGCAAAGACCGGGCACCGAGGATCATCCTGGGCGCCGATCAAAGCGGAAGACCGATGCTTCTGTGGTTTGAAGGAGCAGCCAAATTCGGCCATGATCCTTCAAAAGACAGTGTCGGTGCATCATTGAGCGAATGTGCGCAGATCGCCCAAGAACTGGGCATGTACAACGGCATTCATCTGGACGGAGGCGGATCTGCACAGATCCTGCTCAACGGAAAAAGAGAACTCATGATCTCCGATCGGAACAAGGATGACCTGAGTGAAAATGAAAGAGCCGTTCCCATGGCTCTGTATGTTCTGTAACTGAAAAAAGAAGTTTTTTCTTTCGGTTTATAATGAAAGAAAGGAGGGAACTCTTATGTCACTGACAGCTGCATTTATGGTTCCTCATCCGCCGATGATCATTCCCGAGATCGGAAAAGGATCCGAAAAACAGATCGAAGATACGATCGGGGCGTATGAAAAGACGGCAGATGAAATTGAAAGACTGAGACCCGATACCATCATCATTTCTTCTCCGCACAGCGTGATGTATTCGGACTATTTTCATATCTCACCGGGAAAGAAGGCCAGAGGTTCTTTTTCCCGTTTCGGGGCGGATGAGGTATCTTTTGATGAAGAATATGACATTGAACTCAGAGACAGGATCTGTGAACTGGCGAAGCTGAATGATTTTCCTGCCGGTACGCTGGGTGAAAGAGATGCCTCGCTGGATCACGGAACGATGGTGCCTCTGTGGTTTGTCAGAAAGAGATTTCAGGAAGGAAAGATCATCAGGATCGGCCTTTCGGGACTCTCCCTGAGCGATCATTATAAACTGGGCATGATAATCAAAGAGGCGGTCGAAGAATCGGGAAAGAATGTCGTCTGGATCGCCAGCGGCGATCTCTCGCACAAGCTGCAGGATTACGGTCCCTACGGTTTTGCGGAAGAAGGTCCGGTATATGATGAGCGGATCATGGATGTGATGTCCAGGGCGGCATTCAATGAGCTCTTTGATTTTGATGAGGCGTTTCTGGAAAAAGCGGCGGAATGCGGTCACCGTTCTTTTGTGATGATGGCCGGTGGATTTGACGGCATCGCTGTGAAAGCGGAAAAGCTGTCGCATGAGGATGTGACCGGTGTCGGCTACGGGATCTGCACCTTTTATCCTCAGGGAAAAGATGAAACGCGTCATTTTCTGGATGCGTATGAAAAAAGAATCGTCAGGGAACTGGAAGAAAAAGAAAACAGAAGCGATCCTTATGTGAAACTGGCAAGGAAAGCTGTTGAATACTATGTGCTTCATCACAAGCGTCTGAAAGAAGATGATTGTGAGGAGGAACTGCTGAAGAGAAAAGCGGGGACCTTTGTGTCGATCCACAAGTTCGGCCGGCTCAGAGGCTGTATCGGAACGATCGGTCCCTGTGAAGAGAATGTCAAAGAAGAGATCATCTCCAACGCGATCTCTGCCTGTTCCAGGGATCCGCGTTTCGATCCGATCAGAAGCGATGAGCTGAAATATCTGGATATCTCCGTGGATGTCCTGGGGGAGATCGAAGACATCGATTCCAAGGAGATGCTGGACGTGAAGAGGTACGGCGTCATCGTCAGCTGCGGAAACAGAAGAGGACTGCTGCTGCCGGATCTGGACGGTGTCGACAGCGTCGATCAGCAGATAGAGATCGCCAGGGAAAAGGGGAATATCGGCAAGAACGATCCCTACACCCTGCAGCGTTTTGAGGTGATCAGGCATTACTGATATGGCAAGATGTGAGGTCTGTTTCAGACATTGTCAACTGAAAGAAGGAGCGATCGGTTTCTGCGGCGGCAGGATCTGCAGGAACGGAAAGAGCGAGGCTTTCAACTACGGGAAGATCACCGGGCTGGCTTTCGATCCGATCGAGAAGAAACCCCTGAGGCATTTCTTCCCCGGAAGCATCATCCTGTCGCTGGGCAGCTTCGGCTGCAACCTGCGCTGTCCCTTCTGTCAGAACTACGACATCTCCTGGTCGAAAGAGGCTTTTGCCTATGCGGACAAGGCGGAATCCGTTTCTCCGGAAGAGCTGGTGATGATCGCCAGGCGCTATGAAGCCAAAGGCAATATCGGCATCGCCTATACCTACAATGAACCGCTGATCGGCTATGAGTTTGTAAGAGACTGCGCAAAGCTCGTTCATGAGGCGGGCATGAAGAACGTCCTGGTCTCCAACGGTACAGCTGAACTACAGATCCTGCATGAGATCATCCCCTATATCGATGCGATGAACATTGACCTCAAGGGTTTCAGCGATCATTATTATGAAGATATACTGAAAGGAAACCGGAAGATGGTCATGGACTTCATTGAGGAAGCCGTGAAGTATTGCCATGTGGAGCTGACCACACTGATCGTACCCGGTGAAAACGATACGCAAGAAGAAATGAAACAGCTGTCAGAGTGGGTATCGAAACTCAAGGACAAAGACGGTAACACGATCGGAAAGGACATCGTCCTTCACGTATCGCGTTTCTTTCCGCGTTTCCATATGACGGATCGGGATGCGACTGATGTAAGGAAGGTCTATGAGCTGGCTGAAACTGCCAGGGAAAATCTCAATTACGTCTATACCGGAAACTGCTGAAGGGCTGAAAGGATTATAATGGAACTATGAAATGGCTGAATGATTTACTGGAACAGGCCAAGGCCGACCTCTTATCAATAATCGTCAACATCATCTGCATCGCGATCATCCTGCTGCTGGCGAAACTGCTCATGAACATCGTCTCCACCTTCACGGCAAGAGCGATGAAGAAGGCGGGAAAGATCTCCGACAGCGTGAAGGCTCAGGAAGTGAAGACGTCGATGACGGTCTTTCATTCGGTGGCCCGCTATGTGGTCTATCTGATCGCGATCATCCTTTGTCTGGCCCAGATCGGCATGTCCGATGAGATCTCCTCGGCAGTCGTTGCCGCCGGAGTCGGCGGACTTATTATCTCCTTCGGTGCCCAATCCATCATCAAGGATATCCTGGCAGGCATGTTCATCCTGTTTGAAAGACAGTTCTATGTCGGCGACTATGTCAAGATCGGCGAATATGAAGGAACGGTCACTTCGATCGCCCTTAGAGTCACCTATCTTTCCAGCAGGGGCAAGAAGATCATCATCCCCAACGGTTCGATCACAGACGTGGTCAATTATTCAAGAAACAATATCGTGACTTTCATGTCGATCCCGACAGCCTATGATGCGGATACCAGAAAAGTCATGGCCGTACTGCAGAAGATCTGCAAGAAGTATTATGATGAAAATCAGGAGATCCTGGTGAATGAACCGCAGGTTCTGGGCATCGGCAGTTTCGGTGACAGCAGTGTCAATCTGACGATCCGCGTCGAGACCGTGCCGATGATGCACTGGAAGGCGGAAAGAGAACTCAAGCTTCTGATCAAGGAAGGTTTTGAGAAAGAAAAGATCGAGATCCCGTTCACGCAGATCGTCGTACATCAGGGGAAATAATATGACAGATCTCAAACAATTGAAACAAAAGATCCATGACTTCAATGAAGAACGGGACTGGATGCAGTTCCATTCTCCACAGAATCTTGCCAAATCGATCGCCATCGAAGCCGGAGAGCTGCTGGAGTGTTTTCAATGGAGCGAAGACTTTGACAAGGAAGCGGTATGCGAAGAGATGGCTGATGTCTACACCTATCTGCTGGATCTGAGTGAAGCACTGGGTGTCGATCTGATTGAGATCACAGACCGCAAGATGGACAAGAATGCGCTGAAGTATCCTGTTGACAAGGCAAGGGGCAGCAGCGTCAAATATGACAAACTGAAATGACAGGTCACAGACCTGTTTTTCACTGACGGGGGTATCATCATGAGCAAACGTAAATTCAGGGATCTGATCGTCTATGAGATCTATCCGACTTCTTTTGCCGACAGCAACAATGACGGCATCGGCGATCTGAAAGGCATCATCTCAAGACTGGATCATATACAGGAGATGGGCTTCAATGCGGTATGGCTCAATCCTTTTTATGTCTCCCCGTTTAAGGACGGCGGCTATGATGTGGAAGATTTTTTCGATGTCGATCCCCGTTTCGGTACGATGAAGGATTTCACGGAATTGTGCAAAGAGGCACATCGCAGGGATATCCGGATCATCCTCGATCTGGTGGCCGGACATGCCGCCCTAAGTAATCCCGATTTCCTAAAAAGCGCGAAGGCGGAAAGGAATGAATACAGCGATCTCTTCATCTGGAACGACAATCCCTGGGACAAGGGAAACAATCTGATCTCAGGCATGTTTGACCGGCATGGCTGCTACATGGTGAATTTCTTCGGCCATCAGCCGGCTTTCAATTACGGTTTCAACCGCATCGATCACCCTGAGTGGCAGATGTCCTACAAAGACAAGAGGACCTATCGGGCAAGAGAATACATGCTGAAGGTCATGCGCTTCTGGCTGAGTAAGGGTGCCGACGGCTTCCGTGTGGATATGGCGGATTCCTTGGTGAAAAACGACGATGACAGATCGGCCACCGTTACCGTCTGGAAATGGATCTTCGCAAGGATCAGAAAAGAATATCCCGATGTTTTCCTGGTGAGTGAATGGTCTGATCCGAAACGCTCCTTTGAGGCGGGTTTTGATTCCGACTTCGTACTGGATCATTGGGACAATTTCTATCACCGCTTCTTCCGCAGCGATGCATCGACAAGAGGCATTTCCGTGATCCATGGAAACAATGACGTTGCCTTCACCCTGAAAGACATGAGACAGCGTTTTGAAGAGGCAGAGAAACAGAAGGCTTATCTGGCTCTGATCTCCGGTAACCACGACACCTGGCGCATCGCCAATTATCTGGATCAGGATGAACTGAAAGTGTTCTACATGTTCCTGTTCTGTCTTCCGGGCATCCCCTTTATCCTGTACGGAGACGAGATTGCGATGAAGACATCCGATCTTCCTTCCAAAGACGGAGGCTATCAGCGCACAGGTACCAGGACTCCCATGATCTGGGATGAGAGAAAACCGTATCACGGCTTCACCATGGGCAAGGATCCTTATCTTCCGTTTGACCCGAAGAATACTGTTTCAGTGAAGCAGGCGAAAGAAGATGAGGATTCCCTCTACCACTTCATCTGCCGGCTGATCGCATTGCGAAAGAAGATCAGGGATCTGTCCGATCCTCATGTGGATATCTCTGAGAAAAACAGGGTCTTCTTCTTTGACAGAGGAAAGCATCAGCTGATCATGAATCTCTCAGGAAAGAAATATGAAGCTAAAGGAAAGATGATCATCGCTTCTGCAGCGTTTGAACAATATCTGCCTGCAGGATCTGCGGTACTGATCAGAAAAGAAAACTAAGAAAAAATGGTTTGCGGATGACCGCAAACCATTTTATTTCAAGTCTTACAGTTTCTTTCCCCTGATATAGGAATCATCGTTTTCATCGATGATCAGGAAACCGTTTTTCTCATAGAAACGGTTTCCTGATCTTTTATTCTTTCCGACGCTCAGCATCAGTCCCCTGACACCCTGATCTTTCAGGTTTGCGATCTGAGCATTCAGCAGCATGGAACCGATGCCTTTTCGCTGATATCCGGGTTTGACATCAATGTGGAAATGGGCAGGGTATTCCGCCTTGTATTTTTCATAGGTGCGGATCTCTTCCAGGAACCTCTGTTCAAATCCCAGTTTGATCGCTTCTGCGTGATAGTCGTTTTCGATCTGCGAAAGATAATCGTCACAGTCTGCTGCGGCCAGGATGTATCCGGCGATCTCATCATTATCGTCATCGACTGCAACAAAGCAGTTTTCCGTTTCAAATTTCATATAATAGCCGGTATAAAGATAAAGACAGAATTCTTTCTCATTCTGCGGCTTGTCGGGATGGGAAGAGTTGAGCTGATTGATCAGCTGTATCTCTCTGAGGTCTTCTTTCTTTGCGGATCTGATCCTGATCATTCTGTTTCTTCATCCTTATTGTAACCGATGGGCCAACGGAAGCGGATCCGTTTTTGTTGTTACATATTCGGGTATAATAAAACATAAAGATACGGTGAGCCTTATGAAAACAAAAATCTGCCTGGTTATCATGACACTGCTGCTGATCCTTTCCGGATGCGGAAAGAAGGAAGAAGAGAAGAAACAGGAAACGATATCCGATTACGAACAGTATCTTTTTGATACCTCCTATGTCCATGAGATCGATGTTTCCATCAGTGAGGAAGACTGGAACGACCTTCTCTCACATCCCGCCGACAAGAGCAAATATACAGCGGATATCACGATCGACGGCGAGACATATCAGGATGTTTCTTTCAGCACCAAAGGCAACTCCAGTCTGATGTTTGTGGCGAACGATGAAAACAGTGACCGCTACAGTTTCAAGGTCAATTTCGGCAAGAACATAGACGGCCAGACATACCACGGTCTCAGCAAACTGAGTCTCAACAATCTGTTTTCGGATACCGCTTATATGAAGGATTTTCTCAGTTATGAGATCTTCAGGAAGGCAGATGTCAACGCTCCTTTGTACAGCTATGTATGGCTCAGGATCAACGGCAAAGACCACGGCCTCTATGGCGCCGTTGAAGATATCGGAAAGAGTTTCCTGAAACGGAATTACAAAGGCAAGGGAGTCCTCTACAAACCGGAAAGCGAAGGCGTTTCATTGTCACTGGAAGATATCGAAGCGATCCTGAACGGCGCTCCGGTGTCGACCGGTGAGGCAGCGGGCGCCGATCTCGTATACAGAGACGATGAGATCGACAGTTATTCAGCCATCTTTGACAATGCGGAGACCAAGGCGGAAGAGGAAGATTACAGAAGAGTCATCGAGGCACTTCAGGCACTGAGTAAAAACAGGGACCTGGAACAGTATCTTGATACCGATGAGATCATCAGATATTTTGCGGCCAACGTCTTCCTGCTCAACTATGACGGTTATATCGGACCGATGCTGCACAACTATTATCTCTATGAGAATGAAGGAAAGCTGGCGATGCTTCCGTGGGATTACAATCTCGCCTTTGCGACCGCATCGATCCTGATCCCTGAAACGGATTATGCCGATCCGGGCAGGCTGATCAATCAAGGCATCGATACGCCCTTGTATCTGACTGGCGAGGAAGAGCGTCCGATGTGGAGCTGGATCGTGAAGAGTGAGGAATATTTTAATAGATACCACGAGTAATTCGATGCGATCGTTGATTATATCGCTTCCGGTGATTTTGAAACAGAAGCCGACAGGATCCATGCGATGTTAAGAGAGTATGTGGAAAAAGATCCGACTGCCTTCTTTACGACCAAACAGTTTGAGAAGGGCTATGAAGCCATGAAACAGTTCTGTTTCGTCAGGGCCGCAAGCATACAGAAACAGCTGAACGGAACGCTTTCGACCCACAGCAGCGAACAGGATCCATCCGATTGGGCCGATGCCTCCGGTATCGATCTGCTGGACATGAACTGATCACAGTCTTCATCTGAACATATCGGAAACGATATGTTTTTTATATGATGGAGCTGTAAGAACCCGGAGGTAAAAAAACAATGATTCCAATCTTATCGCCTTTCGGCACTGTTTTTCATTATGACCGGAAACAGGAGAAAAGACTCTACGAAGAACTCTGTGACAGGATCAAAAAGACAGATCCCGACAGTTTCGAGAAGCAGTTTCTCTCTTCCTGTTTCATCACCAGGGAAGAGATCAGACAGCGCTTGCGTTTTGAGGAGGAAGCCTATTTCCGCTTCCGTCAGCTTGATGCAAGAGTCGACGGGATGCCCTTGGTCAAAGTATTCAGACGAAGCATCGACATCGATTTTTCCGTCGTCAGTTTCGCAAAACTGTTTTCAGCCGACAGGATGGACGCTTTCTCGGAGATCCTGATGGATCAGGACGAGGAACTGAGTCTCTTTCGAAAGAAGAATGAAGATCTCAAGATCGAAAGCAGAGTCGAATTCATCTACGGAGACGAAGAGGAAGGAGAGATCCGCTATCTGATCGGTGTCTACTGCGACATCGATACCGCTTCATTGAAATGTCTGAATGAGAAAAGATGCCGTCTGGTCGATATCGGCAATGAAGATCTTTCGGAAGCGATCGATTACTGCCGTATCGGTGAAGGCGTACTGTTAAGGAAAGCGGGAAGCAGGATCTTCTGCAGCATCGATCACGTTTCCATCAGCGGCTATATCAGCGGGAAGAACGCGAAGGAATTGCTGAAGTATTTCGATGAGGACCATCTGATCCTGGCGGAAGTGGCTGAGAAAAACGATGAATTTCCTTATGCCCTGTCAATCGATGTGAAGATCTGTAAGAATCCGTTCTGAAAGATGCAGTCTTCGAAAGGAGGCTGCTTTTTTGTATTCAGGGGAAAGATGGTATGATGGAATTGTCTTTGGAGGTGTTGTATGAAAGTGATGCGGATAATGACTCTGCTTTCTCTGGCAGGACTGCTGGCAGGCTGTGCTGGGGAAAAGATCGTCGGAAAGAATATCGGGATCGATGAGATCAGTGAGTTTTATTATACCTATGACAATATCAACTACAACGCCTTCTATCAGCGTTATCACTTTTATGTCGAAGAAGGAAGGCACATGTTTTTCCATGAGACAAGACAGGTGGAAGACGGCTACGGTCCGGCAACGGAAAAAGATACCGTGAAGAGCGGCACCATTGAACTGAGTGATGAACAGTGGGAAGAGTTCTTTGACTTCCTGAAAGAGGGAACAGTCAGAAAAAGAGAAGAATCATTGGAAGACGGCGATTCCGGCCCCTGGTTCTATCTCTACTGGAAAGGTGACAGATCAGAGTACCAGGAATTCTCATTTGCTTCCTACGAGAAAAGACTGGCGTTTGAAGCTTTCTGCGAACAGCTGGCAGAATCAGTTTAGTCATGAAGATGTAAAAAAACCGCTGATTACTCAGCGGTTTTTTATCTGTTCAGATGGAATTCCAGGGCGCCGATCAGATTAGCGTCACTGCCGTAGACGCAGCGTACGACCTCCGGTTTGCGGAAAGGAATGAACGGCATGTCGAACTTTTTCTCCAGACTGTCTCTGATCACATCGGTCACTTCCTTGCGGGCCGAGATGCCTCCGCCGATGGCGATCCTTTCAAGATCGAGTACGGCCTGAATGGCGAAGATACCGGAAGCAGTGTACTGTCCGAAGTGTTCCAACGTTGCAGCCGCATCGGGATCGCCCTCATCATAGGCTTCAAAGAATTTCACTCCGTCAAATTCCGAGGGATCTTTCTGTTTGCGCGCGGCATATTCCCTGATCAGTGCCGTGGTACTGGAACCGGCTGTCCAGGCACAGCGGAATGAAGAGAAATCGGTGAACGAGGAATGGATGAATCTTTCGTAATCGGAAATGAGATAGGAGAATTCACCGGCCGCATCCTGGCTGCCCATCCATACCTTGTGATCAAGGACGATGCCTCCGCCGATACCGGTACCGATGATCACGACTGCACCGCTGCCGACGTCTTTCAGGGCACCGCTTGTAGCTTCAGCTTCCGCAGCGCACTTGCCGTCGTTGGCGATCGTAGCCGGTACGCCGTATCTTTCTTCCAGGATCTTCTCAAAGGGAGAGTCCACGAAAAAGACGAAGGCTCCGCCGTTGTAGGCGATGCCGTTTGCTGTATCGATCCTGCCGGGCATGGAGACGGCAATACCTTCAAATCTGCCCAGGAAGGGTTTGATGTGTTCATCCAGAGAAGCGAGAAAGGAATCCATGTCCGAGAGGACAGAGGGGAGTTTTCCCTGTTCCAGGATCTCTTTGTTTTCATTCATCAGGGCGTATTTGACAAAGGTCCCGCCCATATCCAGTACAAAGTATTGTTTCATTTTCTAGCCTCCGCATTTTCTGATGAATTCATCGAGGATCTTTTCATATTTCTTTCTGTCGGTGACGATCGACATGGCGTGCTTGGCGTTTTCAAACAGATGAAGTTCTGAAAGAGGGTTCCTGCAGACTTCATACATCACTTTGGAGTGGTCACAGACGATCAGCGTGTCAGCGATGCCGTGCATGAAGCAGATCGGAACATCGGTCTGTTTCACCGCTTGTATCGGAGAGGTCTTTCTGATGTGATAGTTGTACTGAAGCAGTGCCAGCAGTTTCATGACCGGGATGACCAGGACGGGCGGGATGGACATGTTTCTGACGATGTATTCGTTGAATAGACGCTCGCTGTCGGAAAACGGACAGTCGGCAACGACCAGATCGGTTTTTGTCAGGTTCTGCACCAGCAGTACGGTGGCCGCACCCATGGACTCACCGTGCAAGGCGATGAAGCAGTCCTTGAAGATGCCTCTGACATATCCGATGATCGCTGCCAGGTCTTCGGCTTCTCTTTCGCCCAGCGTGCAGAAATCGCCGCCTGATTCGCCGAAATAGCGCTCGTCATAGATCACCGCATGATAGCCTCTGCGGTAGAAGAGATCCGCATACTTGACTGCGGAGATACGGTTGGCCGTATGGCCGTGGGCGATGATCGCTACTTTATTTCCGGCATCGGGGTTTCTGATGATCTCGCCGCGGATGATGACGCCGTTTCTGTCGATCGAAAAGTCTTCCCTGTCCCACTTCTTGTCATAGGCATCGAGACAATCACCGAAGCCTTCGTCAATCGTCACCTTGCGTGAACGGGCGTAGTCCTGACGAATGGGATGAACGATCATCTGCAGACATTTTTCAGCGATGAAGATCTCGGCGGCCAGGGCCAGGATCACTATGATGATGAGGAATATCATTTCAGCTCCTTGTCTTTCTCTGCTTCGCGGCAAAGAATAACGGAACAAAGGTCGCCAGGATCAGCAGTGTAGAGACTAAGAACAGGACGTGGGTCGGCAGATAGGCCGTCAGACCGTTACTGTCGAGGATCTCGCCGTTGTTCTTGATGATCGGATTGGCGATGAACGGAGAAACGATCCAGGGGATCAATACGAAGAAGATGATACGGAATCCTTCAAACTGTCCCTTGGCTTCTTCCGGGAAGAGCTGCTTCATCCAGACCGATGTGACCTGCATGAACATGATGTAGCCGCAGCCGAAGAAGAACAGGCCGATCAGCAAAGGCCAGTTGAAGATCGTCGAAGGATCGATGTACTGCGGACGGCCGAAGATACCCAGCATCCCGACGCCGATCATGGAAAGGATGACCGATACGGAAGCGGCCGTGACGAACTTGTTCTTGTTCAGAAGCTTTGTCGCCGGGATGACCGACAGCATGCCTAATATTAGAGCAATACCCTGGATGATGCCGATGTCATCGGCAGTGAAGCCCAGGTAGTAGATCATGTAGTTGCCGACATGGGGATAGTAGACGTTGAAGGTAACAAAGTAGACCGTCAGTGTCAGGAAGACCCATACCAGTTCCCTGTGTTTCAGCAGTTCCCTGAAATCAAAGGCGCTGAACAGCTGGGAGAAGAAGGATCCCTGCTTGTTGACCTTGAGATCATCGGCGTCTTTCACGAAGATCAGGGAAAGCACACCGAAGACGATCGCCAGTCCGCCGAAGGCAATGAACAGGCGCATGTAGTTGTCATCGGATCCGATCAGCAGGCCGCCTAATATCGTGCCGATGATCGTGCCGATGATGGGCTGTGTCGCCAGGGCGGCACCGATACTGCCCCTGTTTTCGTCGTTCATCATGTCATTGAGCCAGGCGTTGAAGCTGGCGTCGTTGCCCATGGAACCGAAGAAAGACATCAGGGCATCTGCCAGGACGACGGCTGTCGCTGCAAACAAGAGCATGCCGCTTTTTCCTTTGGCGATGAATTCCGTCGTTCCGAACAGGATCGTGAAGATGCCCCAGAGGATGTAGCCGTAGGCCAGGAACGGTTTGCGCCTGCCTTTGCGGTCGGACATCGTGCCGAACAGGAAGGTCGAGATCGTCGTGGCGATGGCGGAGACTGCCACCATCCAGGAGATGATTGTCGGATCTTTGGCGATCTTGGCGTATACAAAGGTATTGAACCACTGGTTTTCAATGTTCCAGCATAACTGGCCGATGATGCCTAAGCCCCATACCAGTATCCAGAAACGCAGTTTTGATGAATTGTTTTTCATAAGTTAAAACCCCTTCGTTTTTCATTGTAACGGTTGGAAAACAGGCTTGTCAAAAAGTGACGTTTTACATGCAAATAAGTTAAAATGTGAGATGAGGAAAACCGTTATGGAAAAATCAAAATCAATGATCGCTCATAGGAAAAGATACAGGATATCTGCATTGTTTCTGATATTGTTTGTTGTGCTATCGATGTTTTCGCTGTCTGCGTATACGCAGGCTGAAGAAGAGGAATCTGATGCTATCGATCCGACTGAGGTCGGCTACGGAATACCCATCCTTTATCTGAATATCGATGAATCACAGGGAACGATCAAGAAGATGCATGATAGCACCGATCACAGCGATTATTGCCACGGGACCATGAGTATCTCCGTTCCCGAGAATTTTCATTATGCGGATTTTCCCGATCTTGATCTTCAGGATCTGACTGATCTCACGATCTCAATCCGCGGCCGGGGCAACTCCACCTGGAGGATGACCAACAAGAAGCCTTACAAGATCAAGCTGGAAGATGCTGCGGCGGATGTTCTGGGCCTGGGTGAAAACAAGCACTGGGTCCTGGTCGCCAACGACTTTGATGCCACTCTGATGAAAGACCGGATCACGGCCTGGCTGGGAGATGAGATGGGTTTTGACTTTACGCCCCGCGGCGTACCTGTGGATGTGATCATGTCCGGTGAATTCTACGGGACCCATTATCTGGGAAGTTATTATCTGAGCGAAAACGTCAGGGTCGACAAGAACCGCGTCAGCATCGAGAAACTGAAAGAGGATGATACCGATCCCGACAAGATCACCGGCGGCTATCTCTTACAGAATGCCATGCAGGTACGTGACGGTTCACCCGACAGATTCTATACCGACCGCGGTGTCGACTGGGCGACCCATACGCCATCTTTTGATACGGAAGCGGATGCTTTGTCCGATGCACCGGAAGAGAGAGAAGATACTTTCTTCGGACGTGAACTGAATGACGGATATGAGAACCATGTCCAGCAGGAATATATCCAGGATTTCATGCGGCATGCCGAGGATGTATTGTTTGACGGTACGACGGGCTATCGCGATCTCTTCGATGTAGAAAATGCCGCCAAGTACTGGCTGGTCAACGAAGTCTCCATGAACAATGATGCCTTCGCGACCGGAAGTACCTATATTTATAAAGACAGAGGATCAGACACACTTTACTGGGGCCCGCTCTGGGATTTTGATTTTGCCTGGACCAGAAACAAGACCGTGACAGGCATCAATGCCGGTCACAAGTGGATGAAGCCGATGCTTTATGACAAAGAGGACGGCGGATTCCTGCAGGAAGTCTACCAGCAGTGGCCGATCATGAAGGAAAAGCTGGAATATATGATCGCGCAGGACGGTCTGATCGATCAGTATGCCGCTGAAACAAGAGTATCCGCAAAAGCGGATCATGATCAGAACCACAGGAAGGAAGACTTCACGTTTGATGCATCGGTCGCAGAACTGAAACAATGGATCAGAAACAGGATCGACTGGGTCGATGCGAATATCTCTTCCCTGGACGATCTGGTGCACAGGGTCACATTCATGGCAGACGGGAAGGTCTATGCCTATGACTTCATGGAGGCCTCGGATTACATCGACGGGAAGGAGCCTTATCCCGAGATCGAAGGACAGACATTCCTGGGCTGGATGGATGAAGAGGGCAATATCATCGATTCACAGATCAACATCACAAAAGACATGACCATTACGGCGAAATATGTGAGTGATGACTCCATGACCCATGTCACCGATATCGCCTTCAATAAGGCATCCGATGTCATCCGCAATTCTTTTTTCATGAAGTCTTATCAGATCCCCTACGTTCTGATCCCGGAAGATGCGGAAGACCAGAGGATCCACTGGATCTCTTCCGACAGCGATCTCGCCAGTGTCGATGATTACGGTTACGTGAAATATAACGGTACGGGTCAGGTCACCTTTACGGCGCAGCTGAAGCACGGAACCGACAGGAGCTTCACGCTGACGATCGTGGAGATGAACGATGATCCTTATCCTTTCCCGACATCGGTGTTCCCGGAAAAAGAAGAGATCACACTGGACGAAGGAGAACAGAGTCCCTTCATCATCGATACCGATCCGCCCAACACCAAGATCCAGACATACGAATATGAATCGGAAGATCCAAGTGTCGTGACAGTCGGAGATTGCGGCGTCCTGACAGCTGTCGGACCGGGCAGGACCAAAGTCCGCGTCAGGATCAAGGCCCGGGATGAACACGAAAATGAATTCTGGCTGGAGACCTATACGACAGTCATTGTAAAAGGAGAAGAACCTGAACCGGCACCGGCACCATCACCGGCTCCAGGACCGGAAGAAAAAAACAGCGCCTACAGACTGCCGATGACAGGGATCGAATAAGAAAAAGGAAAGAATAATCATGAGTATTACAGTCAATCTGAGATATACCGGTATCAACGGGAATGCACGGAAGTTTGCGAAAGAGATGACGGAAAGCGGAACGGTTGCCGCGATACGGGCGGAAAAAGGAAATCTGCGCTATGAGTACTACATTCCGTTGGATGATCCGGAAACGATCCTGCTGATCGACAGCTGGAGCGATCAGGAAGCCATCGATGCCCACCATGCGTCGGACATGATGAAAACGATCGCTCAGCTGAGAGAGAAATACGATCTTCACATGACGATCGAAAGATATGTTTCCGATGAGGGCGGTGTTCCCGAAACAGATGAGAAGTTCATCAGAAAATAAGCATTGTATATCAGAGGCCTGAAGGCCTCTTTTGATTCGGGGAAGAGACCTCGGACTTTCCGCTTCATTCCCTGATCTGAAGATGTGTTATGATTAATGCGTACTGATGATTCAGAAATGAATCAAACGGGGGGATCGAAAATGGAATCTACCGAACTGACTGTAAGACTGATCATTCTGTTCATACCGGGCATCATCGCCACATTTATCTATGAGATCTGTCAGAACAGAAACGACATGAACAACAGAGACTTTGTCATCAATGTCGTTTTAAGCGCTTTTATATCGTATTCCATCACCTATGTGATCTTCAAGCTGCTGGGAGGAGGAACTTCCTTTCTTGATGCGCTGCTGGATTCCGGTGTGAAGATCAGCGTGACCGAGATCATGACTGCCAGTCTGATATCGGTCGTTCTCGGATTCCTTGAGGCACAGTCCGTCAGAGAGACGATGAAGCTCAACAGGAAGAGAAATGAAAGAAACAAAAAAGTACGCATGTCGGTATGGGACGATCTTTTCGATGAAGAGGACGGATATGACGGTCATGTGAGGGTCATCCTGAAGGATCAGGGGGTCTATTATGACGGATATGTCGAGAGGTATTCGGCATCGCTGACAGGCAGGAAAGAGCTCTGTCTGAAGGATGTCGTCAAGTATGATCTGACAACGAAAAAGCAGCTGGGAGACAATATCGGCGGAACTTATCTGCAGATCAGGGATGATGAGGATATCATCCTGGAGATGATCAAAGACAATTAAGAAGATCTGAAATATAGAAAAACGTCATCCCGAAAACGGATGGCGTTTTTGTATGAGCATCTCAATTGTTTCTGCCTGCCGCCTCATATAGAATAAAACCGAAGGAGAAACAAAATATGATTTATGACTACAAGATAGCAGCCGGAAACGGCGAAACAGTTGATCTTGCGGATTATAAGGGTAAGGTCATCATGGTGGTGAATACCGCCACAGGCTGCGGCTTCACACCGCAGTACGAACCCATCGAACAGATGTACAGAGATTATCATGAGCAGGGACTGGAGATCCTGGATATCCCCTGCAACCAGTTCGGCAATCAGGCGCCCGGTACTGACGATGAGATCCACGAGTTCTGCACGCTTCACTACAATACGACTTTCCCGCAGATGAAGAAGGCCGATGTCAATGGTGAGAATGAGCTGCCTCTGTATACTTATCTGAAATCGGAAAAAGGTTTTAAAGGTTTCGGAAAAGGTCTGAAGGCTAAGGCTCTGGAAAAAGCCCTGAAACCATTTACCAAGAATCTGAAGAAAGACGACATCCACTGGAACTTCACCAAGTTTGTCATCGACAGGGAAGGAAATGTCGTGAAAAGATTTGAACCGACTGCCGATATGGCGGATGTGGAGGCTTTTATCAGGTCACTGCTTTAAAATTGTTGGTAGAATAATGTAGAGGATGAAGAGAAAAGATGATGTGATCAACAATGAAGTTGCACAATCTGGCAGACAGGATGACTGGATGTCGAAGGAGCTGGGCAGAGAGAAGAAACTGACACCCTGGGCTTTTGATCAGGATGATTATGAGAAACAGATCGAAGACAAGTCGGACAGAAGGACTTCGATCTGGCTCATCATCGATTTTATCCTGGCGATCGGCATCGCTTTTATCAACATACAGCTGGGAAACGGGGCCTATTGGCCGAGCGTCATGCTGATACTGATGCTCAGTCCCGGGATGTTCGTCTGGATGTTTCTGTTCAAACGGTTCATGCCCGCCTGGTATCTGATGCTGGGGGCGCTTATCGCTGTCATCTTTGAGATTATGATTCTCTACAAGAAGGTATGAATATGAAAGATATTTCCCGTGAAAAAATGATCATCAGGACCAGTATCATCGGCATCATTGCCAATGTTTTTCTTGCGGCATTCAAAGCGGCGATCGGCCTTTTAAGCAATTCCATCGCCATTGTGCTGGATGCGGTCAACAACATCTCCGACGCCGGAAGTTCCCTGATCACGATACTCGGCGTCAGACTGGCTTCAAGGGAGCCTGACAAAAAACATCCCTTCGGCTATCGGCGTATCGAGTATCTGAGCGCGATGATCATCGCTATACTGATCCTGTATGCAGGCATCACTTCTTTCATTGAGTCCGCAAAACAGATCATCCATCCCAATACACCGGAATACAGCACAATATCTCTGATCATCGTGGCTGTTGCGGTGGCGGTCAAGATCCTGCTGGGAACTTATGTGAAAAACACGGGTGTCAGGATTAATTCCGAATCCCTGATCAATTCCGGTGAAGATGCCAGACTGGACGCGGTCATTTCGGCGTCCACGCTGCTGGCTGCTGCAATATTCCTGAAATTTCATGTGTCCCTGGAAGCCTGGCTAGGCCTGGCCATCTCAGCTGTCATCATCAGATCGGGGATCGAAATGTTAGGATCGACGATCTCCCAGATACTCGGAGAAAGAAATGACAGCGAACTGGTCAGACAGATCAAAGAGACAGTCACTTCCTTCAAAGATGTGGAAGGTGCTTATGATCTGGTGCTGAACAATTACGGACCCGATACCTGGAACGGTTCCATCCATATCGAAGTACCGGACACTTATTCGGCCGACTCTCTGGATCAGCTGATCCGTGAGATCACAATGAAGGTCTATCAGAAACACAATGTCTTTCTGACGGCAATCGGTGTCTACTCGGTCAATACGAAGGATAAGCAGATCATTGATGCCAAGAAAAAGATCGAGGATATCGTACTGTCGATCGATCATGTATTGCAGATGCACGGATTCTATCTGGTGAAGGAAAGTAAAACGATTCGTTTTGATATCGTCGTCAGCTTTGATGCACCGGACAGGAAGAAGGTATATGATCAGGTGCTGCAGGCAGTGAAACAGGCTTTCCCGGATCACAGTTTCCAGATCACGATGGATACGGATTTCGCGGAAGAATAAGAAATAAAAAACGATCAGATGAATCTGATATGTACCCATTATCCTGGACATATTAATTAATCAGACTGTATCACAGAATTGGCACAGATGGATGTCTCCCTGAACACAGAGGGAGGCATCCATTTTGTTTTCTTATGGATACGCCTGTTGTTGTAGTAATCGATGTATTCGTCTACTGCCAGAGAGAACTGTTCGAAGGTATCGAATTCCTGTTCGTGCCCATAATACATCTCGTTCTTCATCCTGCCAAAGAAAGTCTCCATGATGCAGTTGTCGATGCAGTTTCCTTTCCTGGACATGGACTGGATGATGCCTTTGTCCTTCAGGGTTTCGCTGTACTGTTTCATCTGGTACTGCCAGCCCTGATCGGAGTGGAAGATCAGACCTTCAAGATCCGGATGCGATTCAAATGCTCTGCTGACCATCCTGGTGATCTGTTCATAGTTGGGACTCAGAGAAAGGTCGTAGGAGATGATCTCGTTGGTATACATGTCCAGAATGGGAGAGAGGTAGCACTTCCCGAAGGACAGAGAGAATTGTGATACGTCGGTGGTCCATTTCTCGTCGGGCTTTGAAGCTTCAAAGTTCCTGTCTATGACGTTATCCGCGATCTTTCCGACCTCTCCCCTGTAGGAATGATATTTCTGCTTCGGACGCTTTCCCTTCAGATCCATCTTTTTCATCAGTCTCTGGACTTTCTTGTGGTTGATCCTGTGTCCTCTGCTGAGCAGCTCCTGATGAACTCTCCTTACGCCGTATCTTCCTTTGTTTTCCTCATAAACGGCTCTGATTTCAATCATAAGAGACTTATTCTTCAGTCCGTCGATGTCTAGCCTGGCTTCTTCGAAATAATAAGTAGATCTTGGAAGTTTCGAGATCTTCAGAAGATCACTCAGTCTGTATCCTTCTGTTCGGAGCCCTTTGACGATGGCTGCTTTTTCGCCTTGACTGACGACTCCGCCTTTTTCCTTACAATCAAGGCTCTCAATTTTTTTAGGTAGGCGTTCTCTGCTTTCAGATATTCGTTCTGTTTTCTAAGCAGGATCAGCTCCTCTTTTTCGCTTCCTGTGAGTTTCCTGTCTTCTATACTCATAACGGGTCCTTTGGGTTTTCTTCCTTTTCTTAATTTTAACCCGTCATAGCCTTCTGTCCTGTATTTTCTTATCCACTGGTAAAGCAGACCCGGATTTATTCCCGCATCGAAAGCCACAGATGTTCTGGTTTCTCCTGCCAGAACGCGTACGATAAGTTCATATCTTTCTTCGGTTGTCCAGTCTTTACTCGTCCGAACATGTTTCAAACCCTCAACTCCGTGAAGCTTATAAGTACGTACCCATTCATTGATGCTGTGATGAAACCGCAGATCGCTGCACTTTGCGTACTCAGGCTTTTCCTTCCATCTTCCTTTCAGATATTCTTCCACACATTCAAGTTTGAATTCCCAGCTGTACTTCATTTAAAAACCCCCTTTACTGGTTTGTCCAGTTTAGGGGGTACATATCAGAATCATCTGACCGTTTTTATGTCTGGCATTCAAAGATATTCCGTTTGGGATCACCACTTGCTGAGGATCTCTCTGAGTCTGCGGTCGATATCGATCCTGGTCTCTTTACATTCTTTTGAATGTTTCTTTGCAGAAGCAAACATCAGACCTAAAATCAGCTTTGATGCGACCGGCAGCATCATCTTCAACATGCTTTCGGGGAAGATGAAATGTGTTCCGTATTTGTATGACAATACATCGTATGTACAGGAATGTTCTTTCTGTGAGAGCCTTTCTTCCATGCGGCGGATATAACGGCAGGTATCCCAGAGGACATCGTCCTCAGCGCCGATGAAAACGATGTGTCCTCTGATCTTTTCGACTTTAATCTTTTCTTCCTCTTGAAGCGGATGGCGTTTTTCGCTTTCCTCAAACATATGGACCGAACTGATGAAGTTGCCGCTCCCCTTGCTCTCTTCCTGTATCTTTTCCCAGTATTCGGGATGACGGTAGGCAAAAGGCAGATAAGGCAGCGGTTTCCCTTCATAGGAAACAGTCGATTCGTTGTCACCCGGACGTTCTGTCGCACCGTCCTTGCCGTCGCGATAGAAGCCTTCCATCACAAAATCGCATGGAGAGAAAGCCAGCGTCATCGTGATGTCCGGATAATAGGATGCAGCGATCAGTGCCAGCATGCCGGTGGTGGAAGCACCGATGATGCCGATCTTCTGATAGCCTTTTTCTTTCAGGAAGCCGATCGCTTTTCCGAAACGCTCCAGAGGGTAATTGTGATGACCGTAATCTTTTTTGGAGGGAGCCATCGTCAGACAGCTGTATCCTGCCTCCTGCAGCCATTTGACTCCTGTTTTTGCCAGAAGATCGTCGATGTCGTCTCCCAGCATGACGATAAATGCGTGATCGGAATGATCATGTGGGAAATAGGCACCGTAGAATCCGTCTTGGTCCACTGAGAAATATCGTTCTGCTTTCATATCTGCTCCTTCATCGCTGTTAAGTTAGCGTTTTCTAACCAATACTTATTCTATCACAGGAGAGTTTCGCTTTCTTTTTATCGGATCATATGCATATCAATAAGCTGATGTTTTCGTTTTTTATCTTGTATATAATTGAAGAGTATAGTTCATAAAACTATAAGTTATTGAGCATTTTCAAAGCTAGATGGATTATTGAAGAATGCAAATATGGATGAGATAAAGATTATTGAAGAAATAAAGCGGAAACTTGAAGAGATCGAGGAAAAAGAAAATGTGACGATCCTTTTTGCGGTGGAATCCGGATCCAGGGCATGGGGCTTCGCTTCACCGGATTCAGATTTCGATGTCCGATTCGTCTATAAAAGAAATGACATCAATGATTATCTGAAGCTGGAAGGCATCCGGGATGTTATCGAATGGGAACTGAATGATATCTATGACATCAATGGTTGGGATCTGGATAAAACTCTGAAACTGGTTCACGGTTCGAATCCCGTCATCTTCGAATGGGCGGATTCGCCGATCGTTTACAAGGAAACACCATTCTATGAAGAATTCCGGCAATTCATAAAGCCCTACTTCATGACAATCAAAGGAGCACATCACTACCTGCATATGGCAGAACGGAACTATGAAATGTATCTGAACGACGAGAAAGTCAAGCTCAAGAAGTATTTCTATGTTTTGCGGCCGATCTTGGCATTGAAATACGTCCTGCATAACAGGACCAATCCGCCGATGCTATTTGAAAAACTTGTGGAAGCGGAGCTGGATAATGATGCCGTAAAAAGAGAAGTTGAAAGACTTCTGGATGCGAAGAAGAACACACCGGAACTTGGCATCGCCAGGAGGATTCCGGTTTTGAATGACTACATACAGAAAGAGCTTGTCCTGATGAAAAACGAAGTCGACTCATTGAACAAAGAACAGACAGATTGGGATGAGTTGAACGCTTTCTTCATAAAGACATTATTCAATGCAAAGAATTAGTTTATTGTTCATAAATGTGTACTTTTATGAACAGAATACAATCTCTGAAGGCTCTGAATTCATAAATCCGGAGCCTTTTGTTTATAATGAAATGTGAAAGGCAAATCGCTTAGGAGGAAAAATATGGATAATTTCGAGTATAAAGTAGTCACGTATGATACAAAAGGTTTTTTTGGTGGAAACGTTGAGCCAGATCAGCTTGAAAACCAGCTCAATCTTCTTGGCTATGATGGGTGGGAGCTGGTAAGCTGCACTTCCACAAACCAAAGCTATGGTTCATCCAGAAGCATCGTCTGTATATTCAAGCGGAAGAAGAATGGATGAATCCATATTTATTGGGGAATGAACATGGTGAACGAATTTAACGAATATGTCCGCGAGGTTTTTTCCCCAGCCGGTGATATCGCCATAAGATCCATGATGGGCGGATATCTTGTATACTTCAACGGCAAGCTGATAGGTGATATCTGTGATAATGTACTGTTTCTCAAGAGAACCCCGACATCGGACAGATTGCTTGCAGATTCCGAACTGGCTTATCCGTATGAAGGATCAAAGTCGCTGATGCATATATTTGATCGTTTTGATGACAAGGCTCTGATCCAGGAACTTCTGGATGGCATGTATGCAGAGCTTCCGGAAAAGAAAACAGCAAAAGCCAGATGAGAAACACGAATGCTGGTTTGCAGAGACAGTTCATAAGCATGATAGTTACAATCTTCAGTAAGGAAAGAGTTTGATCAAAAGAAAAGAGGGCAACATAAAATGAAGACGGTCTGTAAGACATCTGTATTTCCGGCATCAAGAGATATCGTTTTCAGCAGGCTGCAGGAACTGAAAACGCTGCAGTACATTGCTGCCCCTTATGCCACATTTACACCGGTAGATCCTAATAATATGGTCTGGACCATGGAAAGCACCACTTCCTACCGTTTCCGTCTTTTTGGGTGCATTCCCTTTGGAACACATGTGATCCATATCGAACGGTTTGACAGGGACATGGTCATAAGCAAGGAGCAAAACGAACATGTTCCGGTATGGAATCACACCATCTATCTGAAGGAAAAAGGAAATCAAACCGAATATACAGATAAAGTCGATATCGATGCAGGATGGAAGACGCCATTCATCTATCTATGGGCAAAAGCCTTCTATGCCCACCGGCAGAAGAAATGGATCAAGTTGCTTAAATCGATGAGATGATCTGCCGCTTAGGACAGTTCACAAAAGTATAGGCTTACGAACTCAATCCGATCTTTAAAGGCTCCAAGTTCATAATCTGGAGTCTTTTTTGTAAAATGAAAGAGAACGAAATCGGGTATATGGAGGAATAATATATGAGGCTAGATGGTTTTGGATTGTTCGTAAATGACATGGCAACAATGGTGCGGTTTTATAGAGATGTTCTTGGTTTTGAAATCAAAGAGGGTGAAAATGCCGACAATGTATATCTTGTAAAAGATGGCACATTATTTCTTTTGTTTGGAAGAAAAGATTTTGAAAAAATGACATCTGCGAAATATGAGTATGTCAAAGGGAATAACGGGCACTTTGAAATTGCTTTGTATGTGGATACTTTTGAAGAAGTAGATTCGGAATATGAAAAAGCAATAGCTAAGGGTGCGGTATCGGTATTGGTTCCAACAACTGAACCATGGGGGCAAAGAACCTGTTATATTGCTGATCCTGAAGGCAATCTGATCGAAATAGGTTCGTGGAATAAGCCCTACGAAGAAAAAGATTTGTAAATTCCGGTTCATAGGAATCGTTCACTAAAGTGTACAGTTATGTACAGTACTCAATAAAAACAGACTTGATATAATTAGAACTATGAACAAAGATAGTAACGTCTACGACAACGATGAATTCTTTAAAAGTTACTCTTTGATGGAAAGAAGTGTATATGGGCTGGAAAGCGCAGGAGAATGGCCTCAATTCAAACAGCTGATACCGGATCTTAAGGAGAAGAACGTTCTTGACCTGGGCTGCGGCTATGGCTGGCATTGCCGTTATGCTGCGGAAAATGGCGCTGCAGAAATAACAGGCATCGATCAAAGCCGAAAAATGATCGAAGAGGCTGTAAGAAGGACCAACGATGATCGTATCACATACAGGGTATGTGAACTCTTGGAATACGAGTATCCGAAAAGCTCTTTTGATCTTGTGATCTCAAATCTGGTATTACACTATATCGAAGATCTTGATGACATATATCATAAGATTTATGAAACGCTTAAAGATGAAGGCATATTTCTGTTCAACATCGAACATCCTGTATTTACTTCATGCGATAAACAGGAATGGTGTGATTGCGGCCGCTGGCCGGTAAGCGGATACTTCCATCCGGGAAAAAGAAAAACGATCTTTCTGAACCATGAGGTCGAAAAATATCACCATACTCTGACGCAGATCATCGATGGCCTGCTGAAACAGGGTTTCATAATAGAAGCAGTACAAGAAGTTGCTCCACCCGAACAATGGCGGGATAAGATGCCTGAAGAGATGGAACGTCCGATGATGTTGCTTGTTAGGGCAAAAAAATAACAGAAATATTGTCTTTAACTTAGTTAAGTAAAAGATGATTAATTTTGTATACATTTGCATACGATATTCAAAGATTGAAGACTTCGGTAGAAAAAACCGAGGTCTTTTTCATTTACAATGATATTGAAGAGATCAGCAAGGAGAATACTTAAGAATGATGAATGTAAGAATTGAACATATCGCAATGTACGTAAATGATCTTCAAGCAGCCAGAGACTTCTTCATAAAGTATCTGAACGGAAGGTCCAACGAAGGCTACCATAACCCAAAAACGGATTTCCGTTCCTATTTCATCTCATTCAGTGATGCGACATGGCTTGAGATCATGAACAAGCCAAATATGGCCGACGATCCAAAAGATCTCAATCGTACCGGTTATGTTCATATTGCTTTCTCTGTCGGAAGCAGGGAGAATGTCGATGAACTGACGGCCAGACTGAAGGAAGACGGATATGAAGTGCTCAGCGGCCCCAGAACCACGGGCGATGGCTACTATGAAAGCTGTGTCGTTGCGATCGAGGGAAACCAGATCGAGATCACGGTATAGGAGGTTGAGATGCCATCTGTATTTGAAATGAAAGTATCCAAAGTTTATCCGCTTCTTGTGGCAAAGGCAGAAAGAAAAGGCCGCACAAAGAAAGAAGTCGATGAGATCATTGAATGGCTGACAGGATATGATATGAAACATGTTGATCAGGAAATGAGTTATGCACAGTTTTTTGAAAACGCACCGGCATACAACCCCCGTGCCGATCTGATCAAAGGTTCCGTTTGCGGTATAAAGGTAGAAAGCATTAAAGATCCTTTGATGAAGAAGATCCGACAGCTGGATAAACTGGTTGATGAACTCTCTAAGGGGAAGCCGATGGAGAAGATACTGAGGTAGATATGATAGAAGAAAAAAAGTGGATCTGTCCAAGATGCGGACGTTCTTTCAAAAAGAGAAATCAGTCGCATTTCTGTGGCAAGGCTCCGGAAACGATCGATGAGTATATCCTGAGTCAGGACGAGAATATAAGGGAACAGCTGGAAAGCGTCAGGAAATCCATTCGTGAGAAACTCCCGGATGCGGAAGAAAGAATATCCTGGTCCATGCCGACATTCTGGAAGGGGAATAATATCATTCATTTTGCAGCTTCAAAGAAGCATATCGGTCTTTATCCCGGACCGGAAGCTGTCGCACATTTTTCAAAGGAATTGGATGAGGCGGGTTTAAACTTTTCCAAGGGATCAGTCAGGATCCCTTATTCCGATCATCTTCCTTTAAAACTGATCGGTGAGATCGCAAAGTGGTGTGCTGAAACCGGAAATCATGCATAATGGAGGATCTTATGCTGGAGCATATGAAAGAAAGATTTGAAAACAATCACAAGCGTCATCCCAATACGAGCTGGGAGAGCGTAAAGAGACTTCTTCATGACAATGAAGCCTATCTTTTTGCCGTAGAGATGATGGAAGAAACGGGTGGAGAACCCGATGTGGTCGAATATGAAGGCAGACTTCTTATCTGCGACTGTTCCAAAGAAACTCCGTCAGGTCGCAGAAGCCTGTGTTATGATCGCGAGGCGAGACTGGCCAGAAAAAAGAACACACCGGTTTCCAGCGCCGTGGAAGAAGCAGAAAAGATGGGACTGCGGCTGATCAGCGAGAAAGAATATTACTATCTTCAGACGCTGGGAGAGTTTGATATGAAGACTTCCAGCTGGATCTTGACGCCTGGCGAGATCCGTCTGAAGGGTGGAGCGATTTTCTGCGAACGTCGCTATGGCAGAGTCTTTACATTTCATAACGGAGCAGATTCCTATTACGGTGTTCGTGCTTTCCGTTGCGTTCTGGAATTGAAACAAAAATAATTGATATTACCATAATGGCTAACAAAGTATACGATTATGAACTGCCATACAGATTTGAATTTGTACATTTCTTTTCAGTGGTAAACGGTTTGTTCGGTCATTTTTTCCTGTCACTACGGATCATCGCGTACCAGACTTGGTCACAGATTCCGAGGTTATTCTTTCCAGCAGCCCTAAGGATCCCTTCCTGTTTCATTCCGGCTTTTTCCATAACGCGTCCTGATTTTGGATTATTTACATCATGACACGCAGCAACGCGGTTCAGTCCTGCAACATCAAAAAGATAATCCATCACAGAAATTAATGCTTCCGGCATTAATCCCTGTCCCCAGTATGCCCGGCTCATACAATAGCCAATATCAGCCGCCTCAGTATTCTCATTAAGCTTGACGACAGAAATATTGCCAATGGCCTTTTCTGTTTCTTTATACTCCATAACCCAGTTAAAATATCCGCCATCTTCATATCTGGATATCCAATCAGCGAGAAGGTTCTTTGTTACATCAACACTCGTATGTGTCGGCCATGTCAGGAATCTTGTGACTTCTGGATCAGACGCCCAGTTTGCATACATATCCTCTGCATCCTCTAATTTGAATCTTCGAAGTATCAATCTGTCAGTTTCTATTTTTTGCGTTCCTGCTTTATTCAAATCATCTCTCCCTGTAAATATCGATCTATATTACTTTTTAATTATAAATCAGCTCTGAATGAAATCGTTTTTAAATTCCGTTTATAAATCTATACTTTAATAAACAGTCAAATGTTTATTAATCTGATTCAATTGTAGCTTTGAACCAAAAGAACGAATCTTTCTTATAGCGTTTATTAGAACCTGTGCCGTCGTCATTTCGATCGACATAAATTAAGCCATATCTTTTTTTCATTTCTCCGGTCGTTGCCGATACCAGATCGATCGGGCCCCACATCAGGTATCCAAAACAGTTCACGCAATCTTCTTTTATTGCCAGTTTGATTTGTTTCAAATGGCTCCCAATATATTCTATACGATATGGATCGTGGACACTTCCATCATCTTCAAGATGATCAAACGCGCCTAAACCGTTTTCTGTAATGATCATCGGCAAGCCATATCTACGATCTATCATATTCAGAAGATATCTCAAACCAATTGGATCGATTGTCCATCCCCAGTCGCTCTGTTTCAAATAAGGGTTGTTTAGTCCGCCGAAGAAGCTTCCTTCTTTGTCACTCAGATTCAGAGCTGTTTCTACAGCAGAAGAATAGTAGTTGATACCGATGAAATCTATCTTTCCTTCTTTGAATGCTTGCTTGTCTTCGTCAGGGATAACAAGATCAACTCCTCTGTCGCAATATGCTTTCAACTTGTATTCAGGGAAGGAACCCTTTGTCATCGCATCGATCTGATACCAGTCTCTGTCCATTGCCTTGAATGCTTTTAATGAATCCTCAGGATTAGCACTGTAGGCGTAGATTGGGGTTAGACCAAACACACAACCAATCTGATAATCTGGATCGATTTCATGACCAATCTTAACCGCCTTAACAGAAGCAAGAGTCATATTGTAGGCACAGTTGACCATTACCCTTGCCGGATCCTCTACTTTCGAATAGCAGAGCCCTGTATTCATGTACGTGAAGAAGTCGTTCAGTTCAACATCCGAATCCAGATGATTCATCTCATTGAATGTAGACCAGTAAGTGACTTCTCCCTTGAATTCTTCAAACATTGTCCTTGCGTATCGCAGATAAAGATCCACAACTTTCCTGTTTTGCCAGGAACCGTATTTTTTTACCAGACTCAAAGGCATCTCGAAATGAAAGAGGGTGATGATCGGTTCAATATCGTTTTTCTTTAACTCTCTTGCTACATTTCGATAGTGTTCAATCCCTTTTCTGTTGGGCTCTTCATCATCGCCATTCGGATAGATCCTTGACCAGTCGACAGAGATCCTTAGGCAACTGAAACCTGCCTCTTTGAATAAAGCGATATCTTCCTTGTATGTGTGATAGAAATCGATTGCATTATGAGAAGGATAATAGGTATTCTCATCGATATTATCATGGAATTGCCTGGGAACATCTTTGCTGCCGACAGTAACGACATCCATGATTCCAAGGCCTTTTCCATCCTCGTTATAGGCACCTTCACACTGGTGGGAGGCAATGCTCCCACCATAGAAGAATTTATTTTTCATCGATCTTCTCCAGGACATGCCTGTAGACCTTACTGATCGCCTTTGCGGTGTTTATCTCGCTCATGACTGTCATCAGCGTATCCTGAGCATGCGTGAACAGGATATTTGGATAGAAGTCGGGATCAGTAATGGTACCCTGCAGAACCTTAGTCTGAGCAGTATGAGATTTTGTGATCTGAACTCTTGCCTCTTCCATTAGCTCATCATACTTTTCAATATCATCGATATTATCTAAAGCCTGATTCAAAGCGGTCCTCGCCGCACCAGCAGCAACAATCATTTCCATTGATTTTTCATTTAATTCATCAAGAGTCATACGTTAATCTCCTTGTCTTTTCTAATTTATTTTGTATCCGCAGCTGCTTCTTCTTCAAGACACTGCTTATCATAAGCCACAACAAACGGGTAATAGATTACAGCAGTTAATGCCAGAAGAATCAATACCAGGATGACACCTCTAAAGTCATAGTTTGTCAGATAAGTCTGAATTGGAATCGGCATATACCAGAGCAGGAATGATGTTGAAGGGATCGTAACCATACCGGCCTTCATAACCAGATAAGTAATAACAGACACAACAACCGGGCAGATCCAGAACGGAATCATCAGCAATGGATTGAACACGACGGATCCGAAGACGATCGGTTCATTGATGTTGAAGATACCCGGTAAGATGCAGGTCCTGCCTAAGCCTTTGAGTTTCTCAGACTTGCACAGCATGAAGAGTATGCAAAGCATCAGTGTACAGCCTGTACCGCCCAGCCAGATCCAGCCACCCAATGTTTCGTTTGTCAGAATCAGTGTAGCTTTGCCACCGGCTGCAACAGCAGCAGCATTCTTAGCGATCGCATCCATACCTACGGTATAGTAGACGGGAGTCAACAGCCATGGGCTCAGACCGAAGGAATAGAAGAATGCCATCAGGAAGTTGATCAGAGTGAATCCAAACAACGACTGTGCGATGTTGATCAATGGAGACACCATGACGTTGACGATCTCATACAGATCAAGATGTAGCAGATTGCAGGTGATGAATGCACAGATCATGATGACCATGATCGGGGCCATGGAGTCAAAGCTGTCGACCAGAAACTTCGGCATCTTGGTATCTTTCTTGAATAATGATCTCTTTGAGAAAAGCTTCATGATGAAAGCCACAAACAGACCGGCAACAATTGCCACGAACATTCCAGAAGCACCGACTCTGTCAGCAGCAACTGCAAAGTAATAGTCATCATTCACAAACGCCTGGCTCATGGCAAGCAGTAAAGCTGCACCCATGAATCCAGCTTGTCTCTTATACTTGGGAAGTCTAAGTTTTTCAAGAACAAATGTCGGGACAAGATAAGCAACCATCAGGGCGCTCAGTCCCATCGTGAAGGTTGAGAAGTATGAGAAATCCGGGAAATTCGGAATATACTCATTCAGGATAGAAATAATGGTAATAAACGAACTGATGATCATAACCGGTACAGTAGCAATCATCGTTTCCTGAATCGAAGCAATCCAGGGATTCTTTGCGATAGCGCTGGCTTTCGGGCCAACAACATTTGTCATCCAATCAATAATTTTCTTCATTTTTAGTTTCCCCCTATTCTTTGTTTGCCAAGGCTAATGCCTGATCAAGGATATTTTTGCCATTCATTGTCGAATAATCAGTATCTGCGATGAAATCAAACGGTACACCATATTCCTCTGTGATCTCACGAAGATTGTCTTCCAGATATCTAAGGTGCGGTCCTGCCAGGACGGCAGCTCTACCTTCAGCGTAATCCTCCAGTTCGGTTTCGCTGATTGCATCAACTGTTATATCCAAGCCTCTAGCAACCCCTTCTTTCTGAACATTCTGTGCGATGAAGCTGCTTGAGGCACCACCGCCACAGACTATTAACAGTTCCATAAGTTAGTCTCCTTTTCTTTACGCTTTCAGTTTATCTTTCAGATGCTTATTATCACAAATCTTTTAATTTCCCTCATCAGGTAATTAAAAAACTCGAGCCTTTTCTTCCTTATATATTAGAATGATGGTATGAAGAAAAACCGATCCGAAGAAATACTTGACCATCTTAAACGAAATAAAGGGACTTCTTACTCGGCACAGGAACTTTCCGACAAATTCGGCATTTCTGCAAGACAGATCAGAAACTACATAAATCAGATCAACGAAACCAAAGAGATCATCATTTTATCTGACGGAAAATATCATCTCGGCAGTGATTCTTCAACAGGTTCTCTAAACAGAAATACCGACAGCAGCGAAAGAGTCGCCTTTGTCATTTCACGTCTGCTTACAGAAGACGGAAATGTAAACATATTCGATATCGCCGAAGAACTATTTGTATCCGAAGCAACGATTCAGACCGATTTAAAAAAACTCAGGCGCCGTATTGAACCATTTCATCTCTCATTAGTAAATAACGATTCTTTTCTTTCCTTGCAGGGTACAGAAAAGAATAAACGTTCTCTGGCTAGTTACATAATCACCAATACACACTACAAAGCATTTATGTCTGATGAAGGAAACCGCTTCTTCGACAACGATTATCAGATAGATAATCTGAAAAGAAGTCTTATCAAGATTTTTAATGATTGTTCCTTCTATTACAACGACTATTCGCTGAATAATATCATTCTGCATCTGGTAATTACGATCGACAGGCTCAGAAATCACTATTCAATCGAAGAAACACAGATTGCATTAAATATCTCTGAAATTGAAAAAACTGCTGCGGATCAAATCAGCAGCTATCTGGAAGAGAACTACGATATCGAAATCAATCAGACCGAAAGAAATAACATCGCTGCCTTCCTCGCGACAAATCTCGCCACACTGGATTATCGGATGATAAACCGGCAGAACATCTCATCTTATATCGAAAATTCTACAATCGATCTGGTTGGCTATATCCTTGATAAGATAACCGATTATTATCTGTTGGATCCTTTTGACGATGTTTTCTTTGCCAGATTCTGTCTTCACATCGATAACCTGCTGAAAAGACAGAAAATCGACCATTCCGTTCATAACCCTATGCTGCTGGATATCAAGCTGACCTATCCATTGATCTTTGACATTGCCGTCTATGCCGCTCAGCTGATCAAAGAAAAGACGAAATATGTAATCAACCAGGATGAGATTTCCCTGATTGCTTTACATATCGGCAGTTTTATTGAAAGCTGCGACATGAACAAAAACAAAGTATCCGCAATTTACATCTATTCTGACTATCATCAGTTCTATCAGCACAATATCAGTAAAATTCAGACAAGATTCGATAAAGATCTGAACCTTTTATTTACAATTTCAGAAGACGACTATGATCCGGATACGATGGAACCTGACCTGCTTATCAGTGAAGTCGATATACCACAGACAATAATCGTCTCTCCTTTTATCACCGAACAGCAAATCAACAGCATTGATTCAATGATCAAAGCGAAAATTCAAAAAAAGGAAACAGATGCTTTTATTCAATCTTTCAGTAAACTATTTAAAGAAGACTATTTCTTTACCGATGTTCATGGAAAGGACGAATACGAGGTGATTGGTAAACTGACAGATTTGCTGAAAGAAAAAGGTCTATTTGATGACAGCTTTACAGAGAGTGTCCTGAACAGAGAAAAAGCCTCTTCAACCTGCTTTATCAAGAAGGTTGCAATACCTCACGCAATCGGCCAAACCATACCGTGCAGTTTCATTTCTATAGTTACATATGATCACGCCCAAAAATGGGGAAATGAAGATATCCAACTCTTGATTCTATTTGGAATCGCTTATGCTGAAAGAAAAGATTTTCGTTTCGTCTTCAATCATATAGTTGATATGCTAAGCAACGAAACAAATATCAACGCTTTATGTCAGTGTCGATCCTATAACGACACGGTTGAAACAATCCAAACGATTTTATCCAATATACAAAAATAATTGGATTTTGTTCATAAATCTATACTTTTATGAACTAGACTTTTTTGATTTTATAATTCATTGGTGATACCAACGAACACAGGCAATCCGCTTTCGTTATGCATGATCGCATAAACAAATGGTCTGTTCAGACAGATATACGGCGTTTCAAAGATATCGGCACATCCGGCTACCATTATCATCGTGCTAACGGCAGCTGCTTTTGTTCCTTTACGGTCTAGTTCGATGTGAGCCTTATGAATGATTCCATCCGCTTTGATCCATTCATCTGTCATAGGCGAAAAACAGGCTTCTGGAGTGAATATCTTCTTTACACCCAAACTCTGTAGATATGCGGAAAGATCTTCCGAAAAATCATAACTGAATTCTGGCATATCCACTATGACATCCTGGCGTTTCCTGTTCTCAAATAACCCGGAGAAGTCAATTTGTTTCAGACTGTCCGATATCGATCTGCTCTGATCATCCTTTGGAAGAAGAGCCATGAAAGAGTATTCGTTTCCCTTGTAAGGTTTGACGAAGCCTTCGAATGCATCATCGCTGATATACTCGATCTCTGAACTGGACAGCATTTTCACTTCGCTTGTTGTCCCATCTGCGTTATGGAATTCATCCTCGCTGATGTCTTTTGTTTCATACGGTTCCTGCCACTTTGAATCGAAACAGACCGCATTCATCAGACAAGCCAAAAGATCACTTTTCTTCATCGATTCATCAGCAATTCTGTCGATCATACCATTCGTCTTTTTGTTTACCCAAGAATTGATATCGTTAATGATATTTTCGGAAGCAAATACTTTTGCATCATAATCTGACGAAAGCATCATCAGATAGTCGGATTTGATCGATTCACCGATCGTTTCATTGACACATAGAGCATTGGCTGATTTCAGTGTGTGGCATTTTGAAAACCGATGAGTCAGTTCAACCACGAAACGTCTGAACTCCTGATAATCCATGCCGTTACATATCATTTCAATGACTTCTTCTTTTGTCGTTGTATCGGTGGAATCAGCAGCCATGCATAACAAGGATAAAATAGAAAATGGTGAGAGAACAGTATTACTGTTGTTTTTCCCATAATGGATTAGTAGATCTTTCGTGATCTCGTTGTATCTTTCTGAATTACTCTTTTTCATAGTTAGTCTCCTTTGTACGTCATCATGATAACTATTATGTTGCGCAAAAAAAGTGACAAGAGTGACTTATAAAAACACTATTCAATATGAATAGCGTTCATCATTCCATAGATTTATGAACACCATTCAAACTGTAAAGTTGACTCCTGATGTTGTGTCGTCAAAGGAAGACCAACTTCAATATGAATGGTTTTTTTATAATATGGTTTGAACAATCGCTAGCAATCCGAACATATGGAGTTTCAAAATATAGAATATAATAAAGCTAAATAAACAGGAGCCTTCTGAAGGACAACAAATTTCTATGCTTACAGACAGGATTAAGAGAAAGCATAGTAGAAAGGAAGATTTTAAAAAGAATGAATAAGACAGCAAAGGTATAATACAGCATAATTAATTAAGATAAAACGTAAAAACAAATTGTACGATAACGAAAACTCTTACACATTTCAGATGGTAAGAACGATCAAGTACTTCGCAGAATTAGGTTAATCGTTCCTTTCATAAAAGAGCGAAGCGGGAGGAAAAGCCCGCTTTTCTTTTTTGCATCATAAAGACATATAATAAGAATGTTGGTGAAAAATGAAGTGGATCGGAAAACTGGATAAGAGATTCGAAGGAAATACGATCTGGCAGTTCGTCAAATTTAACCTGACAGGTATGCTGATCGCCGGGGTACAGTTGATACTGGCTAATGTACTTCCTTTTGTTTTTGACGGTTTTACCGAAAAACTCCCGGAAGCATTGAGGGGCGTTTTCGATGCGAAAGCGTTGTTTGACAGCCCAAGCAAATATGTAGTTGACGGTGTCGTCACCTGGGGGTATGTACTGCCGTTTTTCCTGTCTAATCTGATCGCCAATATATTCGGCTATTTTCTGAACATGCGATCAGTCTTTAAAGGAAAGGGCAGAAAGTGGTCGCTTCCGGCATACTGTCTGATACTGTTTTCCCTGATCCTGTTCACGACGTGGCTGCAGGGCGTGGTCGTTTCCGCATTGATGAAAACGGATCTGAAGGCATTTGCCCGTACGGTCGCGATGTATGCGGCGGGTTTCGTACAGCTGATCGTTCTGTTTCCACTTGAAAAATACATATTGTTTAAATAGGGGGATCTATGAGCAAAGTAAGCATCATCATTCCAGTCTATAACGGAGAAAAATCCATTCCCAGATGTCTGGATTCTGTATTGGCACAGGATCATAAGGATATCGAGGTCATCGTTATCGATGACGGCAGCACGGACGGTTCTTTTAAGGTCATAAGCGAGTATGCCAAAAAGGATAAGAGGATCATACCGATCCATAAGGAAAACAGCGGTGTTTCTGCAACACGGAACGTCGGTCTTTCGATGGCAACGGGCGATTATATCCAGTTCATCGATGTCGACGACTGGCTTCCTTTCGATTCCACGAAACTTCTTGTCCGTTCAATGGAAGAAGAAGATGCCGACATGGTCATCGCAGATTTCTACAGGGTGATCGATGACAAGATCTCAAAAAAAGGTTCGATCCGCAAAGGCGGTGTGCTGACATTGGCCGAATATGCAGACAAGATGCTTCTGTCTCCGGCAGATTTCTATTATGGTGTCATCTGGAACAAGCTCTATCGCAAAAAGATCATCGATGATCATCATCTGATCATGGATGAAAATATATCTTTCAGCGAGGATGCGATATTCAATCTGCAGTATCTGCTGCATGTGGATAAGATCTTTGTTTTGAAATCGCCGGTATATTACTACGTTAAGAGCGAAGGTTCCCTTGTGGCAAAGAATCTAAACATACAGAGCACGGTCAAGATGAAGACAGGCGTAATACGCTATTATGACAGTTTCTACAAACAGATCCTGGATAAGGATGTCTATGAGGCAAGAAAACCGATCATATACGGTTTTCTGGTCGCTGTGAGTACCGATGCATTTGCCTTGCCTATCGTTGAAGAAACGAAAAAGCTTGGTGAAGAGAACGGTTCTTCGATCCTGTTTGATGATGGAATGACCTTTGAATTGCGGTTCGACAGGCTTTCTGAAGTGATGTTCGAACAACTGCTTAAAGCCATTGCCGATCAGAATGAACTGGACGGGAATGATATCGGCATCCTTTATTTCCTTTACAAGAGAAAGGGACCCGCATCGATCGAAGAGATCGCTTCGGCTTGCCGGATCTCGCCGGCTTCCTGTGCGCTCGCTTTG
>JAFTCJ010000024.1 GCA_017454765.1 Erysipelotrichaceae bacterium | reverse complement strand
TGCATTCCCCGTCGCATTCATCCATGTATTCCTTCAGGATCCTGAGCAGATCTTCGTCATTGTCAGCAACGTCGATCAGCTCCGGATCGCCTTCGTATGTGTCATAGATCTTGTATTTGGTCATTTTTGCCTCCCCTTTATATATTGACGTTTCGTCAACTTCTAAACAAAAAAATAGGCACTTCTTTCATAGTCGTTGATGTCAAGAGCAACACAGATTGAAGCAATCTCGGTTTGATTGAATTCTCTCTTGTTATTCACCTTGTATGACATTGACTGAAAAGAAATGCCGATCAGCTTTGCAAGTGACGTCATAGTATATCCCTTTTCAATTATTCTTGCTTTTAATTTCAGGCTATTTGTCATTATCTTCTCCTTTCAAGTTGATGTTTCGTCAACCTAATACCATTCTATAACTGCGTTTATAGAATGTCAACATTTTTTTATATTGCCTTTATAATTGTTGATAATCAGTCAATCAGATGTTACTATTATTATACTCGGCATATATGGATATGGAGGAATAATATGAGCACTATAGGAGAAAGAATAAGAAGCAGAAGAATTGCTTTAGGTATGACTCAAGAAGAACTGGCTGAAAGAGTCGGTTATGAATCAAAGTCCACAATTAACAAGATCGAATCTGGAGTCAATACAAAAAGAGGATTGAGTCAATCAAAAATCAAAGCTTTTGCTGATGCTTTGGGGACAACACCGGCTTATATTATGGGCTGGGAAAACGAATCCTCCTCAGATCTCTTCCCGATCAACATCATGTCCCGTATGGTCCGGATCCCGATCTTCAAGAACATACCGGCATCATGTGGATACGGATCCTGGGCTGAAGATGAGGTCGTTGACTATATTTCCCTTCCAAGCAGTGTTTACAGGTTCGACAAACATAAAAAATACTTCGGTCAGATCGCTGAAGGTGATTCAATGACCGGTATAGATATCAACGACGGAGATCTCCTGGTATTCGAACAGCATAATGCTCCGGAAAACAACATGGTCGGTGTATTCTCGATCAACAACGAAAAATGCTTCTGTAAAAGGATAAAATTCATTGATGATAAGATCTATCTCGTTTCAGCGAACGATAATTACATGCCGATCGAGGTGACTTCTGATATGGAATTCAGGATGGTCGGTCTGCTGAAGTATATTGTGAAGGAATTCAGGCAGGAGTATTAAAGGAGGAAGTATGGAAATATTCGAAATCTTATTAAGCGCAGCAAATCTTATCGCTATTATCGTAGGTTTCTATTTTACTGCAAAGGAATTGAAGGAAAGTCGGGAACAGCGCGAGCAGGAAAGAAAAAGCATCAGATTGGAGCATTCGATTGACTGTTCAAAAGACTTTGCGAGTTTAATCAACGATGAACTCAGTTTTATCAACAATTGTTTGTGCAATCAGGAATACGAAAAAGTCATTAACACCTTCAAATATGAGGATTTAAAACTGTTTGACAAAAGAGAATATCTCCGCTTGATCGAAAACAACAAAGAGATGGAAAAGTACCTTGCATACTTTACTGATTATGATTTGGTTGAGTCTTATTATAGTTACATTGTTGATGCATATATTGAAAATGTGGATCTGACACCTGAGGAGTTCACTAAAATACAGACACTAATCAGTTGCAAATGGCAATTAACAAAACAGGAAGCTGAATTTCTTGATACCAACAAATTAAACCAGATTGATGATAAAGAGGAAAGAAACAAATACCTTCATTATAATCAGAAAGCAAGAGACATAATATATTACAAAAGAAAAATCAAATCTTACTATTATGAGAAACTGATCGGAATGCTGAATAAATTGGAATACTTCTCTATGACTTTTAATACAAACCTCGCCGATGAAGAAGTTGTATACCCTTCTTTGCATCAGTCGTTTCTGAAAACTGTTAAGTATTTATATCCGCATATATGCTATCTCAACAGTGGGGAAACATCAGATAAGTATTACACACATATCATAGAATTGTATAATCTCTGGAAAGACAGGTATGTTGAAGATGTTAAAACAAACATGGAAAAGGAAGAGAGTTTGAGGAATAAAACAGTAAACACAAAATCAAAATTCTAAAAATCAAATGCTCAATCTTGAAAATCGGATACACAAAATATTACAATGAATTTGCATAGGAGGAGAAAAAATATGTGGTGTCCAATTTGTGATGTTGTCGAATTGGAAAGAAAGGAAGAATCTTCCAATAACAACAATGATAAAGAAAGTGAGAGCGCTGAAAAGTAGCTCTCTTTTTTTAAAAAAACTCTTGCATGGCCATGCAAGAGTTAATCAGAAGTGTTCAATAAGAACGACTATACTCTCATTATAGAACGCTTCAATATGTGGAAGGAGTATTTTTGTTATGCCTGTATATAAAGACAAACAAGGAAAATGGTTTGCTCAATACAATTACAAGGATCCAAACGGAAATTATAAAAGCGTAAAATCAAAACATTACGATACAAAAACAGAAGCAACCAGGCAGCTGGCGGTCCTCCAGACAAACAATGCGCAAGCTCATTCCAGTCTGACGTTCAATGACGTTTACAAAGAATATTTCAACGAACAGAAGAAAAAGGTAAAGCCGACTACGCTGTCTCACTACCCTGCCCTATGGGATCATATCAAAGACAACCTGGGAGATATCGTCATTGAGAGGCTCACAATTCCTCGCTACAAGGCTTTTAAGGAATACCTGGATAAAAGAGTGATAAAGACCGAAATCGACGAGGAAGGCAACGAAACGGCCGTATACATGTCAACAACGAGAAAGAACAGATGTCACAAGTTTATCAAAGCTCTCTGCAAGCTCGCATATGATAATCACGGAGTTGTCTGCAATATACCGGAAAGAGTCGGCGGTTTTGTAGATCCGATCGGCCTGGATCCGGAAGAGGAAGAGATTGCCTTCATCACGGAAGAAGAATTCAACAGATTCATTGAAAGCGTAGGAGAAATAGAATACAGGACACTGTTCAGATTCCTGTTCTATGAAGGGACCAGGATCGGAGAAGCCCTGGCACTGACCTGGCATGATATTGATTTTGACAAAGCTCTTCTCAAGATCAGCAAAACATATACCAGCAAGCTGAATAAAGAGTTCCAGACGGGCCAGCTTTTTGTTTCCAGGCCGAAAACCAAAAAATCGATCAGAACTATCCCGATCGAGAAAACGACGTTGGAAGCCCTGAAAAAGCTTCATATGCACTATGAGAATATGTATGGATTCAACGACGACATGTTTGTGTTCGGAGGACTCAGGCCTCTCAGCGAAACAACCATTGCAGCCAAGAAGGATAAAGCCCTGGATGACAACGGTATCAAACGGATCACGATCCATCAGTTCCGGCACAGCTGCGCATCTTATCTTTTTGAAAAAGGAGCAAAGATCACAGCTGTTCAGAAGTATCTCGGACACAGCAAACTGAGCACAACGCTAGATATTTATACGCATCTTTATCCGGAAGACCTGATGGATATACATGGACAATAAAACAGCCAGCATTGAAACTGGCTGTTTTAATATTTCGTTCTACACCTTTCAAACCTGAATATGTCGATTGACTGAAGCTTTCCTCTTTTGTTGGTAAAATGCTTTTTCGTTAATCTTAATATTTTATCGGTTCTAATAACTGTCTTCTTGTCTAGCCCCGCCTCAGCCCATTTCCGAACTTCACATTCTCTGTCTGATCTCGCATCGTGAGACGTCATTTTATAGGCAATAATATTATCATCGCTTACAATGTTATAGATTAGAACAGGCCTTTCTTTTGTTATGTTTCCGTCTTCTTCATAGGCGACGTAAGCATCCCAGATTTCCCATTTCTCCATATCAAACTAAACTAAGATAACTGTTATCAATGCTTTCTTCTGGGATACATACATCAGAAAATCTCTTAATTGGCTTAAGCTTTTTGAAATATGCCTGAATTTCTTTTTTTGGAATAACGGTTCCGCCGATCACATTCATATCATAATTCTTTGCCCACGGACCTTCCTCATCGTGAGAAAGATTCATCAAGCCGATTGAGCTATACTCTCTGTAGTGGTTATAGACATCCATGATGAGATCGATCTCATCACTGTTGAGGTTTTCAGTGTCAACATTTTCGGAAGGTTCTTCAATAAGATCTCTTCCACATGGTTTAAACGTATAATAAACTTGTTTTTCAACCGGGCCGTATTGCCATGCAAGAATATCATCATCAAACAATGGCTTGTTTAATAATGCTAAGCTCCAACCCTGTGCAAAATACACAAGTTTATTCACCGCCATATTAGTAATGTTGCCCTGTTCATCATCGTTAGCTAACTCGATAAAAATATTAGCAACATCTATCGCTTTCATATGATTCTTCCCTTCCCTTTCTTGTAATTTCATTATATTACACGAAAACGGTTGACGTTTCAAATATACATCTCATTATTCAAATAACTTGGATTTAATTTAGGCACGAATTTAGGCACGAATTTTTTAAAAACATGCATTACACAATGTGTCTGCCTGTGATAAAAGGTGTCAAAACATGGCTTATTATGTGCATCTGTGAGCATATATGTGCCGGACGTAATTCTGGCCGGAACCACCATTGAAAATAAAGGAGACATCATGTCTCCTTTTTTTTCATTCTTCTTCGATCTCTTCCGCAGGCTCTTTCGGCTCTTCTTCGACTTCCTCCCAGGGACAGGCGGAAGTATAGGCATTTCCGGAAATATCCTCAAAATAGTAACAGTGGTATTCCGGGGTCACGAAACTGGATTCCATGTCAAAATAATGATTCAGGATCTCCAGTCCGAACACCGAAGAAAAGACATAGTTGCCGTCCCTCATGATCAGTTCAACGTTCTGATATTTGAGCTTCGGATAATTATGGATCTCTGAGATCTCCTTTATGATCTTGCGTTCACAGCGGGACAGCCAGCGGATCAGCGTGGAAAGCTCTTCTTCATCAAAACCCTGGATGATCGGTGCATTGGCGATCAGATACATGTCCTGTCTGGTAACACCGACCCTTTCCCCGTCCTCCAGGATCAGTACGTTGAGTCCGTTCTCCGGCGCATAGCCGACAATCTTTTTTTCGCTGACTTCGATCTCCACCAGTCTTCCCGGAAGCCTCTTCACTTTCGCCGTATCGATCAGATGATTCTCTCTGATTTTCTTTTCCGCCCTCCAGGGAAGCATCAGCAGAAAAGAACTGTCCTCGTTCAGACCGCTCTGGGCGATGATCTCCTCGCTTTTCAGATACTCATTTCCGGAGACCGTGATCCGATAGATCTTTGAAAAATCAGACGTGAAATAAAACGCACAGACTAACGCAAAAGAAAACAGGACAGAAAAAGCGAAGTAAAAACGCTTCGCCTTCTCATAAGCTGTCAATGCTTTTTTGTTCTTTCTGATCGTGAACAGCCGATTTTTCTTCAGCAGTTTCTCTTTATCGTCTAACAATTGAATTTCTCAACTTCCATCACGAGTCGGATGCCGTATCTGTCCCTGATCTGATCCTGGATTTGATAGACAATGTTCAGATAATCCTCAGCCGTTCCGTTGTCTTCATTGACAATGAAATTGGAATGCTTCTCGGATACACAGACCCCGCCGATGCGGTAGCCCCTGTAACCGATCGAATCGATCAGTTTCCAGGCAAAGTCATTCTCCGGATTGCGGAAGCAGGAACCGGCACTGGGCTTGTCCAGAGGCTGGGTCTCCCTTCTTCTGCGCAGACGGTCGGCGATCAGTTCCTCGATCTCGGCGCTGTCCTTCTTCGTCAGCTTCAGCTTTGCGGAAACGACGACCCAGCGGGGATGATCATGGAAGATCGAATGGCGGTAGGAGAAATTGAGTTCGTCCGGATTGAACCAGATCAGCTCTCCGTCCTTGAGCACTTCCACGGCAGTGACCACATCGGCCATGCACCCCTTATAAGCTCCGGCATTCATGTAGACCAGACCGCCGATGCATCCGGGAATGCCTGATGCGAATTCCAGACAGCTGTAGCCCTTCTTGGCCAGAACAGATGCCAGTGCAGGAACCATGACGCCCGCCTCGGCATAGACCTCGTCTCCCTCGATCTTGTATTCACACAGTTTCTTCAGACTGATCACGACGCCGTCATATTCGCTTTCGCCGCAGATCAGATTCGAACCGTTGCCGATGACCTTGAAAGGAATGCGGTTGGTCTTGAGATAATTGACGATGACCTTGAGTTCCTGCTTGTTTTCCGGCATGACGAAATGAGCGATGTGTCCGCCCATCTTCAAGGTCGTCAGATCTTTGAAATATTTATCATCATGGTATTCACCATGCAACTGCAGAAATTCCTTAATCATAGCTGTTCAACCGCTTCAACGATATCTTTCAAGACATCGGGATTGCCCATTTTCCTGGCATTCTCTGCCAGTGTCTTGAGCTTTACCTCATCATTTATAACATGATTGATCATATCATTCAACCGCTTCGCGTCCAGATCCTTCTCTTCGATCATCAGCGCGGCGTCTTTGTCCACCAGGGCCTTGCCGTTATAGTACTGATGGTTATTGGGGACGTAGGGTGACGGGATCAGGATGCTGGGCATGCCCAGGGCACAGATCTCGCACAGTGTCGTCGCCCCTGCCCGGCAAAGCAGCAGCGTGGAGTTCTTCATAACATTGATGCCGTCGATCCTCTCAAATATCTTCAGATAATCGCGGGGCTTCACAGCCTTGATCGTCTTTTCACAGTGGGATGAACCGGCTCCGTAGACGATCTGGTAGGAACCGTCCGTCAGATCGAAGTACTCGATCAGCTTCTCATTGACGCTTGCCGAACCCAGCGATCCCATGAAGATGACCAGCGTCTTCTTGTCAGGATCCAGGCCCAGATTTCTCAATACCGACTTGTCTTCCCTGACTTCATAAGCCTTGGAAGACTGCGGATTGCCCAGTATGACTGTATTTTTGTTTTTGAACTGTTTCAGATTCTCTTCGTAGCTGCCGATGATCAGATCCACCTTCTGATCCAGCAGGCGGTTCGCCCGGCCGACGAAGGAATTCTGTTCGTGGATAACTGTCTTGAGTCCCAGGGAAGCGGCAGCCTCCATGACCGGAACGGAGATATAGTTGCCGAAACCGATCGCCATGTCATAGCCCTTCAGGATCTTCTTGCAGTCAAAGTAGGCCTTTACGATCGAAAGCATGCTCTTCACTTTCTGAAGGACTCCGCCTCTGGTCGTATAGACATCAAGACCGATATAATCAAAACCGCGTCCCGGAATAACATCCTTTTCCATGCGGTCGTTGGAACCGATAAAAGTGATCGTATGTCCCTTTTCTTTCAAAGCATCAGCCAGTGTGAGTGCGGGATAGATATGTCCTCCCGTTCCGCCGGCAACAACAGCGATTTTCATAACATACATTTTAATAAAAAAAGGTTGCTACAGCAACCCGTCATTTTCTTCCTGCTCTTCTTTAAAGCGGAAACGGTCCGCCAGAAACCATGTCAGCACAGGATCTATGATCAGCAGAAACAGCGCCGCCAGCAGCAGATGCACTCTGTAATCAAAGGAAATGAAGTCAGCCAGCGGTGCCAGCGGGAAAAACGCGATCAGCGCCAGAGAAAGATAAATGCCGATACAGACGGCGACATATCTTACTGCATCTTTTCCCATCAGAACAGGACCTTGTTGTGGATGACTCTGCCCAAGATCTTCACTTCATCCGGTTTGAATACGCGGTCGGGATAAGCGGGATTGGCAGCCTTCAGCGTCACCTTGTTCTTGCCGAAACGGACCATTTTGATCGTCACTTCGTCATTGTCCAGCAAAAAGACACCGACATCTTTGTCGTTGAGATAATTCTGACTGCGGACGAAGACGATGTCACCTTCACCGATCCGCATGTTGATCATCGAATCGCCCTTCACTCTCAGATAGAAGTATTCTCCGGGGCTCAGTTCGGAATTGTTGCAGTACTCATAGCCGGTAATGTTCTCGTCGGCATACATGTCATAGCCGGCCTTGACCTCGCCTAAGATCGGGAACGCGACCTGATTGCCTCTGATGTTGACATTGAGCAGATGATCGACATCGACATTGAAGATGTCGGCAAGCTTGTTTAACGTCTTGACTCTGGGAAAAGCGGAACCGTCTTCCCACTTCTGTACCGTCGTAAATGATTTGTAGCCGAGCTTCTCAGCCAGTTCATCCTGGCTCATTTTGTTGCTGCGGCGCAGATACCTCAGATTGTCCTTGAACTCCATGGAAAATCCTCCTTTTTCACATTTCTATCATAACTTAATATTGAAAATTGTTCAACTTTTTTTATTGAACTAGTATTATTTTCAAGTATAATGAAAGTATGAAAAAGACGATCCTGCATTGTGATCTCAACTGCTTCTTTGCCTCGGTGGAGATGCTCTATCATCCCGAATACCGCAACGTCCCGATGGCTGTCGCCGGCGATCCCGAAAAACGTCACGGCATCATCCTTGCCAAGAACGTTCCGGCAAAGAAAAAAGGTATCAGAACGGCCGAGACCATCAATGAAGCCCTTCAGAAATGTCCGGAACTCATCATCCTGAAACCGGACTATCATTCCTATGAATACTTCTCTGAAAGAGTCAGGGATCTTTACTATGAATACACCGACCGGATCGAACCATTCGGTGTCGATGAATGCTGGCTCGACATCAGCGGATCGCTCTCCTATTTCGGCGGCGCCGAAGCGATCGTATCCTCTCTTTTAAACAGGATCAGGGAAGAGATCGGTCTGACCCTTTCGATCGGCGTCTCTTTCAACAAAGTCTACGCCAAGCTGGGCTCCGATATGGCCAAGGAAGATGATTTCTGCCGCATCGATTCCCTCGACGACATCCGTCACTTAAGTGCCTCCAAACTGCTTTTCATCGGCTCACACACCTGCGAGATCCTCAAGAGTCACGGCATCTACACGATCGGCGATCTGGCCGATCATCCGATGGGTTACCTTGAAAACATCCTGGGCAAAGCCGGGAAAACGCTCTACTGCTACGCCAACGGCATCGGCTCAGATGAGATCACAAGATATGATCATGAAGCGGAAATGCCCAAATCGATCTCCTGCTGCCACACCGCCGAAAGAGATCTGTGCAGCCTTGATGACTTTAAGATCGTCCTGACGATGCTGTGTGACGAAGTCGCCACCCGCTTAAGGAAACAGGGCCTCTATTACCGTAAAGTCCATCTGCTGCTCAGAACAAAACAATTGAAGGTGAGAACGATGCAGATGAGTCTCAAGGAAAACTCCGATCTGGCAAAAGACATCTATGACAACGCTCTGGCCCTGTTTGAAAGAAATGCCGATTTCTCGATCCCCTACCGCTCGATCGGCGTATCCGTTTCCGATCTTTCCTATCAGAAACAATACCGTCAGACTTCCCTGTTTGAAGAAAGCGCCTATTCCATCAGGCAGAAGAAACAGGAACTGGCCATGCAGCAGATCCGAGACCGCTTCGGAAAAGACGCCATCGTCTCGCTCAGAGTCATGGAAGATCAGACGCTGTCCCGTATCGGCCTGAAGAATAACGAACCCTTTGAGGAGGTGATCCATCAATGATCAGGAAATATGTCGATGTGATCTGCCTCAATGACAAAGGCGGCAATGTGAAGCCCCTGTTTCTCATCTGGGAAGATGACAAGAAGATTCCGATCAAGAAAGTCAAGGAGATCTGTCCGCGGGCTTCGCTGAAAGTCGGAGGATCGGGACTGCGCTATACCTGCGTCTTTGAACCCAACCGCATCCGTCATCTTTACTATGACCGGGGCAAATGGTACGTCGAAATGAATGACCATGTGGTATAATCCACTTACAGAAGGAAACACTATGAACAAAACATACGACGTCATCATCATCGGAGCAGGACCTGCCGGACTCACGGCCGCGATCTATGCCTCGAGAGCCAATCTTAAGACACTGATCATTGAAGCAGCCATCAACGGTGGCAAACTCTCCAAGACCTATCAGATCGAAAATTATCCCGGATTTGAATCTGTATCCGGACTGGAACTTGCCCAGCATCTCACGGATCATTCCCAGAAATTCGGTGCAGAGCTGATCTCCGGAGAAGTCACAGAAATCAGCGGAACGCAGAACAAGACCGTGACGCTTTCCGACGGCCGAGCCTTAACATGCAAAGCCGTCATCATCGCCACCGGCACGAAAGAAAGAACACTGGATCTGCCCCATGCGAACGAGTATACCGGAAGAGGCATCTCCTATTGCGCAGTCTGCGACGGATTCTTCTACCGCAACAAGGAAGTCGTCATCATCGGCGGCGGCAATTCCGCTCTGGAAGAAGCCTTATATCTTGCGACACTTGCTTCCAAAGTCACGATCGTCATCCGCAGGGATGTCTTCCGCGCCGAAGCAGGCATCGTTGACAAAGTGAAGGCAAACGAAAAGATCGAGATCATTACAAAGCATATTCCCGAAAGCCTGTGCATCAAAGATGACAGGATTTGCGGCATCAATCTCAAAGATGTCGATACTAATGAGATCACAACGGTCCCCTGCAAGGGCATCTTCCCTTACATCGGAGCCGATCCGGTCACGGATTTCCTGGATCCGTCCCTGCTGGATGAAAAAGGCTATATCATCACAAAGCAAGACATGTCCACAGCGGCCGAAGGCATCTTCGCAGCCGGCGATTGCATCCGCAAGGATCTGCGTCAGGTCATCACCGCCTGCAATGACGGTGCCATCGCTGCCGACAGTGCAGCCCGTTATCTGAAACAATGAAAAAGGAGAATTGAATTCTCCTTTCTTTTTTTCTTAAGCTCTTCCGCAGTAGTGTCCGTCTTCGGTGGAGACTGTGATCTTGTCGCTTTCTTCGATAAAGAGCGGCACCTTGACAGTCAGGCCGGTCTCGGTCACGGCATTCTTCAGTGCACTGGTCGCGGTATTTCCTTTGACGGCTGCTTCGCATTCCACCAGTTCAAGATCGACCTTGTCCGGCAGCACGATACCTAAGACCTCACCCTCATAGAACGTGATATTGACGTCCAGATTCGGGATCAGGAATTTGGATTCCCATTCCAGTCTGTCCTTGGGGATCTCGATCTGTTCGTATGTCTCGGAATCCATGAAGACCTCGGTATCACCGGAATCATAAAGAAACTGCATCTTTTTCTTGTCAAGATAAGCCTCACCGACCTGATCGGAACCGATCAGGGACAGTTCCTTGACGACACCGGTCTTGAGCTGTTTGACTTTGACCTTGACCTTCATCTTCGCCATGGCTGTCTTGTTCAGCTGAATATCGATGCACTGATATAATTCATTCTCCCAGGTAAAACACGTACCCGGTTTGATTTCTGTACAGTTCAACATATCTGATTACCTCTTTTTTTTACTTTTCTATTTTATTATATGATTCTCGTTTTTGGCAAAATCAGTTTTTCACGACACTGAAATCAATGATCTGCTTCTCATAGACAAGAAGCGACATCTGATAATCCAGAAAAAACAGTTCATAGCGGTTCCCGTTCTGACAGACGTTCACACAGATCCCCTCGCTGCAGAAATCAGCGATCTCCTCATTTCTGGCCAGCAGACATCTGACATGATCGATCACGATCGCTTCCGCTTCAAAGGCCTCTTCGAATTCCTCCAGATTGGCATAGACCTGATCGGCTTTGATGATATAGTCACTCTTCATCGCGATCAGCGATATCATCGTGCACATCACAATCAGAAAAATCGTCGAGATAAAACCCTCTTGCCGAAGCGATGACTCTTTCATTTTCCTTTCCGTCTCTTTCATAGCACACATAGATCACTCCGTTTCTTTCCTCAAAATGCAGTTCATCAAGATCCGCCAGATAGATCTGTGTTCCCGGCTGCAGGATCAGCTTCCCGTTGACCAGCGACAGACTGAACTCTCTGTTCTGATAGCGGAAAGACAATGCGCTGTATCCTGCACGCATGTCATAGGCGATCAGCAGGATCTCCCTTAACTGGGCCAGAGCCACTTCGTCGGAGATCTCATCATAGAGAAACGGGATATCCGCCGTATAGCGGAAGGCCGTCATCGCGATCGGCAGCAGCGACAGGATGATCAGCAGTCCTGCCAGATTCCTAATCAGGTTCATGGACCTCACACGTCTCGCAATGATTCAATGGAGCCAGGATTGATTCATAGGTGATATTGGATCTGTTTCCGTATTCCTCATATCCCCTGTCATAGGCATCGATCAGATGATAGATCGAAAAACACAGGATACACACCCATGAAAGGATGAACACGCACAAGAGCGCATCCAGCAGGAAGAAACCCTCATTATCTGATAAGCGCATAGCCGCTCCCCAGATTCAGTGTGATCTTCTTTCTTCTGAATTCGACTGTCCTTGCCAGATCGATGTGCCCCATCGAATTAAAGCGGATGCCGTTTTCATAGACTTTGTCTCTTCTTTCACTCATCGCTTCAGACTGTATCAGAAGATAATCATTGAGAAAACGGTAATGTTCCAGATCCGGTCCTTCCCTGTAGTTCAAGGCGACGACAGCAAGAGAGGCGATCATCATCACCGCGATCAGCATCTCCAGCAGGGAAAAACCCTTCTCAGTTGATGACACAGTGACCGTCCGAGATGCTCAAGGCATCGCCATTGGAACAGGTGATCTGATCCTCTTCCAGATAACCTCCGTGCACCAGATCCATCAGAGAACCCGGATCGCTTCCGTAGTCAAGCCGAAACTGCACGATCGCCGCATCGACGACCTTGGTCAGGGCCTTGCAGGCCTTGGAATCCACCGATGAGATCACTTTCGACACATTGGGGATCGTCAGCAGAAAAAGAATGGATACGATGATCACGACGACGATCATCTCCAGCAGTGTAAAACCTTTTTCGTTCATAATTACCTCCTAAAAACCGCTGATCGCCTGCATCGGCATGAACAGGATCTGGTAGATGAAAATGATGATGCAGGCAATGAAAGCGTATGTGAACAGCTGAATACACAGCGAATAACTCTTCATCCGTTTCACGATCTTCTGTTTTGCCAGATCGATGTAGGAATCGATGACATCGGAAAAGTCATTGCTGTAATTGGCGATCTTGATGAAACGGGACAGCGAAGAGTCGTAATAAGAAAGCCTGGCCGCTTCCTTGAGCGTCTCGCCCTTCAGCAGGCTCTCATCCATGTGATAAGCCAGAAAAGAGACGATCGGCTTGCTTCTCATGGCCTTGAGGATATCCAGTGCCTCTTTTGTGCTGTAGCCCCTTCTGGCACAGACCAGCAGAAGCGACATGAATTCCTCCGAATAGTAGATGTTGAAAAAAGAATTCGGGAAATATCTGGACACAAAGATATAGAGATATACGATCCGCTTCCTGGAAGAAAAGAATATGATCAGACCGAAGATCAATAAGATCCCGTAATAAAACAGATTGACAACGATGGAAAACAGGACTCTCATATCCCGGTAGAGTTCCAGATCGGCATCGAAAGAAGCGATCATGGAAAAGATCGTATCCATGCCATACAGATCAAACAGGTAGAGACAGGTCATCGCTACAAATAAGAGGATCAGAGGATAAGCCAGTGAAGACAAAAGTGTCTTCTTCCCCTCTTCGCTTCTTCTCTGAAACTGCAGAGACAATGACAGACAGCTGCTGAAAGAAAGCGAAGGAAGCAGTGACACCACATAAGCCCTGATCGAAGCGGGCAGATATCCGGAAATGATCGATTCGATCAGCATTCCTTCATCGAGCTTCTTTCTGATTTCTGTAAATACTGTTTCATTCTTCCTGCTTCTGAGCAGATCGAAACACTCGCTGATCGTCAGCCCGGCGTCCAGAAGCATCGACAGATAGGAAAGATCTTCCTGACTGACTGTCTTTTCAGCCAGCAGTTTCTTCAAAGATGCCATCTTTGATCCCCTTTTCGATCTGTTTTTCGACACTGAGAAAATCATCCGAATTTCGTTTGTTCATGCGGAAATACTCGATCTCCTTGCGGTCCATGATCTCGTAGAGAACGACTTTCTCATGATTCTTTCTGTTCACCAGCATCCTCTGATTACAGACGCAGAGCAGGTTCTCATAGAGGTGCTCCTCATTGACCCCCAGTTCACTCAGACGCGAGATGCATCCGGAAGCCCTTGAGGTATGGATGGTAGAAAGGACCAGGTGCCCGGTATTGGCAGCCACGACCGCCATCTTCGCCGCCTTTTCATCCCTGATCTCACCGATCATGATGATGTCCGGATCATGTCTCAGGATCTGCTTGATGCCTTTGGCATAATCAAAATCCATGGCCTCATTGACCGAAAGCTGGATGATATTGTCATGATAGACCTCGATCGGATCCTCGATCGAATAGATCTTCTTGTACCTGACATCTTTCAGAAGCGAATACAGCGTCGTCGTCTTGCCCGATCCGGTCGGACCTGAAAATAAAATCAGTCCGCAGTCTTTGTTTAAAAGACTCTTGAAATAACGGTTCTGATCCGCGATCGATGACAGGGAATCGGCACAGATCCTGATCTTTGAATTCAGGATACGCAGAACACCGTTGCTGTAGTTGACCTTGTTGATGACAGCGAAACGCAAAGAAAGCAGATCTCCGTCCACCTCCATCTCAAACTGCCCGGTCTGCGGCGTCAGGATATTGCCGATATCCAGATTCGCCAGGTATTGCAGATAGCGGATCAGCTTGTAGTCCTCAAACTTTCCCTTGACCTTTCTTAAGATCCCGTCGATCCGCATGTCGATATCCACTTCCCGATAACGCATCATGAAATGAATATCCGTCGCATTGTACTTTAATGCCAGTCTCAGTAATGCCAGTAAGCGTTCTTCCATTTTTCAGCCTCTATACATATTTCGCCGAAAAATGGAAAAATCCTAAATAAAAAGCTCATTTTCTTTCAAAAATGAGCTGTTTTCTATCTTAAGAACCAGTTATTGGCCAGTTCATAGGACAGATAGGTGTCCGATTCATGCCCGGGACAGATATGATAATCCTTCTCAAAGGTTCGAAAGACCCTCAAAGAATCTTTCAGCTGTCTCTCGTTTCCGCCGTCCAGATCCGTCCTTCCCACAGAGCCTTTGAACAAAGTGTCTCCGGTAAAGATCTCATCCTCAAAGACATAGATGACGCTCCCCGGCGTATGGCCGGGCGTGAAGATCACCTCAAAGCCAAACGGTCCGATCTCCATCTTTCCTTCCTTCAGATACTCCACAGGACAGCTGATATAGGCAGACAGGTTGAAGATCAGTCCGGAATACTTGTCTCTGGCATAGACTTCATCATCCTGATGGATATAGACAGGACAGTGATATTTCTCATAAAGCCCGTCCACTCCTTTGATATGATCGAAGTGACCGTGAGTCAGCAGGATGCCGATCAGATCAAGATCACCAAGCTTCTCGATCACCTTTTCGCTCTTTCCTGCCGGATCGATCACGAGCGCTTTGTCATTGATCGACAAAAGATAGGTGTTGGTCATGACCGGACCCATGACGAATGTCTGAATTTCCATCATAACAAAAAATAGGCTTCAGCCTATTTCTTCTCCTTGTGAACAGTCATTTTGTTGCATTTAGGACAGAACTTCTTGATTTCCATCTTTTCCGGATGTTTCTTCTTATTTCTGGAACCGTAGTATGATTCCTGACCGCACTCAGTACACTTGAAAGTAACAAACTCTCTTGGCATTGATACCTACCTCCCATTTACGCTTAATTATTCTAACATACATCGTTTTTAAAATTCAATCTTTTTCTATGAAAGAAAAAGCTCACATCAGGTGAGCTTTAAAACAGTTTCTGATCGTAGTCGATACTGAGGTGTCTGTAGGCCTTTTCCGTGACCACCCTGCCCCTGGCAGTACGGTTGATGAAACCGATCTGCAGCAGGTAAGGTTCATAGACATCCTCCAGCGTGATCGCCTCTTCGCCGATCGCTGAAGCGATCGATTCCACACCGACAGGACCGCCCTTGAAACGCTCGATGATGCCCCGCAGATAGCGGATATCGACATCATCCAGTCCGAGCGAATCGACCTTCATCTTCTCCAGAGCCTGTCTGGTGATGTCCAGATCGATGACGCCTTCGTTCCTGACCTGAGCGAAATCCCTCACCCTTCTGAAAAGTCTGTTGGCGATACGCGGCGTTCCTCTTGAACGCTTGGCGATCTCATCCACGGCCTCCTCATCGATGTCAGCACCGTAGACCTTGGAAGTCCTTCTGACGATCTGGGCCAGTTCATCGTTGGTGTAGTAATTGAGCTTCGAAGTGATGCCGAAACGGTCTCTTAATGGAGAGGATATCGCTCCCGCCCTGGTCGTCGCACCGACCAGTGTAAAGGGAGGCAGCTCCAGACGGATCGACTTGGCACCCTCTTCCTTGCCGACGACGATATCGATGTAGAAATCCTCCATCGCCGAATATAAGACCTCTTCGACGATCTTGGGCAGACGGTGGATCTCATCGATGAACAGCACGTCCCCCGCCTCCAGAGAAGACAGGATGGCTGCCAGATCACCGGTCTTTTCAATGCTGGGACCGGTCGTCGTCTTGATATTGGTGCCCATCTCATTGGCCAGGATATAGGCCATCGTCGTCTTGCCCAGTCCCGGAGGACCGTAGAGCAGGACATGATCGAGGGCTTCATCCCTCATCTTTGCGGCCTTGATGAAAACCTCCAGGTTTTCCTTGAGATCGCTCTGACCGACATATTCTTCGAGTGTCTTGGGACGCAGGGTCGCATCATCGTCCTGAGCCTGCTTGTCCGCAGATAATAATTTGCTTTCTTCTTCCATAGTGTTTTACTTTACGAGCATCGCAAGAGCCTTTTTCATCAGCTCATCGGTCGAACCTTTTTCATTTGCCAGCTTCTTCATGACCGGTCTTATCTCTGTCGGCTTGTAGCCCAGCTGTTTGAGCGCCTCGGCAACATCACTGAGTTCCTCGCTGTTTTCCACGTCTGTCTCAACAAGCTTGCCCTTGAGATCCAGCAGGATCTGGGAAGCTGTCTTCTTGCCGATACCGGGCATGTTCCTGATGAAATCGACATCACCGGTCTCGATGGCGGTGATGATTGCTTCCACAGATGCCCTTGACAGGATGTTGGATGCGATTTTGGGACCCAGCCCCTTGACAGAGATCAGCTTGGTAAACAGATCATACTCCTCCAGAGAAAGAAAACCGTAGAGACTGATCTCGTCTTCCCTGACATTCTGATAGGTGTAGACGATCATCTCCTTGTCTTTTCTCAGGACTTCCGGATGATAAAAATTAATACGGTATCCTATGTTGCCCGCATCGATGAGCACATAGTCCGGACCAAACGCATGAACTGTACCTCTGACAAATCCGATCATAAGACAATTATACAAGAAAAAAGCCGATTTTGAATCGGCTTTAGAATGAAATCTCCTTGTTTCCGGTCAGCTTCATGTACAGCAGCAGAGAAATGACTGTTGCGGCTGTCAGTATCGTCGCATAGGCTGCGGCAATACCGTAGTTGCCTCTGGAAACGTAGGTATAGGTCGCCAGTGTCAGCGTGATCGTCTTCAGGTTGTAGAGGATGATCGCCGTCGACAGCTCGGTGATGATCGTGACCCAGGACATGATCGCACCCGACAGGATACCGTTGGCCATCATCGGCACCGTGATCGTGAAGAAAGCCTTCAGTTTGGAAGAACCGAGAGAGATGGCAGCCTCTTCGATCGACATCGGGATCTGCTGCAGGGTCGCCGTGGACGATCTGATCGTATAAGGAATACGACGGATGACCAGGGCAACGATCATGATGATTGCCGTGCCGGCCAGGACCAGCGGCTTCTTGTTGAAAGCCATGACCAGAGCGATACCGACGACGGAACCCGGAATGATGTACGGGATCATCGAAAGCGTATCGATGACACGGTTGGCCGCATTGTTCCTTCTGACGACCAGATAAGCGATCAGGATGGCCAGGATGATGACGATGATCAATGCCAGTCCGCCGATCAGGAAGGTATTCGGGATCGCATTCTTCAGATGCGTGAATGCGAAACGGTAGGAATCCAGTGAATAACCCGGCAGGAAGATCTTGCCTGAAGTCTTCAGGAATGAAGTATACATGACGTAGACCTGCGGCATGAAAGCCAGAAGGACCACGAACCAGCAGTAGAAGTTGATCAGCACTGCCTGCAAACCGTGGATCTGCTTGCGCTCGATCGAATGCATCGCATTCATCGTGAACCTGAACTGGTTGTTGATGTACCTCTGGATCAGGAAGATGATCGCCGTGATGATGATGGCGATGACCGAGATCGCAGCACCGAAGTTGTGGTCGCCGCCCGTCTCCGCAAAGTAGGAGTTGTAGATGACGACCGGGAAGGTCTGATAACCCTCACCGATCAGTAAGGGCGTACCGAAGTCGGCGAACGCTCTCATGAAGACCATCAGTGTTGCGGCGATGATCGTCGGCATACACAGAGGGATGACCAGCTTGAAGAAACGGCTCACACCGGAACAGCCCATGTTTTCGGAAGCTTCCAGCAGAGAATTATCGATATTCTTGAGAGCACCCGAAACATACAGGAAGACCAGCGGGAACAGCTGCAGGGCCAGTACCAGCAGGATACCGTTGAAGCCGTAGATGCTGGGCACCTTGACAGGAAGGATCGCCTCAATCAGCTGCGTGACAACACCGCTTCTTCCCAGAAGCATGATCCAGGAATAGGCACCGATGAACGGAGCTGACATCGAACACAGGATGATGATCACCTGCAATGCCGCCTGACCCTTGATCTCAAACATCTGGTAGAAATATGCCAGAGGAATGCCGATGGCCAGTGTCAGCAGCGTTGCCAGGAAAGACACCTTGATCGAGTTGAATATGGATTTGATGTAGTATGTCTGAGAGAAAAACTTCGCAAACTGCTCCAGCGTGAACTGGCCGTTGCTGAAGAATGCGTTATACAGAAGCTTGAATAACGGATAAATCAGGAACAGACCGTAGAGCGCCAGGATGAGTGCAGATACGACCTTCCAGACATCAAAGTTTTTCTTTGAGTCAAACATGATCAGGCCTCTTTTTTATAGATATCGTAGTCATTGACGACACCTTCCACCAGGTTGCAGCTTCCGGTCTCATCGAAAATGTTGATCTTCTCCGTCTTGACACCGAGCTTGATCTTGGAACCCTTCTCAATGATCGAGTCGATCTTGGATTCCTGAATGATCTCTGCTGTCTCGCCGTTTTCGAAATGGACGAAATAATGTGTATTCAGGCCGAGGAATACCGCATCATCGATATAAGCGGTGATGCCTTCCTTGTTGTTGGCATCGACGACCAGCTCTTCCGGACGGATCGAAGCCTTGACATTGCGGTCATAGATCTCTTCTTTCCTGATCGTATCCACTTCGACCTCATAGTCTCCCGGAAGCACAAGATAAGCCTTGCCGCCCTTTTCCTTCAGTTTGGCATCGATGACATTGGTATGTCCGATGAATGTTGCGACAAAAAGATTTGCCGGACGCTGATAAAGTACCTTCGGCGTACCGATCTGCTGAATCTCGCCATCGTTCATGACCGCGATACGGTCGGAGACAGCCATTGCCTCCTCCTGGTCATGAGTGACATATACGGTCGTGATACCGACTTCATTCTGTATCTGTTTGATGACCGTACGCATTTCCACACGCAGCTTGGCGTCAAGGTTACTCAAAGGCTCATCCATCAGAAGCACATCCGGCGTGATGGCCAGAGCACGGGCGAGAGCGACACGCTGCTGCTGTCCACCTGAAAGTCTCTCAGGCATACGATCGCGATATTCATCGATCTTCATCAACTTCAGAAACTGATCCGTCTTGGATGCGATCTCGTCCTTTGGGAGTTTGCGGTTCTTAAGACCGAAGGCAACGTTCTTTTCGACCGTCATATTCGGGAAAATGGCATAGTTCTGGAAAACCATACCGATATTTCGTTTTGCCGGATCCATGTCGTTGATCCTGGTATCACCGAAATAAAAATCTCCGCCCTCAATCGAGTTGAAACCGGCGATCATTCGCAATAAAGTTGTCTTACCACATCCAGATGGACCAAGAAGGGTGAAAAATTCACCCTCCTTGATATCCAGTGATAAGTCAGAAATGATCGTATTATCGCCGTATTTCTTCACGGCGTCTCTAATCTTGATATTGACACTCATATTTCCAACCTCACTATTTTTGAATTATATTGTCTTGCTTATTGAGCTGCAGTGAACATTTCTGTCCAGCGTGCCTGCCAAGCCTTCTTGTTCGTGCCGCACAGACTCATGTCTTCGTAAACGACATTGATCTCAGAGAACGGAGTCATTTCCTTGGCAGTGTTGCTGATGGCCGGATTGACCGGACGGGCAGTCGTCTTGGCTACTTCAGCCTGACCCTCGTCAGAGATCAGCCAGTCAACAAACTTCTTGGCATTTTCCATGTTCGGAGCATTCTTGATGATCGCAACACCGGCCGGGAGCCATACAGCACCTTCAGACGGATAAACGAGTCTGACTTTGTCGCCGCCGCCGTCGACCAGCAGACCTACACACGGATCTTCATAAGAAACACCGACAACATACTCACCTTCATAAGTTCCCTTGTAGATAGCGGAAGAAGATGAAAGCTGTACGCCGTTGAGGTTCTTGATGAATTCGCCGACCCATTCCCAGGCCTTCTCATCATAAGGTTCATCACCCATGACAAGCAGCATGTTGGTCAGTTCAGCCCAGGCACTTGAAGAGTTTGCCGGGTCACCCATGGCGATCTTGCCGTTGAGTTCGGGCTGTAAGAGATCTGCATAAGAATCGAAATCATCGATGTTCAGACCTAACTTCTCATATTCCTTGATGTTGACTAACAGAGCAGCAGAACCATCCAGGCAATAGTGTGTTGTGATGCCGTTGAAGTTCCGATATGCTTCCGGAAGATTCTCATCGCCGGCTGCAACATACTCTTCGAACAGAGGAACATAATCCGGGTTGAATGAGTTGGCATAGTTCATACCGCCGTACATGATGTCACCTTTCGGATTGTCTTTTTCGGCAGAGATTCTTTCCAGACACTCACCGGTTCCGGCAGAAACGACTTCGACATTGATGCCATACTTCTCACCGAAAGTCTCAGCGACCGCGATCAGCGGGTCAGAGTTCGGAGAATAGATGACCAGAGAGTCGCTACCGGTACTCTCTTCTTCGCCACCGCCTTCTTCTTTGCCGCCGCATGCAGCAAGAGTGCAGGCCAGTAAAACGATCAGAAGTAAACTTAAAAACTTTTTCATTTTAGCCTCCTGGGGCATCAGCCCCTGCTCCTATTATATTATATTTTGTAACCGTTTTCACCAAAGACAAAAAGATGAAGGCTTATTCGCCTTCATCCATGAAATCAAAACTGTAATCCTCGATAAATACCTGGTCGCCGTCCTTGCAGCCCTTCTCCCGCAGAGCCTCATCCAGCTTCATTTTGGACAGTGCTCTTGAGAAACGCAGAACGGAATCCTCATCATTGAAATTGGTATTCCGGAAAAGCCTTTCGACCTTATCGCCCTCCACTCTCCAGATGCCGTTTCCTTCGTTGTAAATCTCAAAAGGTTTGGGTTCCTCATATTTATAGACGACCTTCTTTTCCGCCTTGTTGGGATCATATAGCGGGAACTGCGGCAGATCCTTCAGCATATCCTTGGCCTTGTATAAGACCGGCTGCAGGCCTTCATTGATCAGCGTGATCGCTTCAAAGACCTCCAGATCGGGATACTTCTCTTTGAACTTCCTAAGGTTTTCTTCCGCATTGTCCTGGTCCATCTTGTTGGCCAGTACGATCTGCGGTCTTTCATAGAGATTGCCCGGATACTTCTTCAGTTCCTCATTGATGACCTCGTAGTCATTGACCGGATCTTCCCTGCCCATGTCCAAAACATGGATGATCAGACGGCAGCGCTCGATGTGCTTGAGGAACTCATGACCAAGACCCTTTCCTTCCGACGCCCCTTCGATCAGACCCGGCAGGTCAGCCATGACAAAGGAAGAATCTCCCACCTTCACCATGCCTAACTGCGGCTTTAAGGTCGTAAAGGGATAATCGGCGATCTCCGGTCTGGCATTGGACACCACGGAAAGCAGTGTGGATTTGCCTACGGATGGCAATCCGACCAGTCCGACATCCGCCAGAAGCTTGAGTTCGACCAGAACGTTCCTCTCCTTGCCCGGCGTGCCCAGCGTGCAGTGATCCGGGGCATTGTTGCGGGAAGACTTGAAATGATAGTTGCCCTTGCCGCCTTTGCCGCCTTCGCAGATCACGGCCTCGGAATCCAGCGTATTGAGATCGGCCACGATCTCATCGCTGTCCAGATCCCTGACGATCGTTCCCAGAGGGACCTTGACGATGACATCGTCACTGGAAGCACCGAACATGTTGTTGCCCTTGCCGTTTTCCCCGTCCTGCGCCCTGATCATCTTGCTGTAGCGCAGATCCAGCAGTGTCGACTTGTTGGTATCGACCTTGAAAATGATCGAACCGCCGTTGCCGCCGTCGCCTCCGGATGGTCCGCCCAGCGGATTATATTTCTCATGCTTAAAAGCGACAATCCCGTTGCCGCCGTTTCCGGCCTTCAGTTTCAGTTTTACTTTATCGATAAATTGCATAAGTGATTAAAAAAGCCCTGTAAGGGCTTGCTTTTCGAAGATTAAGCTGCAGGATAAACCGATACCTTTGTCTTCTTCTTGCCTAAGTGTTCGTATTTGACAACACCGTCGACCAGACAGAACAGAGTATCGTCTCCGCCCTTCTTAACGTTTGTACCCGGATGGATCTTCGTGCCTCTCTGACGGTAGATGATGGAACCAGCCGTCGCAAACTGACCGTCTGCGAGCTTCGCGCCAAGACGCTTGGACTGCGAATCACGGCCGTTCTTGGTCGAACCTACACCTTTTTTAGAAGCGAAGAACTGAATATTAAGTACATATTTCATGTGTTTTTACTTCCTTTCTACTCTGATGAAGTCCCCGTAGGAAGCTTCAATCGTTTTCATCTGCGTAATCGCCAGCTGGAAATAGTTTTGGACTGTTTCACAGCTGCTGTGATCTTCAATAATGATCCTGTTTTCTTCCTGTCCGATCGTGACGTTCTCATCCAGCGCATCCAGCGCATTCATGAGACCGAACATGATGGAACTGACTGAAGCACAGATCAGATCCTTTCCATACTCTCCGTACTCCGCATGTCCTGAGACTTCCAGAGACAGATAGCGGTCCTCACTGACTTCATATAATGCTTTGATCATCAGCCGATCTTTTCAACAGTTAACTTGGTGTATGGCTGACGATGACCCTGCTTGCGTCTTGTAGAGCCTGTTTTCTGCTTGTACTTGAAGATGACGATCTTCTTTCCCTTGCCCTGCTTTTCGACTTTGCAGGAGACCTTGGCACCCTCGACATACGGAGTACCCAGAGTCAGACCACCGTTTTCCAGAGCAACAACCTTGTCGAATACATACTTCTTGCCTTCCTCGACATCCAGTTTTTCAACATAGATCGTCTGGCCTTCTTCGACCTTCAGCTGCTTGCCGCCGGTTTCGATAATAGCGTACATAGTTGACCTCCTTTTTTTAGATTCAGACTCGCCATTAAGGTGATCAAGCGATACTTAAACCTCTTCTGAGCGGTTATAATCCCCTCTAAGGAGAGACTATAACGTAAATATCATAGCAGATAAGAATTCATTTTTCAATCACAAATTTCAATCAAACAGATGATGATACATGACCTCCGGTTTTTCAATGAAATCCTTCATGATCTTGTAGTGATCGGTATCCTGATATCTCACCTTTCTGATCCCTTCATCGGAAAACTCAAACAGATCCGCTGACGGATACGACATGATAATCGGCGAATGTGTGGCGATGATGAACTGGCTCTCTTCACTGATCAGATCATGAATATAGACCAGCAGTGTCATCAGTCTCTGGGGAGACAGAGCCGCTTCAGGCTCATCCAGCAGATATAAGCCGTGTCCCTCAAAACGGTTCTTCACCAGAGAAAGAAAGCTTTCCCCGTGAGACATCTCATGCAAAGGACCGCCGTAGTACTTGTCATAGGCGACCTCATTAATATATGTGGCGACATTATAGAAACTCTCGGCCCTTAAAAAGAAACCGTCTTTTTCATGAAGGTTTTTGGCGATGCGGATATATTCATGGAGATCCGAATGGGAATCCTTGGTGGAGAAACTCATGTTTCTGTTTCCGCCTTCCGGATTGTACCTTGAAGCGACAGCGATCGCTTCCAGTATGGTCGACTTCCCTGTTCCGTTTTCCCCGATGAAGATACTGATGGGACTGTCAAAGACAAGATCCTGCTTCCCCAGCTGCCTGACAGCCGGGATGTTTTTCAGATAATGGTCTTCGGGTATCTCCTTTTCCAGGTGCACAGACCTGACATAAAGACGCCTGATCTCTTCTTCCATCATTTTACCGATCTCAGAAAACCCAGTATCCGCTCCTTATAGTCGGGAGCCAGATCATATACGGCATGACCGTAGCCGTCATACATATAGATGACGAAATCATCACGGTCTTTGAAATGTTCACCGATCTCGATGCTGGCATCAGCCCCCAAAACCTGATCGTCCATGGAACCCAGAACGAGCACCGGACAGACGATCTTTTCCAGATCCCCTGAAACATCAAAACCCCTGATGCCTTCCGCCAGGATGATGAAACGCTCGAGATCCTCATCGCTCGTCGTTTCCGCCGCATCGATCAGCAGCTGCTTTGACTGTTCATAGACTTCCTTTGGATAGATGGCTTCGCCGAAAGCCAGATACAGCTCTTCTTTTTCACCGGCCTTAGCCAGATCGATCCACTTCTCAATCGTCTGATACTGCTGTTCTTTCACACAGGCTGAGGTCGATCCCAAAACAAGATTCTCTATCAGTTCAGGTTCGTTCATTGCGATCTCCATTGCGATCATCCCACCCTGTGAGGCACCAAACAGGCTGATGTCCTTCAGTCCCAAAGCCCTGAATGCCTCAGCCGTATCCGTTGCCATCTCGTGTACGGAATAGGATTCCGGCAGTTTCTTCCTGCGGTCAAACAGATAGACTGTATAGTCATCACACAGCACCCGATAAGCTTCGGCAACGGAATCCGCAAAGCCCATGACGCTCTGCACACTCAATCCGGGCAGGATCACGAAAGTCTTCTTTCCGTTTCCGAATCTGAAATAATCCATCGAGAAAGATCCTGTCTCGACCGTCTCGATTCGAATGCCTGTTTCCGCTTCCGGTTGAACCGGAACCTCGTTTTCCTTTTCGGCAGCGCATCCCGCAAACATCAACATGACAAAACATATCAGTATCAGTTTCCGCATCATTTTTCTGTTTTCTTTTTTCATCGGCTGATCCTCTTCGATAAAAACGTTCTAAACAAATTTTCCCGCGTCGATCATGACCGGCTTCAGAATCTTCACTTTTGACATCGGACCGATCTTGAGTTTTACCAGTACCCTCAGGGCATGTCTGGAATGCACGTCATGGACAAATGCCATCTTCATGATCTTGAGCTTGTATTCCCTGCACATGTCGTAGAGTTCTGGAAAACGGTCGGCCTGATAGATCAGGTAAGCTTCCCCGTTGGCTTTCATGAATTTCCGCAGCGCTTTGAACAGTTCCTCCAAAGGCAGCAAACACTCAAACATGGCTTCCTTCAGATATTCATCCGGCGTCACGTTGTTCATCTCGAAAAACGGCGGGTTGCATACGACAACATCATACTGACCTGCTTCCAGTTCCTGCACCGGACAGCAGTAGAGTTCAAAGTCATCCGTATACTGTTTCAGATTCTTTTCTGCGTTTTTTAAGGCATCCTCATGGATATCGACACCGCATAAGTGACCTGCCCCTTTCTGATGGGCATATAAAAGCAGCGCTCCCGAGTTGCAGCCGATATCCAGCACTGATTTATGCTTCATCGGATCAAGAAACATGCCTAAAGCTACCGTATCGGTATTGACCTTGTAGTTCAAACCTTCCTGATCGAATTCATAGTTGATGTATTTGAGATAATCAGTTTTCTTCTTCATAATCGCGGTCCAGTTCAAACCAGAACGTCGAACCCTCGTTCAGTTTCGATTCGACACCGTATCTTGCCTTGTGTGCTTCCAGTATCGCCTTGGCGATCGCCAGACCCAGACCCGTGGAATTGACGGAACGGTTGAAGTTCTTGTCCACTTTATAGTAACGGTCCCAGATATAAGGAAGAGCCTCGGCAGAGATGCCGTTGCCGTTGTCGATCACTTCCACCCTGACCTTTTCCTCACTGCTTCTTGATCTGACGATGATCTTGGAATTATCATCGGAATACTTCAGGGCATTGGAAAGGAAGTTGTAGATGACCTGGGAGATCTTGATCTCATCGGCATAGACGACACACTCATCAAGATCCAGTACCAGATCTATATTCTTTTCCCGGATCGCCTGCGACAGCAGCATGACGACCTGTTCGATACACTCCTTCAAATCAAAGTTCTCTTTCGAAGCCTCCAGAACACCCGACTGCAGCTTGGAAAGCTCCGACATATCGCTGACCAGCTTGTCCAGATATTCCGTCTCCTGCAGGATGACATCGAGATGTTCGTTGCGTTTGGCAGGATCATCACCGGAGATATCCTTGATCATCTCCGCATAGGCCCTGATCATCGTCAGAGGCGTTTTGATATCATGGGAGACATTGGCCACCAGGTCCTTTCTCAGGTCATTGACTTTGGAAAGCTTCTGGGTCGCATCATCCAGGGTGGAAGCCAGATCGTTGATCTCCGAGAACGACTTCGTCTCAAACTTGGCATCGTAGTTGCCCTGGGCCAGCTTGTTGGCCTCATCCTTCATCTTGACGATCGGTGAAGAGATCCTTCTGGCAAGGAAGAGCGCTACGATCAACGCAATAAAGATCACAATAACCGCGATATAGACATACTGATTCAGAATGAAATCGATATAGGATTCCACCGGCTCCAGCGGTGTATTCAGTATCAGATAATAATTGGTCAGATTGCTGCGGATCTGCCTGCCGTACAAAAGCATCTCCAGACCTGTGTATTGCGAATACAGTGTCAGCGACAGAGGATTTTCTCTCGAGATCAGTTCGATCATCTTCTTGGGATCGCTTTTGATCGTGAAGACCTCTTCACCCACACTGATCTGCTTGTCCAGCATGCACAGCTGGCCCAAAGAATCAGGCGGATCGTAGATCGCCTTGCCGTTTTCATTGTAGATGATGGCACAGACGTTGTTGCCGATGATGGTCCTGGCCGCCGATTCGATGTCTCTTGACTTGACATCTTCTTTCAAAAGAAGGGTCTCTATCGTATCGGAGATGACATCGATGGTCCTGATACGGTCGTTCCTGTAATAAGGCTTGATCAAAACGACCAGGAGAAAACCCAGCAGTAACATCATCGATACCGAGAAACCCAGGAAATAAAGCCAGGTAGAGAACCTGATGCCCTTGAAATTAAACTTCAAACTTGTAACCCATACCTCTGACCGTCACGATATGATCCGCATATCTGCCCAGATCCTTTCTCAGCATCTTGATATGCGTATCGATGGTGCGGTCGTCTTCGTAATAATCCATCTGCCAGACAGATGACAGCAGTTTGTCTCTGCCTAAAGCGATGTTCTTGTTTTCAGCCATGTAGATCAGCAGATCCAGCTCTTTGGGTGTCAGCGTGACCTTCTCCCCGTCGATCGTCACCGTCCTGCCGGCAACATCGATGACCAGTCCGTCAAAGACGTACCTGTCGCTGCTGTGGGCCGAATTGCGCTCGCAGACCACTCTGATCCTGGCCATCAGTTCCTTGGGAGAGAACGGTTTTGTCACATAGTCATCGACACCGAGATCAAAGGAAAACAGCTTGTCATCCTCTTCGGTCCTTGCCGACAGCATGATCACCGGTACGTCTTTCACAGCCTTGATCTTCTTGCAGGCAGAGAAACCGTCCAGTTCCGGCATCATGATATCCAGGATGACGCAGTCATAATTGTTTTCCGTCACCAGCTCAACGGCATCCTTGCCGTTGGAAGCCTGGTCGCACTCATATCCGGAAGCCTTGGCATATTCCGACACGACTTCCCTGATCTTTGTTTCATCATCAACGATCAGTATTTTCATATGACACCTCCTAAAGGATCTCCATCTTGTTCACAAGACAGGAAGCTTCCTTTTCGATCTTTCCCTCAAACAGGACATATCTGCCCTTGACAAGCTGCGAAGCGTGGACCGCGTAGATCTTGGGCATGACAGCCAGTGACAGCGCGCCCTTGTCATCCACCAGATCCACGAAAGCCATCATGTCGCCCTTCTTCGTCTTGAGCGACTTGACTCTCTTGATCAGTCCGAAGCCCTTCACAAAGCCTGTGCTTACAGATAAATTATACAGATTATCCGTATCGATATTGTATTTTTTCTTGACGGCCGCAATCGGATTGAAACTGAAGTAGAAACCCAGCACGCTCTTCTCATTCTCCGCAGAGACCATCGGATCATCATTCAGTTCCTCGATGATCGGCGCGTCGTCATAGTCCTCCATCAGTGCGATCTCGCCCTTGTGCGCATCGGCATACATGATGACGTTATTCAAGGAGGCGATCATCGTATGACGGGAGTGATGGAACTCGTCGAAAGCACCCGCATAGATCAGATTCTCGATCACGTTGCGCTCCACACCGGCCTGAGTCAGTCTTCTGATTGTATCCACATAATCGGTATAGGGACCGTTGGCTTCTCTTTCGGCAATGATCTTGTTGGCGGAGATCGCACCGACGTCCTTGCATACCACAAAAGGCATCACGATGCTGTCATCTTTGATGATATAGGACAGCTGTGATTCGTTCATGCTGATGCCTTTGACCTTCTGATTGATCTGCAGACATTCCGAGACATAATCATAGGTCTTGCTTTCGGAACCGGTCACGCCGTTGAGTAATGCTTTATAGAAATAAAGCGGGAAGTTGGCCTTGAGATAAGCCAGCTGATAAGCGACCAGCGCATAGGCGATCGAATGTGACTTGTTGAAACCGTAATTCGCAAACTCCAGGATCAAAGAATAGATTCTCTCGCTCAGATCCCTTTCATAGCCGTTGTTCACGCATCCTTCGATGAAATCATTGTGCAGCTTCTCCAGTTCCGAGAGTTTCTTTTTGGACATCGCCTTTCTTAGAATATCGGCCTTTCCGTAGCTGAAACCGGCCATAATTCTGGCAATATTGATGATCTGTTCCTGATAGACGATGATGCCGTAAGTCTCCTTTAAGATCGGCCTTAGATCCTCATGGAGATATTCGACCCTCTCCGGATGAGCTCTGTTCTCTAAAAAGACGGGGATATTCTTCATCGGACCCGGACGGTAGAGAGCGATGGTCATACCGATCTCCTCAAAGGTCCTGGGTTTCATCTTGCGGATCAGATTCCGCATGCCACCCGATTCCAGCTGGAAGATACCGGCGACATTGACCGAATCGATCAGATCGAACGTCTTCTTGTCATCCAGCGGAATAGTCCTGATATCGAATTCCTGGCTCCGGTTGATGTCATCGACGATCTCGGATATGATGCCCAGGTTCCTCAAAGCCAGGAAGTCCATCTTGATCAGACCCAGTTCCTCCAGATGCTCCATCGTATACTGGGTGGAGTAGATATCATTTTCAACACGTATCAGCGGAACGACTTCATCCAGCGGTTTTCTGGACATGACGATGCCGGCCGCATGTGTCGACTCGTGTCTTGGGAAAAACTCCAGTTTCCTGGCGATCTGATATAATCTCCTGTTTCTGGCATCCGCTTCGATCTTCTGGGCAAAGAGCGGAACGCTCTGATAGGCCTTGTCCAAATCCATATCCGGCGTATTGGGGATCAGTTTGCATAAAGAATCCACTTCCCTCAAGGGATAATCCAGTACCCTGGCAACATCGCGCATGACCTGCCTGGCCTTCAAAGTGCCGTAAGTGATGATGTGTCCCACATGATCAAGGCCGTAGCGGTCCCTGACATAGGCGATGACTTCATCTCTGCGGTCATCGGGGAAATCGGTATCGATATCCGGCATCGTGATCCTCTCCGGATTCAGGAAACGTTCAAAGATCAGTCCGTAATGTAACGGATCGATATCAGTAATGCCAAGACAATATGAAACCAGGGAACCCGCAGCCGAACCTCTGCCCGGTCCGACCAGAATCCCGTTTTTCTTGGCATAGAGGATGAAATCATATACGATGAGGAAATAATCCTCAAAATGCATCTTCAGGATGACATCGAGTTCATAATCCAGACGCTTCACATATTCTTTAGGGACCTGACTGTGCATTCTGCGCTTGAGTCCTTCCTTGCAAAGCATCACCAGATAATCCTTTGAAGGGATACCTTTTTTATTTTCATAGACAGGAAGAGAAGTCTGATAATTCAGTTTCACATCGCACTGCCTTGCCAGAACATCGCAGTTGAGCAGTTCTTCCCTGTCATATAACAGATCATATTCATCCGTGGTCAGAAAGTGTCTTCCGCTTTCTTCCACACTGTTGGAGTCATCCAGGATCTGCTTGTCCCGGATACACTTCAGGACGTTATATTCCTCATGATCGTCCCTGTCCAGATAAAACGTCCGGCTCAAGGCGATCATTTTGATCTTATGTTTCTTCAATACGGGCTTTATGATCCTGTCTCTTCTGACGTTGGAGGCAATGTCATGATCCATTAGTCCGACGATATAATCCCCGAACCAGAACTCCTGCTTCTTCAGCATCTCTTCCAGATCCTCACCTCTGTCAGCCGTTTCCGTCAAAGGCATATTATCCGATAAAAGACAAAGCAGACAATGTCCGCGGTAAAGATCCAGTGTCTTGAGATCGATGATCTTTTCGTCTCTGGTATTGATATGTGAGGAGAGTCCCATCAGGTTTCTGAAGCCTTCGTCATCCAGCGCATACAGCAGCATCGTATAGACTCTCTCCTCCAGGCTCAGATCGAATTCCAGGCCGAAAACAGGCTTTATGGAAGCTTTTTCGCAGGCCTTCTTAAAGGACATAGCCCCCGCCAGAACATTCCTGTCAACGAGCCCCAGAGCCTCATAACCGTACTGCTTTCCATAGGAAACGATACCCTCGATCGTACACATCGAAGAAAGCAGGCTGTATACACTTCTGATATATAAAGGACAACTCATATTCTCATTATACTTGATTGTTTCAAACAACTGATCGCAGTTTATAATTAATTATATGAAGAGAACAGAAACAAGACCCATCAGCGTCGGCGGTGTACGGATCGGCGGACAGGACAATGTCGTGATCCAGTCGATGACCAACACCAGGACCAAGGATGTTGAGGCAACAGTGAATCAGATCAGAAAGCTGGAAGCAGCGGGATGTGAGATCATCCGCGTCGCCATACTCGACGGAGATGATGCCAGAGCAGTAAAAGAGATCAAGAAACAGATCTCTATCCCTCTGGTATCCGATATCCACTTCAATCCCGATTTTGCGATTGAAGCGATCAGATCCGGAACGGACAAGATCCGTCTCAATCCCGGCAATATCGAGGATGAAGACAAGATCAGGGAGATCGTTTCTTTATGCAAGGAAAGGAAGATCCCCATCCGCATCGGCATCAATGCCGGCAGTCTGAACAGAAAATACAAACACTCCGAAGAAGCGATGATCGAATCCGCGAAAGACCACCTGCGCATCTTAGAAGCACTGGATTTCCGTGATGTCTGTCTTTCCTTCAAATCATCGGATCCTCTGGAATGCATCAAAGCCTATACCCTGGCAGCAGAGACCTTCCCCTATCCGCTCCATCTGGGCGTGACGGAAGCCGGAGGACTGCTCAACAGCACGATCAAGTCCTCTCTGGCTCTGGGCAACCTTCTCATGCAGGGCATCGGCGATACGATCAGGATATCGATCTCTGATGATCCGGTGGAAGAAGTGAAAGTCGCCAAGAAGCTCTTAAGAGCCTGCAACCTGCGTAAAGACGTGCCGAATCTGATCTCCTGCCCGACCTGCGGCAGACTGCAGTATGACATGCTTCCGATCGTTAAAGAAATGGAAGAGTATCTGGAAACCGTCCGCAAGGATGTGACTGTCGCCATCATGGGCTGTCCGGTCAACGGACCCCAGGAGGCATCAAGGGCCGACATCGGTGTCGCCGGAGGCAAAGATTCCGCCATCCTGTTCAAGAAAGGACAGATCGTCAGAGCCATCCCGCAGGAAAATATCGTCAAAGTACTGAAAGAAGAGATCGAAAAGTTTGAAAGGAGCTAGACAGCTCCTTTTCTATGATGAACAGGTCTCAGGGCCCTGTATGCCAGAGGACAGATACAGCTTTGGAAGTAAGGCAGGAAGATGAACGATTCCATCAGGAACAGATTGTTCTTCGTAAACAGGGAATAATCCGCATCATTCACCATCAGGATCACTACGAAGATCACTGCCATCGAAACTGCACATACCGATAATATCGCCTGCACGAAATCCCGATCAGCCTGATACAGGTATTCACCGACGATCGATGCATCCAGTATCTGTATGCTGAAGAAGATATGCAGAGCAGAGAAATAGTATGGAATGCTGCTGGTGATATACAGTCCGAACAGGAAAGCATACAATGCGACCGCCGTGAAAACCATGCGCTTATAATTCACCTCACCGATCATCATCAGCACAATCACAGCTGCCATCCCCGATACAAGAAGTGCGACCAGTGTGTATCCGTTGAGATACAGACACCAGGCGATGATCATTGTCCACAGATTTACGATCACTGTCATTTTCATCTTCCTTACCTCCTGTCTCCATCTTAGCTTTTTCCCAACCTCTGCTTGTCCGAATTTTCGGACAGCTATATAATGAATACATGAACCGTTTGCGAATCTTCACACTGATCAAGATCCTGATGCGCAAGAGTGACATGGATCACAAACTATCCCTCAACGAGATCATCTCCCTTCTGGAAGCGGAAGGCATTGAACACGTCAACCGCAAGACCCTTTATGATGACTTCAGGTTCCTGCAGGAGATCGGTTTTCAGATCGAATATGATGACGGCTACTTCCTTTGCGAAGTTCCCTTTTCCCTGTCCGAGATCAAGATCCTTACCGATTCCCTCAACGGACTCAAAAGCATCGATGAACGCTTTGCCGCAAAACTGAAAGACAAACTCTATTCCTTTCTTTCAGAACATGAAACAGATGATCTGAAGAAACTGGAATTCGCAAACGCACATAAAGACGCTCATTTCATCAACCGTCTGGAAGACGCATTGGAATCCATACGTCATCAAAGGATGATGATCATCACCAGGAATCACAAAAAAGAAGAGATCTTCCCTGTGTTCCTGCACAGGAACAACGATCTCTACTATCTCTACTATCACTACCCCGGAAATCCAAACATCTATCATGTCCGTTTTGACAACATCGGCGACACGGTCCTTTCCGATGAAAAAGACGATCTGTCCATTTCCAAAGAAAAGATCCTCGCTCAGATCGAAGAAAGTTCTTCTTCCTTCCATTCAAAACAGACACAGACAATCCGTTTTGAGATCATCGAAGATTCCGATTACCTGCGTTCCCGTCTCACAGATGATTTTCCCAATCTCATCTTCACCAAAGACGGCTTTTCGATCCGTGCTTCCGTCTCCGACGCTTTTTTTGCCAGACTGACATCCTACAAAGACAAAGTAAAAATCAGCGACCCTGAGATCGCTGATCAGTATATCTCATTTCTTGAAAGCATCCTTACTCGTAATAAGAAGGACTGAAGAAGTAATCGATCGTACTGGGATCGATATCGCAATACCTGAGCATATCGCTGACTGTCACCAGCTGGCAGCCTCTTTTGATTAACTCAGGCAATATCTTTTCCAGAGCGTCCGCACTTTCATCGTAGATGTCATGGAAGAGGATGATATCGCCCGTCTCATAATCATACTTCAGAACCTGATCGACGATGTCCTGCACCTCTAACAGTGACCAGTCGTCCGAATCGACATCCCATAAGATGGCAGGCATGTCTGTCGCTTCCAGTACGCTGTCATCGAATTCGCCCTGTACCGGACGGTAAGTCTTCATTTCATAGCCCATGAAGTCATAGAGATAGTTCACCGGACCCATGATCTCTTTTCTGATCTCTTCATCGGTGAATTCCGGCAAAGGATTGCTGTGGGTCTGGGAATGCGATCCGTATTCATTGCCCTGGTTGATCGAACGCTTCAGTAATGTATAGACCTGATAATCTGCCCACAGTTCCCTGTCTTCCAGATTGACGCCGATCAGATAGAACGTTCCGCAGGCATCATAGCGGTAAAGGATGTCGATGATCCGCTCCGTTGAACTCTCGCCCTGTACGTAGTGCAGCTGGGGACCGTCGTCAAAAGTCAGACAGATGACCGGATGCTCGGGATCGGGATCCAGATAGACCGGTTTGCGGTAAAGTTCATTGGGGAAACCCAGATTCATGCCGATGGCCTTCTGCATATATTTCAGAGGGATCTCCAGTGTCTTTTCAAACTGCGGCAGTTCGACCTCAACGTTTTCTTCCGCGATTCTGAACACAGCACTTTCAAAATCGATATTCTCTAACTGCAGTGTCTCCAGAAAAGAAACATCGTAATACTTTTCCGGTTCATCCTTCTTGTAGCTGTAACGCAGATAATCCAGAACGATCTGCTTGCCCTCATCGGAAACTTCACCGATCTCAAGCAGGTCATAATTGCGGTCGACGAAATACTTTTTGTCCTTGCCGTAATTCACCAGATAATAATCGCCATAAGGGATCAGGGTATAGTCATAGACCGAATCATCCTTCACGCCCTTGCACATCGCTTTGGCATAGGAAAGACCCTGGCCGGAATCCGGATAGAACGCCAGACAGTGTCTGGTATGATACTTCTTCGCATCTTCATGGATCGACTTCTTGCCGATGAAAGAGTAATTCACGAACAGCAGAGAAAAAACAAAGACTGTCATGACAGACAGCAGCAGTATCAGATATAAAGACGTTTTGTTGATCCTTCTTCTTTTAGCCATCAACAATATTATAAACTAATTGATTCTGATTTGATCCTTGATCAGACTTCCAAGCTGATCGATCAGCAGCATCAGTGCCACCGCGATCAGGGAATAGCCGAAGATCGGCACCATGTTCGTCGGATCGGAGGCACGCATGCCTAAGATCGCCGAACCCAGTCCCGCATCGGAAGCACCGGTGATGACTTCAGCCATGATCTCGATCTTGAAACAGAGCGAAAAACTTGTCGTCATGGCGACGATGATGTAAGGCAGTGCCAGCGGCAGCCTGATCTTCAGATTGCTTCTCCAAAAGGAAGCACCGTCCACCTTCATCGCATTGACGATCGAAGCCGGAATGTTGCGGATACCGCCCAGAACACCCTCATAGATGATCGGGAACGAGATCAGGATGACCAGATAGACCGGAGCGTTCTTAAAACCCGCCAGCACGATGAACAGATAGACAAGAGATGCTGTGGGGACTGCCCTTAAGGCGATCACGGCCGGCTGAAGCAGCTCTTCCGCCAGTCTGCTGTTGCCAGCAAGCACTCCAAAAAAGATCCCGAAGAGAAGCGAGATCCCAAATCCCTTCAGCATCCGATACATCGTCGCGGCAATGCACTTCCAGGTATACTCCCTTCCCAGAAGATAAAAGGCATAGCAGAAAGATTCAAAAGGACCGGGGAAGACCATGGTCCTTTCCCCGATCCATACTGATAATATCTGCCACACAAGTGCCAGCAGCAATATGCCGAGAATAAATGTCAGATTTTTATTGGAAGTAAATCTCTTCACTTGTTTCATTCATACCGAAGATCGACAGGAAGGCATCGATATCCGACTTGATGTCGATCGCTTTTCGAAAGCCCAGGCCCATCGCGTTGTTGCCTAATGCATTTTTCTGCTTGAAGACATTGACAACAACAGCCGGATTGAAGCCGTACTGTGCAGTCGCTTCATCACCAGTATAGACGCCCAGTCCCGCCTCGGCAAGAGAAGGATCCTCGATCGCCGCATTGATGGACTGCTCCAGTTTCTCCAAAAAGGCATTGCCTGTTGCAGAATCAACTGTATTCTTGATGAAAACAGCAGCCTGGATCATATCAAGACCCGACTTGTTCTTGTAGACCTCCTGGATATCGGCATACAGCTTGGCGTTCTCGTTCTTCTTTAACGCCGCAAACAAAGCCGGCTGTGCCAGGAAGACATAGTCGACAGCAGTTCCGTCGGAATAATTGCCGCTGGCAAGAGCCGCTGCAGCCTGCTGGGCATCCGCTTCAAACAGGAGCCCCTCATCATATTCCTCACCATACAGATAATGCCACAGTTTGTTGGGAAGCATGTTTTCGTTTCCGAACAGAACGATCCTGTCACCCGCATCCATCGTCTCATTGTCATCGTTTCCGGTACTTGCCAGATAGAAGTTGCCGAAAGTGATGATGGCAGCCACTTTATAGTCTACACCGTTGGCGATCGCCTTGATGCCGCTGGTCAGGTCGACGACCAGGATGTCCGGCGAAGCATCACCGGTCCATAAAGCTGAGATCGCATCGGCAGTCACTCTGCTGTAATTCTCATTTTCGATCTGATCATAGAATGCCAGGACCGGAGCACCCTTGGGTGTCACGATCGTCAGTGAACTTAAGTCGATTTCCTGAGGAACTGTTTCTTCCTCTTTTTTCTGTCCTGCGCATCCGCATAAGAGCAGCAATATTGATACAAACACAAATATTTTCTTCATTTCTTCTTACCTCACAGAAAGAATTATATATAATAGAGATAGAAAAATAAGTGATCCAAATCACGCTATCATGAATATCACCGATTTACTGACCGAAAACGAAAAACAGTACCTTCTCTTAAGGAAACTGCAGAAAGACGAGACGCTGTTTCATGAAGGCGACCGCTGCAGACAGATCGGCATCATCCTGAAAGGATCGGTAGCTATCGTCTCTTACCTGCCCGATGGAGAAGAGATCATCTACAACCGCTTGTCTGAAGACGGCATTTTCGGCAACAACCTGCTGTTTTCTTCCGATCCCTGCTACAAAGGAAACGTCATCGCCCAAAGCAATGACACCCTGATCGCTTTGATCCTCAAGGAAGATCTCATCCGCCTGCTCAAAGACAATGAAGCCTTCCTGTCGGAATACCTCAGGATACAGTCCGATCAGGGCAAGCAGCTCAACAGCAGGATACGCATCCTGTCGACGGATTCCGCCGAAGCGAGGTTTTTCAGCTATATGCACGATCATCATGACAGGGTCACTTATCTATCTGTTTCCGATCTCGCCAAAGATCTCTACCTCTCCAGAGAAGCTCTGTCCAGACTTCTGAGCCGTCTGGAGAAAGAAAAACGCATAATCAGGGAAAGAAAAACGATTCACTTGTTATAATAGGTAAAAGGGGTTAACAATATGTATTCATTTGCGAACGATTATTCCGAAGGAGCCTGTCCGAAAGTACTCACAGCCCTCATTCAGACCAACAACATCCAGAGCGACGGCTACGGTGTCGATGTTTTCTGTCAGACGGCAGCCAACGTCATCAAAAAGACGATACAGCACGATGATGTCGATGTCCACTTCATCACCGGCGGCACACCCTGCAACGTCATCGCCGCTTCCCTTTTAAAAGCGCACGAAGCGATCATCTGTGTCGAGACCGGACACATCAATGTCCATGAGACCGGTGCAGTCGAAGCGACCGGACACAAGATCATCTCCGTCAAGGGTCGCTATGGCAAGATCCTGCCGGAAGAGATCCGCAAAGTCGTTGCCGCACATGCAGATGAACATATGGTCAAACCGAAGATGGTCTTCATTTCCAATGCGACGGAGATGGGAACGATCTACCGCAAGGAAGAACTCACCAACATCTACAATACCTGCAAGGAACTCGGCCTCTACCTGTATCTGGACGGTGCAAGACTGGGCAATGCCCTGATCGCCACCGGCAATGACCTCTCCTTCAAGGACATCTGCGATCTGACGGACATGTTCTACATCGGCGGCACCAAGAACGGTGCGATGCTGGGAGAAGCGATGGTCGTACGCAATGAAGAACTCAAACCCGATTTCCGCTATCTGATCAAGCAGCACTGCGCCATGCTGGCAAAAGGCAGGATCATCGGTGTCCAGTTCCTCTCTCTGTTTGAGGACAACACCTATCTGGAGAATGCCAAGAACGCCAACGTCATGGCCCAGGCCTTAAAATACATCTTCGCCCAGTTCATGATCCCGATGTACATCGATTCCCCGACCAACCAGATCTTCCCGGTCATTGAGAATTCTCTTCTGGAAAAGATCAAAGCCAACTACAAGATCATCGAATGGGGACCCTACGACGAATCACATACGATATGCCGCTTCGTCTGTTCCTGGGCGACAAAGAAAAGCGATGTCCAGGACTTCTACAACGACTTGGTCACCTATGTCAACAAAAAATAGGACTTCAAGTCCTATTTTAATTTGAATGAGATCTTTCCCTTTCCGTTTGCATACTCCACATCGATCAGAGCACCGTTGATCAGTGTCATCGCCGGATCGGTGTGACCGATATCCATCTCACAGATATGCGGTATTTTTCCTAGTGCCTTGTCGGCTGCCTTGATGTAATCCAGCTTGGGATCCTCGACATTCGGGAAAGCAGGTCTGCCGATCAGTACACCGTTGCAATGGTCGAACCATCCGGCATACTTGTACTGCAGCAGCGACAGATAGAAATCATAGGAAGACTTGTTGAAGATATCCAGATACCACACGATGTCGTCGTCCTTATGACGCTCGATAAACTGCTTCGTATAATCATACTCTGTACCGATCAGCTTGTCGATGCACTCGAGGCATCCGCCGATCAGCCTGCCTTTAATCCGCATATCGTTTTTCGCGACCCATCTGACATCCGCAAGATTTCTCACATCATTGATCTTGTCGATGAAAGGCGTGAACTTCTGATACGATCTCTGACTCCTGATATTTCCTTTCACATAGTCAAAGAAGACATCCTGAGGCTTGTATTTCTTCAGTGTGAAACCGCCGCCGTTGAAACCGTATAAGGTCGCAATATCCAGCATCGTCGTCACCGTGAAGACCAGATTGGTCGGATCGGAACCGCCGCAGAGCCATTTGGGATTCTCCCTGATATGATCGAAATCGATGTTCGGCACCATCTCCAGCATATAGTCCCCGCCTGCCGCACAGAGCACCATCTTCACCTCGTCATCCAGGATCAGCTCATCCAGTTCCGTTCCCCTTCTTTTTGCGGAAGCGGAACGCACATTGTCTTTCAATACGGAAGCAGTCTGTCTGATCCTGAAACCTCTCTGTCTGATGGCTTCAACAGATTCCTCATACAGCTCGATCTTGTGTCCGACACCGGCACTGGGTGCACAGATGCCGATCACATCATTCTCTTTCAGAAACTCAGGATATATCATTGTCATTTCTCCCCTGTCAACCTGTCTCTATTCTATCATCTTGTACGTAAAACAGGATCTCCTTCTCATTATTGAGAGAAAGCTGGTTTTCAAGAATATACTATCCGGTACTTTTTTTCATCAAAAAAATTGAAACGGGTATCCTTTTGTTCTATAATGAAATTGCATATATTTTTTGCTAGTAAAGGGGATTTATGACAGGTAAGGTTAAGTGGTTCAATGCCGCTAAAGGTTATGGCTTTATCACCGGAGATGACGGCAAAGAAGTATTCGTACATTTCTCAGCGATTCAGGTCGATGGCTTCAAAACACTCGATGAAGGTCAGGCAGTCGAATACGATGTGAATGACGGTCCGAAAGGCCCTCAGGCAGCAAACGTAACAAAGATCTAAGCGGATAAAAGGGACTCTGAAGAGTTCTTTTTTATGAAAAGACGGGTTTTTCACCCGTCTTTATTCTTTTCTTTTCACGACATATTCGCCGTTTTCGACATCTACCAGGATCTTTCTGGCATCGTAATTCTCCAGAAGGAATCTGGCGACCAGCGATTCGATCGCTCTCTGGATATGACGCTTCATCGGCCTTGCGCCGTACGTCTCGTCAAATCCGCATTCCACGATCTTGCCCATCGCCTTGTCGGATACCTCAAGTTCGATATCCGATTCCAGAAGTCTGTTTTTGAGAATCCTCAAGAACTTCTCAGCCACCTTCTTTATCATTTCCTGATCCAGAGGATTGAATATGACGATCTCATCGATCCTGTTGATGAATTCCGGCTTGAAAGTCATCTTGACGATCTCTTCATACTGCTTCCGCTTCAGCTCGGCATCCTTTTCAAATGCGAATTCAGAACCCAGATTGGAAGTCATGATGATGATCGTGTTCTTGAAATCGACCGTCACGCCCTTGGAATCGGTGATCCTGCCGTCATCCAGTATCTGCAGCAGGATGTTGAAGACATCCGGATGCGCCTTTTCGATCTCATCCAGCAGGACGATTGAATAAGGCTTCCTTCTGACGGCTTCGGTCAGCTGACCGCCTTCCTCATAGCCGACATATCCGGGAGGTGCACCGATCAGTCTTGACACGGAGAACTTCTCCATGTATTCGGACATATCAATACGCACGATCTTGGACTCATCATCAAACAGCTGTTCAGCCAGTGCCTTGGCGACTTCCGTCTTGCCGACCCCGGTCGGGCCTAAGAAGAGGAAGGAGCCGATCGGACGGTTGGTGTCTGAGACCTGTGCCTTGGATCTCAAGATCGCATCGCTCACCAGATCCAGCGCTTCATCCTGTCCGACGACTCTGATCGAAAGCTGATCCTTGAGATGCAGCAGTTTGTCTCTTTCGGAAGACATCAGCTTGGAGACATCGATATGCGTCCACTTTGCAACGACTCTGGCGATGGACTGTTCATCGACGACCTCCGACAGCATCCTGTCTTCACCCTCTTCAGAAAGCTCGTTCATCTTCTTTTCCAGAGAAGGGATCGTTTCATACTGCAGCTTGGAAGCCCGCTCATAGTCGGCGCTGTTCTGGGCATCGCTCATCTCGAGCTTCGCCCTTTCCAGTTCTTCCTTGATTTCCTTGACCTTGCCAAGATCCTCCTTTTCCTTCAGCCATCTGGCATCCAGAACACTCTTCTTCTCTTTCAGCTGTGCCAGATCGTTCTCAAGTTCTTCCAGACGCTTCTGTGCCTTTTCGTCTTCGCCTTCCTTTTTCAGCGAGATCTTTTCGATCTCCAGTGTATCAATCTTTCTTGACAGTTCATCGAGCGCTGCCGGCTTGGAGTCCATCTCCACCCTGGTGGAGGCACAGGCCTCATCGATCAGGTCGATGGCCTTGTCCGGCAGATAACGGTCACTGATGTAGCGGTTCGACAGCGTTGCCGCCGCAATGATCGCATCATCCTTGATCTTGACACCGTGATGGGCCTCAAAACGATCCTTCAGACCTCTTAAGATAGAAACGGTATCTTCAACGCTCGGTTCATCGACCGATACCTTCTGGAACCTTCTCTCCAGAGCCGAGTCTTTTTCAATATATTTACGGTACTCATCGAATGTGGTGGCACCGATACATCTCAGTTCTCCTCTTGCCAGCATCGGTTTGAGCAGATTGGCTGCATCCATGGCGCCTTCGCTCTTGCCGGCACCGACCAGGTTGTGGATCTCATCGATGAACAGGATGATTCTGCCGTCTGCGTTTTCGATCTCCTTCAGAACGGCTTTCAGTCTCTCTTCGAATTCGCCTCTGTATTTCGCACCGGCGATCAGGGAACCCATATCCAGTTCGATCAGATCCTTGTCTTTCAGACCCAGCGGAACATCGTTGTTGAAGATCCTCCAGGCCAGTCCCTCGACGATGGCCGTCTTGCCGACACCGGGTTCACCGATCAGGACCGGATTGTTTTTCGTCTTGCGGGAAAGGATCTCTATGACCCTTCTGATCTCATCGTCTCTGCCGATGACCGGATCGATCTTTCCGCTCCTGACGTCATCAACGAGATTTCTGCCGTATTTCTTCAAGGGATTGAGATTGTTTTCGTCTTCTTTGTTGTTGATCATCGTAGCACCCCTTTCCATCGAATACTTGTCTTCGATATCATTGCGGGAAAACCCGCAGTACTTCCTCAGTTCTTCACAGACCTGGGAATGATTGAACAATGTCGCGATAAACATATCGAACATTGAGATATATTTGTCCTTGCGCTGCTTTGACTTGCTCAAAGCCTCGTTGTAGGAATTTGCCAGATAACGGTTGACACTCGGATTTTCAACGGAATCGCTGGAAGGCAGTCTTGACAGATACTGATCGTTGACAGAGATCAGCTTGTTGACATCTGTATGAAAACTGCGCAGCAGTTCGCCGACATCGTCTTCGTTTAAGAAAGCCGTCATCATATGTTCCGAGCTCAGTTCGGGATTCTTGTTTTCCTGACAGATGCTGAGCGCTCTCATCAGGATCTCCTGAAGTTTTTCTGTCATCAGTTCGGGATTCATATCCTCACCTCCTTTAGCACTTTTCTTTTCAGAGTGCTAACACAAATGATTTATTTAAGTAGGTGTTACCCTACTTAAATGATTTCTTGAATTTGTCGAACACGCTTTCCTTCCTGCGGTTCGTTGCGAGCTTCTCATAAAGCTCTTTTTCTTCCTTTGTCAGCTTCTTCGGGATCTCGATCTGGACCTCCACATACTGGTCGCCGACATTCTTGGTCCTCAAGTCCTTGATACCGTAGCCCTTGATCCTCAGCTGCTGACCGGGCTGGGTCCCGGCAGGAATGGAAAGTTCCACATCGCCGTAGGCAGTCGGAACATCGACCTTAGTTCCGAGCGTCGCATCAACTGCGGAGATCGGAACGCTGATGTGAATGTTGTTGCCTTCCCTGCGGAAATACTTGTGCGGTCTGACCCTGATCTCGATATAAAGATCGCCGTTGGGACCGCCGTTTTCACCGCGGCTGCCGTATCCGGCAAGTCTGACCTGCTGACCGGAAGAAATACCGGCCGGAATGCTGACCTCGACCTGTTCCTTGACGGTGTTGTAACCCTTGCCGCCGCAGTGCGGACAGATCTTCTTGACATGTTTGCCCGTACCGCTGCAGTCCGGACACACGCCCTGCTGCTGGACGACACCGAAAGGTGTTCTCGACTGCCTTACCACTCTGCCCGAGCCTCTGCAGGTCGGACAGGTCTCGATGTCGGTCTTGCTGGCAGCGCCGCTTCCGTCGCAGTACGTACACATCTTGTCGACTGTCAGGTTGACCATCTTGTCCACGCCGTGAACGGAATCAAGGAATTCGATATCCATCGACATATAACGGTTATCACCCTTGATCGGACCGTTCCTCCTGGAAGAAGATGATCCTCCGAAATTGAACCCGGAGAATCCTCCCATTCCTGAGAAGAAGTCTGAGAAGATATCTCCGAGATCATCCATATTCATTCCGCCAAAGCCCGAAGAATAACCGCCGCCCGCAAAACCTTCCATGCCCGCATGACCGAACTGGTCATACGCAGCCTTCTTCTGGGGATCGGATAAGACCTCATAAGCCTCATTGATCTCCTTGAATTTTGCTTCGGCATCCGGAGCCTTGTTGATATCCGGGTGATATTGTTTAGCCAACTTACGATAAGCTTTTTTGATCTCATCGTCACTGGCACCCTTTGAGATCCCTAAGATCTCATAGTAATCGCGTTTGTCAGCCATAATACCTCCCTTTCTTTACTGTCAATATGCTTTAAATCTTTAATGAATATTACTTAGCCTTGAAATCAGCGTCGACGACATCATCGTTATTGTTATTGCCGTTTCCGCTGTCATAGCCGCCAAATCCGGCATTCGGATCGCTGTAAGTCTGCTGACCCTGATTTGCCTGCTGCTGATACATAGCTTCAGCCATGGCCTGGGCAGCCTTCTCAAGCTCGTCGAGCTTGTTCTTGAGGTGATCATAATCGTTGTTGTCGATCATGGTCTGCAGTTCATCTCGCAAAGCCTTGACCTGTGCCTTCTGATCGGCAGTGACATTGGCGTTGTCCGTCTCCAGCTGCTGGTCGATCTGAGCGATGAAACCTTCAGCCTTGTTTCTTAACTCGATCTCTTCTCTTCTCTTGTCATCGGCAGCCTTGTTTTCCTCAGCCTCTCTGACCATCTTGTCGATCTCTTCATCAGACAGACCGGAAGAGTTGGTGATCGTGATCTCCTGTTTCTTGTTCGTGCCCTTGTCCAGAGCCGATACATGAACGATACCGTTGACATCGATATCGAATGTGACTTCGATCTGCGGGATACCCCTTCTGGCCGGTGCGATACCTGTCAGCTGGAAGTTGCCCAGCGTCTTGTTGTCGGCAGCCATCGGTCTTTCGCCCTGCAGAACGTGGATATCGACTGCCGGCTGGTTGTCGGCTGCTGTCGAGAAGATCTGCGACTTCTGTGTCGGGATCGTCGTATTTCTCGGGATCAGGACTGTCATGACACCGCCCAGGGTCTCGATACCCAGTGAAAGCGGAGTGACATCCAGCAGTAATACATCGTTCGGGTTGTTGCCCTGCAGGATTCCGCCCTGGATCGCAGCACCCATCGCAACGACTTCATCCGGGTTGACGGAACGGTTGGGTTCCTTGCCCAGTTCGGCCTTGACGGCTTCCTGAACAGAGATCATTCTGGTCGAGCCGCCTACCAGCAGAACTTCATCGATATCTGCGGGACTCAGACCGGAATCTTTCAGCGCCTGTCTGACCGGACCGACGGTCCTGTCGACCAGGTGTTTGGTCATCTTGTCGAAATTCGCTCTGGTCAGATCCAGATCCAGATGCAGAGGACCTGACTCATCTGCGGAAATAAACGGCAGGGAAATGTGGGTCTGGACCATGGAGCTCAGATCCTTCTTGGCCTTTTCGGCTGCTTCCTTCAGTCTCTGCAAAGACATGCGGTCAGCCTTGAGGTCGATGCCGTGATGTGCTTTCTTGAATTCATCTGCCATCCAGTCAACGACGACATTATCGAAATCATCGCCGCCCAGATGGTTGTCACCGGCTGTTGCCAGCACTTCGAAGGTACCGTCTGCCAGATCAAGGATGGAAACATCGAAGGTACCGCCGCCCAGGTCGAATACCAGGACTTTCTGTTCCTTGTCAGTCTTGTCGATACCGAAGGCCAGCGCTGCCGCTGTCGGTTCGTTGATGATACGCTCGACATCGAATCCGGCGATCTTGCCGGCATCCTTGGTCGCCTGACGCTGTGCATCATTGAAGTAAGCAGGGACTGTGATGACTGCTTTATCTACCTTTTCTCCCAGATAGTCCTCAGCATATTTCTTCATATACTGAAGGATCATTGCCGAGATCTCCTGCGGCGTATAGTCCTTGCCGTTGACATGAACTTTCTCATTCGATCCCATCTTCCTCTTGATCGAAGAAACGGAATCCTTATTGGTGACGACCTGTCTCTTGGCAGCGTCGCCGACGATGATCTCACCGTCTTTGAATGCGACCACGGAAGGAGTTGTTCTGTTTCCTTCAGGGTTCGTAATAACTTTGACATCCTTGCCTTCCATGACGGAAACGCAGCTGTTTGTTGTACCTAAATCAATACCGATAATCTTGCTCATTTCAAATCCTCCTTTATTCGCTGATCTTGACCATTGCCGGTCTCAAGATACGATCTTTCAATACATAACCTTTCTGTAATATCTCAATGACGATGCCTGATTCCGTATCCTCTTTCTTTTCCTGCATGATCGCCTGTTCCAGATTGGGATCAAACGGTTTGTTCAGACATTCAATCTCCTCGACGCCCTCATTCTTCAAGGCGGCGATCAGCTGATTGTACGTCATTTCAATTCCTTTTTTGAAACTCTCATCACTTTCGTGAACCTCTGTCGCCAGAGCTCTCTCCAGATTGTCGATGACCGGCAGGATCTCTTTCGCAAAAGACTGTATCCTGTACTTTCTGGTCATCTCCGCCTCTGCCGTGAGCCTCTTCTTCAGATTTTCCGTATCAGCATAGGCTCTGGCATAATCATTCTTCAGTTTGTCGATCTGCTTCAGGAGCTTATCCGTTTCCGATTCCTCGTTGATATCCTCAACGATCTCTTCTTCAGCAGCTTCTTCAGCGACCTCTTCCTTTACATCTTCTTCCTTTATCTCTTCATTTTCAGGAATTTCTTTTTTCTTCTTTTTCTCTTCTGCCATAAAACTCCTTTCTAATGAAACATGTCTTCGATCTGTTTACAGATGAAATCCAGAAGGTTGACAACGCGGGAATATTCCATACGTCTGGGTCCTACGACCATCAGACGCGCATTGTCATCCGGATTGTCCGATATCCTGATCTGGGACGAGACGATCGCAATGTCATCCTTCCAGACCAGTTCCGTTCCCTTCGGGGTCACGGCAACGACTTCGTTCTCGCTCATCTGCCTATCGACCAGAGAACGGAACAGCTTCGAATCATCGAAGAACTTCGTCAGTTCCTTCAGTTTTTCAATATCCGCATATTCCGGCTGATACATCATGTTGGTGGTTCCGTCGAAATAAAGCGTCTCAGACGCAAACTTCACGAAGGCACCGGCAAATGCGTTATACAGCAGCTCGAAACGCTGTACCGACTTCGTCAGTACGGGTTTGAGAGATTCCAGCTTTTCCGGAAGCGTTTGGATCGGTGTTCCTCTTAACCTGTCATTGAGAATGTCCGTGCAGGTCTCGATATCATCGATCGTCACCTCTTCCTGGAAATTGAATGTTTTGTTTTCGGTGTAGCCCGTGTTGGTGATGAAGACACAGACTGCCGTTCTGGGATCGATCTGGAATACCTTGATGTGTTCCAGTGTCTGATTCTTGGCATCCGGTCCCAGCATGCCGGTGGCAAGATTGGTCATCTCGGAAACGATCTTGCATGATTCCTTGATCGCATCCTCGATATTCGCACTCCTGCGGTCAAAGATATTGGACAGTGCATATTTGACCTCGTCATCCATATCCTTCTTCAGAAGATGCTCGCAATAATACTGATAGCCCTTGTTGGAAGGGATACGTCCTGCGGAGGTATGCGGCTTCTCCAGATAACCCAGAGATTCCAAAGTAGCCATATCATTGCGGATCGTCGCACTGGAATAAGGCAGGTCATACTTTTCCACCAGTGTCTTTGAACCGACCGGCTCTGCTGTTGATACGAATTCATCGACAATGGCCTTGAGGATATCAACCATTCTCTGTGTTAATGCCATACAGCCACCTCCTTTAGCACTCTATACTTCCTATTGCTAAATATACTATACGCTATTCATTTAGCACTGTCAACACATAAGTGCTAAAAAAGTGACAAAAAGAAAAACAGGTGATCCTGTTCCTCTTTCTTTCAGCTTAATGATGTACTTGTGATCAGATCCAGCTGCGATTTCAGAAAATCCACCATCCGATCTCTTGTATCGTATGTGCTCATATTCAGTTCCGAACACTCCTGAATGATCTTTGCCAGATCGTGATAGAAATCCACATCCTCGTTTCCGGTAAAATAAGCCACATGGCCGATCGCCAGTCCGCAGGTAAATGCGTAAAGCTCGCCGATCGTCATCTCCGGTCCGAAATTCTCTTCGATCCTCAATAACTGCTCGATCGTCAGTTCACAAAGTTCCTTCGCATCCGGTAGTTTCACGAGCGTGCCGTCTTTTTCATAGATTCCGACTCCCATTTAGTTTCCTCCCTTTTCTTCATTATAGACACAAAAGGAGGATGAAAACCGATTACTATCTGTACAGTTTTTTGGAAACCTCTTCGATGATGGCTTGCGGGATATAGCCGCTGATATCGCCGTTGAAGGAAGCGATCTCCTTGGCGACCGAAGAAGAAAGGAAAGACAGCTCCGGTTTGGCCACCATGAAGACCGTCTCGATCTCATCATCCAGATTCATGTTGGCGGTAGCCAGAGCCAGCTCCGACTCATAGTCGGATACGGCACGGATGCCTCTGACGATGATGCGGCAGTCATTCTCCTTAGCCAGATTGACCGTGAGACCCTCGCCGATCACGACATCGACATTGCCGATGCCTTCGATACATTTCTCGATCATCGCTTTTCTCTCTTCCTTGGAAAACGTACATTTCTTGCTGCGGTTCTCCATGACGGCGATAATGAGCCTGTCATAGATCCTCGCAGCCCTTCTGATCACATCGAGGTGACCCTCCGTGATCGGATCAAACGTTCCGGGATAAATGGCCTTGATCATTCTTTTTCTCCTTTTCTGTAATACAGCAGCTTGCTGATACCGTATCTTTTTTCCTTATATATATGCATAGTGCCATACGCTTCATCTAATTCGCTTTTCTTTTCGACTTCCATGATCACGACACCGTCATCGTTTATGACATTGTATCTTTCAATCAGTTCAAACAGTTCTTCATATTCTTCAAAACGGTAAGGCGGATCACAATAAATGAAATCAAAACCATGATTTTTCAGTTTCTCAAGAGCTTCCCTGTAATCCAGCTGAAGCACAATCCTGTCTTCATGAACCTTTTCCAGATTCTTCTTTATGATTGAGACAGCCTGCCTGTTGTTGTCGTTGAAGACCGCATCCTTTGCCCCGCGGGACAAAGCTTCGATGCCGATCGCTCCGGAGCCGGAAAACAGATCCAGAAACGATGTCCCGTTATGGATCATGATCGTTGAAAACAAAGCCTCCCGTACCATATCCCGGGTCGGCCTGGTGATCTCTTCCCCTTCCAGTGTCTGAAGAGGCGTTCTTTTATACTTTCCCGCTATTACCCTTAACATTTTCTTTTTCGATCCTCATCAGTTCATTCTGGGCCAGACCCAGGGAAGCCATCGAAGCCATCAGCGAGGAACCGCCGGAGGAGACCATCAGCAAAGGCACACCGGTCAGTGGGATCAGTCCGCTGACACCGCCCACATTCAGGATGAAGTGGGTCACAAAATACATGAAGACTCCCAGCAGAACGATCTTACCGAGCGTCCTTCTGGTCCTGATCGAAGCAGTGATGATCGGATAGAGCATCACGCCGTACATGATCAGAAGCCCGAGAAAACCGATGATGCCCAGTTCCTCCACGATGACGGGCAGGATGAAGTCGTTGGAAGGATTGGGGAAGTTCATATATTTATGGATGGAATTTCCGTATCCCAAGCCGAACCATCCGCCGTTGGCGAAACTGACCAGCGACATGATGATGTGATAGCCGTTGTCATACTGATACAGGAAAGGATCGGCAGCTGCCAGGAAACGGCCGACCATGTAATTGTCCGCATGTTTCTTCAGCAGTTCCGTCACCGGCGGGCTCAGGGCGATCAGTGCCAGTACGACGACACCGATCACGATCAGCGTCATCCAGGCCTGAATGCTTTTCAGCTCCTTGTATCCGGGGATCATCGCCATGCAATAACACATGACAAAGAGAACGACAGCCGAACCGAAGTCATGCTGCCAGACAAATATGACTGAAAAATACAAGAAAGCCATGGCGGCATAGATCTTGAAATTCCTCACGTTGTTTTCGCCCCGATCATGCCCGAGAAGCCGGCAGGCAAAGACGATCATAAAGACCTTGGCAAATTCCGAAGGCTGTATCGTAGCGCCCGATCCGATATAGATCCAGGCGTAGGCACCGTTGATCTGTCCGAAGAAGCGGCAGATGATCATCATTCCCAGTATCAGGAAATAAAAGAACCAGGCAAAAAACAAAGGCATCCGCTGGACTCTCAGATTGCACAGGACCATATAAACCACGATGCCGGCCAGCGCATAGATCAGCTGTCTCACGACGACACCGGTCAGGTAAGACGTATCACCTGCCGAATTGCCCATCTCCGCCGAAGCGATCATCAGCGAGCCGAAGATCAGAAGCGAAAAGGCCGCAATCGCGACTCTCTTGTTGCCGATCCTGATTCTTATTTTTCTTTCCACAAAAACATTTTATCACAGCGCTTGTGGTATTATAATAAAGCTATGCTGATAAACAACGATACCATCATCAAGGACACTGATGAAGCCATACGCAGAAAATCGGCTGATGTCGTTCTGCCTCTGGCGGATGAAGACAGAGATGTCCTGATGCAGATGCTGAAATACGTGGACGATTCCACCATACCGGAGATCGCCGAGAAAGAGAACCTGCGTCCGGCAGTCGGTATTTCAGCGATCCAGATCGGCATACCCAAGAAAATGACAGCGATCATCATCAAGGATGAAGAAGGAAACAAGGCATGCGAATATGCCCTGGTCAATCCCAAGATCATATCCAATTCTTTAGAAAAAGCCTGCATGGCTTCCGGCGAAGGCTGCCTTTCAGTTGTTGAAGAACACGAAGGTCTCGTCTACCGCTCCGCCAGAGTCAAGGTCAAGGCCTATGACGCCTTACAGGACAAAGAGATCCTCATCAAAGCCGAAGGCTATCTGGCCATCGTTCTTCAGCATGAACTGGATCACTTCAAAGGCATCCTCTTCTATGACCGCATCGATCCCAAAGATCCTTTCCGCAAGGATCCGCAGGCCTTAATCATTGAATAAAACGAACTTTTCGTTTAGAATAGTAACGTATTGAAAAGTAACATATCATCAATATGTCATTTCTGCATATTTTAAAAATGAGTTTTATGGAGGCTTAATGAATAATCCAGCATATACATACAACGGTGCCAATTATGATCCGAAGACCGATACTCTTGTCTACGCCTTAGGCGGCCTGGGCGAGGTCGGCAAGAACATGTACTGCTTCGAACACGACGATGAGATCATCGTGATCGATGCCGGTGTCAAGTTCCCCGATGACGAGCTTCTGGGTGTCGACTACGTCATTCCGGACTATACGCACCTGATCAAAAACAAAGACAAAGTCAAGGCTCTGATCATCACCCACGGCCACGAAGATCACATCGGCGGCATTCCTTTCCTGTTGCTTGCCTGCCCGATCAAACAGATCTATGCGCCGCGTTTTGCCAAGGCCCTGATCGAAAAGAAACTCTCGGAAAGAAGAAGACTGGCCAATACGGAAGTCATCGAGATCGATACCGATTCCTCGATACAGACCGATCATTTCCGTGTGGGCTTCTTCAATACCGTTCACTCGATCCCCGATTCCTTAGGCGTATTAATCAACACGCCCAACGGCAGGATCGTCGAAACGGGTGACTTCAAGTTCGACCTGACTCCTGTCGGCCAGAACTCCGACTACCAGAAGATGGCCTACATCGGCGCTGCCGGTGTCACACTTCTGATGTCGGATTCGACCAACGCCGAAGTCGACGGTTTCTCCATTTCCGAAAAACAGGTCGCTTCCGCGATCAACGACATCATGAGAAAGACCCAGGGCAGGATCCTGATCTCAACGTTCGCATCCAACGTCAACCGTCTTGCCCAGATCATCAAGGCCGCCAAGAAGTGCGACCGCAAAGTCGTGGTCTTCGGCCGTTCCATGGAAAACGTCGTCGAGATCGGCATGCAGATGAAGACGATCGACGTTCCCGAAGATACTTTCATCTCCCCGGAACTGGTCAATCAGTATCCGCCGGAGAAACTCTGCATCATCTGTACGGGATCTCAGGGTGAAGCCCTGGCTGCCCTTTCCAGGATCGCCAACGGCTCCCACAAATACGTCAAGATCATACCGGGAGACACCGTCGTTTTCTCCTCATCAGCCATTCCCGGCAACGCCATCAATATCGGCGGAATCGTCAATCAGCTGATGCGCGGCGGCGCCAGAGTCTTAGAAAATAAGGCGTTATCATCCCTGCATACCACAGGACATGCCTCCAAAGAGGAACAGAAACTGATGCTGCAGCTGATCAAGCCGAAATACTTCATGCCGATGCACGGCGAATACAAGATGCTCAAGCTCCATGCCGATTCGGCAGTCGAGACCGGCATCCCGAGAGAAAACTGCTTCATATGCGCCAACGGCGATGCCCTGGTGCTGCATGAAGGAGAAGTCTACCGTTCCAATACCCGTATCCAGACCGATGCGATCTATGTCGACGGCAACGATATCTCCGGATTATCCACATCCGTCCTCAAGGACAGAAAGATCCTTGCCGACAACGGTCTTGTCGCCGTGGTCGTCTGCATCGATTCCCGCAGCAACAAGATCCTGTGCAAGCCGGGCATCGTATCAAGAGGTTTCGTCTATCTGAAAGAATCACAGACCCTGATCAGGGAAGCGGAAGCACTGGTCTATGATGCCTTGAGGAACGCCATGCGTCAGAAAGTGACCTTCGGCGATCTCAAGAACTGCATCAAGAATACGCTGGAGCCCTTCCTCTATGAAAAGACCAACCGCAACCCCATCGTCATACCTGTCATCCTCAACCATGTCGATGCGATGCGCAGAGATTAATACAAACAAAAAAACCTTCCGATGATCGGAAGGTTTTGTTTTACACCAGTTTATCAAAGAGACGATAGAATGCTTTTCGGCTGCTCCTGGGCATCGAGACACATTCCTCGATCGGCATGGAAACGATCTCGTTGTTCTGAATGCCGACACAGTGTCCGCCGACACCGGCCACCAGAAGTTCCACGGCCTTGGCACCCATGCGGGAAGCCAGCACACGGTCGGAAGGACTCGGTGAACCGCCTCGCTGGATGTGACCCAGAATGGTCGCTCTTCCGGCAAAACCGGTCACTCTCGAGATCTTGTCTGCCAGCGATTTGACATCGCATACCTTTTCGGAAACGATGACGATCGCATGCTTCTTGCCCTGGTTCTCCAGATATCTCAGCTTCTCCAGCACCGCTTCCTCATCATAGCCGGTCTCCGGCGTGATCAGGATCTCGGCACCGCAGGAAATACCAGAATAGATCGCCAGGTCACCGCAGCGGTTGCCCATGACTTCAACAACGGAACAGCGGTGATGGGAATTGGATGTATCCCTGAGCTTATCGACACATTCCACAACGGTATTGAGTGCCGTATCGAAACCGATCGTATAATCGGTGCCTTCGATATCATTGTCGATGGTTCCCGGCAAGGCGATGCAGTTGACTCCGTGCTTTGTCAGCGCATCCGCACCTCTGTAGGTACCGTCACCGCCGATGACGACAAGTGCATCGATCTTGGCTTCCTTGAGCTTTTCGATTCCCTTCAGCAATACCGGCTCATCCTTGAATTCGGGAAGTCTTGCCGAACCCAAGATCGTACCGCCGCTGGCGATCGTCTCGGAAACGGAAGCCCTGGTGAAAGGCTCATAAAGGCCCTCGACCAGTCCCTTGTATCCGTCATGGATGCCGACGACTTCGATGCCGTTGGCCAATGCAGATCTTGTCACGGCTCTGATCGCCGCGTTCATGCCCGGTGAATCACCGCCGGAAGTCAGAATACCGATTTTTCTAAGCATTATCTATCCTCCTCATATTTGTCCCCGATAACACAAAATTATCACTGAGTATTTCAATCCTCTCCACGAGTCTTCTGGCATTCATCAGATTCGATTTTTCCTTGCGGTCATACTGATAATGCTTCAGAAGATCCTCGGTATTGAGGTTGGAAGTAAAGATGGTGGTCAGCCTGTTCTCCAGGCGGTAGTCCAGGATGCGGAAGAGGATGTCATCGCGTACGAATTCGGAGACGGTCTCCGAACCGATGTCATCCAGGAACAGATAATCCGCTTTCTTCAAGATATTGATCTTGGGATCGATCCCTTCCGGATTATTGGAAAGATCCGATTTCATCTGATTGAAGAAATTCGATACCTTCACGAAAGCGACCTTCTTTCCCTGCTTGACCAGAGAATTCGCCAGTGCCGTACACAGGTAGGTCTTGCCGACACCCAGATCACCGCAGATATAAAGACCCTTATCACTCAATCCGTGCAGGATCTTCGCCAGTTCCAGATACAGTCCCTTCTGATCCTCCGTATAGGAGATATTGTTCAGATCCAGGGACGAGAGCTCCTTGGGCACATCGCAATACAGATACTTCTGCAGCAGCGATTCCTTCTTTTTCACCTGCAGCGCATAGTCACAGTATTCGATCTGTTCGATCAGCACGCCGTCATAGACCAGGTCGAGCCTTTCGCCTCTGGAAAGCTGGCAACACTCGTTAAGGCCTTCACAGCCCTCACATTTTTTCCTGGAATCCAGCACATGCATATACGTTGCGATATGTTCATCGACCAAAGGATCGCATTTTGCGATCCTGGAAAGATGTTCATCATTTAATATCAATTCCTTCTGATTCATTTTTTCCCCATCAGTTTCAGCAGTTCTTCCTCTTCCGAAGCGGACATCGTCTTGTTGCCGCTGCTGTCATAGACCGGAAGCCTGTCTTCTTCTTTTTTCTTTTTGTCATAAGGCTTTTCAAGTCTCTTGAGAGCCTCTTGAGCCGTATGGATATCGTTGCGGTGCAGGTCTGATGCGATCGGATAAAGATAATTCTCGATCAGACGGTTGTCGCAGTTTTTGAGTCCGTGCTCCAGCAGGACATTGATGACAGCGGGAGCCAGATGATACTTGTTTGAGAGGTTGTAGATGATCTTCTTGTCATAATCCGTCACCTCTCTGCCCTCCTGCAGTGACATCAGGAAACGCAGACAGGGCACATCGTAAGTTCCTTCGCTTTTTCTGTATTCGCTCCTGGCATTCGTGCACAGATATCTCAGCATCTCCAGATCGAAATGATCCGAATCAGTGCGGGCGACTCTTGGCAGATAGGTCCTCATCTTGTCGTAGGAAATATTATAGAGATCCGCCAGCAGTGCCATCTGATAAAGATTCTCCCTGGTACGGAAACGCATCGGCAGCAGATTGGTCGAAACATCCTTCAGGAATGCATCGACATCAAACATCGTATCAAAACCGTACGTCTTCTCTTTTTTCTTCTTCAGGTAAGACTCGTTCTCGGCCCTCCACTCGCTGAGATTCTCCATCGACAGCGTTCTGGAGATATCCTCAAAGCCCGTATGATCGGATTCCGTATAGACCTGGCTGGTCAGTGCCCGGTAATGTTCGCCGGAAGTCTTCAGGATGAAATCCCTGACCAGGATGTCGTCACTGATGAACTGGCTGATCTCCAGGGGATTGTTGAAGACGAAAATGTAGCGGTTATCCTGCTTCAAAGTCTTCATCAGCCGATATTCATTCAGCTTGATGCAGTAGAATTCAAAATCATCCACCGACAGATTCAGCGTCATCAGCAGTTCATTGACCTCATCAAACGCAGTAGTGCTGCCCGACAGCACCAGATACTCATACATCGCCAATGCGTCGTTTCCGATCAGCGGTCCATAGAAAAAGACCAGAGATCTCAGCCTCTGATTGGACAGTTCTGCGTTGACTTCGATTTTATATAGATCTTTTCCTGTCATAAGAGTTCATTTAAACACTGATCGATGAGCTGATGCAGATCTTCAAGACTACCATTATTATATATGATTTTATCGGCTCTTTTGATCTTTTCTGAAACAGGCATCTGCGCGTTGAGTCTTTCGATCGCCTCTTCACGATTCAGGCCTCTTTCCTCCAGTCTGAACAAGAGGATATCAAGATCGCTGACCACCAGGATATTGTGATCGAAACAGACATCCCATCCCGCTTCAAACAACAAAGGAACTTCCGCAAACAGAGGATCCTCTTCCCTTTTATTAAGTCTCTCCAGGATCAGCGGATGCATGATGCCTTCGAGCTTCTTCTTTTCATCTTCATCACTGAAAACAATAGCCGAGAGCTTCTTCTTGTCCAGTTTCCCATCATCAAAACAATCGGGAAAGACTTCCTTTACCTTTAAATATCCGTCCTCGTTTTCTTCCAGCAGCTTCCGGTTCTCCTCGTCACAGTCGAATACCGCATACCCTAATTCCTTAAGATATCTGCAGACCTCGCTTTTTCCCGAACCGATGCTGCCGCTGATCGCGATCTTCATTGTTTCAGTTTCTGACAATTCTCACAGTAATAAGTTCCCCGGCCTCCGACCCTGATCTTTCTGATCTCGGCCTTGCAGACCGGACAAGTCTTCTGATCATGTGCCCTTAAGGACATCTGGAAGAGTCCCGTCACACCCAGGGAAGATGTATAGGAGCGGATGGTCGTGCCGCCCGCCTTGATCGCTTTCTTCAGGATCTTCCTGCTGTTGGCGATGATGTTTTTCATATCCTCATCGCTCAAGCAGAAAGCACTGCTCCTGGGATCGATCTTGCAGGCGAAGAGAATCTCATCCGCATAGATGTTGCCGATACCGGCGACAAAGCTCTGATCCAAAAGGACTTCCTTGATCGGCTTCTTCCTTCTTTTCAGGTAATCTCTGCAGTAAGCCAGGGAAAACGATCTGTCAAAAGGTTCCGGACCCAGATCCCTGAACACAGAATAATCATCCTTCTTTTCGATCGCTTCCATCCGGCCGAACTTACGCACGTCGTTGTAACGCAATTGTCTGCCGTCACTCAGGTCAAAGATCACATGATCGTGCTTATCAAACGGTACATCCGGATCCTGCAGGAAGAACTTGCCTTCCATGCGAAGATGGCAGACCAGAGTCACATCATCCATCAGAAACAGCAGATACTTGCCTCTTCTTTGAAAGAAGCGGAAATGCTGGCCGATCAGGGAAGATCTGAATGAACCGATGTCTCCTTCCACGATCTTTTCGCAGCGCACCTGAATATCTTTGATCTGCACATCCCTGATCTGAAACGCCAGGGTATCCAGGACCGTCTGCACCTCAGGCAGTTCCGGCATTATTTCGCCTCGTACCAGTCTTTGCCGATGGCCAGAGAACAATCAAGTCTGGTCTTCATGTGATAGGCATCGGACATGATCGATGGGATGAGTTGCTTCATGATTTCGATCTCATCCTCAGGCACATCGAATATCAGTTCGTCATGGACCTGCAGGATCAGTTTTGATTTCAGATTCTTTTCTTTCAGTGTGCGGTAAGCCCTCACCATGGCGATCTTGATCAGATCGGCAGCCGAACCCTGTATCGTCGCATTCATGGCTGCCCGCTTGCCGAATTCCCGCATCATGTAGTTGCGGTCATTGATCTCATTGATATATCTTCTCCGATTCAGCATCGTCTTCACATAGCCGTTTTCCTGACAGAACTTCACCTGGGAATCCAGATAATCCTTGATGTTGGGATAGGTCAGAAAGTAGTCATCGATGAACTTCCTTGCATCCTTGAACGACAGCTGAGTCTGATTGGCCAGACCGAAATCGGAGATGCCGTAGACGACACCGAAATTGACCGCCTTGGCATGTCTTCTGACCAGATCGGTCACTTCCTCCTTCTCCAGTCCGAAGACATCCATGGCCGTCTTGGTATGGATGTCGATGCCGCTGTTGAAGGCTTCGATCATCTTTTCCTCATCTGCCAGCGAAGAAAGCACTCTCAGTTCGACCTGGGAATAGTCCGAAGACATCAACACATGACCGGGGCTGGGTTTGAAAGCCCGGCGTATCTCCTTGGCCTCATCGTCCCTGACCGATATGTTCTGCAGGTTGGGATCATAGCTGGAAAGCCTACCGGTCTGGGTGATCATCTGCGAGAAGATCGTATGGATCCTTCCGTCTGAAGAGATATATTTCTTGAGCCCTTCGGCATAAGTCGAATACAGTTTGGTATATTTGCGGTATTCCAGGATATCGGCAATGACCGGATGATAATTGATCAGTTTGCCTAAGACATCGGCATTGGTGGAACCCTTCTTGAGATCGGGCAGATCCAGTTCCTCATAAAGGACTTCCGCAAGCTGCTTGGTCGAGGAAATATTGAATTCGTGACCCACTTCTTCATAGATCCTTGCTTCCAGTTCATCGATCTTCTTCTTTGTCTGCAAGGCGATCTCGTCAAGCTCCGCCTCATCGCAGACAACCCCCTGCTTTTCCATATCGTAAAGCACTTCCACCAAAGGCAGTTCGATATCCTCATACAGTGAAAGCATCTCTTTTTCGATCAGTTCCTGATGAGCCTTCTTTGTGATCTGGTAAAGATCCCCGGCGATGCGGCAGCCGTAGGCAGCCAGATCCTCAAGAGAAGGATCCAAGGGTTTCTTTTCCGTTCCGAAAAGATCCTTTAAAGCCCTGATCTGTCCGAAGCCGTAATTGCGCAAGATATGTTCCAAATCGGAATTATAGTTGTTGGACAGGAAACACATCAGGAAAACATCGTCGGTATGATATCCGATCGACAATCCGTTATGATCCAGTGCGTGCATGACGGCCTTGAGATCGAATACGGTCTTCTTCCGGTCGGAAGCCAGGAAGGCAACAGCTCTTTCATCTTTCAGGAAATCTTCAAAACTGATATATTCCTGCGCCTTGTCGTTGCCGAAACTGATGCCGGAGATCTTTCTTTCGTAATAAGAAAACTCATCGGAAACAAAAGCGATGAAAGGATCGTTCAGCAGCTCTTCCGATATCCGGGAAACGATCTGATACGTTCCTCTTTCTTCCTGCTGCGGTTCTTCGTTTTCCCTGATCAGGGAATACATCTCGTATTTCTCAAAGAAATCGTTCTTTCCCTTTTCATCGATCTTCAGCTTGAGATCATCCAGTTCCCCTTCAATGTCGACATCGGTCTTGATCGTCGCCAGCTGCTTGGAAAGGAAGCAGGAATCCTTGTCTCTGATGAGCTTCTCCTGCAGCTTGCCCTTGATCTCATCGATATGTTCATAGATACCCTCACAGGTATCGTAATCATTCAAGAGTTTGACAGCCGTCTTGTCGCCAACACCTTCCACACCTTTGATGTTGTCGGACTTGTCTCCGGCCAGACCCTTGTAGTCGATGATCTGATAGGGCTTGAGCCCGTACTCATCCTTTAAGGCCGTCTCATCCATCCTGGCGATATCCGACATGCCCTTGCGCATGACATAAACACTGGTCGTATCATCGATCAGCTGCAGCATGTCCCTGTCGGAAGACAGGATGCAGGTCTCGACATCGTATTTCTTCGACAGGGAACCGATGATGTCATCGGCCTCTATCGTATCGTATTCAAAATAAGGCACATTGTATGCTTCCAGCATCTCCCTGACCAGCTGGAACTGGCCGATCAGCTCTTCCGGTGTTTCCCTTCTTCCCGCCTTGTAGTCGGGATTGAGTTCGTGACGGAAGGTATGCTTGCCCTTGTCAAAAGCGACCGCACAGTAATCCGGATTGATCGTCTTGATCGCCTTGTTGAGCATATTCGCAAAAGCGTATACCGCATTGGTGTATACGCCTTTTGAAGTCTTCATGATATTTCCGTAGGATGTCGCGTAGAAAGCTCTGAATAATACCGAGTTTCCGTCGATCAGCAGCAGTTTCATCATTCACCTTCCACCGGTGTTTCCTGCGTCTGCGCGGGAGCAGGAGTCTGCGATATCGTGGCAGCGATGCTTTCCAGCACGCTCAGGTTTTCATACATCAGTGACAGATAATCCTTGCCGGATTCGATCTGCGTATTGGTCAGAGACGAGATGTTGTGCAGTGTGATACGCTTGAGACCCATTTCCTCTTCCAGCTGCGCCATCAGTTCCAGCATCTGCTGCGGCATATTGGGCTCATAGGCGATGAACTGCACATCGTCGTTGCGGATCCTGGTCTTGATTGCCTCCAGCTGTGCCTGCGAAGGCAGGGCTCCGTACTTGGACAGACAGACCGGATAGACCTGGAAACCGAAGTCCTTCTGCCAGCAGCCGAAGGATCCGGTCATGGACACGAACTTGATCGTCTTGTTTTCCTTGACCAGTTTTGCGGCAAGGGCCTGATAGGAGGCATCCAGAGCGATCAGTTCATCGGCGATCTGCTTGTAGTTCTCCGTAAAATAGGAAGACTGCTCCACATAGTTGTTGGACAGATACTCATAGACATCCTTGGCCATGCAGTACATGCCGCTGGGCGAAAGCCAGATGAAGGGATCCAGATCATAGGTATCGATATCGTTGAACAGATCGCTTTCATAATACGGTCCTTCGACAAAAGAGACCTTGTTGTCGACGATGACCGGCGTATAGCGCTTGTATTCGTACAGACAGTTCAGAACGGAAAGATCACCGGCTGCCAGATCGATGCCCAGCGCCTTGATCTCATCGTCATAAAGATCCATGTAAGGCTCCAGATTGCCGATATGGAAAAGAACCGAAGAATCCGAAAGGATCTCCTCATAGTTGTCGACCAGATTGGCACACTGCACCAGCGTCCTGTTTTGAATGGTGATTGGCTGGATGCGGTTGCCGCCGATCCTGCTTAAAAGATAGCCGATCGGATAGATCGTATAAGCTGTATATTGTTTTGCGCTCGTACAGCCGCAAAGCAGCAGGACCAGTACGAGCGTGATCATCTTCCTAAGCACTTTCATACCCTTTTATTATACCTTATGGATCTGATATTTCGCATAGCAGATCGCTTTGCCTTCGTCACGGAACTTGGCCTGATAAGCCGTCATCGGCTCGCCTTCCCGGTAATAATCATAGTCCGTTTCCAGCAGTTTGAAAGCGGAACCCTCAAAATACGTCAGGGAATCGTTGAAGAAATCCTGATTGTCGCTTTTCAGGATCAGGATGCCCTCATCTTTCAGGATCTTTTCATACTGCTTGAGAAAAGGAGGATAAGTCAGACGTCTCTTGTGATTCCTCTTCTTCGGCCAGGGATCGGAAAAATGCAGGTAGATCAGATCGACGCTGTTTTCATTGCAGAGTTCTTCGATCTTTCCCGCATCATCCAGAATGACCCGGAAGTTATCGACTCTGGCCTCACGGGCTTTTCTGATCGCCCTGGCGACACAGGTCTCTTCTCTCTCCAGTCCGACATAAAAGATATCCGGATGCATCCCGGCACTTTCGGTGATGAAATCGCCCATGCCCATACCGATCTCGATATACAAGGGACGCTCATCATTAAAATCTTTCAGATCGGAAATGAGATATTCTGTTTCGTTTTCCAGAAAAGCGGGGACCCACTTCTTTTTCCTCATGCGCATAAATCTATTATAATGGATATATGATCGGAATGCTGAGCGAAAATATGCCCTTGAGGAAAATGCTGGACTTCTCTCCCAGTGATATGGATATGGCCATGCTTCCTTTGGATGTGACCGTCTATGTCAAGGCATCAGTCGTCTCCTTAAACAAGGAAGACAACTACGGCTTCATCAGATATCTTTTTACAAATCAAGAGATGAACGACTATTTCAAGGACATCAGGGACACTGTCTTCTATGACTTTGACGGCACTCATACCGACAAGGAAAGATTCGTAACCGTCTTTGAACTGTTCTCTTTTTTTAATTACGCCAATGTCTCCGGGTATCTCAAAGAAGTCCTGGAATTCTATTCCCATGAGGCAGATGTCCTGATCGACTTCTATACTCATGACTCCAAGGCCTACAGGCTGTCCAATCTCGACGGCATCGTCAAACTGGAAGAAATGAATACAGAAAAAGCGGCATAGCCGCTTTTTAGCTGAAATCCTCTTTTCCCTTCTTGCGGATCGAAGGATGTCCCGCAAGTATTTTCTTTACGCCGTGCGGGAATGCGAACGCGATCTGCAAAACACCGCTGTCGATGCCGATGACCACCCCTTCCCCGTAGATCTTGTGGATCACCGTATCGCCGTTGCGGTACATCTCATCCTTGGGCTTTTCCTTCTTCTTGTCCTGAATGACGATATCCTCATCAAAGACAGACGATTTGAAGGCTGTGGGTTTTTCATCCACATGTTCGATATAAGCCTCATCGATCTCCTTGATGAAACGCGAAGGCAGTTTGGAAGACTGGATGACATAGGAGAAACTGTTGGATTCGCACAGATACAGAAGCTTCTTGGCTCTGGTGTAGGCGACATAGGCCAGTCTTCTTTCTTCCTCAAGACCCTTGGGTCCTTCCGCCAGGGTCCTCTCCGAAGGAAAGATCCCTTCCGAAAGACCGATCACGAAGACACACTCAAACTCCAGTCCCTTTGCGGAATGGATGGTACACAAAGAGACCGCATCCTCGCTCTCTTCCGAAGCCCGGTCGGTATATAAAGAGATCATCTGCAGATACTCATCCAGTGAAGAATCGGGATAATCCCGGGAAAAATCCCGGATATCATCCAGGAGTGATTTGACGTTTTCCAGACGCTCGGTCTCATTGTCCTTCTCCAGCATCGTGCGATAACCCGAATCATCCAGCACTTCCTGAAGCAGCAGTTCCAGATCACCGTTGTTCAGATCCTCTCGCCACTTCTCCACCATGTGCACGAAATGATCGAAGGTGTCCCTGTTTTTTGGGTAGAGACCCTGCTTGACGACTTCGTACATGCTGAGACCCTGTTCCTTCGCCATTTCCGAGATCGCATCCAGTGTCTTCTGACCGATGCCCCTTCGCGGTGTATTGATGATGCGGATGAAAGCCAGATCATCGGCCCTGGTGATCATCCTGAGATAGGAAAGGATGTCCTTGACTTCCATGCGCTCATAGAAACGCAGTCCGCCGTAGATCACATAAGCCACCCTGTTTTCGATCAGGACCTTTTCCACTTCTCTTGAAAGATAGTTGGCGCGGTATAATACGGCCATTTCCGAATAGTTGCAGCCGTCGTCATGCAGCTTCATGATCTGATTGACGACATAATTGGCCTCCGCCTGTTCCGACATGCAGGTCTTGTGAATGATCCTGCTGCCGTCGCCGTTTTTCGAGAAAAGTTCCTTTTCGACACGCGCCTTGTTGTTTTTGATGACGGAGTTGGCTCCGGAAAGGATGTTGTTGGTGGAACGGTAGTTCTGATTCAGCACGATCGTCTTCGTGTTGGGGAAATCCTTGTCGAAATTGACGATGATGTTGACATCGGCGCCCCTCCAAGTGAAGATCGTCTGGTCGGGATCGCCAACGACATAGACATGGTCATGGACCCTGCTCAGATACCTGATCAGCTTATACTGTTCCTTGTCGACATCCTGAAACTCATCCACATGGATGTAGTGGAACTTCTTTGACCACTTCTCCAGGATTGCCGGGAACAGTTCAAACAGTCTCGTCGTAAATAAGATCAGATCATCGAAATCCAGAGCGTAAAGCTGTTTCAGTCTTCTGTCATAGTATTCGTAGACCTTGGCCTTCTTGATGAGACGCTCCTCGCCATAGGTGTATTCCATCGCCTTCTCGGGAGAGACAGACATGTACTTGTTGTTGACGATATAGTCCAGGACATTGCCATAGGGATATTCCTTCTTGTCGATGCCGATCTCCTTATAGGCCTCCTTGAGGATCTGCCGCTGATCATCCGCATCCACGACCGTGAAGTTCTTGGGATAATTCAAAGCGGAGATATCTTCGGATAAAATGCGCATGCATAAGGAGTGGATCGTCGAGATCCAGCAGCCGCTGCCGGCATCCTTGAGCATATCGTTGATCCTGTTCTTCATTTCCCTGGCCGCCTTGTTGGTGAACGTGATGGACAGGATATGATACGGTTTCACATCCATCTTTTCGATCAGATAGGCGATGCGCATCGTCAAAACGCGGGTTTTACCGGAACCGGCACCCGCGATGATGCGTATATGATCAGACTGGTCGATGACCGCCTGTTTCTGATTTTCATTCAGCTGTGAAAACTTGACCATTCCTAATATTTCTGTGATTTTGCCAGATAGTAGTTTTTATAATTCATATCACCGGTCACATCCTTGATGACCGTGATATATTCAGGGACCTTCACTTCCCTGCCGTCAGTGGGCTGGTCGATGGAAAGGATGCCCTTGCTGTGATCGAAATCAAAGACATCGAGCTTGAAGAAGATATCATCGCAGATGAAGGAATAACGCATCTTGTCGATGACATTGAGTTCGGGATCCACCTCATGGAAGTAATCCTTGTACTGTCTTTCAGTCAGGATCTTGTCGACCTTGATACGTTCATTGGTCGAAAGATAATTGGCCTCGGAATAGGAATACATGACATCCTCGCCTCTCTGTCTGCTGCGGATACGGCGCTCATAGCCGTTTTCCGACAGGAGATAGTGCTGGACGATGTGGCTGGTCGAATAGTTGGCCTCGTTCCTGATCTTCTCCAGAAGACCGTCATCGACTTCAATCAGATACTTGTTGAACTTCTCGATCGGTGTGCCTTCTCCCAGATACTCGAAGACCGACTGGATGGCCTTGACCATCTTGACCTCGAATTCATTCTCATTGCCGATGATGACCCGGTTGGGATGAGTCTCCCAGGACCTGAGTGCCATGTCATCCATAGCCCTGGCCTCTTCGATCGTCTCATAGCGGGCGGCGTTGTTGGCATAGGTATAAGCCTCTTCCTTGCCCTTGGCAGCCGTCACCAGATGGACGACCATATCATAGCGGGGATTGATATCATCCAATGTCATGCCGAAACCCTTAAGGATCTCGATGAAATCTTCCTTGCCGACATAAGCCATATCGTCATAGATGCCTCTGTCGATGAAGATCAGTACCTTGTCACCGGCGATCTCCTTCGCCGCCTGGTAGCACAGTTCTTCCTTCTTCAGCTGCAGGGCGACACAGTACTTCTGGAACTCGTACATGCCCATCGTTGCGGGAGAAATGCCGCCGGTGATCAGATCGGTCGCCGACTCATGGTCGATGATGACCCGGTAGCCGCGTTCCGCAAAGACTTCCTGAGCACGGGAAGTGAACGTCGTCTTGCCCGAACACGGACCGCCCGTAAAAACAATGCGCTTAATCGTTTTCATAATAAATCTCCCTCAACTTTTTATTCAGCTTCGTATAGATGTTCTCTCTGAACCATTTTTCATTCGATTTTTCCACCGCCTCACCCAGACCGAACCAGGCAACATTGCTGTTTTCATCTTCCTTGACCTGCAGTTTCTCATTCTCATCCGCTTCCAGCAGATAAGTCACATTCAGATGCAGATGGGTCGGCACATAATTGCCTCTTTTATAGTGGGAATCGACACTCAAAACTTCCAGTGAAAAGATCTCATCACTGACCGGTCTGACTGTTTTCACACCGGCTTCTTCCTTCACTTCCTTCATCGCCACCGCCAGACAGTCCCTGTTGCCGTCGCAATGACCGCCCAGCCATGCCCAGGAATCATAGATCCGGTGATACGCCATCAGGACCTTGTTTTTCTCATGATTCACGACCCAGGCGGAAGACGTCATGTGAGCCAGTTCATTGCTTCTTTCAAAGGCATCCTCATAGCGGTCCAGAAATTCCAGAATGATCCTTTTATCCTTTTCTTCCTGTATATTGTATGGCTGATAACGCTTGATCTCACCGTAAATATTCACATCATCATTTTACTACAAACGATGGTAAAATTTAGGTATGATTACAAGCGAAAATTTCAAAGATTACATCCTGCTTGACGCCGGTGACAAAGAGAAACTGGAAAGCTGGAAAGGCATCGTTTTAAGAAGACCTGACCCGATGGCCCTGTGGCCCAAGACAAAGCCGGAACTCTGGGAAACAGCTGATGCCGTATATCACCGCTCCTCTTCCGGAGGCGGTCATTGGGAGTACCAGAACAAGCTCCCCGAATCCTGGAACGTCACTTACAGGGATCTGACTCTCAAGGTCTCTCCGACTGGATTCAAACACACCGGACTGTTCCCCGAACAGTGCGCCAACTGGGACTTCATCTTTGAAAACGTATCAGAAAAGAAAGATGCCTGCATCCTCAATCTCTTCGCCTATACCGGAGCCGCCACCATGGCAGCCGCTGCTGCCGGTGCAAAAGAGGTCGTCCACCTCGACGCCTCCAAAGGCATCAACGAATGGGCCAAGGAAAACATGAGACTCTCCCGTCTTGAGAATAAAACGATCCGCTTCATCGTCGATGATGCCCTCAAATTCGCAGCCAGGGAGATCAGAAGAGGCAGGAAATACGACGGCATCATCATGGATCCGCCTTCCTACGGCAGAGGGCCGGACAATGAGCTTTTCCGTTTTGAAGACAAGATCAACCCCCTGATCGACAGCTGCATGCAGCTGCTCAGCGAAGATGCATCGTTCTTCATCGTCAACACCTACACGACCGGCTATTCTCCCACCGTCATGTACAACACATTAAACAGCTATGTCAGACAATACGGACTTTCAGGGACAGTCATCGCCGATGAGATCGGCATCCGGGTCAAAGACAGTGAATACATCCTGCCCTGCGGGCAGACAGCCAGGTGGAAACGTTGAAAGTCATCTATGAAGACAATCACCTGCTGGTGATCGAAAAACCGGTAAATATCCCCATGCAGGAAGACGCATCGAAAGATGAAGATCTTTTAACTATGGCCAAAGCCTACATCAAGGAAAAATACAGCAAACCCGGAGATGTCTATCTGGGACTGGTCCATCGTCTTGACCGGCCTGTCGGCGGTGTCTGCGTCTTTGCCAGGACTTCCAAAGCTGCCGGCAGACTCAGCAGACAGATACAGGACCATACCTTCAGAAAACAGTATCTGGCGGTCGTTGAAGACAACGGTTTAAAAGACAGCGGACATTTTGAAGACTTTCTTCTGAAAGATGAAAAGACGAATACCGTCAGGGTCGATCCTAAGGGAAAGAAAGCGATCCTGGATTATGAAGTCCTGAAAAGAAAAGACGGTCTGGCTCTGGTCGCTGTCGACCTGCTGACCGGACGCTCCCATCAGATCAGGGTCCAGTTTTCTTCGCGCAATCACCCTTTATGGGGCGACCAGCGTTACAATCCAAACGCAAAAAAAGGGCAGCAGATCGCCCTCTGGTCACACCGTATCACCTTCCAACATCCCGTCTCCAAGCAGCTCCTCAGCTTTGAAAGTCAACCCTCAGGATATCCTTTCGATCTTTAATTGTTCCGCTTATATGCGATACTCTCATCCGATAAAAACAGATCGATCGCTTCGGCGAGTTTTTCTTTGCTTTCGATATCCGAATAAGCACCGGTAAACGTGCCTTTATCGACAAAGACTGCCGTAGGATAGGCGATCAGTCCGAAACGGAAAAAATCATCCGGCATCCTGCCTAATACCGAAACTACCGGGCAGCCAAAGCCGATATCCATGTTTTTCAAAGCGGCCGAAGAAGACTCCATCCCCTCGATCAGGACGACGATGAACTCAACATCGTCATTTCCGCTGATCAGTTCATTGATGAACTTCACCTTCTCTTTTTCCGCTTCGCTGTTGTCCCTTAAATAGGTGTAGATCAGTACCAGTTTCTTATCTTCATAGACTGAGAAATCATCGATCTGATTGATATAGACCTCACTTTTGCGGTTGGAGATCTCATTAAAATCCAGCTTCTTCCCCATCAGCTGATAAGTCAGTTCTCTGCTGTAATCGTCGTGATCGAGTGCTTCCAGTTTTGCGATGTTCTCTTCACTCAGGTCGCCGATCAGATCTTCGACACTGCGGTTGAGCTTTCTCTTCTCCTGTATCAGATCCATATCCAGAGGATCTTTATAGGAGATCTCTTCGATCGCTTCAAAACTCTCTTCGTCGATCTCACCGGTCACAGTAAAAACGGTCTTTCCTTTATCAAAGGCGATCAGTGTCGGATACTGTCTCAGACCGAGTTCATTCTTCACATAATCCTTCATCGATTCTTCTTCAGAAATCACGGTCAGTTTTTCCGGGATCTCAATGTTCTGATCCGCATAGAGATCCAGGATCTCTTCTTTGTTTCCGACATTGAAATACTGAATAAAAGGAATGTCACTGTCTTTCACAAGATCGGCGATCACACCCAGCTGTTTCCGGCAATGGGAACATTCAACAGATACGACTTCCAGATAGAAACGGTCCTTTGATTTCAGATCGACTTCGTTCCCAATGATATCAGTGAGTACCTGATCAGGCAGACCCTTTCCCAGCATCTCAAACTGATAATTCTTATAGTCATTATTGCAATTGGCCTTTTTGATCTTCTCTTTCAGAGAATCATCCAGCTCATCAAAAATAAAAACATCCTTCAAAGGATCGATGTATTCTTCTTCACAGACTGTCTCTTCCGGGATCTGCTTCTGACAGCCCCAGAGACAAAGTATCAAAAACAGAGAGATTATCTTTCTGGTCATTTCATGCCTAACAGGGCAAAGATCTTCTCTTTTCTGGCTTCCATATCGCTGTAGCCGAGATTAAACAGATCATTGAGCTCTTCGGTCGTTCCGCCAAGTCTGGTGACATTGGAAGTATGGGAAGGATAGACATAGACAGCTTCATTCTTTTCTTCCAGATCCCTGATGAAAGAGATCTGATCGACATAATTGAGGTGTCTGATGCTGTAATCCTTTGAAATATTGTCGCACTGCGGATACATCGTCTTCATCAGCCAGACGACAAAAGGATTTGCCGGCTTGCGCACATAATCATAAGGCTTGGTCGTGATGATCAGATGGCGGTTGCAGCCGTCCTTTTCGGCCTGTCTGATCGGGATCATGTCGGTGATGCCGCCGTCCATCAGCTGCTTTCCCTCCACATTTACGATGACACCAAGGATCGGCAGCGACGTGGAAGCTTCCAGCTGCTTCATGGATATATCCCTGGTGGAAAGATAATATGTCTTTCCCACGCCCAGGTCATAGACACCGATATAGCCTGAATCTTTGCAGTCTTTCAACGGTGAGATATCAAAATGTTTTTCCACAGTCAGGATCTGATCAAAGAGAAAATCATAATCGACGAGCCTGCCGCAGTGAAGGATGGCCTTGGGACCCACGATCCGCTTGTCGGTGATCCCGTATACGGAGAAATCCTTCAGATTCTCCTTGTTTTTCATCAGAAAGTTCGTCAGATACAGCGCACCGGTCGATATGCCGTAAGAGGAATCAAAAGAAATGCCCTGATCGATCAGCCAAGTCAGAGCCCCGGCGGTATATGCACCTCTCATGCCTCCGCCTTCCAATACCAGTGATGTTTTGATCTTATCCATGACTTAATTTTAATTCCGATTTTGCGTTTTATGCAATAATAGAGGCATGAAGGGAAAGAAATTCTTTATCTATCTGAATGCCCCGATCACACTGACTTTTGTCCTGATCTGCATCGGTGCACTCGCAGCGGATTATCTGACAGGCGGCAGGTCCACCGTTCTGGTCTTTTCGACCTACGGCAGCTCCTGGCTTTCACCGATGACCTATGTCAGACTGATCTGTCACGTCTTCGGACACGGCGGCATCGAACACCTTACCAGCAATATGTTATATATCCTTCTTCTGGGACCGATCTTGGAAGAAAAGTATCATGACCGGCTGACCATCGTCATCCTGATCACGGCAGTCGTGACCGGCATCGTCCACAATATCCTGCAGCCCCATGTGATGTTATTGGGTGCCAGCGGTGTCGTCTTTGCCTTCATCCTGCTGGCTTCTATCACCGGCAAGGAAAAAGGCATTCCGATCACCCTGATCCTGGTCGCGGCCTTGTGGCTGGGCGGTGAGATCTACGACGGCATCGTCTCTGCCGACAACGTCTCACAGATCACCCACATCATCGGCGGTCTTTCCGGTGCTGTGCTGGGAATGAGATTCAAACACAAATAAAAAAACCTACTTCCGGTAGTAGCGGTAGTAGGCTTCATCCTTTGTTTCATCGATCTCGACAGATTCTTCATAGATGAGGAATCTGTTTTTTTCATACAGTTCAGAGAAATCCTTGATATTCAATGAAAAACGTGTCCCGTCCTTGTAACAGAATATCTTTTCATCTTTCATCAGAAAACGATCCTTGCCGTCGGTCGTCAGGATCTCACCGTCATAGAAGCTCTGCAGCACCTCGTTCATATTCTTAAGAATCTCGCTCATTTTTCTTTCTTTCCTTTTTTATTATAATAGAGCCATGGATGAAAATAAAACGCGGGATGAAAACAAGATACGCAGAAAGATCACTATCTCCATCATAGCGGGACTGGCATCGATCTCCGTCCTTCTGGGCGGGATCTTCGATTCCTCCAAAGATCTTCTGAAAGAAGAACCCAGAGATGACAGACAGGTCATCGAAAACATCTCTGAGCGTTCCATGGATGAACTGCAGCAGGCAACACAGAAAGAAAGCATCAGGAATCACCTGCGCGGTCTGGTCTATAAAGTCCCTGTCAAGATCAGGGTTGTCCTTTTTGTCCCCTTCTGGGCTTTCGGAACTGTTTTGTTATGGGCAGCCGAACTGGCCTACGGTGCTCTGATCGCACCGATCGCCCATCTTGTTCTGGGATTCGCATTGCAGACATTGCTTTTATTCGGTGTCATCGGTTTATGCATCAAGATCCTCTTCCCGGACATCCCCTGGTCGAAGATCTTCTCCAAGAAGCTGTTCTTATCCGTGCTGTGCGGAAGCATCTTCATGAGTGCATGCGATATGATCGTGCCTCATTTCTGGCAAGACTGGACACTGTACCGCCGTATCTCCAAAATCGTACTGGGCCTGATCGTCTGTTTCATCATCCTGAGACCTTTCATCAAAAAGAAACTGAACAGCCCTCCTTTCTATCAGATCGAATACGAAGGAAAAGTATTAGGATAATCAATCTCAGGGACTTTGCAGAAAGTCCTTTTTATTTATCAAAAAACACTTTACAATTCATACTATGTGATGTATAGTAATATACGTAAGGAGGCATTTATGGATATTCAACTAAAAAGAGGATCACTTGATGTCTGTGTCCTGGCTTCGCTGCTGAACGAAGATTCCTACGGATACAAGATCATCCAGTCGCTCGACGGTGTACTGGAGATCTCCGAATCCACACTGTATCCGATCCTGCGAAGACTGGAAAGTGCCGGCTGCCTGACCTCCTATTCGGTGGAGCACAACGGCAGACTGAGAAAATTCTATTCCATCACCGAAACAGGAAGAGACAAGATCAAAGACTATCTGCTTGATTTCAAGGAACTGATGCAGATATACGAGTATATTGCCGGGGAGGTTAAAAAATGAAACTGGACATTTATCTGGAAGAACTGAAAAGAGAACTTGAAAAAAGAAATATCGCTGAAAAAGACGATATCTTGCAATACTTCGAAGAAATGATCACCGACCGTGAGGAATCAGGAGAAGAGATCGACAGCATCCTTTCATCACTCGGTGAACCCTGTGATGTGATCAACTCACTTTACGGAGCTGAGGAAAAAGAAGAAAGTGCCGAAACAGAAAAAGAAGATACCAGCAAGAGATATTCCTTTGCGGATGTCAGATCCATCAAGATCGAAAATGTGACCTACGATTTCTGTTTCCATGAAGACGACGTCGATGAAGTCACGGTGGTATTCAACGATGACAAATACACGACGCTGAATGTCGAATGCGACAACGGCAGGCTGAAGATCGAGCAGGAATATGCCTTCAAAGGCATCACCGCCCTCTTCTCTTCTTTGACCAGACTGTTCTCCGACAGCGACAGAAACAATATGGCCGGAAGATACAGAGCCGAGATCTTCCTTCCCAGAAATGCCCGTCTGGATCTCAAGATGGAGACCGTCTCAGGCGAGACCCGCTTCACCGATATCGGGATCGGCGATCTCAAAATGGAGACTGTCAGCGGTGATCTGGAACTCAACGGCTGCAACTTCGATGACTGTTCTGTCGACAGTGTCAGCGGAAATATCGAGGTCCACGATCTGATCGTCGATGAAAAATTCGATGTTGAAAGCGTCAGCGGTGATCTTGAGATCGATGGCATCCGCTGTGAAAAGATCGAGATCGATACCGTTTCCGGTGATGCCGAGATCCTGATCGACGGTCCGAAAGATGACTACAATGTCAAGATCTCAAAAGTACTCAAAGACATCTCGACACAAGGAAAGAGACATTCCTACCTGAAAGTCAACACCGTCAGCGGAACGATCACCTACAATTTCACAAAGTAAAAAAGGAACCCAGTTCCTTTTTTTTCTTTTTTAAAGTATGCCCAGATGTTCCAGCACCGTCTTGATGCCTAAGAGGATCAGGATGATGCCGCCGCAGAGCGTTGCCTTGTCTTTCAGGATCAGGGCGATCCTTTTCCCCAGACGGTGGGCGATCATACAGATGAGGAAGGTGATCAGAAAGATCACGAAACAGGATACATAAGGCGAGACCGGAAACTCCGGCAGCACGATGCCTGAACTGAGGGCATCGATCGCTGTCGCGATCGACTCCGCAAATAAGATCTTATAGGTGAACTGCGATGACTTCTCCCTGATCTCTTCCTTTTCAAACGATTCCCGGATCATATTGATGCCGATCGCACCCAGAGCCAGAAGTACGACCCAGTGGTCGTATTTTTCGATGTAAGGCAGAAACGGTGTGAAGATCAGATAGCCCAGCAGAGGCATGAAGCCCTGAAAGAAACCGAAAGAAAAAGAAGCGATGAACGTTTCCCTGTATCCGTAATTCTGATATTTTATGCCGTTGACGATCGATACCGCCATGGAATCCATCGCCAACGCAACACTTAAGAGTAATAAATCAATCATAAACAAGACCCATTATACACTTCTAGAGACTGATTCGGCAACGGAAAATGTATTTAGAAGTCTCACCGATCGTATACAGCGGATGGCCTTTGGGCACTTTCTTGAGTTCGATCAGCTCCCCGCCCAGTTTCTTCAGCGTTTTATAGGAAGCGATGTTTTCCGGAGAACAGGTGATGATCAGTTCCTTCATTCCGAATTCATCCCTGGCGATATCAAAAAGGACCTTGCAGGCATAATAGGCATAATGATTGCCTCTGTGCATCCTCTGCACATTGTAGCCGATGTGACCGTAGTAATACATGTCCCCTGCGACCGTCAGCCGCAGATCGATCGTTCCGACCTTTTCATCAGTCCCGTGCTTCAGGATGTCATAATAAACGGTCGGCACGCCGTCATAGGCTGTCTTTTCATCGACGCGGTATCGCTCTTTCAGATCGACGATGCCGCCTTCATATCTTTTCCTGTTGAATAAGAGATCCAGAAAACCCATCAAGACCATTATAATTCAAAAGGCCTTCAATGAAGGCCTTGCTTTGATTAATTTCTTCCCTTGACGTTGCCGTGTACCGGGAAATGCGGCACCACGGTCATATCCGCCCTTTTATCTCTCATAAACAGATTGTTCTTATTGGGAGAATCATAGATGCTTCTTTTGAAAGGACGGTTTCCGCTGCGTTTATAAATTACGGCACACATCACGATCATCAGCACGATGAACAGGATCATTCTGTTTCCTCCTTTGAAACTATTCGGTCTCAGCTTCTGTGATCGAGATAAATTCCCTGATCCTTCCTTCTGAGTTCATCATGACCTTCAGGATATCTCCTTCCCTGAGGAAGGAAGCTCTGAAATCAGAATCCGACATATCGTAGAAACTGATATTGCCGCTTGTATCCTGGATCAGGACGATGGTATTTCCTTCTTTGACGATCAGCTGGACTTCTTTCACCGTGACCGTTTTTTCCGTATAGGTATCATCTTCCTTGACTTCATTGCCGCCGATGAGCTTCAGATAATTCTGATAAGCTTCCTTGACGGTCGCGCCGGTCGCAACGCTCTGATAGTTCTCGTAGGAGACAAAGGCGTAATTCTTGATCAGATTCGCCCCGTCCACAAGGCCCATGAAGTAAGTCGGTTTCCCGGCAACTGATACCATGCTGGGGAAGATCGCCGTGTAGTGATACTGCTGGACAGCACCTTCCGCCGAGCTTCTGGCGGAATACTCTTCCGCACCGGCCCTTCTGATATAGGTGATCTCGCCGTCTCTGAGATCGACATAGGCGAAACCGACATTGGATTCATCCTTGCCGACGCTGGTCACGCCAGTATAAATGTGGACATGATCGTCAAACTGCACATAGGCGTAATCATCAGTGAATTCGACGATGCCCTTCTTCGACCAGTTGAACAGACCGTTTTCATAACGCTTTGACTGTCTGAACTGCGTATACAGCACTCTGATCGGATAGATGTTGTCGACCCAGGCCGGCGCATCGGCCTTATTGTAATAGATCGTCTTACCGCTGACCGGATCGGTGATCGCCACACCTTTGATGTCTCTGGTCTTGGAGACCCACGTGACCTCATAGACCGGAGTGACCCAGTAGGGCTTGCCGGCATCATCCAGTTCGAATTTGGCGTCACCGTACATGGCGGTAGGATCCGCAAAGAAGAGACGGCGGTAGAGATTATGAGAGAAATAAGCACTCTTCATATACTTCATGCCTTCGCTTCTCACCAGTTTCGCATCACCGCTGTTGCAGTCGACGATGAGATAGCCCGGTGTCGTTCCCGTCGCAAAATACTTGAGCAGTCCGCCGAAATCGATCGGAGTGACCCTGCACAGGGAACCGTTGAGCGAGATCTGCACCCAGTCCTCGCCGATCTGATACTGTGATACCTCATCGGAACCCAGAGTTCCGAATACGCGGTCACCCAGCTGCTGGGCCGTATTCTTGTCGACCAGCTGGACCTGTGTGGAGTCGAATTCCGGAATGATCGAGAAATCGCTTTCCGTGATCTTCGTTTGATTCTTGTAGTTATGCAAGCCGCCGGAATAAGGCGTTCCGATCAGACAGGCGATCAGGAAGGCAGCCAGTACAGTCAGCGGGAAATAGATCAGGATCCCGTTATGGCCCTTCTTTCTGTCTGTCATCTTCTTGAATGCCAGAAACAGATATATGATCCCGGCCAGGACCAGCAGTTCAAACAGGAAGGCCGCGGAATGGAAATTCAGCGGGATGAACAGCAAATACTGGCACAGGAATACCAGGACCGCCATGCTGATGATCATCAGCAGCAGCCCGAACTTAAACTGTTTTTTCATTATCTTCACCTCTCAGTCTGTGCAGATTGTCATTGATCTGCTGCAGACAGATTCCCGAAATATAGGCATAGACCATGACCTTTAAAGCCATACTGAGTCTTTCCCTGACGCTTTCTTCCTCTTTTTCCAGGATCGCATTGATCGTCTCATCGATCGTCTCATGGTCCAGGGAGAATTCCTCAAGGCCTTTGACAGCCTTGCAGAAATTATCATAGAGGGCTGTTTCCGAGATGATATCATCGGATTCATCATCCGTATCACCGTTGATCAGACGCATCAGTTCACCGATGTCTTCGATGTTCATGCATTCTCTCAGCGCCGAAATCAGAAGGATCCTCGACAGATGTCTTTCATAATACTTCTTGTGTTCGGGTCTTGGCACATAGCCTCTTTTGACCCAGTTCTGTATCGTGGAAGTCTGTAGATCAGTGATCCGGCAGATCTGGCTTAATGAGAAACCGCCTGTGATCTCGATCATCGGCCGTAAGACCGAAAACGCATCTTCATTGCTGCCGTATTCAATATTCGTTCCGGGAATCATCTTTGTCTGCATAAATCTCTCCTTTATTTAATGTGCGCTTGCTGCAGCAGCTGCTGCTGCTTTCTTGTTCTTGTCGAACTGATTGACTGCCAGGACCAGCAGGACGATCAGTTCTTCATTGTCTTCATCATAGATATCGATGTAGAAACGCTGTGTCATCCTGAATATTTCCTGATCGACGACAGCGATCACTTCATCGTTTTCATTATAGACATCGTAGTTCATGGAGAAGATATCTCCCTCGATCCTCCAGCCGAGCTCATGGATCCACATCTCGCTTCCCAGGAAACGCAGCTTTTCTTCGAGTGTGCCTACTGTTTCAGCACCGTAAACGATATCGAAATGATCCAGGAACCATCTGAACTGTTCTTTGATATGACCGATATTGATGCCGTATTTGCACAGATCGATCCTCGGGAAGAACACGTTCTTGTTCTTATAGGTATAAACTTCCTCTCCAGCTTCGTTATATAACTGACCATCCGCATGGAGGAGACGGAAGTTTTCTTTCAGATAGTATTTCATTGTTTGTCTCCTCCTACATAATTATTTCTTTAGTAATAAAATCTTCTGATTCTTCTTCTTGGTCTGAACAGGAACATCATCAGTAAACCTAATGGGCTGAGATAGAAACAGATCCTGAAAAGACCGATAATTAATGCAAAAATGATAAATAATGCGTATATAAACAAAATCATTAATAACATCATCATTGTTTTCTACCTCCTTTATGGTAATTTGATTATATCATAGGTTCATATGACCGTCAACTATTTTTGAATAAAAAGTCTGTTATAATGATTCCAAGAGGTGTTTGATATGGAAAATCAGGTGAAAAAACAGTATTTATGCCCTTTCTGCGGTGCTGAATTGAGCAAACAGGAAGGTTTCAGTGAGGAAAAAGATAGATGGATCTGCCTGTATTGCGGCAATGAAGTCCAAATAAAGGAAAAAGAAGATATGAAAAGAACGATAAATAATAATGCCCAGAGACTCTGGAAGAAAACAAAACCGGTCGTGGAATTCGGCGCCGGTCTCATTCTGATCGCACTTGGAACAGCAATCGCCGCTGCCGAATACTTCATCGACAGAAACGAGAAGAAAGAAGCGATGGACGACCAGAGTTACGATATCCCCGAAGAAGAGATCTCTGAGAACATCGACAACAACGTATTATAAAAGGTTTCAGACGAAACCTTTTTTCTATAACGATCTGATCCCTTCCAGGATCTGATCATAAACCAGATCAAAACGGTCTGTATACCAGGGATCTTCGATCTCATCATCACACAGCATCAGTATCTTGCGATCATGATCATCGATGATCCTTTTGATATAGCGCATGTTGAGCTCGTCCATCACGTAGATCTCATCAAATGCCTCATAATCAGCCTGGCTGACCCTTCTGGCACGATGTTTCTGATAAGCGATTCCGTGCCTGTCCAGACAGCGTTTGGCAGCCGGATAGATGTCGCAGCCTGTCGCATCATTCGAGACAGCTCTCGATTCACAATCGATCTCAGGTCTCATCTGCTTGCAGATATATTCCGCCATCACACTGCGGCAGATATTGCCCCAGCAGACAAACAATACTTTCCTCTTCATTTTTCAGTGCTCTTCAAACAGTTCACAGACATTCTGATAACTCTTCAGATCGCCGATATCATATCTTCTGCCCGGCATCGGATAGGCATACATGTCGCTTCTTCCCGAAAGCCAGACGGCAAACGATCCCGGTGCATCATAGGAACATCCGTCTTGCAAAGCTTCAGATACTCTGACGATATCTTTGGCTTTATAGATATAAAACGGCGGAACAGCCAGATTTCCCTTCGGCTGTTCAGGCTTTTCTTCATATGTCAGGATCTTATGATCCCCATCCGTTGTGATGACTGCCGTTTTTCTCAAAGCCTCGATCCTGTTTTCTTCATGGCACATGACACAGGAACAATCCTTTTCCTGAAAGAAACCGATGAAACTCTTCAGAGAAAAATCCAGCAGATTGTCTCCGGCCATGACCATGCAATCTTCTTCGATCTGAGATGCATTGACCGCAAGCTCCAGATCCCTTACGGCACCCAGTCTTTCTTCGTTTCTGATCGAACCGTCGTCGATCACGGTGATCTTTCTTTCTTTGACCCAGTCAGAGAACTGATCAAAGAACTTATGATTGCTGACAAGGATAAACTCATCGATATACGCATCGATATCATCGATCAGGCGATCCAGTATCGTTTTTCCTGCCACTTCCAGTAACGGTTTGGGAAAGTTTTCCGTCAGCGGATAGAGCCTGGTCGCATAACCGGCCGCCAGGATGATGCATTTCATAATTTCACCCCGTCACTGCTGTCACAGATGCAGCAAGTGTAACTGTCTTTGAGTTCCGGATAGATCTTCAGATATTCCTCTGAGACTCTCTTGCAGATCTCTTCCTCTCTTTCAGGATCGATGAGAGCCATGCAGCAGCCCTTGAAGCCCGCGCCGGAAAACCTGCCGCCGTAAATGCCCTCAGTCTGAGTCATGATGTCATAGAGACTGATCAGTTCCCTGCAGCCGCATTCATAATTGACGATGCTGCTTTTTCCAGATTCGAAGATCAGTTTTCCGTATTCTTCCAGATCTCCGTTTCTGAATGCTTCAGCACCTCTTCTTGCTCTGTCGATCTCACCGAAGAAGTGAACGGCTCTTTTCCTGAAATTCAAAGGCAGCTGATCCTTGTATGTTTCAAACACTTCAGCAGGAACATCCCTGAGTTTGGCATCTGCAAACTTGCCGTATTTCATTCCGGCATAGGCCATCAGTGAATAAGCAGCCGCTTTGCATTCATCCTGCCGCAGATTGTAATCGGAATTGGCCAGAGACCGCTGCAGACCGGAAAAGAAGATCGCGATCCTGAACGGTTTCATATCCGGATTCAGATCGATCAGCTCATATGAATCATCTTTACAGTCCAGATACAGCAGCTTCTCTTTCCTGCTCAGTACTTCGCAGCACTGGTCGAGCTTGCCGCACTTGACACCGACATAGTTGTTTTCGGCAGCCTTGGCCATCATGATCAGATCCCACGGATCGAGACGGATCCCGTTGATCTTTGCCAGAGCACTGAGGAAAACGATGGTGACGGCTGCGGATGATGACAGGCCGCCGACAGGCAGCTGTCCTTCGATCACGCCGCAAAGACCGTATTTCAGCTGATGCTTCTGCTTCAGTTCCCTGGTGACACCTCTCAGGTAATCGGCCCAGTCTCCCACTTTCTGATCTTCGATATCGTCGATATGGAACTGCGCTCTTTTCGGAAAATTCACGCTGTGCAGTTCGATGATGCCGTTCTTCTTGGGACTGCAGGCAATATAGATGCCCTTGCCGATCGCCAGCCCGTTGATGATGCCGTCCTGATGATCGATATGGGCTCCCAAAGGTGAAATGCGGTAAGGGCAGAATAAAAGAAATTCCGCATCTTTGCCGTATATTTCCCTGAATTTTGTTTCACAGATCATTGTCAGTCTCCTTCAAAAAATATGCTTGTCTTGATCTTTATCATTTAGGATTCATCGATCCAGTAATCTGTCAGATTGCCGTCCACACCGTAGAATTCATCCATGTCGACCCGCCAGTAGAAATAGCGAAGCAGTTCACTGCGGTCATATTTGCGTATCATGAATCCCCAGTAGTAATGATAACCGAGCTCTTCGGCCACATAGACATATCCGTCCTTGTCGATGCCGACACACATGGCGATATGTCCGCCTCCTTCCGGTCCTCCGTCACCGCCGCTGAGCAGATCTCCGACTCTCAACGATCCGTCATCATACGCATCTGCCAGCCAGTATCTTTTGCCGAGATCGGACATCGCCGGACACCAGGAGGTGATACCTGCACCGATGTCTCCCGGATCGAATCCCGCCTGGACCAGGATCCAGGTCATCGATCCGCTGCAGTCCAGTCCGTTTGCCGCATGTCTTTCATAAGAATATTCAAAAATCGTGCAGCCCCAGGGCGCCGGTCCGGACATCGTGTAATTCATGTCGATGTTTTCGAAACGGGAAGGATCCAGATACAGACCGCGGTGATAATAGCGGCCCTCACCGTCAACGATCTTTTCCCTGCAGGAACCCAGACGTCCGTTTTCGGTAAAGTAATTGATGCGGTACGGGAACTCCATTGCTAAAAACCTGCCGGCTGCCACGGCACCGGCCCTTGTCTGATAGCCCGCCTTTTCGACCCTGGAGAACAGGATCTCATCCAGAAGGTCATTGTCTTCCTTGGAGAACACACCGCAGGAAAGGAAAGGCTTCTCCATATCGAATTCCGCAGCCATCGGAGTGATCAGATCCGTCACCACGACCTCAACAGAATCTTCCTTGTCGCCATAGGCGGCTGTACATACGGTCGTGCCCTTGCCTAAACCGTGTATCGTTCCGTCGGAATCCACCGAAGCAACCGCTTTATCTTTGCAGGAAAAAGTGACCGGAGATTCGACAAGGCCCGTACAGGATGATTCATAAGAGATCTTTTCCGATCCGCCGATCGCCAGATAAGCTTTTCCCGAAGTGATCTCAAAACTGTCGACATAGCTGAACTTCTGATCTTCGATGATCTCACAGAGATGATCATACTTGTTTCTGATGTAGATGTTTCCTTTATCGATCATCGGTAAAACGCAGACGCCTTCTTCATCGCTTTTCACCCATTCGGCGTCATCCAGGTCATCGCCGATATAACACTGGCCTTCCTTATCAAGAACAATAATGATGTTTCCGCCTTCCGTATGACTGTCGCTCATGGAGACCTTCTGCGTCATCCTGTCATAAAGCAGTCCGAAAAGAACCAACACCAGAATGATGGCAACGATGTTTTTCCGGATCATCTCTTTAAAACGTTCCTGCATATATCACTATTATACAGGCAAGTCAGCCGATATTCCTTTTTCCTGTCCGACTCTTTTGATGAATAATAAAAAAATCAATGATTCCGCATCATTGATCTGAAACTTATTCTGTATAAGCGCCTCTTCTGATCTTTACGATGACTGTCAGAATGACATATACAAGGAAAGACAGGACGATCAGACACACGAGAAAACTGATCGGATCGAATCTCAGGGAGATCGAATCACCCTTCTCCGGCCTCATGGAATAAATATGCACCAGGCGCAGACCGAATCCGGACTGTATCGTGATCTCACCGCCAAACATGTTGTAAGCGAGCCGCAGCCATTTGTCTTCCCTGTAACTCAGATAATTCCACAGCATTCCCGCCAGAGTCAGAACCAGACCGGATACAAGAGATATCACTGTTCTTTTCATGAAGATCCTCCCTCTTTAATCATTATAACCTATGTTAGAATGAAGGTATGAACGCGTATCAGACATATTATCCAAGACCCCTGTTACAAAGAAAGTCTTTCTTTTCCCTTTGCGGAGAATGGACACTCAACGACCAAAAGATCGAAGTTCCCTTCCCCCCTGAATCAGAACTGTCAGGATATGAAGGACAGCTCAATGAACTGGTATATACGAAGACCTTCTCGCTTCCGAAAGGTTTTTACAGTGAAAACGACAAAGTCATCCTGCATTTCGGCGCTGTCGATCAGATCGCAGATGTCTATCTCAACGAAAAACATATCGTCCATCACGAAGGCGGCTATCTTCCTTTTTCCGCTGACATCACATCCCTGATCAAAACAGAAAATACGCTGAAAGTGGAAGTGAAGGATGATCTTGACTTCTTTTATCCTTACGGCAAGCAATGCGCGAAGCCTTCCGGCATGTGGTACACACCGGTATCAGGCATCTGGCAGAGCGTCTGGATCGAAGCCTATGACACAAAAGGCATCGATGATCTCAGGATCACAACAACAGCGGATGAGCTGCATCTTCATATCGATTCCGCAAGTGACAGTTTCAAAGTGGAATTTGAAGGATTCTCAAAGACTTTTCATGACAAAGACATCACGATCCGTATTGATGATCCCCGTCTCTGGAGCACAGAAGATCCTTATCTTTATTCACTGAAGATATCGACAGACAAAGATGAGATCACATCTTATTTTGCCTTGAGGAAGATCGAAGAAAGAAAAGTCAACGGATATCAGCGCTTCTATCTGAATGACAAGCCCGTCTTCATCAACGGACTGCTGGACCAGGGTTATTTTGAAACAGGCATCTTCCTGCCGGAAAGACCTGAAGACTATGAAACAGATATCCTGAACATCAGGCAGCTCGGTTTCAACTGTCTGCGCAAACACATCAAAGTCGAACCGGAAGCCTTCTACTACTATTGTGACAAACACGGCATCCTGGTCATCCAGGATATGGTCAATTCAGGACCTTACCGTTTCTTCAGGGATACGATATTACCCACCATCGGCATCACGAAGATCAGATGTCCGATCAAGGATCAGAAACGCTATGATTTCTTCCTGAATCATTCGATCGAAACGATCAATCATCTCAAATCCCATCCTTCCATCATCGGCTACACCATCTACAATGAAGGCTGGGGCCAGCAGGCCGCTTCAGAAACTTATGATACTTTGAAACAGGCCGATCCCGGACGCTTCTTTGATTCCACATCCGGCTGGTTCTTCGATGATCATTCGGACTTCGATTCCTACCATATCTATTTCCGCAACAAGGTACTGGAAGCAAAAGAGAAGATGCTGTTTCTCTCGGAATGCGGCGGCTTCATCAGACAGATCGATGATCACCGCCCGGAAAAAGGAACTACCTGGGGATATGGCAAGACTGACTCAGAGGAATCACTCACTGACAAGATCATCGAGATGCATGAGAAGATGGTCATCCCTTCCATCAGAAACGGTCTGGTCGCCTGCATCATGACCCAGATCAGTGATGTCGAAGGAGAGATCAACGGCGTCTATACCTATGACCGCAGCATCTGCAAGGTCAATCAGAAAAAGATCCTTGAAGCCAATCAGAAACTTCAGAAAATCTATTCTGATCAGTGTCAATAAAAAAGAATATACAGAAAAAAGCGGTCAATCACTGACCGCTTTTCATATAGTTTTCGATATCATCGATCTGCTTGATAATCTCTTTGGAAAGGACTTCGCATCCCTCTTCCGTGATCAGAAGATCATCCTCGATCCTGATACCGATGCCCTCATCGGATATATAGAGACCGGGCTCGTTGGTGATGACGTTTCCGGCTTTTAGGACTGCGCCCTTGCCGCCGTCCACATCATGAGTATCCAGACCCAGATGATGGGAGACACTGTGGAAATAGTACTCGCTGACATCATCAGCCAGTTCGTGTTTCGGCAGTTCCGATCTGTAATAGTCAACGACCATCTGATTGAGATCCCTGACTTTCACACCCGGCTTTGCGTTTTCTTCGACGATCTTCTGCGCATTCAGTACCAGCTGATAAAGCTCTTTCTGCCTCTCAGAGAATTTGCCGTTGACCGGGAAGGTACGGGAAATATCGGCACAGTAGTAGCCGTGGCTGGCGCCCAGATCGCATAAGAAGAGCTCTCCGTCTTTCATATAGTGATCATTGTCCGAATAATGTAAGATCGTCGCCCTTTCACCGCTGGCAGCGATGGTCTTGAAGGCTGTGTTGCGGCACAATGACTGTGCCAGTACAAAATTGAAGACGCCCTCCATCGTCATCTCGTTGAGACCGGGTCTGCTGCTGCGCATCATCTGTCTGATGCCCAGATTGGTGATGTGGATCGCCTTGCGGATCTCTTCCACTTCATCCTCATCCTTGATCAGTCTCATCTCGCACAGATGGGGATAAATATCACTCAGTTCAAGATACGGATAATTCTCTTTCAGTTTCTGTGCATAACGGGATCCCTCTGTTGCCTCCTGATCCATCGTGTAATGCCAGAAATCCAGATGGAAAGAAAGGTCGCCGTTTCCTCTGACTCTGTTTAAGATGCTTGCGACGCTCTGATCCAGTTCGGATGCATCTCTGACATCTTCGATCCCGGATATCTGCGCTGCCTCTTCCTTTGACATCCTTCCGCCGACCCATCTGGCCAGTGTTTCATCATAAGGAAGGATAAACAGCGACTGTCTGAGAATGCCGTTGATGCGATACATCAGCAAAGCCATCTCTTCCTTGTCCAGACCCGTCAGATAAAAGAAATTGCGGTTGACGGAAAAATCATAAGCTTCATCTTCCGAGCGCATCGGCGCCTTTGATGAAAACAACAGTACGGCAACATTGCCTTCCAGTCTGTTTAAGAGCTCTTCACGACGTTTAGAATATCGATTCATCTTCTTCATCTGCCTTTCTATACGATACGTTTACGATATTGTCATTGGCGACGCATTCGTCGACCAGTTTTTCATAATCAAACAGTGACTCAAAGTAAAGACACTTGTCTTCCCTCGGCTTCGTGACCGGATTCTTCGGATCGAAGATCGTGCAGCAGTCCTCATACGGCAGGATCGAAGTTTCATAGGTATCTATCCGCTTGGCGATATCGATGATCTCCAGCTTATCCATCATGCACAAGGGCCTTAAGATCAGCGTATCGGCGACCTTGCCGATGACAGAGATCGATTCCGGTGTCTGCGATGCGACCTGTCCGATCGATTCGCCGTTGGTGATGACCCTGATCTTTCTTTCCTTACAGATACGGTCGGCGATGCGGTACATCATCCGGCGCATGATCGTGATGCAGTAAGGCTCATCGACTGTTTTGTAGATCGCCAGCTGCAGATCGGTAAACGGAATGATGTGCACATTGATCTCTTCCTGGGATACGGAAAGTTTTTCCGCCAGTGTCAGCACCTTATCCAGTGCCTGTTTTGAAGTATAAGGCTGGGAAGCGAAATGGATACACTCGATCCTGAGCCCCCTTTTCATCGTCAGATAGGCAGCGACCGGTGAATCGATTCCGCCCGACATCATGACCATCGCCATGCCGTTGATGCCTGTCGGATAACCACCGGCACCCTTGATCTTCTCATCCATGACATAGATGAAATCCTTGTCCACCGATACATAGATCATCAGATCGGGATCATGGACGTCTACTGTCAGATCGGTATTATGTAAGATATTCCCGGCCAGTGCTCTGTTGATGTCGTCTGAACGAAGCGGAAAAGACTTGTCATGTCTTTTTGTCGCGATCTTGAAGGTTCTGATATTGTGCTTTCTGGCCAGATCCAGGGATACCTCCTTGACCTTGTCGATATCCTTTTCCACTCTGATCGCACCGGAGAAATAGCTGTATCCGAAGACATCCTTCAGTTTCTCCCTGATCGTTTCATAATCCTCGCCGTTAAGCTTGATGAAAAGACCGTCATGAAGTGTATTGTAAGTCAGCTTTTCATGATCCTTCAGTCTTTTTCTGATATTGGAAGTCAGCTGTCTGGTGAAATCCTTCCTGTTTTTGCCCTTGGTGGAAAGCTCACCGTATCTGACAACGATGTGATCATAATTCATTTCAGGCATACTGTTTCAATATCTCCTTCAGATTGTCAATGAAATAATCGATCTCTTCGATCGTGTTGGTATAGTCAAACGAGACCCTGATCGCATGATCCTCATCATAACCCATGGCGTGCAAAGTCCGGTTGGGTTCGTTCTTTCTGGAACCGCAGGTCGATTTCGAAGAGACCATGATCCCTCTTTCGTTCAGCGCGTTCAGCAATACTTCCGAAGGGATCGGCGTATCGATATTCATCAGCGTGACCAGGCCTTTATCGTAATTGATCTTCACCAGGTCCTTGAGACCGTCGTGCAGGCGATCATGCAGCTGCAGCAGATGATCGTGGTACTTCTCCCTGTTTTCCAGAGCGATCCTCAAGGTCCTGGCCAGAACGATGTTGACCAGTGCATTTGATGTGCCGCCTCTTAAGGAGTATTCCTGCTGTCCTCCGGAGATCAGAGGAAGCAGCTGTACGAACTCCTTCTTGATCAGTGCACCGGAGCCCTTGAGACCGTGGATCTTGTGTGCGGAGAAAGAAGCCATATCGATATTACTTAAGTCAAGACCGATCTTGCCGACACCCTGCGTCATGTCGCAGTGGAAGTAGGTACCCGGATGTTTCTTGACGATGGCTGCGATCGATCCGATGTCGTTGACGGCACCGATCTCGTTATTGACCTGCATGATCGATACCAGCAGCGTATCATTTCTCAATGCGTTCTTCACGGCTTCGGCAGTAATATGCCCATCTTCATCCGGATTCAGATAAGTCACTTCAAAACCGAAATCCTCTTCCAGCTGCCGGAAACTGTTGTAGACGGAAGAATGCTCATAGATCGAAGTGACCAGATGTTTCCTGTCCCTGTGTTTTAAAGCCAGTCCCTTGATCGCCAGGGAATTCGCTTCAGAGGCACCGGAAGTGAAGATCAGTTCATCCTTCTTCACGCCGAACATCGAACAGATCAGCTGTCTCGATTTTTCCTGCATATCATAAATAGCGACGCCGTCATCATACAAGGCATCGCTATTGCAGTAATATTCATCCAATAGTTTTTGATAAGTCTCCCTGACCTTCTCATCCAGAGCGGTCGTGGAAACGGCATCCAGATATACTTTCACTCAGGCATTCTCCATGATTTTTTCATCCGCATTTTCCGGGAAGAGGGTCTCCATGCAGGAGATGGCTGTCTTCAAAGCCTTCGTATACTCACCGTTGAGATACTGGAATTCAGCCTTGGACAGCTCCCTGTCAATCTCCGGATAAGTGGAACGGTACTTGTTTCCGAACACGATCGCATTCTCCACCATGATGCCCATTCCGACAACATTGTTGATGTTGTTGTAGAACTTGTAGACAAAATCGATCGCTTCATCCAGCTTCGCATTCAGTTCGCTGATATTGATCGGGATCTGGGAGATCAGTCCTCTGATCTGCTCGATATAATCCCTTGATTTCTTCAGATCGTTCTTGTAGGAATCATCGATACTGGGCAATGCATATTCAGCCAGTTTGGTCTCGACTTCCGAAACCACCAGCTGCAGCTTCGTCAGCTGTGTGGACGCCCTGTCTTCTCCGTCCGTCGACTTGTCGATCGTCGACTTGTAGGAGTACAGTGTCTTCATATCCGCTTCGATCTGCTGCTCGAGCTGTTCAGCATCTTCCAGGATCTCGGATGCCGGCTTCATCGCCGACGCAAGATCGCCGTTGATCGTCTCATAATCCTTACGGTAGCGTTCGATATTTTCGCGCATCTGCTTCAGCAGTTCCCTGAGGTCTTCCAGACCGAAACGCGCGGAATCCTTGTCATAGGCCACACGCACATAATTTTCGACCTTCTCCATGTCGCCCAGATGTTCCAGAGCCCTGTCATTGGTCTCGGATGCCAGCCTGAAGGCCTTGTTCTCATCGGTCAGCTGTTCGTTGAGCCCGTTGATGATGTCCTTGGCCTGTGCCACTCTGGCTTTGATACCTTCCGTCCTGGCGGCCATCAGTTCCTTGACGTCGTTATTGAGATCGTTTTCGATCTGCTCGAGCTTCTTATCGATCTCAAGATGGTCGATATAGACACCTCTCTGTTTGGTCAGAGCCAGTTCCCTCTTGGTCTCATCCAGCATCAGCGGCAAAACACCCTTGGTATCCTTGACAAGCTTGGGCACCGCATTGGCTGAAGCCTTGATCTCTTCCAGCAGATCGTCGATATGTTCCAGATCCGCCTGCGCCTGACCGTAGTCATTCGCATATATCATTTCTTCCGAGGATGAGAAAAGCTCCTCACACTCTTTCAGTTTCTCCTGGAAACCGTCAAAGGTGATGGAAAGAAGCTGTGAATTCTTATTGATCGTCGTCTTGACGACACGGTATTTCTCTTTCAGCTTGGAAGAATACTCACGCTGAATGTTTTCTTTTTTCGAGAACTCTTCCAGATAATCATCGATGTTCTTGACTTCATTTTCGCACTGGCTCAGATGAGAAGAAACATCCGCCATCATCGAAAGCGCATCCTTGTATTTCACCGTATCCAGATTGTCATCAACGTCGTTCAGCATATCCTGGATCTCGTTGATGTGTTTCTCTGTCTCTTCGTATTTCTTATAGTAACTCTCTACGGAAGCCGACATCTCCTCGCTGCGTCTGGCCATCGTCTGGGCCTTGTTCAGTTTGAAAGCCAGCGGTACCGTCTTGACCGAATTAAAACGGACATAGAGATCATCCAGCTGTTTCTTCAGATTCTTTTTTCTTGTCTTTTTCGCTGTGAAGAATATCGTGATGAAGGTGATCGTCAGCAGAACTCCGGCCGATATTAAAAGATACTCTGTTTTCATACAGGTCCATTTTACTATTAAAGCAGGCATTTTTCAATTGACTTATACAGACCGATTTGCGATAATATTTAAGCACATAAATTTTTATAGCAGCATGTAAAGTTGCCGCCCACGCGTCAGTACCCATATGGGAGACAAGTAGCCAGGCGCTATTGGCGAACATCGAATACGGACACACACGGCAATGATTTACACCTGTACTTACTTAAGGAGGAGAAAACTTATGTCAAGAAACACAGGTCCTACTTGGAGATTATCCAGACGTCTGAACTTCTCGGTTCTCGAAACCGGTGAAGAATTAGCTAAGAGACCCTACATTCCGGGACAGCACGGTTCCCTGACCAGACGTGTCAAACAGTCCAACTACGGTCTGCAGAAAGCAGAAAAGCAGAAACTGAGACACATGTACGGCTTGAGCGAGAAGCAGTTCTACAACACTTACGTCAAGGCCGTCAAGAAGAAAGGTGTCACGGGTACCAACCTGTTCGTCATGCTGGAATCAAGACTCGACAATCTTGTATACCGCATGGGCTTTGCCAGCACGAGAAAACAGGCCAGACAGATCGTCTCTCACGGTCATGTACTGGTAGACGGCAAGAAGGTCGATATTCCTTCATGCCAGATCAAACCCGGATCCGTCATTGAACTCAAAGACAACTACAAGAACAACGAGTTCGTAGCTGCAAACCTCGAGTCCACGGCTTCATTCAAGGATTTCGTCGAAGTAGACAAAGAAGCCCGTAAAGGCAAGTACGTCAGATACCCTGAAAGAAAAGAACTCAATCAGGAGATCAACGAACTGCTCGTTATCGAATACTACAACAGATAATCGGGAAACTGAAGTGCCGCAAGGCACTTTTTCTTTTGTTTCCCCCTTCCCTGAATTATAATGAAACTATGCTGGCAGACTATCACGTACATACGGAATTTTCCGATGATTCAGATTACGACATGGAAGAAGTGGTCCTGGATGCAATCGCTATGGGTCTTGATGAGATCTGTTTTACCGACCACGTCGACTACAATGTCAAACTCGACCACGGTGCTCCGGGAGACTGTCCCCGCCATAAGGCCGACGGTTCACCCGAAAGAAATACCGACTATCCCGCCTATTTTGCCAAGATCGAAAAGATGCAGGAAAAATACAGCGATCAAATCACCATCCGCAAAGGCCTGGAATTCGGACTGCAGATGTGCGCATTAAAGGAATATCAGGATCTGTTCAACAGATACCCGATGGACTTCGTCATCCATTCCAATCATCAGGTCGACAACATCGAGATCCACCTTCCCGAATTCCGTGAAGGAAAGACCCAGAAAGAATACAACCGCATTTATTACGAAGAGATCCTTAGGACCGTCAATGCCTACAAAGACTACAGCGTCGTCGGGCATCTGGATGCCTTCAACCGCTATGATCCCCAGGGTGTCTGTCCCCTGTCTGACTTCGTCGACCTCGTCTATGAGATCCTCAAAGTCGTCATAGCCGACAAGAAAGGGATCGAACTCAACACTTCCAGTGTGCGCTTCCCCATCGGCGATCTTACCCCATGCAGAGAGATCCTGAAGATCTACCGCTCTTTAGGCGGAGAGATCATCACCATCGGATCCGATTCCCACCGCAAGGGACAGCTGGGCACCGATATCGCCAGGTCCCAGGCCATCTTAAAAGATCTGGGTTATGAATACTTCTGCACCTTTGAAAAGATGCAGCCGATCTTCCACAAACTGTAAAAAAGAGATGAACTGTTACTTGTTCATCTCTTTTAATATGATCTCACGGATCTCATTCACTGCCAGATCGAGGTCGTCGTTGCAGACGACATGCTCATAGAAGTCGATATCCTTCATCTCCTTTTTTGCCTTGGAGATCCTCTTCATGATCGTCTCTTCATCCTCCGAGTTCCTCTCTCTGAGCCTTCTTTCCAGCTCTTCGATGGAAGGCGGAACGATGTAAATTGATAAGGCATCCGGACACTTCTTCATCACCTGCTTGGCTCCCCTGATCTCAATCTCCAGAAGTACGTTCTTGCCTTCTTCCCTCATCTTCTCCACATATTCTTTCGGCGTTCCGTAATCATTGCCGACGAAACGGGCGTGTTCGAGCAGTTCACCGTTCTTCACCGCTTCCAAGAATCTCTTCTTGGTCACGAAGAAATAATTGACACCCTCGACTTCCCCTTCTCTCGGCGCTCTGGTCGTCATTGAGACGGAATAAGCCAGATTCAGATCTTCCATCGGCATCAGCTTCGAAAGGATCGTTCCCTTGCCGACGCCGCTTACTCCGCTGTATACGATTAACAGTCCTTTTTCCATATACTTATTCTACAACAAAAACAATCCTATATAATATTGATATGGACATCCTCTGCCCCGTCTGTCTTCAAAAACTGACGAAATACGAAAAAACATATGCCTGCGAAAACAGACACAGCTTTGATATCGCCAGAGAAGGCTATCTCAATCTCAGTCTGAAAAATTCCCAGAAAAGCGGCGACAATCCCGACATGATCAGAGCCAGGAAAGCTTTTCTGGAAAAAGGATACTATGATTTCCTGAGAGATGAGGTCAACGATCTGCTGAATGAAGATGATTCCCTGGTGGATCTGGCCTGCGGGGAAGGATATTATACAGCTTTCTTCAAGTGCAAAGACAAGACCGGCATCGACTTAAGCAAGTCCGGTCTCAAGATCGCCTCCAGGGCCGACAAGAGCACCGTGTATCTGCTTTCATCGATCTTCAGAACACCTCTGGCAGATCGCTGTGCCGATCAGGTCATCACCATCTTTGCCCCGATCGCCAAGGAAGAGATCTGCCGCATCCTGAAGGATGATGGTTCCTTCATCCTGGTCAGACCGGATGAGAGACATCTTCTTGAGCTCAAGGAGATCCTCTATGAAAAACCATACCTCAATGATGCTTCCAGAATCGAGATCGAAGGACTGAAATTTTTAAAAGAGATATCCGTTTCCCGCAAAGAAAAAGTGCCGCAGGAAGATCTCATGAATCTGTTCATGATGACCCCTTACTGCAACACCACTTCTCAGAATGACAAAGACAAACTCAAGCAGATCACTGAAACAGACATCAGTTTCTGCTTCCTGATCGATATCTACCGCAAAGCCGCCTAGCCGGCTTTTCCTTTTACCTTTCTCTGGACGAAACCGACAGCCCTGGCACAGTATTCCAGCGGCAGATGTCTGGCGAAAGCGATCAGCGTCTTGTTGAGGAAACCGTCGATCGCATAAGCCTTTCCCGATTCAAACAGACTGTAGCCGGTCTTGGCGACATCGGTGACAGTTCTGGAAAAGACGGAAGTGTTCATCGCCGTATTGCCGGCATCGGCCACATTCCAGAAATCGGATTTCGTCGGACCCGGACACAGGACGGAGACCTTGATGTTGTATTCCTTCAGTTCCTCCCTCAAAGCCATCGAGAAACTCATCACAAAGGCCTTGGTCGCATAATAGACTGCCATATAGGGACCGGGCATGAAAGAAGCGACCGATCCGGTATTGATGATGTGACCGTAGCCGTTTTCCTTCATATCCTTCACAAAGTAATATGTTAAAGACATCAGAGCTTTGGCATTGAGATCCACCATGTCCTGCAGCTTCTTCAGATCGGCATTCACAAAACTCAGATAATCGCCGAAACCGGCATTGTTGATTAATACCGTGACTTCATGACCTCTTTCCTTACAGACATCGTAGACCTGCTTGGGATCTTTGGCGATGTCACAGGCCAGGTAGTCGACACTTACCTCGTATTCTTCTTCAAACTCTTCCTTGATCTGTTTTAAGAGTTCTTCCCTTCTGGCGACCAGAAACAGATTATAGCCTCTGTAGGCAAACTGACGCGCAAATTCCTTACCGATGCCGCTTGACGCACCGGTGACAAGTATGACTTTCATGAACGTTCCTCCAAAGAATCCGCATAGGATTCGATCTTATTGAGACGATGCTTCATACCCGATTTGGAGACGAGCTCTCCGTAATTCTTCTGGTAGGCATCGCAAAGCTCCAGCAGTGAGGCTTCCGGATAACGGGTCCGTATCTCGGCTACATTGCGCAGCTTTTCCGGCAGTTTTTCCAATTTTCCGTATTCCCTGATCTTTTCGATATTGGCGATCTGCTTCTGTCCGGCGCGGATGCTTTTTTCGACATTGGCGATCTCACAGTTGTCGATGCGGCTGAGTGAATTCTTCAGGTCTCTGGCGATCCTTTCATCCTCAAAACGCATCATCGCATCGTGAGCACCGATCAGCGCCAGGAAACCGGAAACATAATCCGCCTTCTTCAGATAGACGACATAGCGGCTGCGCCTTTTCACGGTCTTGGCCTTCATGTCGAAACGGGAGATCAGCTTGACGATGAAATTCGCAAACTCGATCTCCTGTAAGGAGATCTCCAGATGATAGTTGGCATTGTGCGGATCGTTGCAGGAACCGTACGCCAGAAAAGCACCGGCCAGATAAGCCGCTGCACAGCAGTTGCGCATGATGACATCGTAGGACGGATGAGATTCCAGGCCTCTCTGTGAGTAGAGACCCAAATCCTCTAAAATCATCCTTCCGTTCTTTTCGATCTCTATGGTATAGACATTGTTTTTCTTGAGATTGGTCTTCTTTGCCACCTGCAGGGTCGTATCGGCATCATAGAGTTTCTTGAGAAGATACATCGTCCGCTTGCAGCTGATGACCGATTCGCTCCTGACCAGAAGACCCATTCCCCCTTTGGAGATCGTCAAAGAACTGGTGAGCTGCATCAGGGCGGCAAGCTGCGCCCTCTGACAGTGCTTCTCCAGGCTGACATTGGCGATTTCCTGTTTGATATCGGTTGTGAATGACATTATAAAAGATTCCTGATCGCCTCTTCGATCAGCTTCGGATCATGTCTGACCAGATTGTTGTCAAATTTCAGCAGATGACGGGAAAAGACCGGGATACCGCAGTTGCCGTGATCCAGGACTTCGGTCGAATTCTGCCTTGTGTATCTTTCCCTGATGAAATCGGGGATCGGATCGGAATGGATCAGGACCATATCGACCGGCGTATCATGCTTTGCGAAAGCATCCAGATGATCCTTCAGATCATAGTTGTATGTTTCATTGGACTGGGTCATGCAGTTGGCGATGTAAAGACGCTTCGCCTGCGTCTCATGCAGTGCCTGATTGATGCCCGGAATGATCGTATTGGGCAGGATGGATGTATATAAGGAACCGATCCCGTAAATGATCAGGTCGGCACCGTGAATGGCTTCGATCGCCTCGACATTGGCCTCCACCTCATTCTGATAGAAGACCTTTTCGATATTATGGATGAGACTGGGGATATTGGCTTCTCCCTTGACGATCGTCTCATCATCCATCATCGCAAACAGAGTCACGTTCTGCAGTGTGGAAGGAATGATGTTGCCCTTGACCTGCAGCATCGCTGAAGTGATGCGGATCGCCTCGTTGAAAGAACCCGTCATATTGGTGAGGGCCGTCAGGATCAGATTGCCCAAAGAATGGCCGGCAATATCCATGTTGTCCTCTCCCTCAAAACGGTAGTTCATCAGTTCGTGCAGCAGAGGCTCGGAATCGGACAGCGCCAGGATGACGTTCCTGACATCGCCCATGGCCGGAATCGTATAACGCTTTCTCAGTCTTCCCGTGGAACCGCCGTCATCGGCCACCGTTACGATCGCCGAGATCCTGATATCATCGATGTTCCTGATGCCGTTCAAAATGGCTGAAAGTCCATGACCGCCGCCGATCGCTACAACGTCTTTCATGCTTTCAGCTCCCTGTGCTTCAGATAGCACATATATTTCTCTTTATAGTAGGCATAAAGATAATTGGCGATGGTGACTGAACGATGCTGACCGCCGGTGCAGCCCACGCAGATCGTCAGGTGCCTCTTCTCTTCGTTATCGTAGGCCTTGAACATGAAATCCAGATATGCCGTCGTCTTCTTGATGTAACGCTGCGTCAGCTTGGAATTCATGACATAGTCACGTACCGGTTTGTCGTTGCCGGTCTTGTTTTTGAGCCTGGGCACATAGAACGGATTCTCCAGCATCCTGACATCCAGAACGACATCCGCATCATCGGGAACTCCGTTCTTGAAACCGAAAGATTCAAAGGTGATCGCCAGATTGTTGAAGTCGTTGTACTCCAGTATCTTGTCAAGCATCGCTTTGAGCTGCTTGGTGTTGAGACTTGCCGTATCGATGATATGGACGCTGCGCTTCTTGTATTTGTTGAGGATGCCCTTTTCGATCTCGACCGCTTCTTCCAGTGTCGATGCCGTATTGGAAACAACCAAAGGATGGACACGCCTTGTGAATTTGTATCTATTGATGATCGTATCCTTCTTGGCATCCAGCAGGATCAGCTTTGGATTGAAATCCGAATTGGCCAGCAGATTGGAAAACTTGTCCAGGTCGCTCAAACCGATGGTCAGCGCCACCTGATCGTATTTGATCGTATCGTCTTTCTTGATCAGTTCCAGCAGATCCGGCAGCAGTTCAACGGGATACTGGTCGATACAGGTATAACCCATATCCTCCAGAATATTGGAAGCCGTTGATTTTCCCGCACCGGAAATACCGCTTATCAGTACCAGTTTTTTCATAAGTTCATTATATAACACATTTTATGGTGTGTCTTTTTTATCTCAATAAAAAGATCTCTTTTCAGAGATCATAATGCTTCAGGATATTTTCGATCACTTCCATCAGTTTGGGACATAAGACAAAGATGATGATCGTGCCGATGCCCACATATCCCTTCAGCAGTGCCGTCAGGACCAGGAACGATCCGTCACAGAGATATTTGGCAAAGGAGAATTTCATCTTCGTCAGTTTCCCGATCGTTGAAATGAAGGCCTCATAGGGACCCATGCCCAGTTTTCCGTACATGATCAGTTCGGCGCCCAAGGCGATCAGCACGGTTCCCGCCAGGATCATCAGGATCCCGGAAAACAGCGATGCCGGTTTTCCCAGCATCACAGAAACAAAATCGATCGGAAACTGGACCAGGAACATCGACAGCAGCGTACCGATGCCGATACATTCCCTATAGAACAGGAAACAGAAAAGGATCATCGCAAGTTCGACCAGGCTCGTCATCCTGCCAAGCGAAATGCCGCTGATGCGTGAGAGCGCTTCATTGAAACCGGCCAGCGGGTCTGTGCCAAGCTGGGGAACGGTCGCCAGAGCGACCCCTGCACCAAGCAATGCGATCCCGATCATGGTCAAGATCCATTTCTTTAACTTACTTTTCATCTCTGAGTTCATATAAAATATCCCTTAATTCCGCAGCCCGTTCGAAATTGAGCTGTTTTGCGGCCTGTCTCATCTCTGCCTCGATCGAAGCCATCAGCTTCTCCTTTTCCTTCTTTGAATGCGCATGCTTCTCACGGTACTTCTTCGCCATCTCTCTGGTCTCTTTCGAATGGATGACTTCATTGAGTTCCTTGCGGATCGAGCGCGGCGTGATGTTGTTTTCTTTGTTGAACGCTTCCTGGATCGCCCTTCTTCTCTTGGTCTCTTCGATCGCCGTATTCATGGAATCCGTCATCTGATCGGCGTACATGATGACCCGGCCGTGTTCGTTTCTGGCGGCTCTGCCGATCGTCTGGATCAGGGAACGCGAGCTTCTCAGGAAACCTTCCTTGTCCGCATCCAGTATCGCGATCAGCGACACTTCCGGCAGGTCCAGACCTTCTCTTAACAGGTTGATGCCGACCAGCACATCATATTTGCCGGCGCGCAGATCATGGATGATCTCACTTCTTTCCAGGGTCTTGGTCTCATGATGAAGATAGGCCACCTTGAAGTTTGCCTTCTTGAGATAATCACTGAGATCTTCAGCCATCTTGACCGTCAGCGTCGTGACCAGGGTCCTTTCGTTATTTTCGATGTTTCTGCGGATCTTTTCCATCAGATCATCGATCTGACCGGAAGTCGGCCTGACCTCCACCAGCGGATCCAGCAGACCGGTCGGTCTGATCAGCTGTTCGATCGGCTTGCCGCTGCGTTCCAGTTCATAATCACCGGGCGTTGCCGACATGTAGATGCGCGGAGCGTTGAGCTCCTCCCACTCTTCAAATGTCATCGGCCTGTTTTCCAGTGCACTGGGCAGACGGAAACCATATTCCACCAGTGTCAGTTTTCTCTGATGGTCGCCGTTGTACATGCCTCTGATCTGAGGCAGGGAGACATGCGACTCATCGACGACGATCAGGAAATCATCTCCGAAATAATCAAACAGATTGTAGGGCCTCTGTCCCGGGATACGGTGGTCGATATGCATCGCATAGTTCTCGATGCCCGAGCACATGCCCATCTCTCTCAAAGCCTCGATATCGTAACGGCAGCGCTGTTCCAGTCTCTCATATTCCACCGGCTTGTTCTGCTGCTTGAAATACTCCAGTCTTTCTTCCAGTTCCTTTTCGATGTTGTCGCAGGCGATCAGCAGATCTTCCCTGTTTCTGGCATAGCCGCTTGCCGGGAAGAAGGAATAGACCGTATAGCCGTTGAGGACGTTCTTGGTGACCGGATCGATCTCGGTGATCCGTTCCACCTCGTCATCGAACATCTCGATGCGGATATAGAAACGGTCGGTATGACCCGGACGGACTTCGATGACGTCGCCCTTGACCGAGAACGTGCCTCTCAAGGTATCGATGTCATTGCGCTGGTATTGCATGATCACCAGTCTCTTGATCAGATCCTGACGATCGATGATCTCTCCGACCTTCAGTGAGAAAAACATCTCCTTATAGTCCTCGGGATTGCTTCCGGCATAGATGCAGGCGACCGAAGCCACCACGATGACGTCTCTTCTCTCCAGAAGCGAGTTGTATGCCGACATCCTCAGCATGTCGATCTCATCGTTGGTGACGGCATTCTTCTCAATATAAGTATCCGTCTTGGGCATGTATGCTTCAGGCTGATAGAAATCAAAGTTGGAAATGAAGTATTCCACCGCATTCTCCGGGAACAGTGCCTTGAATTCCGAATACAGCTGCCCCGCCAGCGTCTTGTTGTGGGCAAAGACCAGGGTCGGCTTGTTGATCCTTTCGATCACGTTGGCGATCGTAAAAGTCTTTCCGGTACCGGTCGCACCCAGAAGGACCTGTTCGTGTTTCCCCTGCCTCAATCCTTCCACCAGCGAGTCGATCGCTGAGGGCTGATCGCCCATCGGTTTATATTCTGATCTCAGTTTAAATAACTTCTCTTCCATAATCACTTTTATTATACGACATCGCAAATAATGATAAGATAGTTTCAGAAAGAAGGAAAATCCTATGCGTAAACTGGAAGCAATTTCCCCGAAAACCGTAACAATACTCAATGAATCCTATCTGAAAGATGAGCGTTCCCGCATCATCCGAAATGCGCTGACGGAAAACTCCATCGCCAAGATCTCCAGACCTCTGGAAGGAAGAAGCGAAAATCCCAATCTCTTTTCGATCGACATCAAGACCTTACCGGTCACCGATCAGATGCATTCGGGAAGATGCTGGCTCTTCTCCTCGATGACACTGTTAAGAGAGATGCTGGCGAAGAAATATGACATCAAGGAACAGTTTGAACTCTCTCAGAACTATATCGCCTTCTACGACAAGCTGGAAAAGATCAACTACTTCATGGAATGCATGATCAGCGAAAAAGATGCACCGCTTGACAGTGAGACATCCCGCTATCTGCTCAAGACAGCGATCGGTGACGGCGGCCAGTGGGACATGATGGTCTCTCTGGTCAAAAAGTACGGCATCTGTCCCAAGACGGCTATGCCCGAGACTTTCCAGTCCTCCCACACTGCAGACATGAACCGCATCATCAACCGCCGCTTAAGAAGATTCGTCGCCGACATGAAGAAAGCACAGAACGACGACGAGATCAGACAGCTGAAAGATACCTGCCTGCATCAGTGCTATGATCTCTTATGTGACTGCTTCGGCGTTCCGCCGAAATCCTTCACATTCGAATACTATGATTCCAAAGACAAGTATCACGCCCATTACAACGTCACACCGCTTCAGATGTATGAGAAATATCTGGGCGAGGATCTTGATGACTATGTCGGCATCATCAACGGCCCGACTCCCGACAAGCCTTTCTATCATACCTACACCGTCAAATATCTGGGCAATGTCGCCGGCACAAAGAATGAAGTCTTCTTCCTGAACCTGCCGATCAAGGATTTCAAGGATCTGATCCTGAAACAGCTGAAAGACAAACAGATCGTGTGGTTTGGCTGCGACTGCGGCAAGGATGTCGACAGGGATGCCGGCTTATGGAACGACACCAGCTTCGATTATGAAAACACCTTCCATATGGATCTCGAGCTCAGCAAGGCGGAGATGCTGGAAACGGGCGAATCAGCCATGAACCACGCCATGGTATTCACCGGTGTCAACCTCGTCAAGAATCAGCCGACCCGCTGGAAGATTGAAAACTCCTGGGGTGAGAAAGCCGGGATCAAAGGCTACTTCATCGCCTCCGATACGTGGTTCGACAGATACGTCTTTGAAGCTGTCGTTCACAAGAAGTATCTCAACAAGAAACAGCTGGCGGCTTTAAAGAAAAAGCCGACGGTCCTCGATCCGTGGGATCCGTTCGGCTCACTGGCTGAATAATGTCAAAGGGAAGCATTGCTTCCCTTTTTCTTTACCATTTATTACTTACTTTTTCCGCAAAGCCCATAAAGTCTCTGATCTCAACGGCCTTACCGTCATCCAGTATTGCCTTGCCTGAGAACCTTCCGAAGACCTGATGCTGGTTTGAACCGAGGATCACGAAATCGGTATTGGATGCTCTGTCAAGCACCGGAACAAAATCCATCTCGAAACGTCCGTCATCACTTGTGAATGTCCAGGGAGACATGTAGTCTTCCTTGCCGTCCTTCATCGGGATATTGAACGTCACCTGTGAAAGCTTGTGTGCCTTGCCGTCATAGAACAGCATGTTCTCGCTGGCAGCGGAAGTATCGCCGAAACCGTAGCCGATATTGAAGCCGAAACGCTTTCCCTCAGCCATACCGGAAGCCGATCCCCAGTACCAGGTGTTCTTGTAGGTCCAGACACCTCTGCCCCAGTCCAGAGTTCCGAAGCTGTTTTTCTTATCAAAGACATAGTCTTTTCCATCAAACGTCACTTTGCCCTCTGCCGGCATGCAGTTGATCTTCTGATTGTAGTAGAAATGGACCTTGCTTTCCCTGTAAGGGGTGACGATGACCATTGAATCATCATCTTTTTTGTCCAGTCTGACTTCACCGCTGATCGGTTTGCCGTCCATGAAATCATCCATATGGAATCTTAATACTCTCTGATCCCCTTCATGCAGGAACTCGATGGCATAGTTCTTACCTTCGCCTTTCACATCTCCCGAAACGGAAGATGCCGGAAAGTTCCGGTTGCCCATCGTGAAAGCCTTCATCGGTGAATTGGTGTGTTCCCAGGGGATGCGGAAGTCGATCAGGGAGATCGAATCCAGTGCCATGTAGGAATTGTCGTCAACAGTCAGTGCCAGGGCGAACTCATCATTACAGATCAGATAGTAGTCCCACTCCTTGATCCTCATTCCGTTGGCTTTGATCGCTTTGCGGTCATAGTCCAGGATCAGGCTTTTGGCATAGCCGGTCTCGATCAGATGACCCTTTTCATCCAGTAAAGGATGTCTTTCAGTGATTTCATGCTGCATGTGTTTTCTCCATATCTTTCAGATAGTCATATACTTTTCGATCGATCATATATCTGATCTTTTCATGGTCATCCATATTCTCCCGGATGAAGGTCGAGGAAATATCGATCGGTTTCATCTTCAGGATCTCATAGTCTTCCTTATCCATATCCTTCATGATCTTGCGGATCTGCCTGGTACCGATCTCATCTCTGGGAAGGATGATGAAACCGTATTCCAGCAGTTCTTCGTAATTGCGCCACTGCGTGAACCGGGGCAGATTGTCCGCTCCCAGGATCAGATGAAATTCATGATCGGGATGCTCTTCCTTCAGCTGCCTGAAGATCTGATAGGTGTAAGGAAGCTCATTGTAGGTCTCGTCAATGAGGATGCCCTTCCCTGCGACCAGCTTCAGCATGGCGATCCGATCTTTGAAAGGAAGCAGATCCTTCTTCTCCCAGTATTCACCGGTGGCGATGATCCACACTTCATCGGTCAGACCCTGGCTGATGCATCTTCTTGCGATCTTCATATGTCCCTTATGGACGGGGTTGAAGGAGCCGCAATAGATTCCTACCCGCTTCATTTCTCGTATTTGTAGATCGGAGTATTGAATTTATGACGGGCACGGTGATGGAGGAGTTCGATCTTCTCTCTTTCCCTCTCGTCGATGTTTTCACCGCGGATGAGCTTGCCGATGTCTTCATATTTCACGCCCAGTTTGTCCTCATCGCTGAGTCCGGAGATGCCGTCATCCGGTGTTCTGTACAATACCTTCTCCGGGACGCCCAGCACTTCACCGACCTGGATGACCTCATCGACCGTCAGTGAATAGATCGGCGCGATATCATAGACCGAGTCGCCGCCCTTGGTGAAATAGCCGACATAAAGCTCACAGGCATTGGAAGTGCCCGGAACGATGTAGGTCCCGCCTTTGACCGCACTCATGAGCGCAGCCATGTAGTAGACGCTCGCCATTCTCAGACGCGGCTTGAGGTTGATGTCGGAATTCTTCACTTCATCGGCAGTGAAGACACCCAGTTTCATCGCTTCTTCCTTGAATGCATCAAAGACATTCGTCAGATCGATGTTCATCATCTCGAAACCGAAACGCTCCGCCACCAGCAGGGCATCATTGCGGTCGGCTTCACGGGAATGACACGGAAGTGTCAGACCGACGACGTTTTCCGCACCGATGGCCTTGCACATGATACCGGCAACGACACCGGAATCCTTGCCGCCGGAGATGCCCAGCACGGCACCCTTCAGATTGTTTTCCTTGTAATAGTCCCTGACAAATTGAATGATCCTGTCTGTTTCCCTGTAAGCATCAAATTTCATTTCACCACCTCGTTTCGCATCCGCCAGTCAATACTTCTGGCCAGATAATCGACATATTCCTGATTCTTGCACATGGACTTGCCCTCCACATCGGAGATCTTGGCCACATCCTGTCCGTTGCACTTGGTCACCTTCATGACGATGTTCAGCGGATCGACACAGGTGTCATTGGACAGATAGGTGCCGATACCGAAGGCCACCTTGCACTTGCCTTTGAAATGCTCATAGATCTTCGTCGCCTTATCAAAGTTGAGGCTGTCGGAGAACAGCAGTGTCTTCTCCCTGGCATCGACGCCGAGTCTTTCATAATGTGCCAGTATCACATCGCCCCAGGTGATCGGATCGCCGCTGTCGTGCCGCACACCGGAGAACAGTGTCGCGAACGTCAGCTGGAAGTCCTTGAGGAAACAGTCAGTCGTGATCGTATCGGTCAGTGCCGTACCGTTCAGGACGCTGTATTCCCTGACCCAGGCATTGAGTGCGTAATAGTTGGAATAAGCCGGATTGTGTTTATGATCGCCCTGTCCGACACACATGACCCATTCATGAGCCATCGTGCCGACCGGTGTCAGATGATATTTCTTTGCCAGATAGACATTGGAAGTGCCCACGTATCTGGTCTCTTCGTTGGAATAGTTTTTCAGTTCCTGTACGATGTATTCCTGTGCTTCCGACGAAAGCCTTCTTCTCAGACCGAATTCGGAGAACGAAGCCAGTTTGTAGGTCCCATCGGCGATCTTCTCACACTTCTCCTTCGCCTTTGTCTTGAATTCGGCGATCAGCTTGTCATAATCATAGTTCATGCGGAAATAGACTTCGTTGATGATCGCCAGCGTCGGAACTTCGTATAATGACGTATTCAGCCAGGTGCCGCTGGTCTCCACGATCAGCTGTCCCTCATCCGTGCGCTCGATGAGATAATCCTCATAGCGGGGCTGCCAGAGTCTCAGGAAATCAACATAGCTGCCCTTGATCCAGCGGATATTGTTGAGATATTCCAGTTCATCTTCCGTAAAGCGGAGCGTACAGAACATCCTGATCTGATTCCTGATCTCCTCGACCATTTCTTCAGAAAAGCGGACATTCTCGTTGCGGCATTTGAAAGACCATGTCGTCTTATAGTCCGAAAACTGATGATAGATCGCCTGTCCCATTGAAAACTTGTATAAATCGTTTTCCAGCAGGCTCTTGATGATCTGTTCCATAGGCACCTCCTTAAAGGTCTTCATCCATTTTTATTATAGCAGTCCGCAAACGCAAAAAACGTCAAATACTGCCGTGATTATGATATGATGTCTCCATGACAGAACTGTGAAAAACAGCTGATTCTCTCAGATATGGCACGACTGATGCCGTGAATCTGAAAAATATGCATAAAATAAGCATTTTATGCTTGATTTGGCTCTTTTGTTTTGTTATGATTATAAAGCTGACGGATCCGAAAGGATCCATCATTAAGTCAGATTTGTGGCACACCTGTTAAAGTGTGCATAGTGAAAGAAAGGAGATAACATGCCAACAATCAATCAGTTAGTAAGAAAAGGCAGAACAGCGAGAACTTTCAAGTCAAAGGCTCCGGCTTTGAATAAGGGATATAACTCATTGAAGAACCGTCCTATTGATCTGGCTTCCCCGCAGAAAAGAGGCGTCTGCACCCGTGTCGGTACGATGACCCCGAAGAAGCCTAACTCAGCTTTAAGAAAGTATGCCCGTGTTCGTTTATCAAACGGTATGGAAGTTACGGCTTATATTCCGGGTATCGGACACAACCTGCAGGAACACTCGGTTGTCATGATCCGTGGCGGACGTGTAAAGGATTTACCTGGTGTCCGTTACCACATCATCAGAGGCACTCTGGACTGTGCCGGTGTTGAAAACAGAATGCAGGGCCGTTCATTATACGGTGCCAAGAAACCTAAGTAAAACATGAAAGGAGATTAAAAATGCCAAGAAAAGGACATATAGCAAAACGAGATGTATTGGTAGACCCGATCTACAATTCCAAGCTTGTGACACGTTTAATCAACAAGATCATGTTAGACGGTAAAAAAGGTGTCGCACAGAACATCCTCTACAATGCATTCGATATCGTAGAAAAGAAGACAGGCCAGCAGCCGATGGAAGTATTTGAAAAAGCATTGGACAATGTCATGCCTGAACTCGAACTGAAATTAAGAAGAGTCGGTGGCGCAAACTACCAGGTTCCGGTTGAAGTATCCGATGAGAGAAGACTCACTCTCGGTCTCAGATGGATCGTCAACTATTCCAGATTAAGATCGGAAAAGAAGATGGAAGAAAGATTAGCCGCTGAAATCATTGATGCATCGAATGGTGTCGGTCAGTCTGTCAAGAAGAAAGACGATACTCATAAGATGGCAGAAGCAAACAAAGCATTTGCTCATTATCGCTGGTAATCGCAGAAAGGAAACAACGTTATGGCACGTCAATATGCTTTAGAAAACACTAGAAATATTGGCATCATGGCGCACATCGATGCAGGCAAGACGACCTGTACCGAGAGAATCCTTTTCTTTACCGGTAAAACACATAAGATCGGTGAAACACACGATGGTGCAGCCCAGATGGACTGGATGGAACAGGAACAGGAAAGAGGTATCACGATCACCTCTGCCGCAACGACAACGTTCTGGCCGGGTTCCCGCAACCAGCTGCCAAAGACAAGGATCAACATCATCGATACGCCGGGACATGTCGACTTCACAGTGGAAGTTGAACGTTCCTTAAGAGTTCTGGACGGTGCAGTCACGGTCCTGGATTCCAAGGCAGGTGTGGAACCGCAGACAGAAACAGTGTGGAGACAGGCCTCGAACTACGAAGTCCCGAGGATCGTCTTCGCCAATAAAATGGACGCAACAGGTGCTGACTTCATGATGTCGGTGCGCTCGATCGGAGAAAAGCTGGCCGCCAATGCGGCTGCCATACAGATGCCGGTCGGTGCCGAAAATACCTTCCGCGGTATCATCGATCTGGTCGAAAGGAAACAGTACATGTATCCCAACGATCAGGGAACGGATATCACGGTCGGTGAGATCGAAGATCAGTACAAAGATGATGCGGAACTGCTTCGAAACGAACTGATCGAAAAACTCTGTGATTTCGACGATGATCTCATGGAAGTCTTCCTAAATGGTGATGATCCTGAGATCCCTCTGATCAAGAGCGCGATCAGAAAAGCCGTACTGACCTCGGAATTCTTCCCTGTACTGTGCGGTTCGGCCTACAAGAACAAGGGTATTCAGCTGCTGCTTGACGCGATCGTCGAGTACCTCCCCTCTCCGCTTGACGTACCGGCAATCAAAGGTACGACCAAGTTCGGAGATGAGTCGGAAAGACATCCGAGCGACAGCGAACCGTTCTCAGCTCTGGCGTTCAAGGTCATGACTGACCCGTTCGTCGGAAGACTCACCTACTTCAGAGTCTACTCCGGAGTGGCGAGTGCCGGATCTTATGTGCTCAATGCAACGAAAGATACCAAGGAAAGATTCGGAAGACTCGTGCAGATGCACGCAAATCACCGCGCCGATATCGAAGAAGTCGATGCCGGTGACATTGCGGCAGCAGTTGGACTGAAGAATACGACAACGGGTGATACCCTCTGTGATGAAAAACATCCGATCATCCTGGAATCGATGGTCTTCCCCGAGCCGGTCATCCAGATGTCAGTCGAGCCCAAGACAAAGGCCGACTCCGACAAGATGGACATTGCCTTAGGCAAGCTGGCGGAAGAAGACCCGACCTTCAGGACATATACCGACGAAGAGACCGGACAGACGATCATCGCCGGTATGGGAGAACTCCACCTGGATATCATCGTTGACCGTATGAAACGTGAATTCCACGTCGAATGCAACGTCGGCAAACCGCAGGTCGCCTACCGCGAAACAATCCGCAAGGCAGCCGAATGCGAAGGCAAATTCGTCAGACAGACCGGCGGCAAAGGCCAGTACGGACATGTCTGGATCCGCTTTGAGCCGAACGAAAAAGGCAAAGGATTCGAATTCATCGATGCCGTTGTCGGCGGCACAGTTCCCAGAGAATACATCAAACCGACAATGGAAGGCTTGAAAGCGGCACTGGAAAACGGCCTCATCGCCGGCTATCCGGTCGTCGACATCAAAGCCACGCTGTTTGACGGCTCGTATCACGAAGTAGACTCTTCGGAAATGGCCTTCAAAACAGCAGCGTCCCTGGCGCTGAAAGAAGCAGCCAGAAAATGTGACCCGGTCATCCTTGAACCGATCATGGATGTCGAGATCATCGTCCCTGTCGAATACCTCGGCACCGTCATGGGCGATGTCACGAAACGCCGCGGACACATCAACGAACAGGAAGAAAGAGGCAATGCAGTCGTCATCCGCGCATACATCCCTCTGTCACAGATGTTCGGTTATGCAACGGACCTGAGATCCTATACACAGGGCCGCGGCAACTACATGATGCAGATGGATCATTACGCGGAAGTATCCGCTGCAATGGCCGAGGAAATTGCCAAGAAAAACATGAGATAGCAATTGCTAAAAGACATGTTTTATCTTAAAATAGTATTGTTAAATTAGGAGGAAATTACTTAAGATGGCAAAAGAAAAGTTTGACCGTTCCCTGGAACACGTCAATATCGGTACCATCGGTCATATCGACCATGGCAAAACAACTTTAACAGCTGCTATTACCAAGAGACTTGCTGAAAAAGGTCTGGCTGACTTCAGAGATTACAACCAGATCGACTCTGCACCTGAAGAGAAGGCTCGTGGTATCACGATCAATACAGCTCACGTTGAGTACAAGACAGCTAAGAGACACTATGCTCATGTTGACTGCCCGGGACATGCCGACTATATCAAGAACATGATCACCGGTGCTGCACAGATGGACGGTGCGATCCTGGTCGTTGCTGCTAACGACGGACCGATGCCCCAGACCCGTGAGCACATCCTGTTAGCCAGACAGGTCGGTGTTCCTTACATCGTTGTATTCCTGAACAAGTGCGACATGGTCGACGATCCTGAACTGATCGACTTAGTCGAAATGGAAGTCAGAGAACTTCTTGATGAATACGATTTCCCGGGTGATGATACTCCGGTTATCCGCGGCTCCGCATTAAAGGCTCTCGAAGGCGATCCTGAATGGACTCCTGCAATCGACGAACTGATGGATGCATGCGATTCTTACATCGCTTCTCCGGCAAGAGAAATGGACAAGCCGTTCTTAATGTCAGTAGAAGACGTCTTCACGATCTCCGGTCGTGGTACCGTTGCTACAGGCAGAGTTGAGCGTGGTGTCGCTCACCTGAACGATCCGGCTGAAATCGTCGGCTTAAGAGAAACCAGAAACACTGTCATTACCGGTCTGGAAATGTTCCACAAGCAGCTTGACCAGGCTGAAGCCGGTGACAACATCGGTGCTCTGCTCCGTGGTATCAACCGTAACGAAGTTGAAAGAGGCCAGGTCCTGGCAAAACCGGGTTCTGTTACTCCTCATACTCAGTTCCAGGCTCAGGTCTACGTATTAACAAAGGATGAAGGCGGCAGACATACTCCGTTTGTTGCCAACTACCGTCCGCAGTTCTATTTCCGTACAACCGACGTAACCGGTATCGTCAAGGATTTAGGCGGTGCTGAAATGGTTATGCCTGGTGACCACGTCGAAATGTCTGTTGAACTGATCGCTCCGATCGCTCTGGAAGAGGGAACAAAGTTCTCTATCCGTGAAGGCGGCAGAACTGTCGGTTCCGGCTCCGTTACCAAGATCATCAAATAATCTTAGTTTAGATCAAAAACAAATAAAAAACCTCCTGTCAAAAGGAGGTTTTTTCATATAATAAAAGTATGCTGATAAAAATACTGATTATATTCATCGTGCTTTATCTGATGGCGATCTATCCCGACACCTCCCGCAAAGCAAAGATGAGACCCTATGAACAAAAATTCATCGCCCACCGCGGTCTCTACGACAATGTGACCTATCCGGAAAACTCACTGTCCGCCTTTCAAAAAGCCGTTGAAAACGACTACGGCATCGAACTGGATCTGCAGCTGACAGCGGATGATCAGCTGGTCGTCTTCCATGATGTCTCATTGCTTCGCATGACCGGCATTGACAGGAAACTGACCGACTGTACCTATGAGGAACTGCTCGGCTATCCCCTTTTGAACAGCGAGGAAAGGATCCCGCTGTTTGCCGAAGTACTGAAAGTCCTCAGACCGGATACGCCTCTGATCATCGAGATCAAGCCGGAAGGACGCTATATCGAAACGACGCAGAAGACCGTGGAAATGATGCGAAATTACGAAGGACTCTACAATATGGAATCCTTCAATCCCTCCGTTGTCCGCTATCTGCGTATGAATGAACCGCAGATCGTCCGCGGACAGCTTTCCTATGACTATCTGAGAAACAAGGATTCCGATCTTCCCTTTCATATCAAATTCATACTGACCAATCTGCTGACCAACTTCTACAACCGGCCTGACTATATCGCCTACGACTGCAAGCACTGTGACAACATCTCCTTCCAGCTTGTCTCAAGACTGTGCAAGGCGGAATGTGTCGCCTGGACTGTCCAGTCGCAGGAGGAATATGAAAAAATAAAACACCTCTACGGGTGCTTCATCTTCGACTCTTTCATACCGAAAGACAGATATCCCGGCTAGACCGGGATTTTTTTATTCCTCATTGATCTGCACGGCATAATCCAGCAGGCCCTTGAATCCCTCCTCCGACATCGCACCGTTGGCATAACAGATGAAATAACCTTCCGGTGAGATCACATAAGTCGTCGGATAGGAACTGATGCCGCAGTAGTAGAACATCACGCCCTCTTCATCGATGATGACCGGCAGACTGATATCATTTTCCTTTAAGAAAGCGTCAATATCGCTTTGTCCGTTGTTTTCATTGATCGGTGACATGATATAGAAACACTTCACATCATTGTTTTTTGAGAAAGCTTCGTAATCCTGCATCTCCATTTTGCAGTACGTGCACCAGGTCGCCGAGAAGTTCAGGAAGATGTAGCTTCCCTCATAATCCGAAAGTCTGATTATATTTCCATCTGAATCCTTAAATTCATAATTGTACAGATAGGCACCGATATCCTGTGCTTCCTCATTGGAAGAAGCTGTGTTTTCGCTCATCTTCTTGGCCTGATCGATCTTCTTGGCTCCGTCATAGATCATATAGAATCCGAAACACAGCAGAACAACACCGGCGATCTTCATGACATAAGTCATGATCTTCTTTTTCTGATTGATGAAATTCAGGACTTTACCGGTAAATAAACCGGTGATCAGAAACGGGATGACCAGACCCAGCGCATAGGCGATGATATAAAGATAACCGGACTGATCAGTCGCTGCCATCAGCAGGGCGTTCGCCAGCATCGGACCGATACAGGGCGACCAGCCCAGTGAGAAGACAAAGCCCAGCAGGAAAGCCTTGAAGAAGTTCATCTGCTGCAGCTTCAGATCGATCTTCGGCTTGAGTTCCCTGTTCAGAAAATCGATGTGGATGATCCCGCATTCATGCAAGCCAAACAATACCAGTAAAGTACCGCCGATGATCGATATGACTTCCTTGAACCGGTCCAGAAATACCGAAACATAAGAGAAAGATACCCCGAGCAGCACAAAAGTCAGACTGATACCCGCAACAAAGAAAAGTGTCGTCAGAAACACTCTCTTCGTATCGTAGATCACATTGCCTTCTTCATCACTCTGCTTATGGTCTCCTGCCAGATAAGACATGTATAAAGGGATCAGCGGCAGGACGCAGGGAGAGAAGAAAGACAATATTCCTTCCAAGAATATGGCGGACAGCAGTGTATAGTTCATATTACCTTAAGAAAATCAGGATGATCAGACCCATCAGGATACGGTAGATGCCGAAGATCGTAAACGTATTCTTCTTGATGTAGTTCAAGACGAAGCGGATCATGAACAGCGATACCGCAAAGGCACTCACACACCCTACGATCAGCGTCAGGATCTCGGCGAATGATACGGAACCCGAGAACTTCAGCACTTCCATCAGGCTCGCTCCGAACATGACCGGGATCGCAACTTCAAACGTGAATTCCGTTGCCGCAGGTCTTGAGATCCCCAGCAGCAGCGAAGCGATGATCGTCGCACCGGAACGGGAAACGCCCGGGAAGATCGCTGCGATCAGCTGTGCCAGACCGATGATCAGTGCCTGCAGGCAGGTGATCTGTCTGGTGGAATCGATCGCAAACTTCTTGCCTTTGATCAGAAACTCCACAACGATGAAGACGATGCCCACCAGGATCAGGGCGATGCCGATGAAGATCATCTCGTTCTTTTCGTTGATGAAAGTGAACAGATCGTCCAGCAGCAGTTCAAAGATGATGACCGGCAGACAGGCGATGACGATCTTGATCCACAGGAAGAACTTGTCCTTCCTGATATAGGAAAGGATGCCCTCCCCCAGCGGATTTCTCGATCTGCCGAAGGGCCAGATCTTATTGAAGAAGATCAGAACCAGGGCCAGAATGGCACCCAGCTGGATGACGACTTCAAACACATCATAGAACTCCGGCGAAACATCCAGAGGAAAGAACGCATTCAGTATCTTCATGTGGGCAGTCGATGACACCGGCATCCACTCGGTGATGCCTTCGATGATGCCGAAGAGTATTGCTTTTAAAATATTCATAAAACCTCCTAGTTGAATGTCACGAGTTCATCCTTGGGCGCCTGTGCCTCTTTGTAACTCTTCACATTCAATGCACACATTTCCATGCCCTCTTCATTCTCGATGCAGCGGGCCTCTCCTTTCAGTGTGTAGTATTTGTCCTTGTCGATATCTTCCGGATGGATGCCGATACAGGGCAAAGCGATATCCGTGATGTCGTTGGCACAGCACACCATCGCCTTGCGGCCCATGATCACCACATTGTCATACTCGTCGATCTCACCGGCGTATTTCGCCTTGATCGTCAGCTGTACCTTGTCATATTTCTGCGGATTGTCGATCGCATCCATGAACCAGAGACCGTAATCGATATCCGAGATCTCCAGAGGTTTGCTGGTATCGAAGAGTTCATCTTCGATCTGTTTGGAGACATTGCCGTCCTTGTCCTCGAAGATCAGTTCGATATACTGATTGATCGATTTGAGATTGTTGCGCAGATAACGCTTGTCCACATCATCCGAACGGTTGAGAATCACGACTTCCGCATTGACCACATGATTGTACAGAAACTGGCGCATATTGCTCAGATAAAGCTGGAACTTCGACGCGTCGATCGTCGTCAGTGTCTGTGCCAGTTCCCACTTGGAGATGAAGCCTGTGTCATAGAGGATATTGTCGTCCTCCATGCCGTTGAGTTCGATGAAGACGCGCTCAAAGTCATATTCCTTGTCTATCTGCTTCTGTTTCTCGATCGTCAGATCCCTGATCGAATCCATATAGAGGACCTGGGTATTGGTGAACTTCAGAAACTTCTCATCATACTCCACATCGCCACGTTCAAAACAAAGGATCAGTGTCGATTCGCCTTCGTTGAAACGGGGATTGTATAAAGTCTCCTTGATCGCCTGTGTCTTGCCTGAATCAAGAAAACCGGAGAACACATAGACCGGTTTAGTCATGGAAGAGCTCCTTGAAATAATCGTGGTCGATCTCAGTGCCGATGATCGAGACCAGAGCCTTTTCTCTTTCTTCTCCCGTGAAGATGTGATATTCATTCAGCACGTAGTTGAAATAATAAGTCTCTTCCTCACCCAATACATAGCCTTTGATACGGATGATGTCCTCGGGGATCTTGGTGAAGATCTCTTCCAGTTCTTCTTTTGTGAATCTGTATTCCGGATACAGAACCAGATTCCTGAACGGCTCATCCTCGTCATCGTCGTCATGATGATGGTGGTGATGATGTTCGTGATCATGATGGTGTTCATGATGATGTTCATGTTCCTCATCTTCATCTTCGTCGTCATGGTGGTGATGATGGTGATGTTCTTCCTCTTCATCAAATTCAGGCAGGATATCGCCGCCGGATACGATGATATCCAGCAGTTCATCGATCGGATAATCGGAAACCGGTTTTGATACGATCTCAGCTTCCTCATTAAGTTCCTTTACGATATCGATCGCCTGATCGATCGTTTCCTCATCCGCCACATCGGTATGGGAAAGGATGATCGCATTGGCTGCCTTGACCTGATCGTTGAAGTATTCCTTGAAATTGATATGATACTTTCTGCAGGTCTTGACATCGACGATACAGATATGGGAAACGATACGGAAATCGGGATCTTCCTTCACCGTATTGATGATCTCGGAAAGCTTGCCGACACCGGAGGGTTCGATCAGCAGATCGCTGACGCCCATCTCTTCGATCTCCTCCAGGGCATCTTCAAAATCACCCTGCAGCGAGCAGCAGATACAGCCATTATTGATCTCCCTGATCTGCAGCGATTTATCAAAAAAAGCGGAATCGACACCGACCTCGCCGAATTCATTTTCCAGCAGCATTACCTTGTCAAATTTCTTCTCATTCAGAAGCTTCTGAATGAATGTCGTCTTGCCGGCACCCAAGAAACCGGAAACAATATAAACATTGATCATGAACATTACCTTCTTTCTATGAAACGGATCTCATCATATCCCGTTTCGGGATCGTATTCCCGCAAAGAATCATACTCTTCCAGGATGCCCAGAACCAGCTCGCAGGTCGTATCGACCAGACAGCCGTAAAGCAGATGTCCGCCGATCGTTGCCCCTGTTTCATCAGACATCGAGATGTGGATATGCGCTTTGCCGCGGCTCACCGTTCCCGTCAGTGAGACGATCTCATAATCTTCCTTCTTCTCAAAGAAAGACTCCGCCTTCGCCAGCCGGAACTTCGCCTCATACAAAGAGCCCACACCGGAAAGAACGATCGCCGTATCTATGCCTTTTTCCTTGCAGAGATCTTCGATCGCCTTCTTCAGATCCGTACCTCTTTTCAGTCTGACTGCTGTTTCTTTCACATCCATTATTTTAACATTATAACGGTACGATGGTAAGCAAAATACATGAAGCATCTTTCTCAAAAAAGGAATCCGTAAAACGGATTCCTGTGAAATAACTGATGAACGGATAAGTGTTCTACGCAGCTTCCGAAGCCCTGCGTTTCATGACGTCGGGGTCTTCAAAGAAAGCCGTCTTCCTGCCTGCCTTCACCGCAAACATCACACCGGCATACGGAGCCAGATCGATCTCGATCGAATTGGGCAGACCGTGTGATTTGATTTTGTGTGAACGGATCGGCTTGAAATTGCACATGTTGCAGCCGTTGTAGATATCCTTCTCCGTATTGATGATCTCGGTATAGACGCCTCTGTAAGGCACGCCGATTCGGTAATTGGTGTAGGAGATCGGCTTCATGTTGAGCACGATCAGGAAACAGTAATCCTCTTCGTATCTGGTATAGATGTAGACGGACTGTCTGTAGTTGTCCGCATCGATCCAGCGGAAGGAAGAAGGATCATAGTCGTAGCAGCTGAACACCTTGTAGGCGTTGTAGATCTGACACAGATCACGGAAGAAACGGTTGAATGAATCGTGTGCCGGATACTGCAGAAGATCCCAGTCCATGCCCCTTGTTTCATCGAATTCCCGATACATCGCAATATCATTGCCCAGGAAGTTGAGCTTCTTGCCCGGATGGGTGAACATGTATAAGAAGAGGTTGCGGCATTGGGCAAACTGGGTCTCGTAGTTGCCCCACATCTTGTCGACGATCGTCTTCTTGGAGTGGACGACCTCATCGTGTGACAGAGGCAGGATGAATTTCTCCGAATAGAAATAAGCCATCGAGAATGTCAGCATGTTGTGATGATACTGACGGAACTCCGGATCCATCGCATAGTACTTGAGCGTATCATTCATCCAGCCCAGATCCCACTTGTAGTCAAAGCCCAGGCCCTCGTACATCGTTGGGACGGTGACTTTCGGATAATCGGTCGAATCTTCCGCGATCAGCAGGACATCGGGATGTTCCTTCTTGATCGTGTAATTGAAACGCTTGACGAAAGACAGACCGGACTGATTCTCACCGATGTTCTTGTTTCCCTCATGGAAGATGATATTGGACACCGCATCCATGCGCAGTCCGTCAAAATGAAATTCATTGAGGAAGAAATTCGCCGATGACATCAGATAGGAGATGACCGGACCGGAACCCAGGTCGAACTGGTAGGAACCCCATTGCGAACGCTGCATGTCCTCTGTCTTGTATTCATAACAGGCCTGTCCGTCAAAATTGCCCAGACCGAAGCCGTCCGTCGCAAAATGGACATAGGCGACATCCAGGATGACACCGATGTTGTTGAGGTGACATTCATTGATGAAATCCATCAGATCATAGGGCGTGCCGTAGCGGCTCGTCGCCGAGAAGAAACCGGTCGCCTGATAACCCCAGGAGCCGTCATACGGATGCTCGACGATCGGCATCATTTCGATATGGGTGAAGCCCGTCTGTTTGACATAAGGGATCAGTGTCTCTTTCAGTTCCCTGTATGTCGTGAGCCTGCCGTCATGTTTGAAACCGTTGACGTGGATCTCATAGATGTTCAAAGGATTCTCATAGGAGAAGTGACGCTTCTCCATATATTCCTTATCGGTAAACTGGAAATAGGAAAGATCATACATGACCGAAGCATTGTCCGGTCTCAATTCCGAATAAAATGCATACGGATCCGATTTGTAGATATAGTAACCCTCAGGTGCCGTGATGCGGTAACGGTAGGAATAGATCGGTTCGCAGTGCTCGACCACACAATGCCAGATACCCCTCTGATCGATCTTTTCAAAGGGATAGAAAACACTGAAGTTGTCTCTTGACATGAACACTTCGACATTTCTGGCATGGGGAGCCCACAGATAAAACTCGACACCATCGCCGAGTTTATGTACGCCCATGTACTGATAGGCTTGCGTATCCAGACCGGAAAAGAAATAATCCAGATTCATTTTGTCAGTACCTTCCTGTATAATTCTTCATATTCTCTGGCGGATCTTTCAAAAGAAACATCCGTCTTCATTGCATTCTTCACCAGCATCTTCCATCTTTCGGGATACTCATAGTACTGGGTATAGGCGTAATTGAATACCCTGAGGAAATCCTCTGTCGAGTAAGGACCGAAAGAGAAACCGTTGCCTGTATTCTCATATTCATTTAACGGATCAACGGTATCCTTGAGACCGCCAGTCTCCCTGACTAACGGCAGAGTGCCGTAGCGCATCGAGATCAGCTGGGAAATGCCGCACGGTTCAAACAGTGAAGGCATGCACAGCAGATCCAGACCGGCATACATCTCATGTGCCAGTTTCTCGTTATATCCGCAATAGTAGACGAAACGGTGTCTGTTTTCATTCTCCAGCATCTTGAAGGAATATTCATGCTTGGATTCACCGGTCCCCAGTATTGCGATCTGCACGTCCTTATGCAGGATATCCTGTATTGCACTAAGGAAGATATCGGCACCCTTCTGGAACGTCAGTCTCGACACCATGCCTATCAGCATCGTCTCGGCACTTTCCGCCAGGCCAAGCTGCCTCTGCAGGGCAAGCTTGTTTTCCCGCTTGCCGGCGAGATAATTGCGGATCGAATATTTCTTTTCGATCTGATCATCCTTGGCCGGATTGAAAGAATCGACATCGATGCCGTTGACGATACCGTAGAGATCCTTGCCCCGATACTGCAGGATGACATCGAGCCGGTTGCCGAACTCCGGTGTCTGGATCTCCTTTGCATAGGTCTTGGATACCGTCGTCACGAAATCGGCAAAGACGATACCGATCTTCATGAAGTTACAGTAGTCGTTGAAACGCAGATCGCCGTTCTCGTAATACTTGTAATCAAAAGCCAGATAATCAAAGAGCACCTGCTTGTCATATTCGCCCTGATAAGCCAGATTGTGGATCGTCAGGATGTGTCTGATGCTGCGGATCTTTTCGATCGCGTTGTAGCGGATCTTGCATAAAGCCGGCAGCACAGCCGCATGATAGTCGTGCTCATGACAGATATCCGGATAATAATCCATCTTGATCATCATTTCCACAACGGCAATGTTGTAGAAAGAGAAACGGGCGGCGTCATCGGCATAGCCGTAGACGCCGTCCCTGTTGAAATACGTATCGTTCTCGATGAAAAGATACTCAATACCTTCATTGATATAAGAGTAGATGTTTGCTTCCTCGTTGATGAAACCGCTGTGAACATAGATATGATCCAGATACTTCATACCTTCATAGTATTTTTCCTTGATGGATTTGAACATCGGCATGACGACTCTGACTTCAAATTCATTCTTGTCCAAAGCCTTAGGCAAAGCGTAAACGACATCTGCCAGGCCGCCTGTCTTGACAAACGGCAGTGATTCAAAAGAAACAAACAGTACTTTTATCATCAGATTCGGTCTCCTCGCTTGATATAAATCGGTTCTTCTCTCGTACCCTTGAGTTCCTTGATGTGGGTAACGATGGACAGTCTGTCGACAACAGCGCACTCCAGCTTGACATTCTTGTCGATCAGCGTATCAGGCAGGATGACGGAATCCTTGATCACGGCACCTTCCCTGACCACGACATTACGGCCGATGACGGAGTTGATGACAGTTCCTTCGATCTGACAGCCGTTGGCTACGATCGAACCGGTGACTTTGGCACCCGGCTTGTAAAGGGTCGGGCAGGAGTCATTGGTCATCGTATAGATCGGCCAGTCATCGTTGATGAGCTTGAGCAGCTCTCTTTCTTTCTTGATCTCCATGTTTGCTTCATAGTATGCATTCAGGGTTGAGATGCATGCGCAGAAGCCCTTGTGCTGGTAAGCACCGATCTTCATGACCTTGACGCAGTCTGACACGATGTCAGAAAGCGAATATAAACTGGAAGTCATGCTGGCTTCATCGACCAGCTGCTTGAAGGTCAGTGCGGACATGACATAAGTCTCCAGTGAGACATTGCCCTTCTTGTATTTGCCCCTGTTCTTGTGGAAGCCGGTGACACGCTTCTTCTCATCGATGGTCAGGATGTCGCCCATCAGATACTGGGTATCCGTATTGTTCGCATTCTGATACAGCATCGTGATATCGTTCTTTGATTTGATGTGATACTCAAGCAGCTCATTGAAATCCTGCTTGAAGATGAAATGCGACGGAGCGATGACCACATAGGAAGGATTCTCGACATCGACGAATTCCATGTAGGTCTTGAACGCCTGGATATCGACATTGAACAGCTCGTTGTTGCTGTAATCGGTATCGCCGTGCAGCATCTGGATCTTGCCCCTCTTGGAGTTGAGGTTGTAGCTGGTATGCATGACGTGCTCGACAGTGGAACGCGGTCTGTTCTTGATGAAGACCTTGATGCCCTCGATGCCGGAATTGGTGAAATTCGACAGCATGAAGTCGATGACACGGTATCTTCCCAGAATGGAAGTCGCAGAGATCGGACGGAAGTCTTCCAGTCCTCTGACATGGACATAGGAAGGTTCGAAATTCAGAATACCTAAAACTTTACTCATGTTCTTCACCTGCCTTTGCGATAAGGGCTTTTGATACAAGCAGGATCTCATCGGAATTCTTCTTTCCAAGGACCATGCCCTCAGGGATCCTGACATCATCGGCTACCAGACATCTGGTCAGTTTAGCGCCCTTTCCTACTGTGACGTTGTTCATGATAACCGATTCACTTACCTTGGCATCCTCGCCGACTGTCGCACCGGAGAAAATGACGGAATGGCTGACATCGCCGTTGACGATGGCACCCTGCGTGATGAAGGCATTGTCGATCTTTGCTTTGGAACCGATGCACTGCGGCGTCGCGCTGGCATCATCGGTATAGATCTTCCAGTCCGGATCAAACAGATCAAGACCGGAGTTGTCCTTTAACAGATCCATGTTTGCTTCCCAGAGGGAATCGATGGTACCGACATCCTTCCAGTAACCCTTGAAACGGTAAGCCTGCAGCTTGAGATTGTCCTTGAGATAAGCCGGGATGATGTTCTTGCCGAAGTCGTGTGCGGAATCCGGATTCTTCGCATCTTCCTTCAGATACTTCTTCAGAGACTTGTAGGAGAAGATGTAGACACCCATGGAAGCCAGATTGGATTTCGGCTGTTTCGGTTTCTCTTCGAATTCAACGATGCGGTCGTTCTTGTCGGTATTCATGATACCGAAGCGGCTCGCTTCCTTCATCGGGACTTCGATGACAGCGATCGTTGCTTCGGCATTCGCCTCCTGGTGAGCCTTCAGCATCTTGTCATAATCCATCTTGTAGATGTGGTCACCGGACAGCACCAGGACATAGTCTGCTTCCTCCTGATCGAGGAAGTCCAGGTTCTGGTAGATGGCGTCGGCCGTACCGGCATATAAGCCCAGACCCGTCTCATCCTTTTCTCTCGGAGAAAGGACATAGACACCGCCGCCCTTGGAATCAAGGCCCCAGGTAGAACTTCTTGCGGAATAGGAACTCAGCAGGATCGATTCGTATTGCACAAGAACACCTACCGTCGAGATGTGCGAGTTTGCGCAGTTGGACAACGCAAAATCGATGATGCGATACTTTCCGCCGAAGTGGACCGCCGGTTTTGCGACCTTTTTGGTCAAATCAAAAAGACGCGATCCCCTTCCTCCGGCAAGTATCATAGCTACCATATTATTCTTTTTCATGATTAATAATACTCCTCGTTATTAATACTAATTTCATTATACACTATTAAGACTGACATATCACGACACAAAAAGGCGGTACCGATACCGTTGAAGTATCTTTGAAGCACTTTCTCTGTCCGTCGAAAACGACAGCCGTGATATTCTCGTTCTCAAGCAGCGCTTCGCTGTCATCCTGATTGATGTAGATGACCAGCTGCGAATTGCGGCAGATCAGACAGCCGCCGCGGTGCTCGAATATATATCTGTCCTCAGGATCGCTGAAAGACGGATACAGCTTCCTGATCTGTATCAGATCCCTGAGATACTCGCAGGTCGACAGATTCCTGTCCTTCCTTGCCCAGTCGATGGCGTTGATCTCATCGGGAGAATTGTAGGAGTTGCGGATACCTTTCTTCGTGCGGAAGAACTCCTGTCCCGCATGGATGAAAGGGATGCCCTTGGCGATCATCACCAGTGCCATCGCCAGCCGTGCGCGCCTGCCGATGATGTGATCGTGATCCTCCGACTTGAAGATCATCATCCTGTCAAAGAATGTGTAATCATCATGACACTCCACATAGTTGAGCGAATGATACGCATCCAGGTACTCTTCATCCCCGCCAAGCACCTTGCAGACCTCTTCCTCGATCATGTCGTTTCCGGAAACGTAATGGATGATCGTCTCCCGGAAATGATCGTTGAACATGTAGATATGAGGCATCTTTTCAACGTTATTGATCGAAGCTCTTTCCGATTCATCCAGGGCATCGCCCATGTTCCAGCCTTCCCCGTATACTAAGAAGTCTTTCTTCTTTGCGCTCAGTGTCTGATAGATCAGATTCACCGTCTCATAGTCACTGATGCCCATCAGATCCATGCGGACACCGTCGATGTCAAACAGATGCAGATAACGTTCGATCATCTCCACGATATAGGCCCTGACAAAAGGATCTTCGCTCTTGATCTCATTGCCGCACATCGTGCCCATCGCCAGCGTTCCGTCGGCCTTGTGCCGGTACAGTCTTCCCGCCAGCATCTTGCCCAGATCGAAGAAACGGTAGCGGTAGACATGGTTGAACACCACATCCAGGACCACCCGGATATCGTTTTCATGCAGAACATTGACCGTGTGACGCAGTTCGTTGATGAAGGCATACGGGTCATTCACGTCATTGACATAGGCGCTCTTCACGTAGTTGTAGGCCACGGGGTTGTAGCCCCAGTTGTATTCACCCTTGTCATCATCAAAATCAAATACCGGCAACAGCTGCAGGTGTGTGATGCCCAGCTGTCTGAGATAATCCAGACCGACACTTTCTCCTTCTTCGCTCTTTAAACCTCTCTGGGTAAATGCCAGGAACTTCTTCCGGTAAGAACCGGGAAAGGAAGGATCGGAGGAAAAATCCCTCACCGAACATTCATAGATGATCGGACTGTGATACTCATGAGGAACGATCCTGGCACTGATGAATTTCTTTTCATTCAGGACCAGCGATTCATCGTTGACCGACAGATAAGAAAAAGGATCCTTGAAACGGACATTGTCACTTTCATAGTGATAACGTCTCAGTTCCAGATCCCCTGAAAAAGCGATCTCAAAACAGAGACCCTTTTTATGCATCTCATAGGAATGCGGACCGATGACCAGATCCATCCGCTCGTAATCGGGAGCGAAAACCCTGAAAACGGTCTTTTCCGGTGTATAGAAACAGCCTAAAGACCTGATATCGAAATCAGCCTCAGAATATTCTCTCATCATCTGTAATCTTCTAATCTGTTCTTTGCTTCAAGAGAATCGATGATCCCCTCTACGATCTTTTCGATCTTCGAGCCCTTGGAGTAATCCGCCTTCACGAAGAACGTCGCCCGCTTGTCGGTATAAAGCTGCTCAGCCCGGTTGCGCTTGGAATCATCGCCGAAGACAGCGATCGTCGTACCGCCGTTTTGCGCAACCACTTTCATGCTGGGAACATCGGTGCTTCCGTCTCCGAAATAAACCATGTTCTCAAGCGGGATATACTTCTGTGATTCCGGCGTGGAGGAGTTGAGATCCTCATCGTTGGTCTCCAGTAAAACGCCCTTGTTGATACGGAAAAGATACTGGGTCTTCATGGTGTAGTTGACGACCCTGGAAGGCCACAGCACTCTGCCCTTTTCATCATAGGCATAGGTGCAGGCATAGATCTTCTTGAATTTGCCGGCGATACTGGTGCCTTTGATGATATCGGTGATGCCGGAGGAGATCACGTAGTGCTCCACATTCACATGATGCTTTTTTCCGTAGGCGTTGATCCGATCAAACCAGGTCGAAACGCCCTTGTAAAGTTCGATGTACTTTCCCTCATCCAGCAGCTGCTTCTTTGTCAGATCGGGGTTCTTGGCCGCCATCAGATACATGTAGGAAAGGATGCCGTCGCAGTTGTGCTTTTTCGAGAAAACACCGCACTCATTCCAGAAGTCGGCGGGGTCTTCATAACCCAGCGAACGGATGTAATGAAACTCCTGCATGTCCCTTGGAGAAAGGGTCTTGTCGAAGTCATAGATCAGAGCTAGTTTTACGCTTTTCATACGCTTTCATTATAACAAAAAAGAAGGCCTCAGCCTTCTATATTTCATTGAGATTCCTGATCGCTTCCACGTAGATCATGACCTGTTTTTTGAAGTTCTCCAGTACCATGGATTCATTCGCATCGTGGATGTGATTGTCCTCACCCGCAAACTCGCAGCCGAAGGCGATGCAGTTGTGGATTGCCTTGGCATAAGTGCCGCCGCCGATGGCCTCCATCTCACTTTCATGATCACCGGTGACATCCTCGTAAGCCTTCTTCAGGGCCCTGATCATCGGCGTATTGATATCGAAGTAAAGCGGTTCGACCAGTTCCCCGATGCGCAGCTCATTGTCCGGATCGGCGAAGTTCATCAGTTCACAGACCTTTGCACTGTCAGTCATGACCGGGAAACGCATATCCAGTGACATTTCGATATCATCGCCGTTTTTGCGGATCACACCGAAGTTGATGGATGTGTTCGATACCTTGTCTTCGATCTTTTCAAAACCGGCCAGTTCCCCGTGCACTGTTAAAGCGAAATGTTCATGGAACCACTTCACGAAGCTGTCATCGAAATCAGCCGCATACAACGCTTCTAACAGATGGGAGATCGCGTTGACGCCCAGATCCGGCATGGATGCATGTGCCGCCACGCCATAGACCGTGATCTTCACATTATTTTCGTGCTTAATGTCATATTTCACGTTGTGCGCATCCAGGAAAGCCTTGAACTTTTCTTCATCGAAAGACCCTTTCGGAACGACAGCATTGACCTTCTTGCAGACGACATTGGAAGCCTCGCCGCCCGAGATATCGATGATCCTGCTGTTATGAGCCACGACTGCAGCCTCATACATACCCTTCTCGGCATAGATGCCCGGGAAGCTGCCGTCAGGCGTGAAACCGTAATCGATCTGGCCTTTCTTCTCCACATAGTGGGCGATGCAGGCCGAACCGGTCTCCTCGTTGCAGCCCAGTATCAGGCGCACACGCTTTCTGAACGGATATTTCTCATCGATCAGGTACTTCAGGGCATACATCGAAGCTACAGCTCCGCCCTTGTCATCGGAAACGCCTCTGCCGTAGACCATGCCGTCCTTTTCGACCATCTCAAAGGGATCCGTATCCCAGCCTTCCCCGCAGGGAACGACATCCAGGTGTGCCAGGATACCGATCAGTTCATCGCCTTCACCGGTCTCGCCGTATCCGGCATAATAATCTAGATTTTCGGTCCTGAGTCCCTTTTCTTCCATCATCTTCAGTGCTGCATCCAGGACTTTGCGGTTTTGCGAACCGAAGGGTTTTTCATCTTCGGAATAAACCGAATTATATGAAACAAGCTCCTTCAGATCGGCTTTCATATTCTCGAAATTCTCTTCGATAAACTGTCTGATATCCATTATTCATCCTCCTTTAAGATCAGTCCCACAGGACAGTGATCGCTTCCTTCGATCTCATTATATATCAGGGAATCCGCGACCCTTTCCATCAGCCGGTCGGAAACGACGAAGTAGTCGATCCTCCAGCCCGCATTCCTTTCTCTGGCCCTGGTCCTGTAAGACCACCACGAGTACTTGACTTCTTCCGGATAGATCTGTCTGAAGGAATCGCTGAATCCCGCTGCCAGCAATTCGGAGAATTTTCCTCTTTCCTCATCGGAAAAACCGGCGGAAAAATGATTGTCATCCGGATTCTTCAGATCGATCTCGTTGTGAGCCACATTAAGGTCACCGGTATAGATGACCGGTTTGTTTTCATCCAGTTTCATCAGATGCCTTCTGAGATCATCCTCCCAGTGCATGCGGTAATCCAGACGCTTGAGTCCGTCCTTGGAATTGGGCACATAGGCACAGACGAAATAGAAATCTTCATATTCCAGAGTGATGACCCTTCCCTCTTTGGGATGATCCTCCCCTTCAAAGTCATACTCGACACTCAAAGGTCTTTCTTTGGTCAGGACCATCGTTCCCGAATAGCCCTTCTTTTCGGCTGAATTCATATAACGGAAATAACCGTCAAAATTGAAATCCAGCTGCTCCTCCTGCATCTTGGTCTCCTGAAAAGCCATGATGTCGGGATCCTCCCTGTTGATGAACGGGATCAGATTTCCCTTGCTCATGACTGCCCTGAGTCCGTTTACGTTCCAGCTGATCAGTTTCATAATTCCCCCGTAATCTTCTTCAGATATGCCGCCTCTTCCTCGTTCAGGTACGGCAGCAGTGTATCATATACCCGCTTATGATAAGCGTTGATGATCCTGACTGTTCTTTCATCCAGATACTTTTTATCGATCAGATTCAGATCGAACGGCACCAGTGTCAGTGTCTTAAAACGCAGAAACTGTCCGTATTCGTTGTATTCGTCTTTCACGACCAGGACCATGTTTTCACAGCGGATGCCGTACTTTCCTTCGAAATAGACACCCGGCTCGTCCGAACAGATCATGCCCGGCTTCAGTTCGCACAGTTCGCTGCCGTTGTCCGTATGGCCCCAGCGGATATTGGGCGGAGATTCATGTACCGCCAGCAGATAGCCGACACCGTGTCCGGTCCCGCAGCGGTAATCGATCCCCTCTTCCCACAGATCCTTCCTGGCCAGGATGTCCAGCTGATTGCCGTTCATGCCTTCCAGGAACTTCACTTCACTCAGATTGAACATCGATTTGAGCACCAGCGTGAAATACTTTCTGATCTCATTGCTCACTTCACCCAGCGCCACCGTTCTGGTGACGTCAGTCGTTCCCTCATCGTAATGCCCGCCGGTGTCAAACAGCAGGATCCCGCTGTTATCCAGCATCACCGGTCTGTCATCAGAAGGCGAGTAATGCATCTGCGCCGCATTTTCATTGTAGGCGACAATCGAATGGAAGCTCAGATCCCTCGCCTTGTATTCCAGTCTGATAGAATCGATCTTTCTGGCTGCATCGGCTTCGCTGACCGTGCTCTTGTCAACGCTATCAAGCCACATCAGGAATCTCAACATCGCCACGCCGTCATAGATGTGGGCAAGTCTCATGTTCTCCTGTTCGACAGGATTCTTGACCGCCTTCATATCCTCAATGACCGAGCGGGTATTTAAGATCCTGTTTCCTCTTCCCCTGATCCTCAGATAAGTCTCATAGTTGACCTTGTTTTCATCGATGATGATCTTCTTTCCTCTGATCTCAGAAAGGAAATCATAATAAGAATCATAGGATCTGATGATGACTCCGTCGTCATAGAGAGAATCAAGAAGATCTTCCGAAAAACGGTCCACATCCGCAAACAGATAATAATCGCCGTCCGTGATCACCAGATAGGAAAGAAAGACCGGTGTATGGATGATGTCGCTTCCTCTGAGATTGAACAGATAGGCGATCGATTCGAGATTGTTGACGATATGAGCGTGGTCACCCAGACAGTAGGAGATCATCTCCAGCTTCTTTTTCCGGGAAAGACCGGTATATCTGATGTCAAGCTCTGATACTTCGCCATGAGGCAAAGCCGCCCTGTCTTCGATCAGATCGGAATAAATATCCTTGCTGATGATACGGACACCCTTTTTCTTCAATGCTCTGGCAAAAGAAACGCCGGTCCTCGTACCGTCCAGACCGATCGTTTTTCCTTTGAAATTCTTTTCAATGAACGTCAAAGGATCATCGGTATCTTTCGTGCCCAGTTTCATCACTCTGATGCCGTTTTCTGCACATTCCCTGTCCGCCTGTGTGTGATATCTGCCGTCCACAAAGATCCAGGCATCATCCTGACTGACAAGAAGAGTCGCCATTGATCCGCTGAAACCTGAAAAATAAGCGATCGTACGGAAATATTCAGGCACATATTCAGACATGTGACAGTCGGACGTGTTCATGTAATACAGGTCCATGCCGTTGTCTGAAACGGCCTTTTTCAGTGAGTTTAAGGAGTTCTTATACATGTCTTAATATTATCATTTATAGTCCGGATATAGTATAATAATATAGTTATATGAAACAGGAAATCGAACTTAACGAATCGCAGGAGCGCGGTATCAATCAGATCAGAAAAAGAGCCCTGAAGCATCAGGAAAAAAGGGAGTATCTTTCTCATGATTCTCCCAGTGTTTATATTGCCGGAAGTGCCGAGACAACACTGCTGAGTGACAGTGATGTCAGAGAAATACAGGCAGGCGGAAACGAGACTTCCAAAAAAAGCAGCAAACCTAAAGCATCATTTCTGAATAGTCTGAAGAAGAAACAGGAAGAACTCAAAGAAAAAAACAAAGACAGAAAAGAAAAAAAAGAAGAAATCCGAAAAGAGAAGATTGAGAAAACGGAAAAAGTGAAAAAAGAAAAACCCGTTAAAGAGAAAAAAGAAAAACCCGTCAGAGTCAGGAAAGAAAGACCTGTCAGGGTCAAGAAAGAAAAACAGCCCAGGCCCAAAGCAAAAGTCATCACTTTGATCATGGCGATCCTGATGTGCATCGTCCTTTTCCTGTGCCTTTGCGGAGCCGGTGCAGCTTTCTATTTTGCCTACAAACTCTGTGAAGACAAACCGGAACTCAAGGTATCCGACCTGGTCTCTCCGGATTCCTCCACGATCTACGACTCCGATGACAACAAGATCATGGAGATCGGAATGTATCTGCGTGAGAATATCAGTTACGAACGCATGCCCAACTGTCTGATCGATGCCTTCCTGGCCATCGAGGACTCCCGATTCTTTGAACATCCGGGCTTTGATATCCCGCGTTTCACTAAGGCGGCTCTGGCCAACCTGCGCACGAGAGACTTCTCTCAGGGCGGATCGACCATCACCATGCAGCTGGTGAAGAACTCCTACTTCTCCATCGATGCCGATGATGAATCCACCATCGCCGCCAGATCCGGTATGTCCGGTATCAAGCGTAAGATGCAGGAGATCGTCCTGTCCCTGGAACTGGAAAACTTTACGGAAACCACCAAACAGGAAATCATCGCCATGTATATCAACAAGGTCAATTACGGCAACAACATCCGCGGTGTGGAGAAAGCGGCTCAGTACTACTTCGGCAAGTCTGCGGAAAACCTCAATCTGAGCGAATCCGCCTTCCTGGCCGGACTGATCAACTCTCCGAATACCTACAACCCGTATAACGACCTTCATAAATACGACAACTACTATCTCGATCCCGACAGCGAATACCTGCAGAACGCATATGAACGCAGAGCCGAAGTACTGGATCTGATGGTCATGCACGGATACATCTCCGAAAAAGAAGCCGATCTGGCCAAATCCATAAGGATCGAAGACATGCTGGCAGGTGTCTCCGACAACTTTCAGGACATCAACGAGAAGTATCAGGAATATATCGATGCCGTCATCGATGAAGTCGAAGAAGTCACCGGTGAATCACCTTACTACGTCGGCATGGAGATCCACACCAACATGAATCCCTACATGCAGGAATACATCTACGACATGCAGAATGAAGCAGAGTATGTCGGACTGGAATTCCCGAACGATCTGTGCCAGAGTGCCATCGTCCTCATGAACAACCAGAACGGTGCCATCGAAGCATTGGGCGGCGGCAGAGGCGAGACTGAAAAAGCCAGGGAGTTCAACCGGGCGACACACGCCTACCTCAATCCGGGATCATCGATCAAACCGGTCATTGACTATGCGTTATGTATCGAGGCTTTAGGTTACGCGACATCGCATACTTTCACCGATATGCCCTACTACCTCTACGGAGGAAATGTTTTGATCTCCAACTACGATCATACATATTACGGAGACATGCTGATGACGGAAGCTCTGGGACGTTCCCAGAACACACCGGCTGTTCAGGCACTGGCAGCAGTTGTCGAAGAAAAAGGCGAAGAATATGTCGTCGATTATCTCAATTCGATCGGATTCAATTTCGATTATTCCGATTTCGACCTGCAGTTTGCGATCGGCGGAAACAGATGTCTGGTCACACCGTTGCAGCTGGCAGGAGCACACGCCATGTTTATCAACGGTGGCCGATACATCCGTCCGCATACCGTTGACTACATTGAGTACAACGACGGCAGAGAAAACTTCGTTGCCGATACCAAAGGTACCCAGGCCATCTCCGATGCGACAGCCTGGATGGTCGCTTATCTGGAAGAATACAACATGTCCGGATCCTACTCTTCTCTGATGTGGTATTGCAAGAGGGGCAGAGATTATCCGCTCTACGGCAAGACCGGAACGACGGACTGGGGCGATTCGGGAGTTGATTACCACATCCCGAAAGGAGCGACCAAAGACTCATGGCTTGTCATGCAGACAAACAAGTACACGATCTCCTGCTGGACAGGTTATGACAAACTGGAAGAAAAAGCCTACTTCACGACCTATGAATATCAGGAGAACACGAAGTCCAAGATCGTATCCAAGATCCTGGATGAACTGATCGACCATCATCTCGGTGAATACGATCCGTATACACCGCTGGAGATGCCTGACAGTGTCACCGAGTTCACACACACCAAAGGTGCATATCCTTATGCTGCACCGGGCGGAGGTTATCCTTCCGTGACCGGATATATCGCCAAGAAGGCACTTCAGGAACATCCTCTGGTATCTGTATCAGAAGCCGCAAGCATCGCTTCACAGAATAAGAAATACATTGCCGGAGGCATCGCCAATCTCAACGGTACTTATGACGGCGGTACTGTTTGGGTATCGTTCGGAATCGGAGCCGGAGAAAACGGCATCTGTGTCGGTGAGTCCTGCGACCTGTCAACAACCAACGACTACGGTGAAACGACCTATGCAGCCGGCAGAATCTGGTTCCCGCACTGGACGGCAATTTATTCCGGCGGAGCCCTTCCTCCGTATTTCTTTACAATCACCTCCGATACCGGCGAAGTCATCACCGGTGCGACCGAAGATACCTCCTTTGATGCAGGTATCGGCGGATCCAGAGTTCAGGTCTGTGTCACTCCTGCAGGGTCCCAGTCACAGGCCTGCATCACGATTTCGGCAGCCGCACCTCCGCAGTAAACAGATACAGGAACAGGAATACAGATTCCTGTTCTTTTTTAATGTTTTACTATAATTTGCCTTCTTTGCTATGAAAGAATTTTCAGTCATGATTTCTTTTTGCTGTTTTTCGCATTTTTACGGTACGATATTTCATATTTGTGATTTTCCCTTCATTTATAATAGATATAAGGAATCTGCCGGTACATGAGGGGTTACCGACGGTCCAAAATCATCTATAGGAGGAAAAGATTTATGAATGTAACTACGGCGTTTTTGATAGCGCTGGCTTCATGTCTCATTGTCTTGTGTAGTTATGTCTTCTCCGGCTGGTATAACCCGCTGGTTCTGGGTACAGTCACCGGTGTCATCATCGGCAATCCGCAGCTCGGTCTGCAGATCGGTGCTGCCTGTGCCCTGATGGCTTTAGGCTTCTACACCTACGGCGGTGCAGTCGTTCCGTCTTATTCCATGGGTGCAGTCTTCGGAACTGTCGTTGCCGCAAACGGCGGTGACTACAATCAGGGCATCCTGGTCGGTACGGTCGTCGCAATGCTGGGCTCCTGGTTCGACATCATTCAGGGCTTTATGGCAATCCCTCTCAACCATTTATGTGATAAAGCTGCTGCCAACAACGACATCAAGGGCGTTGAAAGATGGCACCTGCTTGGCATGCCTCTCACAATCATGTCAACCAACTTCGTTCCTGTATTCCTTGGTCTGCTGGTCATCGACAAATACCAGATCATCATGGACTTCATTGAGCAGTATTCATGGGTCGAAGCTGGCCTTAATGCTGTCAGCTGCGTACTTCCGGCAGTCGGTTTCGCTCTTCTTCTGTCCTATATGGATATCAAGAAATACTGGTGGGCTATGCTGGTCGGCTATGTCATGTTTGCATTCCTCGGCATGCAGACGCTGGGTCTTGCGATCCTGGGTGTCTGCATCGCGTATGTCTACTGCTTCAAATTAAAGAGGGAGGACTAAGCAATGGCACGGACAAATAAGAAACTATCCGAAAAGGCATTAAAAGCCGCAGCATCCCGTGCAGCATTCACTCATGAATGGTGCTGGAACTATGAAAGAATGCAGGCTACAGGCTTTGCCTATGAAATGATCCCTGTTCTGAAAGAACTCTATGATACGGATGAAGAAGTCTGTGAACGTCTGAAATCCCATCTGCAGTTCTACAACACTCACCCGGGTGCTTCTGAAGCGATCCTTGGTGCCTGCGTTGCTCTGGAAGAAGACTATCAGACAGAGACCGCAGACAGCCTGAAAGTCGCTCTGATGGGACCGATGGCCGGTATCGGTGATACCGTACAGGCCGTTCTGGTCAAACCGATCGCCTACATCCTGGCAGCATCTCTGGCAGCTGACGGATCCTTCCTGTCACTTCCGGTGCTGCTGATCCCGTTCCTGATCCTGTGGGCTTTGAGATTCCCGCTCTTCAAGTTCGGCTACAAGCGTTCCGTATCCATCATCCAGGATATCAGCGGTGACACTTCCTTCGCGAGACTGCAGGAAGCTGCCCAGATCCTCGGTCTGATGGTCGTCGGCGGATTCGTTCCTTCCATGGTCGGCATCGGCCTGACACTTGCCTACACCAAAGAGATCAACGGCACAGTCAAGGAAGTCGTCCTTCAGGATACACTCGACGGTATTCTTCCTTACCTGCTCCCGATCTGTGTTGTCGCATTCTGCTACTGGATGATCAAACAGAAGAAGCTGAAACCGACAACCGCTATTCTGATCCTTGCCTGCATCGCCTTCGTATTAGGCGCAGCCGGCATCATCGGCTAATCTGAAAAGTGAAAAAGGAACTGTGATTTTTCATGGTTCCTTTTTCTTAGAACGGAGAATGTTATGATAACTCATTTAAGAATCGACAACCGCCTCATCCATGGCCAGGTCGCCGTCATGTGGCGTTCCAATGTTTCGGCTGATGCGATCATCGTCTGCAACGACAAAGTCGCAGCCGACCCCATTCAGAAAATGGCTCTTCCTTTGGCCTGCAAAGGAGAAAAAGTACTGATCATGACCATCGATGAACTGATCAGCTATGACAAAGAAAATCCCGATGAAAAGAAATTCGTCATCTGCAAATATCCCAGTGACTGCCTAGAACTGCTGAAGAAAGGCCTGGAGATCGAACGGGTCAATGTCGGCAATGCTGCACCGATGCCCGGAACCGATTTCAAGATGGTGACCAGATCGATCTCTGCCACTCCGGAAGATGCTGCGATCTACCGTGAGATCGCCGATCTGCGCGGCGGTGTCCTGGAGACACAGATGATCCCCACAGACGCCAAGGAAGACTTCCTTGCCCTTCTGAAAAAAGCGGGATTATAATGAAAAAAGAAACTGTATACAGATGCCGTAACATCTATACCGAAAACGGAAAGATCGACGGCTCTATCACTGTAAAAGACGGAAAGATCATCGAGATAAGCACCGAAAAGAAAGATGCCGATTTTGACTATGGAAATAATCTGATCATTCCCGGTATCTTTGATACGCACAACCACGCATCCGGCGGATACAACCCCTACGGCGAGAGCGACCATATCCGCATTGCCAACAACAGACACTATCTCAAGAATCTGGCTGCCAAAGGCGTAACCAGTGTTCTGGCAACGATCTTTTCGACCAAGGCCGATCAGGAATCGCTGGATGTACTCAAGACCCTGTCCGATCACATCGTCGGCAAGGAATTTGACGGTGCGACAGCTGTGGGCATCAACTTCGAAGGCCCTTTCCTCAACAGAACCGGCGAAGGCGGCATACGCTATGTCCCCGATCCTGTTGATCTGGATTATCTAAAGAAGTGTATCGACATCTGCGGAAAGAATCTCATGGAGATGGGCATGGCACCGGAACTCAAGAATGCCGACAAAGGCACAAAACTCTTATTGAAAAACGGTGTCAAAGTCGCAATGACTCATACCGATTCCAAGTCGGAAGAAGCCTTTGCGGCCTTTGACAGAGGGGTCGACATCTCGACCCATACCTGCAATGTCATGGTGGGCATCCATCACCGCAATATCGGCGGGCTGGGTGCTGCTCTGATGGATGATCGTGTATCCTGCGAACTGATCTGTGACAGCATGCATGTATGCAACAACATGCTGAAACTGATCTTCAGGCTCAAACCACACGACAGGATCATGATGATCTCCGATTCTTCCAATTTCGAAGGACTGCCGAAAGGCAAATACCGGCGTCACGACGAGATCATGCATGTCAACAGAAAAGGATTTGTCCTGGATGAACACGGTTCCCTGAGCGGTTCCTCCAAACCGGTCATTTACGGCATCAAGAATATCGTCGAAAACTGCGGTATCACCCTGGAAGATGCATTAAGGATGGCCTGCTACAATCCGGCCATGAAATTCGGCTTCAGAAACAAAGGAAGCCTGGCAAAAGGAAAAGACGCGGACTTCGTCGTCATCGACAGGAAATTCAACGTCCTGTATACCTACAACGGCGGCCGGAAAGTATATGATCATGAAAAAGACACAGATCTGATCAATCACGAATTCCTGTCTTACAAGATCTCATAAGAAAACCAGAATCAATCTGGTTTTCTTTTTTTATTCTGATCTTTTTCTGGCAACGATATTGATCGGGATGCCTTCAAAACCGAAGGCTTCTCTTAATTTATTCTCCAGATAACGTTCATAGGAGAAATGCAGCAGTTCCGGATCGTTGACAAACAGTACGATCGTGCAGGGCGCTGTCGAAACCTGGGATGCATAATAGATCTTGAACTTCTTCCCGTTATGCGGTTTGGCCGGATTGGCCAGCTGGGCATCCAGGATGACCTCGTTCAGCACATTGGTCTTGATGCGTCTGTTGAGATTCTCATAGACCAGATCGATCAAGGGGAGCAGTGTATCGATACGCTTGCTGTCCTTGGCGGAAACGAATGCGATCGGTGCATAGTCCAGATAGACGAACTGCTTTCTGATCTCCTTGGTGATATTCGACATGGTTTTGTCATCCTTTTCGACAAGATCCCATTTGTTGTAGACGATGATGACACCCTTTTTGGCCTCATGTGCCAGTCCGGCGACATGCTTGTCCTGTTCGATGATGCCTGTCGATCCATCCAGCAATACCAGTGCCAGATCGCTTCTTTCGATCGCCGCCTTGGCTCTCAGGACGGAATACTTCTCGACATTCTCGTAGATCTTTCCTCTTTTTCTGATACCTGCCGTATCGATGACGACATAATTCTTGCCGTTTGCTTCAAACACCGTATCGATGGCGTCTCTGGTCGTTCCTTCGATATCGGAAACGATGACTCTTTCCTGCTTCAGGAAAGCGTTGGTCAGAGAAGACTTGCCGACATTGGGCCTGCCGATGATCGCAAACCGGATCATGCCTTCATACTCTTCGATACTTTTTTCCGGCATCAGTTCCGTGACTCTGTCCAGAAGATCACCGATACCGATACCGTGTATGCCGGAAACGGCGATCGGATCGCCCATGCCCAGTGAATAGTATTCATAGATATCGTTGATCATCGTCTGATCATCGATCTTGTTGACAGCAAGTATGACCGGTTTTTTCGATTTCTGCAGGAGTCTGGCGATATATTCATCATCGCTGGTCAGACCGCTTCTGCCGTCAGTCAGGAAGATGATGACATCCGCTTCTTCGATCGCGATATCAACCTGGGCATTGATCTCTTTCTGAAACGGCACATCTTCGATCTGAATACCACCGGTATCGATCAGCCGATAAGTCTTGGAAAGCCATTCACAGTCACCGTAGATTCTGTCTCTGGTGACACCGGGCGTATCTTCGACGATCGCCACTCTTTCCTCCAGCATCCTATTAAAAACTGTCGACTTACCGACATTGGGTCTACCAACGATTGCGACAGTTCCATCTATCATTTATTCTTCTCCTAAACAGCTTTCCACGATCTCCATGACCGCATCTGCCACTTCATCGATACTCATATAGGACGTATCGATCTCGATCGCATCCTCAGCCTTGGTCAGCGGTGAATGTTCGCGGTGCGTATCCTGGTAATCTCTTTTGATGATATCCTCCAGAATCGTCTCATAATCCGCTTCCAGTCCCTTTTCCAGATTCTGCTTGACTCTGCGCTCTGCCCTGGCCTCCGGTGTGGCGACCAGGTAGATCTTGACCGGCGCATCCTTTAATACAACAGTACCGATATCTCTTCCGTCAAGGATGTATCCGCCTGCTTCGCAGATCTTCTGCTGCATGGCGACTAAAGCCGAGCGGCAGCCTTCCAGTTTTGAAACATCGGATGCCGCCATTGAGATCTCATCGGTGCGGATCGCTTCGGAAACATCTTCCCCTTCCAGGATGACACTTCCGTCTGACAGCATCTCAAGTTTCATATCGGCGATCATCGCTACGATGTTTTCTTCATCATCCAGCGCTATTTCTTTACGGACAGCGTTCAGAGCGACTGCCCTGTACATTGCTCCGGTATCAAGATGCGTATATCCCAGTCTTTCAGACAGGACATCGGCGATCGTCGATTTGCCGGCAGCGCTGGGTCCGTCAATGGCGATATTGATCTTCTTCATTAAATAATACCCTTCGTCTTCAGGATATAGAACACGATCAGACCCAGTACGGCGACTAAGACGATGATCAGGATGATCAGGATGATATTCAGGATCGTGTTGGAACCTTCCTCGTCGTCATCTTCGATCTCTTCCTCATCACCTTCCGTCGTCACGACAAACGGGATCGTATTGGAAATCGTATCCCTGACCGGTTCAGCTTCAAGTTCCTTGAGATTCTTGATCTCAACGACTTCTTCTTCCTTTTCTTCTTCGAGCGCCTTGGCAAGGACCGGATGCTCCTCGACAGGAGCCTGTTCAACAACTGCTTCTTCAACCGGTTCGATCACTGCTTCTTCGATCGGAGCAGCTGTCACCTGAGGTTTTTCACCGGTCACTTCGATCTCATCCATGATCTTGGCGATCTCCATGGAAACAGTATTGGAGAATTCCTCATCTTCTGCAGGATTCTCGGAAACAGGAGCTGCGATCTCTTCTTCGAAAGAAGGAACTTCAAAGTCCTGTTTGACATCCTCAGGATGTCTGATCTCGTTGACCATATTGTTGGTGATCTGCGTGATCGTCATATCACCGTTCTTCTTGTTATATTCACCGACCTCGTCAATCATGGAACTGATATAAGAACTGACCTGTTCCTCATTGTGCTGTACGGGGTGGTTGTCTGCTTCGCTTCCGTCGACTGTCTCGACATTCGGAGCCAGATTGATGTAGTTCTGCTGCGGTGCTGCGGGCTTCTCGACTTCCTCAGTGGAAAGTTCGGGAAGATCCGGCTGCTGCGGATGATAGTAGCCCGGGAAATCATTCTGCTGAGGTGCTTCCGGAGCACTGTACTGAGGTTTTTCTTCTGCCGGAGCTTTTGTCTCTTTTTCAGCCTCATCGAAACTGAACGGATCGGAATACTGCGGATTCATATAAAGATCCTCATCGATCAGAGGTTTGATATCTTCTTTGGGCAGATCGATGATCGGCGTATCGATAACCGGTGCTTCATAGACCGGTTCATTGATCAGAGGCTTTGTATCAGGAACCTTAATCTCCTGAGGAGCAGGTCTGACGGTGCTGTCCTTTACGGAATTATAAACATTGCTTTCATTGGCGATGTTCTGCAGCTGCTGATCGATCTCATTATTCTTGAAAGAATTCAAGAGATCATCAACCGGTGTTTCTTCAAAATCGGTCCAGGTATACTTCGGATCGTTGTCTGCCGGCGGTGCATAGACCGGCTTGTCTTCATCTTTCTGTGTCAGCGGAGATAATAATTCAGAAATACTGTTTAATCTATCTTCATAATCAGAAAGATCCTTCGTCTGCAAAGAAGATTCTTTGTCATTGGAAAGAGAATCTCTCAGTTCCGCATATTTTTGTGTTCTTGTCAATCTAGCCACAACAAAACCTCCAAAATTTGTACCTAAAAATTATACCACAACAATCAATAAAGTTAAACATCACAAAAGCAGTCAAATCAGCGCAAAAATGCCCATATTATAGGCATTTTCTCATTTCAGCAACGGTGAAATACGCTTGTACAAAACAAAAGTCAGTATGTCGACGATACAGGCCTTGATCAGGTTGAACGGCAGCACACAGTATAAGACGAAATCAAACTTATATCTGATCATCGGGAAGATCGCCTGGCCCATGGAGATGATCGCCTCCAGAGGCATGTTATACATATTCACATAGGCAGGAATGATGAACAGATAATTCCCGGCTGCCGCCGCAAGAGCCATGACGATCGTAGCAATGATCATCGCTTTGATCGCTCCTTTACGGGTCTTGTCTCTCTGATAAATGAGTGCTGCACTCACACAGAAGACAGTTGAGAAACAGAAAGCCGCGATCTCACCGACAAAAGCCGTCGATGTCGGCTTGAGAAGCAGTTTCACGATGATCTTGACGATCTGAATGAACAGTGCCGGGACGGGACCCAGAGCGAAAGCACCGATCAAACAGGGCAGATCCCCCAGATCCAGCTTGTAAAAGCTTGGCGCAATAAAGGAGATCGGAAAATCGAACAGCATCAGTACGGCTCCAAGAGCGCCTAAAACGGCGATCGAACTGATATTCTTGACACTTAAATACTTTTTCAAAATAAAAGAACCTCTCTCATCCTGACTATACAGTCGCCACCTGAATCCCACAGGTTCTGCCTTCTGCTCGCGGGGTATACCGCCGATCAGGGAATTTCACCCTGCCCTGATGTTTCTGTATCAAAATAATAACACCAAAAATGAGTATAATAAAGTTATATGATAAACAAAATACAGGAAGCGTTAGATCACGCAAACAAGATCGTCTTCTTCTCCGGTGCAGGCATGTCGACAGCCTCGGGCATCCCCGACTTCCGTTCGGCGACCGGACTCTACAAGAACGTCTACCGTGCCGAAGAGATGCTTTCACATACCTTCTATGAATATAAGACGGAGGACTTCTTTGAATTCTACCGGGAAAAGATGCTTTACCCGGACGCAAAACCCAACTACGCCCATAAATTCATTGCCAGACTGCAGGATTACAAAGACGTATCCGTTGTCACCCAGAACATCGACGGACTGCATCAGGCTGCAGGTTCAAAGAAAGTCTATGAGCTGCACGGCTCTGTCTTGAGAAACTACTGCAGCCGCTGCGGCAAGTTCTTTGATCTGGACTACATCCTGAACACAACAGGCGTACCCAGATGCGATCATTGCGGAGCGGTGATCAAACCCGATGTCGTCCTCTATGAGGAAGGACTGGATGAAGATGTCATCACCGGTGCGATCACGGCGATCGCCAATGCCGATCTGATGGTGGTCTGCGGCACCTCCCTGGTCGTCTATCCGGCTGCCTCTTTCATCCGCTACTTCCGCGGTGACACGCTGGCCATCATCAACCGGGATGCGACTTCCTATGATTCGCAATGCGACATCGTCATCCACGACGATCTGGTAAAAACCTTTGAACAGTTAAAGATCCGGGATTAGCTCCCGGATCTCTTTTTTTATCGGATAAAATGTGTCGAATGACTCTTTTCGATCTCGGGCTCCTTCAGCCCGTTTTCTTTTGCCAGCTGTCTCATCTTGAGATAATACGCCATATTCCTTCCCAGATTGCGCATCGTCTGCAAGGCCTCTTCATCCTTTTCCAGATCCTCGGGCGTAAAGCCGTGGGGATCGTTCCAGTAAGTGGAAGTGATGACGTTCATGCCGGAGATCGAGAAGAACTTGAGTATCACATCGTTTGATGTGATATTGCCTGCCCTTCTGGAATTGGAGACAGCGGCAGCTGCCATCATATTGAATTTCTTCTTGTTGGGATAGGAATAGAAGAGCCTGTCCAGGAAAGACAGCAGGGAACCGCTGGGTCCCGCATAATAGACCGGCGAGCCGACGATCAGACCGTCTGCCTCATCCAGCAATGCATAACAGTCATTGACCGCATCCTTTCTGATGCAGCCCTGTCTTTCCTTATGACAATAGTTGCAGGCCATGCAGGAAGGTATATCGGCAGGTACATTGCACCAGATCGTTTCGATGCCTTGCTCATTCAGTATCTTCTCAACTTCATTCAGGGCATGACAGGTCGTTCCCTTTGGATGCGGTGAACCGTTGATGAACAATACCTTCATCCTAGAACTCCTGAGTCGCCTTGACGGCCTTCAGCCATCTGTCGTAACGCTCCATCACTTCCTCATGATCCATCTGAGGTTCGTAGCGCTGTGTCTCCTCATCCCTGAAATCCTCGAAGTGATAGAAATCCACAGTCAGACCCGACAGTCTCGCCGCACCAAGAGCCGTCGTCTCTGCCAGGACCGGTCTGATGACCGGGATCTCCAGGATATCCGACTGGAACTGCACCAGCAGCTTGTTGACGCTGGCACCGCCGTCGACCTTGATGAACGGGATCTTCTCATGCAGATCCTCTTCCATGACCCTGATCAGATCCTTGGACTGATAAGCCATCGCCTCAATGCAGGCTCTGGCGATATGGCCTCTGCTGGAACCTCTGGTCAGACCGAAGATGGCACCCTTGCACTGGTTGTTCCAGTAAGGTGCACCCAGTCCCGTGAACGCTGGAACGACGATGACGCCGCCGGCATCTTCCACCGTTCTGGCCAGTTCTTCGGAATCCTTGGCCTCCACGACGAACTTCATCTCATCTCTTAACCACTGAATCAGTGAACCGGATACGAAGATCGAACCCTCCAGGGCATATTTCACTTCATCACCGATCTTCCAGGCAACTGTCGAAAGCAGTCCGTACTTGGAAATGATCGCCTCATCACCGGTATTGACCAGGATGAATCCGCCTGTTCCGTAGGTATTCTTGACATTGGACTTTTCAAAGCACGATTCACCAAACAGCGCTGCCTGCTGGTCACCCACCAGTGCCGTGATCGGACAGGTACGGTTGAAGAAGTGACGCGGGTCGATGTAGCCGAAGAATCCGGATGTATCCTTGATCTCCGGCAGCATGGACCTCGGGATCTCAAACAGATCCAGCAGTTCATCGTCCCAGTTAAGTGTATGAATATTGAACAGCAAGGTCCTTGATGCATTGGTCACATCCGTCGCATGGACCTCACCGCAGGTGAATTTCCATAACAGGAACGTATCGATCGTACCGAAGAGAAGATTGGGATTGTCCTTCACTCCCTCCACATTGTCCCTGATCCACTTGATCTTGGAAGCGGAGAAGTAAGGATCCAGGACCAGTCCGGTCTTTTCCTTGATCATCGGCTCATAGCCGTCTTCCTTGAGCTTGTTGACGATATCGGAAGTCTGGCGGGACTGCCATACGATCGCATGATAGACCGGCAGACCTGTCTCTTTATCCCAGACGACGCTGGTCTCACGCTGATTGGAAATACCGATCGAAACGATCTGTTCCGGTTTGATCTGCCCGCCGTCAAAGATCTGGGCCATGACGGCCAGTGTGGAAAGCCAGATCTCATTGGCATCCTGTTCGACCCAGCCCGGTTTCGGGAAGAAATTGGTGATCTCCTTCTGAGCGACCTTGACGACTTTCTGATCGCTGTCAAAAACGATCGCTCTGGTGCTGGTCGTTCCCTGATCGATAGCTAAGACATATTTTTCCATATTATTTTGTCTCCTTGTGTCTCTGAATTCATTATATAATATTTACGAAAGCAGGAGGATTTTACAATGAAAGAAACGCTTGTCATTTTGGCTGCCGGCATGGGATCCCGCTACGGTGGACTCAAACAGATCGACGGTGTCGGAAACCACAACGAGCCGATCATCGAATTCACCATTTTCGATGCGATCAGAGCCGGATTCAAGAAGATCGTACTGATCATCAAAAAAGAACATCAGGAAGCATTTGAAGAATCACTGATCAGAAAGATCAGGCCCTATATCGAAGTCGAATATGCCTTCCAGGATCTTAAGGACATCCCCGATGATGTCACGATCCCTCTGGAAAGAGTCAAACCCTGGGGCACGACCCATGCGCTGCTGTCCTGCAGGAACATCCTGAAAGATGATCCCTTCATCGTCTGCAACGCCGATGACTTCTATGGCAAGGACGCATTCGTCAAGGTCATCGATTTCTTCCGCAACGGAATCGATGAGAACACCTACTGCATGGTCGGATATAAAGTCGAGAATACCTTAAGCGACAACGGGACCGTTACCAGAGGTGTCTGCCAGAAGAACGAGGAAGGCTATCTTACCAACATCAAGGAAGTCATGAACATCAAATGGAACGACAATCATGACGGTGTCGTATATGAAGAAGACGGCGAATACAAAGATCTGGAACTGGGCACTCCTGTCTCCATGAACTTCTGGGGCTTCCACCCGAGCGTCATCGCCAAGCTGCAGAAGATCTTCACTTATGAACTGCCGATCGGCATCGACAAGAACCCGCTCAAGTACGAAGCATTACTTCCCAACCACGTCGGTGTCATGGTTAATGAGGGTGAATGCAGAGTCAAGGTCCTGACCTCCGAAGATTCCTGGTTCGGTGTCACCTACAAGGAAGACAAACCGAGCGTCGTTGCCAAGATACAGGCACTCAAAGACGACGGAACCTATCCGGACATCCTGTTTGAAGAATAGAAAAGAATCGGTTCTGAACTGACCCCCATTATTTGGACACGTTAAGTTCTAAGAACTCGTTAAGGCTTGATTCCTGTATTCTGCAGGAGTCAGGCCTTTTAATCTGCTTTTAATTCTATCATTGTTGTAGTAATAGATATAATCTTCTATTGCC
>JAFTCJ010000023.1 GCA_017454765.1 Erysipelotrichaceae bacterium | reverse complement strand
GATTCGAACCCTAGACCCTCTGATTAAGAGTCAGATGCTCTACCAACTGAGCTAGGGAACCAGGTGGTGACAAGTACGGGATTCGAACCCGTGAATGCCGCCGTGAAAGGGCGGTGTGTTAAGCCGCTTCACCAACTTGCCTAGACAATGGCGCCCGAAACAGGACTCGAACCTGTGACCTGCCGGTTAACAGCCGGACGCTCTACCGACTGAGCTATTCGGGCACATTGCTTACATAGTTTATCACAAGAACAGAGCTTTTTCAAGATATGGGGAACGAGTTTTGGAAAGATTCGGATCATTTTTCAAAGGGTGGGATAAGACGCCTTTTTATATTTCCGGACATGAGCTAAAATGGTGGTATGAACAAGCTTCCGGAGAAACTGACAAAACTGAGAAAACATTATAATTATTCCCAGTCTTATCTGGCGGAAGTTTTGGATGTGGATACCCTGGAATACATGAACTATGAGAACGGTTCGGCCATGATCAGCTATGATCAGATGAAGAAACTGGCTTCTCTGTATCATATCGATCTGGTGGATGTGTTCCGCAATTCCACCGATGTGGAGCTTTATGAAGTCAACAAGGCCAATACCGATGAGATCAATATCGAGTATTTCACCGCAAAGAGGACCTGGTTTGACAAGGCAAAGGAATTCTATGAACAGAACAAGATCGCTTCGACGATCATTGCGATACTGCTGCTAACGATACTGGTCTTATCGATCGTTCTGAAGAATACGGTCAGACCTTTCTCACTGACCAGGGAGAACATCAACCGTCTTTCCGTCTCACAGACAACGGTCATCTATATCGATGATTATTCCGGTGTCAACGGTTCCGGAAGCAACGCCAACGGCGAACTGTCCAATCTGACTTCTTCGGCTGCGGTCAAGGTCTGTGAGGGAGAGGGCTTCTCGATCATACTGAACGAGGACGGCACTCTGAAATATACGGGTGTGATATCCAAATATGCCAGGGAACTGGATGACTGGAAGAACATCGTCGATATCGCGGTCGGTGTCAGACACATCGTCGGTGTCGATTCCAACGGCAGGATCCGTTGTTCGGGCGATCTTTCAAAAGGCGCCTGTGATTTTGAATCCGATCCGCGCAATATCAGAAAGGTATTTGCGACTGCCTACGGCACGATCCTGATGGATGAGGACGGTGTGATCACTTCAGCCGGCAGTTTCATCGGTTCCGGTTCTCTGAAGAATTATTTCAATATCCGGGACATCGCATCGAGCGATGCGATCCTGGCGATACTGTGCGAGGATCATACGATCGATGTCTATACGAAGAATTCCATGAACTATCTGGAAGCGGAATCGTGGAAGGAGATCGTGGATGTGGCCTGCGGGGACGGCTTTGTGGCCGGTCTGGACCGCTATGGCAAGGTGCACATCGAGGTCGACAACGATGAGATCGCTTCGCAGGTCGGACAGTGGTCCAACATCATCGCGATAGATGCGGCTTCCGATTATCTGATCGGTTTTGACGGTGTGAAGATCTACGGTGTCGGCAACAACAATTATCATCAGTTCGTCAAGGAGGAACTGATGAAGCAGAGACTGGACATGGTCTCCAACGTCGATTACAGCATCGATGACAAATATGTTTCAGTCCAGTTTGACGGCGTCAGCAACGCCAGCGGCTATATCGTATCCATCGATGTGGGTATCGGTATCTCCAGAAGGATCGAAAGGGCAGAGGTCGTGAAGTTCGATACTGACAATATGACCGACGGCAAAAACTACACCATTTCCATCACTTCGGTGGGTGAGGGCGATTATACCGATTCGGATGTGTACAAGCTCAGTTTCACCTACAACAGGCCGGAGGAGACATATACCTTCATCAAGGGTCAGTTCATGACCGAGGCCGATCTTCTGAATTATCTATACAGCCTCGGCGTGAGCGAGGATCATATCACGGCGCATATGGATGAAGAGAATTACTGTGACGGCAATGCCCAGGTGGTGTCGACTTCTCTGGATAACAGGGAGATCAGCAAGTCGGAGCTTCTGAGCAGTCAGATCGAATATACGGTCTGCAGGATGGCGGAAGATGAAAAAGAATAAGATATGGAGAGTCAAGGGCTTTGAAGGAACGTTCTCCGATGAGGAACTCATCGAACTGATTCAAAGCGGTGAACTGAAGGCGGATTACGCCGTTACGACAAAAGAGATGAAACGCTGGGTCAGACTGAAGGACAGCATCTACCAGTTTTATATGGAGGACAAGGAAAATGAAACTTTATAACAGCTATACACTGAAAACGGAAGAATTCGTTCCGATCAGGGAAGGTCAGGTCAGCATGTATGTGTGCGGACCTACCGTATATAATCATGCGCATATCGGCAATGCCCGTCCGATCGTCGTTTTCGATACATTGAGAAGGACGATGGAGGCGCTCGGTTATAAGGTCAAGTTCGTCTCCAACTTCACCGATGTCGATGACAAGATCATCAATAAGGCACTGGAAGAAGGCGTCAGCGAGAGGGAGATCGCCGACCGCTATATCAAGGCTTACAACGATGTCCGCAATTCCCTGAACATCATCCCGCTGGATGTGACTCCGAGAGTCACCGAGACGATGGATGAGATCATCGAATTCATCGATCAGCTGGTCCAGAAAGGCAATGCCTATGTCGTGGACGGCGATGTCTATTTCTCCGTGGAATCCGATCCGATGTACGGAGAGCTGTCCCATCAGAAGCTGGATGACCTCAATGCAGGTGCCAGAGTCGAGACCAACGACATGAAGAAGAATCCGCTGGATTTCGCTCTGTGGAAGAAGACGGACAAGGGCATCAAGTGGGATTCGCCCTGGGGCGAAGGCAGACCCGGCTGGCATACGGAGTGTGTCGTCATGATCGGCAAGGAATTCAAGCGCGGCCTGATCGATATCCACGGCGGCGGCAAGGATCTGAAGTTCCCGCATCATGAAAACGAGATGGCACAGTCCGAGTGCTGCAACGGCCACCGTCTGGCAAACTACTGGGTGCACAACGGCATGCTGGAAACAAAGGGCGGCAAGATGTCCAAGTCTTTAGGCAATACGCAATGGGCTAAAGACGTCATCGCGGAGCACGGTCCCAATCTGGTCAGATGGTTCTTGCTTTCCGGCAAGTACAGGGATTCCCTCATCTATGATGATGAGACCTTCAATGCGGCCAAGACGGAGCTCAATAAGATCGAGACCGCTTTAAAACAGGTCGAGGTCAAGAGCCAGATAGAGGGCATTGAACTAACGGACGCTTTCAACAAAGAGAAATATGATGAATTTCTGAACCAGATGGCTGACGATCTCAATACGCCGAATGCCTACATGGTGATCTTTGATACGCTCAAGCTTCTGAACCAGTCTTTACGTACCAGGGACATCGACTGGGTCAAGGTTGCTGAGAACTACAACGCGATCGGAAAGATGCTGGAGATCCTGGGTGTCTTCATTGAAAAGACGGTATTGAGCGATGAGGATAAGGAAACTTACCGCAAGTGGAACGAGGCCAAGGCAAACAAGGACTTTGAGACGGCCGACCTTTACAGAAAGACGCTGATGGAAAAAGGCATCCTGTAATGGATCTGAAAGAATACAGCGCTTATTCATTTAGTTTTATCGGCGATGCGGTCTTTACCCTGGCGGTGAGGAAGTTTTTCGTCGATCATCATTATCAGTCTTCCGCTTCCTTGCAGAGGCTGTGCAACGGCTATAATTCCGCTGCCGGTCAGACAAAGGTCTTCCGGAGGCTGGAGAGCGAAGGCTTCTTTACACAAGATGAACTGGAGGTCTATAAGAAGGGCAGGAATCATATCTCGCACATTCCGAAGAACGGTGATCTGGCGACATACGAATGCGCATCCGGTCTGGAAGCCGTCTGCGGCTATCTGTATCTGACCGATCAGAAAAGGCTGAATGATTTCTTTGAGAAGGTTTTTGAGGGAGGAGTGCACAATGAGTAATTATGTCTACGGAAAGAATTCCTTCTTTGAAGCACTTGTCAGCAGAAGGATCATCATGGCCTATGTCCTGGATGATAAGCGGATCAAAGACGAGGGCATTCCTTATAAAGTTGTCGACAGAAAGACACTTGATAAGATGGTCAAGGGAAATCATCAGGGCTATGTCGCGGAAGTGAAGGAATTCGAGATGTCCAGAGTCGAAGATATGATCAGAGAGAAAAACGGACTAATCGTGATGCTGGACGGGCTGGAAGACGTCCACAATCTCGGTGCCATCATCAGGACCTGCGAATGTGCCGGTGTCGACGGTGTCATATACAAGTCGCATAATGCAGTCAGGGTCAATGATACGGTCGCCAAGGTCGCTTCCGGTGCTCTGGAATACATGAAGGTCGCCGAAGTGAACAATCTGGTGAACACGATCAGAAAGCTGAAGGAGAAGGGTTACTGGATCGTCGGTTCCGACGGAAGCAGCCAGAAGATGTATACGGATCTGGATTATGACATGAATACCGTGCTGGTCATCGGCTCGGAAGGAAAGGGAATGTCAAGACTGGTGAAGGAGGAATGTGACTTCATCGTGAAACTGCCGATGTACGGCCATGTGACAAGTCTCAATGCTTCGGTCGCGGCCGGAATACTGATCTACAATATTCTGAATGCGCGGCAGAAATAATCCACAATTGTGGAAAATATGATGTACAGAAAGAGAATGTTTTCGGGAACGGGACATTCTTTTTTTCATCCATAATGGATGCATGGATAAGCATATTAAAGTATTGATTGAAAAAATCAGGAAAGGCGATGAAGGCGCCTTTACGCAGCTGCTGGAGGAATACAGACGCATGATCTACAAGATCATTTATTCCTTCGATCTGAACAACGGCGATTTCCGGGTGGATGAGAACGATCTGTTTCAGGAAGCATGCCTGGCTCTCTATGACGCGGTCTTTTCTTTTGAACAGGGACGCAACGTTCAGTTTTCCACCTATGCCTACATGGTGATCCGTTCAAGGATCATGACGCTTCTGCGAAACATCAGCCGCAGCGCCGGCAATGAGAGTATCTCCCTGGATTCCCATGCCGATCACAGTCTGAAATTCGCGGTCAATGAGGATCCGCAGTTTTATCACCGGGAGGAACTATTTCGGGAAAAGCTCGATCGTTTCATCACAGCTCTGAGCAGTGAGGACAGACAGATCCTGGAGCTGAAGAATGAAAAGCTGACTTATCAGCAGATCTCTCAGCGGCTGGGCATCTCAGTCAAGCGGGTCGATAACCGTCTCAGAAGCATGAAGCGGAAACTCAAGGAAGAGATGCTGAATCTGGTCATATGAAGTACGAAGATCCACAGGCTATTGTAGTGAGTTGATGATTCCTTTACAATGAGGATGATGTCCTCAAACGGTTTATATCAGTTCTGCAGATTCATCGTGACACCTTTGTTCAAGGCTTATTTTCATCCCCGGATCATCAACTCTGAGAGGATCCCTCTTGAGGGCCCCGTGATCCTTGCCGGGAATCATAAACATGCCCTGGATCCGTTACTGGTAGATGTCTGTACCGGACTCACTGTTCACGCTTTAGCGAAAAGCGAATTGTTTGAAGGCTTTTCTGCCTTCTTTTTTCATGCGGTCGGTGCGATCCCGGTCGTTCTGGATGCCCCGAAAAATCCGGATGCCTATGCCAGTGCCAGGGAAGTCCTTCAGAACGGTGAAGTGATCAATATCTCTCCCGAGGCTGCCCGCAACTATACGAAGCAGATCCTGCTGCCGTTCAAAAGCGGAGCCGTCCGTCTGGCGAAGGAGACCGGTGCGAAGATCTTTCCCTACTGCATCGTCGGGGATTACAGATTTTCGTCAAAAGATCTGAAGATCGTGTTCGGGGATATGATCGAGATCAGAGACGAAACAGTCGAAGAAGCCAATCGGCTGCTTTATCATACGATAGAAACGCTGCTGCTGGAGAATCGGAATGACTAGGGTACTGCTGGTACATCCGGAGGAATCACGGACCAGATACGATTTTCAGGGGATCATTGAAAACGAATGTCTGGATCTGGAATGGATACAGGCGATTCTGCAGGATCACGGATATGAAGTCACGATCTTTGACAGACAGGTCGAGAAGCTGTCTTTTCAGAAGTTCATCGAAGATAAGGAGTATGATGTCTTCTATGGCGAAGCCAGGTGTTTCCAGGAAACCTTTATTCTGGAGTATGCCGTCGCTTTCAAAGAGAGATTTCACGGTCTGGTGATTTTAGGCGGTCCCCATGCCCAGATCAATCAGGAACGTTTTTTCATTCCGGAAGCGGATCTGGTATTGAGCGGCTACAACTACTATGATCTTCCCTTGATCATCGAAGGAAACAGGGATGCCTGCAATCTTTCCTACAGGAAAGACGGGAAATGGATCTGTAATGAAAGAAGGGCCGTCGACATCGGGAAAATGCCTTTGCCTGACAGGTCTTATTTCTACGCACATCCTGACCGTTATCCTTATCTCGATCTGAAACATGCGATGTGGCTGCGCAGCAGTTTCTGCTGTCCCTACCGCTGTGAATTCTGCCTGCGCAATCATATGAACCGGCGCGTCTATTCCAGAAGGGATGTGAAAGATCTTGTTGACGAGATCGAGCTGAATGACAATGAAAATGTCTATCTGGTGGACGATGATTTCCTCTTTGATGAAAGCTATGTGAGAGCTTTTATCGATGAGATCAGAAGAAGGAAGATCTCAAGAAACTACATCTGTTACGGCAGGGCGGATTTCATCGCAGCCCATGAGGATATCATTTCCGATTTCAAGGATATCGGTCTGTACTATGTGCTGACAGGCCTTGAGGATTTCCGCGATGAGAAACTGGATTCCTATCAGAAACGCAATAGTGTGGAAAACAATGAGAGATGCATTGAAATCTGTCAGAGGAACAACGTCAATCTGATGGCGATGTTTATCCTGGGCCTTGATTTCAAAGGAAAGGACTTCAGGGAACTGTATGCCTATATCCGCAGACATCATCTGAGGCATGTGGCCGTTTCCGTCTACACACCGGAGCTGGGGATCGCTGAAGCTGCCGATTATATCACTGAGGATCCTTCCGATTTCGATTACCTGCATCTTGTGGCTAAGCCGAAGTATCTGAGCGTGAGAGCCTGGTACTTCCATTACTATGTCCTGCTGATCCGCCTGTTTCTGAAAGGATGGAGAGAAGGGGTCTATGACTTCATCGATTACGGAGACTATATCCGTTCTTTTATCAGGAATATCTTTGTATTCAGAAAAGAGGAAGACCATGTCTGATCTGTATATATTGTTTGAAAGATCCAATTCCCTTGTCGGAAAACTGGGACGTATCTTCATTCCTTATCCCTACACCCACGTCACGATCAGTTTTGACGGAGAGACTTACCATTCGTTTTCCAGACGTCATTTTCATGATCCTTTTGATGCCGGCCTGACGGATGAGAAACTGGCTTATTTCGCCTATGAGGAAGTGCAGGTGAAGATCTATCGTATGAGTATTACAGAAGAGGAAAAAGAGAGGATACTGTCTTTCATGGAGGAAGTGAAAGACTGTCCTTTCGATGTGATGGATATGTTAAGCATGCCTGTATTGCACGGCCATAAAAGAGACAACGCCTACAACTGCATGAGCTTTGTCGCCGAGGTTCTGAACATCCTTGATTATCCGCTGCCTCATGGGCTCTATAAAAACAATATCGAGGATATCGAGAACGCACTGATCGCCAGAGGGCTGGAAGGAAAGATCGTTCATCTGGAGAAACAGACCGATGAGGAATATATGAAAAACATCAGTATCAGAAAAAGGTTTATCTCGATGATCACGCTCTTTAGGAAACTGTATGGAAAACCGGCAAAGAAAGCGTGATTTCCGATCGCTGATGAATTGACAATTTCAGACGGATAGGTTATATTATAGAAGGTTATCAGGAGATAACTTTTTATATACCTTGAAGGAGGAATTATGAAAGAGAAAAAGAAAGTAATTCTTACCTGCAGTGTCTGTCTGTCGCGCAATTATACGACAAACAAAAACAAGAACAATGCCAAGCGCATTGAGTTGATGAAATACTGTCCCCGCTGCAACCAGCATACGTTGCATAAGGAGACAAAATAGGAGGGTAATATGAAGTGGTTTAGTTTGAGTGCGATCTGGAAAGAGATCTCCAAGATCCGTTGGCCGAAGAAAGAGGATCTTCTCGTCAATTCCGTCCAGGTCATTATTTTTACCGGTTTCTTCGTCCTGTTCTTTGCTTTGTGTCTGGCTGCCATTTCCGCACTTCTGAATGCTTTAGGAGTACTGTAAGATGACAGAACAGGCAAACAAGAAGGAGTGGTATGTCGTCAATACCTATGCCGGACATGAGAACAGAGTCAAGGACAATCTGGAAAAAAGACTCGAGACCATGGGCATTTCGGAAAACCTCTTCCGTATCGTTGTCGCCGAAGAGACGCAGATCGAAGTGAAGAATGAAAAGTCCAAGGAAGTCGTCAAGAATATTTTCCCGGGTTATCTCTTTGTCGAGATGATCATGACCGATGAAGCATGGTATGTCGTCAGAAATACACCGGGCGTCACCGGATTTATCGGATCATCGGGCGGCGGTGCCAAACCGTTCCCTGTCAAACAGGATGAGATCGAAAAGATCTTAAGAAGGATCGGACAGTCCGACAAGAGCATCGAAGTCGATTTCGCTGTCGGCGATTCCGTCAAGATCCTCTCGGGTCCGTTCTCAGGTATGGAAGGCAAAGTCGAATCCATGAACGACCAGACACAGGTCGCTACCGTACTGATCATCCTCTTCGGCCGTGAGACGCCGACGGATATCAATTATGTCGATCTGGCAAAAACCGATTATTAAGGAGTGAATTATGAAAGTATTATTACTGATCGTAGCTGTACTGCTGATATTGATCTCTTTACTTCAGGGCGGCAAATCCGATGCACTGTCTGCTTTTACGGGCAGCAGCGATCTCGGACTGTTCCAGAACGTCAAAGAGCGCGGACCGGAAAAGGTCATCTCCATCGTAACGATGGTACTGGGCATCCTTTTCTTCGTCCTGGTCCTCATCATCAGAATCACGGATTAACAGACAGCGAAATATCATTTCGCTGTTTTCTACTGTTTTTATGAAAGACATTGCGGTAAACAGAAAAGCGTATCACGATTATATGATCGAAGATACCTATGAGGCGGGAATGGTCTTGTATGGATCGGAGATCAAATCGTTAAGGAAAGGCAAAGTGTCACTTAAGGAATCTTATGTGACTTTTGTGCATGGCGAAGCTTTCGTCAAGGGCATGCATATCGCATCGTACAAGGAAGCGACTTACAATGACCATGACGAGACCAGAGACCGCAAGCTGCTGTTACACAAAAGGGAGATCGCCAAGCTGTTTTCCAGATGCAAGCTGCAGGGTTATACCTGCATCCCTTTGAGGGTCTATCTCAAGGACGGCAGAGCCAAGATCGAGATCGCTCTGGCCAAAGGAAAGACGCTCTATGACAAGAGAGAGTCGGATAAGAAAAGAGATATGGACCGTCAGGCAAAACAGGGCATAAGAATGTAGAAAAAGATTATATAATAATAGTGAAGAATGGAGAATACAGATGGAAAAATTTATCGTTGAAATCAGTGCTCGTCATATCCACGTGACCAAGGAACAGGTCGCCATCCTCTTCGGTGAGGGCCATACCCTGACCCCCAAGAAGGATCTTTCCCAGCCGGGTCAGTTTGCCTGCGAAGAGAAGCTGACGATCATTGGCCCCAGAGGCGAACTCAAGGCTTCTATCCTGGGTCCGGAAAGAAAAGAAGCTCAGGTCGAACTGTCTCTGACCGATGCCAGAACGCTGGGCGTTGAGGCCAAGATCAGAGAGTCCGGTGACATCGAAGGAACTGCCGGCATCAAGCTGGTCGGACCTGCAGGTGAGATCGAACTGGAAAAGGGCGTCATCGCTGCCAAGAGACATGTCCACATGACTCCTGCGGATGCGGAATACTACGGCGTTTCCAACGGCGATATCGTCAATGTCAAAGTTGAAACAGAAGGTAGAAGCCTTGTGTTCGGTGATACTGTCGTCAGAGTCAGAGATGACTTTGCCCTGGCAATGCACATCGACACGGATGAGGGCAATGCTGCCGGTATCAAGGGCAGTGCTTTTGGAGAAATAGTGAAGTAATTCACTATTTTTTATATGATCTACACACTGGAAAATGATATTGCGGTCCTGAAGGTCGACACCTGGGCCTGCGAGATCGCAAGTTTCAGAAGAAAAGACAAAGACATCGAATACATGTGGAACGGTGATCCCAAATACTGGGCCAACCGCAATCCTTTACTGTTCCCGCATGTTTCCTCTCCCAAAAACAAGGTCCTGAATTTCAAAGGCGGGGATTATAAAGTCAACAATCACGGCTTCTGCCGCAAGAGCGAGTTTGAATTCGTAGAACAGGGAGAGGATTATCTGGAATTCAGGCTCTGTGACAGTGAAGATACCCTGAAGGAATATCCCTATCATTTCGAGCTGAGAGTCAGATATGTCTTAAAGGAGAATCAGGTATCCGTCAATTACGAAGTGATCAATAAAGAAGAAGGGAAGCTCTATTTCGGTTTCGGCCAGCATCCCGCATTCAACTGCCCGTTGACCGGGGACAGGAAGTTCTCTGATTACTGGATCGAATTCGATGAGGAAGATGTTGAAGGCAAGAGACTGGATCTGAGCTATGAACTGTTTGAGAAGTATCCTACTTTTGTCGTTGAAAATCCGAAAAGCAGAACCTTCACATTAAGTGACGGCGAAAACAAGGTCGTCATGAATGTCGATGACAAGTATAAGATCTTTGCGGTTTGGACACCGATGGCTCCGTTCGTCTGTCTGGAACCCTGGGTGAACTCCCTGGATCTCAATGATACGGAAACACCGTTTGAACAAAGAGATGTCGTCGTTCTGAACGAAGGTGAAAGCTATCAGATCGCATACCGTTTCAGCATCGTCTAGCGCTATAATATAGGTGAAAGAAGGTTTTATAAATATGATCAATATCATCAGAGTCAAAGATTATGAAGAGGCTTCCGATAAGGCTTTTGAAGTTATGAAACAGTTCCTTGTTCCGGGCAAGGTCCTGGGACTGGCGACCGGTTCGACACCTCTGGGCCTTTATGCGAGGATGGTGAAGGACCACGAGGAAAACGGCACTTCCTATGCGGATATTCATTCCTATAATCTGGACGAATATGTCGGTCTTCCTCTGGAGCATCCCGAGAGCTATTACTCATTCATGCACAGGAATCTTTTCAACAAGATCGATATCAGAGAAGAGAATGCCCATGTTCCATCAGGACTGGGAGAAGATCTGGAAGAACAGGCCAGAAAATACGACGAGATGATCGACAATGAACCGGTCGACATCCAGCTGCTGGGCCTGGGATCGGACGGCCATATCGCTTTCAACGAACCGGGCACACCGTTTGATTCCGGTACGCATGTCTGCGACCTGGCTGAATCGACGATCAGAGACAACTGCCGTTTCTTCGACAACGATATGTCCAAGGTCCCGACACAGGCCGTCACCCAGGGCATCGGCACGATCATGAAGGCAAAACATATCCTGCTGCTGGCATGCGGTGCCAACAAGGCACAGGCAGTCAAAGACATGCTTGAAGGACCTGTCGATGAATCCTGCCCGGCTTCCATCCTGCAGAATCATCCCGATGTCACAGTCATCATCGATGAGCCTGCTGCAGCCCTTCTGAAGTAGGAAGCATTTCGCTTTATTTCAGATGTCCTTTTATGGATAATTGAATCGGGAGGTATTTGAAATGAAAGTAATCAATACAGCTGAATTTGAAGAGATGATCAAAGAAGGCACAAGTTTCGTTGATTTCTTCGCGGACTGGTGCGGACCCTGCAAGATGCTGGGACCGGTCTTAGAAGAAGTGTCAGCAGAATATCCTGATATAGAATTTGCCAAGGTCAATGTCGATGAGAATATGGATCTTGCCGAGAAGTACGGCATCATGTCCATCCCGCAGATCTTTATGTTCAAAGACGGAGAGGTCATCGGCAAGTTCGGCGGATACCGCGATATCGGCGGTGTCAGAGCCTTTATCGATCAGACAGTCAAGCAATGAAAAATGAGGCAGATGCGATCGCATCTGCCTCTGTCTTTTTTTATGCGTTTTTGTTTCCGGAAGGTCTTCCCTTTGAAAGGTATTCTTCAGCTTCTTTTTCTGTCAGTTTCCCTTCCTTCACAAGCATTTCCAAAGTTTCGGTTTTTCCTTGCTGTATTCCTTGCTGTATTCCTACAGCTCTTCCATGCTGAATTCCTTCATGATATTCTTTCCATCCCGGAAATTGAATGATGTTTCCGCCCATGATCTTTCTGACCTCCCTTCTAAGTCTATTATATCGTTTTGCGTATGCTTCAACAATGCTGCGCATCATGGAAGCGATGATGTCATAAGTGTAGTGACTGATCGCTTCCTGATCCAGCTGTTCATTCAGAAAGCGGATCAGTCTGCTGTAGTCTTTTCCGATATTTCTGATGCTTTCCGGATCTTTTTCGATCTTTGAGATCTGCGAATCAAAGCGGAAAAGATAGAAAGGCATCAGAAGATACAGCTGTTTTTCAATGATCCTGTCAATGTCGTAATCGGCGATGTCGATCGTTCTGATCGGATGAGTGATCTTTCCCTGTTTTGTTTCGATGATGATCCATCGGTCTTTTTTGTTTCTGTTTCGGTTTTTCAGATACAGGATCCCTGAATCAGGGAAAGTGACATGAAGCTGATCGCCTTCATAAAAACTGTTCTGCAGGGCGATCTGTGTATCGTACTGATACATCCTGTAAAGAATGGATCTGTCATGATAGGACTGACATTCGATATGATAGTGTCTTCTTCTGCCGTCTTTTTCAATGCTGAAAGAGGAATCAGACAGTCTTTTCTCGCTTTCGTTTTCGTATGACGGGATGATGTATTCTTTGTCAGATCGTATGATCGTTTCACTGCCGTTATAATCTGTTTGAAATACCTCGTTGAGAAAGGTCAGGATTATCAGATCGGGTCCGGATATCAGCGTTTTGAATACGTCGTCGTAAATGGTGCTGGACATATTTTTCTGAGACCTCCATTACATTATTCGCCGGAAAAGCGCAAAATCCTAAAAGAAAATGATTTTTACGTTGAATAATCCCGTTTTTGTCCATAAAAAGGGGAAAAATAACGTATAATGATTTTATTTGGAGGGGGAATTGACTGTGGAAAAGTTAATTGAATTTCGAAACATTGTTAAAAATTTCGATGGTCAAATGGTTTTGAAAGGAATCAATCTCGATATTTATGAGAACGAGTTTGTGACTCTTTTGGGACCGTCCGGTTGTGGCAAGACAACCCTGCTTAGGATCCTGGGCGGATTCCTCGAACAGGACGAAGGTTCCGTTATCTTTAACGGAGAAGAGATCTCGGATGTTCCGGCTTATAAACGTCCGATCAACACGGTCTTCCAGAAGTATGCGCTGTTCCCGCATCTCAATGTTTATGAGAACGTTGCCTTCGGTTTAAGGATCAAGAAGATGTCGAATGACCTGATCAAGCCGAAAGTAGACAGGATGCTGGAGCTGGTCGGTCTGGACGGCTATCAGAAGAAAGATGTCACTTTGCTTTCAGGCGGTCAGCAGCAGCGTGTCGCCATTGCCAGAGCGCTGGTCAATGAGCCTGATGTACTGCTTCTGGACGAACCGTTAAGTGCTCTGGATGCCAAACTGCGCAAGGAGATGCAGCAGGAACTCAAGCGCATTCAGGAAGAAGTCGGTATTACCTTTATTTTCGTCACCCACGATCAGGAAGAAGCGCTGACGATGTCAGACAAGATCGTGGTCATGAAGGACGGCAATATCGAACAGATCGGTACGCCGGAAGAGATATACAATGAACCGGTCAACAGATATGTTGCGAACTTTATCGGTCAGTCCAATATCAAGGACGGCATCATGAAGAAGGATTATCTTGTCAATTTCGACGGCAAGAATTTTGAGTGTGTCGACCACGATTTCAAGGAAAACGAACCTGTCGATGTCGTCATCAGACCCGAGGATATCAAGATCCTCAAGAAAAACAAGGGCAAACTCAACGGCCAGGTCATTTCCGTATTGTTCAAGGGCGTTCACTACGAGGTCATCGTTGAGACCAAGCGCGGTGCTGCCAAGACGATCAAGCTGAATGTCTTAGGCAACCAGGACGTCTACAATGAGGCGGCAAACGAGAAGATGTCCGCTGCCGATTTCTCGATGGATATCGAAGACGTCGGTTCCGTAACGGATCAGGATCTCATCCTGCGTGCCAATGCGCAGGCCTGGAAGGCAGATGATTCCGAGGATGAAGTCTCCATCAAGGAAGTCATCCATGACATCAAACCGCAGGCCGGCAAGTATCCGATCATCTTCAGAACGGCTGCCGGTACCAGTGTCAATGCCGATGTCACCGTCGTTCTTCCGAAGGTCAATGAAGACAAGGAAGAGAAGATCGGTATCCAGGCGTTCGATGTCTACAAGACGATCGATGAGATCGAGGAATCAATGGCTATCTCCGTTGACCTGAAGAACTGGGCAGACGCTTATGCCTGGGATCTGGAAACGGAAAACGAAGTCGATATCGACGATGTCCGTTTCGATTTCGACCCGATGGATATCAAGGAAGGTGTCTACGATGTGACATTCGTCACTGAGGGCCGCACCTACAAGATCCATACGACCGAACTGCAGAAAGAAGGAGATATCGTTTCTCTGGATTTCGAACCGGATGACATTCATGTCATGGAAAAGAGTATCGGATAATGAAGAGCTTCAGAAGACTGGTATATCCTTACCTTGTCTGGGCGGCATTATTGATCGTACTGCCGATGCTGATCATTGTGTTCTATGCCTTTTCCACACAGGGTAATGATGTCATACCTGTAAAAATAACATTTGAGAATTTTATCAGATTCTTTTCGGATCCGATCTTTTTCGAAGTGCTCTTGCGCAGCATCAAGCTGGCGCTGATCACAACGATCATCTGCATCCTGCTGGGCTATCCGGCTGCCTACATCATTGCACAGCTCAGACCCGACAGCCAGTCGGTCATGGTGCTGATGGTGACGCTGCCCCAGCTCATCAACATGCTGGTGAGGACTTATGCGTGGAGAGGTATTCTGCTGAATACGTCTTTCTCTCCGGAAGTGAAGGTTTATATCGGCATGGTATACAACTTCCTTCCTTACATGATCTTACAGATCTATACTTCCTTATCGAAGATGGACCCTTCTCTGGTCCCGGCTGCACACGACCTGGGCTGCAACGACCGTGAGGCTTTCCTGAGGGTCACACTGCCGCTGTCGGTACCGGGCATCATTTCCGGCATCACACTGGTCTTCCTGCCGGCCGTATCGAGCTTCTTCATTCCGAAGCTGCTGGGCGGCGGTTCCTATGTCCTTGTCGGTAACCTGATCGAAAACTATTTCGTCACGACCGGTGACTGGAACTTTGGTTCCGCAATCTCACTGATCATGGCTCTGATCATCCTGATCTCTATGTATTTCACGAAGAAATTCGATTATGACAAGGAGGCTGTATGATGAAAAAGAAGATTCCTTATTCCAAAATCTATCTGTTTCTGATCCTGGCTTTCTTCTATCTGCCGATTATCTATGTGGTCTTCTTTTCCTTCAACGCATCGCGTTCCCTGACCAACTTCACGGGCTTCTCCATGAGATGGTACCAGAAGATGTTCAAGACGCGTTCGATGATGGAATCGATCTACTATTCGGCGATCATCGCCGTGATCGCTACGGCTGTTTCGACTGTTGTCGGAACGATCGTTGCCATCGGTCTGAGCAAATCCAGCCGTCTGATCAAGCAGGTCGTCACGCAGATCAACAATCTGCCGATGCTCAATCCGGATATCGTCACGGCCATCGGACTGATGCTGCTGTTCTCAACATTCAATGTACCGACCGGTTTCGGAACATTGCTGCTGGCGCACATCATGTTCTGTATCCCTTACGTCATCCTGTCGATCATGCCCAAACTGAGGCAGCTGGATGACAACCTGGCGGAAGCGGCGTTGGATCTGGGCTGCACACCGATACAGGCTTTATACAAGGTCATCATTCCCCAGATCAAGGAAGGCATCGTTTCCGGTGCCCTGGTGGCTTTCACGATGTCATTCGATGACTTCGTCATTTCCTATTTCACGACCGGTCCGGGTATCAACAATATCTCGACCTATGTCTATGCGACGACCAAGCGTATCAACCCGAGCGTCAATGCCCTGTCGACACTAATCGTCATCGCGATCACGCTGATCATGATCGTCAGCAACGTCATTCCTCTGTTAAGGGAAAGGAGAAAGAAAAATGAAGAAACTGCTTAGTGTCTTATTGAGTCTTCTGCTTCTGTTTTCTCTGACAGGCTGTCTTTCCAGCAACTATGAGAACGGCGAACTCTACATCTATCTTCCCGGTGAATACCTCGATGATGAAGTCGTAGAGCAGTTTGAATTCGAGTACGGCATCAAGGTCTATATCACGACTTTCGATTCCAACGAGAACATGTATACCAAGCTTCTGGGCGGGACTGTCTATGACATCCTGATCCCGAGTGATTACATGATCGAGCGTCTGATCAATGAAAAGATGGTCCAGAAGCTCGACAAGAGTCTGATCCCGAACATATCGGCGATCGATGAGAATGTCTTAGGCATGGACTTCGATCCGGAAAACGATTATTCCGTTCCTTATTTCTGGGGCAATGCCGGTATCTGTTACGATACGACTCAGATCGATGCTGAAGATGTGGAATCTGAGGGCTGGGAAGTCATGAGGAACACCAAGTACAAGGGCATGATCTACATGTACGACTCGATCAGAGACGCCTTCATGATGGCTGAAAAAGCTCTGGGTTATTCGATGAACACGGATGATCCGGATGAGATCGAGAAGAGCTATGAGTGGCTCGTACAGATCGCCAAGACGATGGATCCGGCCTATGTCACCGATGAGATCATCGACGGTCTTTCCTACGGTGAGAAGCAGATGGGCTTCGTCTATTCGGGCGATGCCGCACTGATCATTGCCGAAAACGAGGACATGGCATTCTGGGCTCCGGAAGAGGGGACCAACTATTTCGTCGACGCAATGGTCATCCACAAGGATGCGAAGAACGTCGAGAATGCCCATAAGTTCATCAACTACATCATCGACTACGACGCTGCATTCGACAATGCCGTCTTCGTCGGCTATACTTCCTCCAATGCCGAAGTCGTGAGAGACATCACGATGGAAGGCGGAGACTATGAAGGCAATGATGCCTATATCCCGCGTGAGATGAACGAAAACGATGAGGTCTTCCACAGTAATGAGGAAGTGCTCAAGACGATTTCGGAACTCTGGGTAAAGGTCAAGAATACGAAATAATGAGACTGGTCATACAGAAAGTGTCTGAGGCAGACTGCAGAGTCGACGGAAAGATCACCGGCAAAATCGGGAAAGGTTTTATGGTGCTGGTCGGCATCGGAACAAATGACGATGAAGAAACCGTTGAGAAGATGGCTGTCAAGATGAGCAAGCTGCGCATCTTTGACGACGAGAACGGCAAGATCAATCTGAGCATCTATGATGTTGAGGGGGAAATCCTGTCCATCTCACAGTTCACGCTCTACGCTGACTGCAAGAAGGGCAACCGTCCCAGTTTCACGGATGCCCAGGGCGGTGAGAAGGCTGAAAGACTGTATCTGTATTTCAATGAGTGTCTCAGAAATCTCAATCTGCATGTGGAAGAGGGCATCTTCGGTGCAGACATGAAGGTTTCATTAGTCAACGACGGTCCGGTCACGATCATACTGGACAGTGAGGTGTTATGGTAGAAAATTACGGACTGTACGATATCGTGCAGATGAAAAAGGATCATCCATGCAGGAAGTCCCATTACTGGAAGATCGTGCGGATGGGTGTCGATATCAAGATCAAGTGTGAGGGCTGCGGTGCCATCGTCATGATGGAAAGACCGGAGTTCGAGCGCAAGTGCAAGAAGATCATAGAGAAGGCAAAGGAAAATGATCAAGGCACTGATCTTTGATTTTGACGGAACGCTGTCAAACAGGCAGGCCAATGCCTATGCCGTGTTTGATGATTATCTGCATCAGTATTTTACGGAAGAATCGGAGACCTTTTACGAAGCGGTCCTACAGGACATGATGCTGTATGACTGCAACGGCATCATGAAGGTGGAAAACAGACTGATCCCCTTCATGGAGAAATACAGAAAGTATCTGCCGGATGATTTCGTGGAGACTTTCGCGCCTTACTACAACGATCAGATGTTTGAGTACACCGTGCTCAAGGAAGAGACCGTTGAAGTACTGGAACAGCTGAAAGGAAGATACAAGATGGCAGTGCTGTCCAACGGCGATTCCCTGCCCCAGCACCGCAAGGTGGAGATCATGGGCATCGAACCTTACTTCGATGTCGTGCTTGTCTCCGGCGATATCGGCATCAACAAGCCTGACAGAGGTGTCTTTGATTATCTGTGCGCCAGGCTCGGCTGCAGGAATGAAGAATGCATGATGATCGGCGATGTCTTCGCTACGGATATCCTGGGGGCCGTCAATGCCGGATGTGTTCCGGTCTGGCTCAACAGGGATCCGGAACTGCCTGCGAAACACTATCACGGTTATCAGATCGCAAGACTGAAAGATCTGTTACAATTACTGGAAGAGGTGGCTTAGCCGCCTCTTTTCTGTGTTATCATTTTTCTATGAATGTACTGATCACAAATGATGACGGTATCGATTTTGAAGGGCTCAGTGCACTCGCTGAAGTGTTTTCAAAGTCCTTCGATGTCTATGTCGTTGCTCCCGAAGGAGAAAGAAGTTCCCATTCCCATCACCTCAACATCAGAGGAAAGCTGCGCTATGAGGAAAGAGAAATGCCTTTTGTGAAGAAGGCCTATGCGTTGTGGGGAACACCGGCTGACTGTGCCCACATGGCGATCCATGCCCTGCTGAAGGAAAAGATCGATCTTGTGGTCTCCGGCATCAACAGAGGTGCCAATGTCTCGACCGACATCATCTATTCCGGAACGATCGCAGCCGCCAGAGAGGCTTTCATCTATCATATCCCGGCCATGGCGCTGTCTCTGGAGCGGGGAAAGGTCAATGATTATCATATGGCGGCGGAATACGGCAGACAGATCGCCCTGTCATATCTGCAGGAAGAAGACAATACGGATTACTTCCTCAATGTCAATGTGCCCAACAGAAAAAAGGAAGAGGTGAAGGGCATTTCGATCTGTGACCGTTCGGCTGTGATCTCCTACGGCGATTCCTATACGCTGGGAAAGGAAGACGGGAAAGACTATATCTTCATCGGTCCTTCCGATGTGACGTTCGAGGCGGACCGTGAGGACCTCAGAGTCGATATGGTGGCCATTGAAAAGGGTTATATTTCCCTGTCGGCCATGGGCAATGACCATTTCTCAAGAGAATACGGCGACAGGCTTTATGAAATAGCCGAAAATGCCTTTAAATAGGGCTTTTTTAAGCAAAAAGGCTTGCAATCAGGGAGTGAATAAGGTATCATTATTGAGCATCGATATACCATAGACAGTAACGGCGCTATCGCTTAATCATGTTACCGAGGTTAATCAGAAGATGATTTTTAACCTGTGTCTATTGGATACAGGTTTTATTTTATGAGTATATGGGTGTTAGAAAGAGGAAATATGAATCAAGCTGTATTAAGTAACAAGCAGGCTCTGGTTGCCGAGATCACCGAGAAGATGAAGAACTCTCAGTCGACCGTTGTCTGTGAGTACCGCGGACTCAGCGTTGCCGAAGTTACGGAATTAAGACGTAACCTCAGAGCAGAAGATGTCGATTTCAAAGTCTACAAGAACACGATGGTCGAAAGAGCATGTGAAGACTGCGGCTTTGGAGAGCTGAAAGATGCCCTGAACGGTCCGAATGCATTCGCATTCTCAAGCGACGCAACAGCACCTGCCAGAGTTCTGGCCAAGTTCGCGAAGAAACACAAAGCTCTGGTACTGAAAAGCGGTATCGTCGAGGGCAAGGTTGTTGATGAAGCTACGATCAAGGAACTGTCATCTCTGCCGAACCGTGAAGGTATGCTTTCCATGTTACTGAGCTGTCTGCAGTCACCTGTAAGCTCATTCGCAAGAGTCGTCAAGGCTGTTGCCGAGGCCAAGGAGGCTGGAGCCCCTGCTGCACCTGCAGCAGAACCTGCACCTGCAGTTGAAGAGGCTGCGCCTGCAGCCGAAGCAGCACCTGCTGAAGAGCCAAAGACAGAGGCCGCTGCATAATTAATTAGAGAAAAAGGAGAAAAATTACAATGGCAAAATTATCACATGATGATATCCTGGCTTATCTGGAAGAAGCCAGCATTCTTGAACTGAACGATTTAGTAAAAGCAATCGAAGAGAAATTCGGTGTTACCGCTGCCGCTCCGGTTGCAGTTGCAGCTGCACCTGCTGAAGAAGCACCTCAGGGTCCGACTTCCGTATCTGTCATTCTGACGAACTTCGGTGAAGCAAAGACTGCTGTCATCAAGGTTGTCAAGACCATCACCGGTTTAGGTCTGGTTGAGGCCAAGGGTCTGGTTGACAAGTGCCCGAGCCCGATCAAGGAAAACATCAGCCCGGAAGAAGCTGAAGATATCAAGAAGCAGTTAGTGGAAGCAGGAGCTACCGTCGAAATCAAATAATTAGTCAATGAACCATTATTATACGGATAATAAGGATCTGGATTCCAAGCGAAAGGAGTTCACGTATTATTTCGATAATGAGGTTTTCCGTTTCACTACCGACAACGGCGTTTTTTCCAAGAACAACGTTGACTACGGTACTTATATCCTGATCAGAAGCATATATCGGAAAGATCTGGGTCACAGTCTTCTGGATCTGGGTTCAGGCTACGGTCCTGTCGGGATCATCCTGAAGCGTTTTCATCCGGAACTGGAGACGGAGATGGCGGAAGTCAACTCCCGGGCTGTCGATCTGGCTGTTTCCAACTGTGCTGAGAATCAGACGGATATCAGAGTTCATCTGTGCGATGATATCACCCTGCTTGATCATAAGTTCGATACGATCGTGCTCAATCCGCCCATCAGGGCAGGAAAAGCGGTGATCTACGATCTGTATGAGAAATCAAGGGCGATGTTAACTGAGCGTGGTCACTTCTATATCGTGATCAGAAAGGCTCAGGGAGCAAAATCATCCATAGCCAAACTTGAAACACTATTCAGCGACGTGACAGTGATCGAAAAGGACAGCGGTTATTTTGTCATCGACTGCTGTGATCAGAGCTGAAACATATTAATTATTTGAAAGGACGGCGCAAATGACACAAACTTATAAAATTGTGAATTCGGGAAAGCATTCCTCTCGCCGTGACTATTCAAAGGTTAGCGGTAACCTTGATCTGCCTAACCTTGTAGAGGTACAGACTGATTCTTTCAGGTGGTTTACAAAGGAAGGGATCAAGGAAGTTTTTGATGATATTTACCCGATTCAGAACTATAGCGGTAATATCCGCTTGAAATTATTGAATTTTGAGTTCGGTGAGCCTAAGTTTTCGGTCGCCGAAACAAAATATCGTGAGGAAGATTATCGTGCGCCATTAAAAGCCAATATGGAATTGGAGATCATTGATGAGGAGACCGGTGAGGTCATCACGAAGAAGGAAGAAGTCTTCTTGGGCGACTTCCCGATGATGACACCGACCGGAACGTTCATCATCAATGGAGCTGAGCGTGTCATCGTTTCCCAGATCGTCAGATCACCGGGTGCTTATTTCGATACGCAGACCGATGACAAGACCGGAAGAGAAACGTTCAGCGGAGAACTGATTCCGTCACGTGGTACCTGGCTGGAATTTCTGACGGATGATAAGAAGAACGCTTTGGGCCGCATCATGAATATGTCGGTCGACCGTAAGCGTAAGATCTTATCGACTATTTTACTGAAGTGTATCGGCTTCTCACTCAATCTCGAAAGAGGCGAGGACGGTTTCGATCTGGAAAAGGTCAAGACGTTCTTGAGAGCGATGGGTCTGGAGATATACGAGGACCTGATCAATCAGAATGATGACCGTGAGTTCCTGAATATCTACGAGGCCATCTATACTTCTTTCCTGGGTGCCTATGAAGAACTGAGCAACACGCTGCAGGCAGACAAGACCAAGACGATGGATGCCGCGCTCCTGGAAATCCACAAGAACCAGAAGCAGGATGAAGTCCCGACCGTCGAAGGTGCTGCCAACCTGATGAATGCGAAGTTCTTCGATCAGAAGAAGTACGACCTGACTTTTGCCGGAAGATACAAACTCGGAAAGAAACTGAATGTCATCGACCGTATCGAACATCATGTTCTGGCTGAGGATCTCTACAAGGCAGACGGGTCAGTTCTCTTCAAGGCCGGTACTTTGATCGAGAAGGCTGAAAGGAACGTTCTGCGTGAAGAGCTCGTCAAGGGTTCCCATACGGAGGCATTCCCGTTCAGACATATCTTCTCTCATCCGACGATCGTTGAGGTCGAAAGCAAGGATAAGCTGGCTCTGAGAGGCCGTGTCCTGGCAAACGATATCGATCTTGCGGATAAGACTTATTTCATCGGCACAGTCCTGACGCTTGCAGATGCGGAAAGGATCGCCAAGGAAGTAAGCAAGGTAAGAGTGTACAGCGGCATCATCGCCAAGGAAGTTCCTCTTACTTCTGAAAACTACAACGCCGTAATGGATTACGGCCAGAGAATGTTTGTCTTAGGTCGTCTGACTGACGCCGACAGCAATGATGTGATGGTCAATGAGGAACAGGCGATGCCTTACTATCTGCCTGATCATGATTCCTACATGCTGATGTCGGACAAGGAAGAGGCGATCAGGGAAAGAGTCATAGCAGGCGAAAAGATCAGCGCATGGCTGGTCGGTACTGCCTGCCAGGTCGTCAACATCGTCAATCCGAATGATGAAAGCAGAAAGATCCGTCTCATCGGCATCGATCCGCTCAACAACAAGAAGTGCATCACGATGTCGGATATGCTGGCATTCTACAACTACATGTTCACACTGTTAGACGGAGTGGGCAGCACGGACGATATCGATATGCTGGGCAACAGAAGGATCAGGACCGTCGGTGAGCTGATCCAGAATCAGTTCCGTATCGGTCTCTCCCGTATGGAAAAGGCCGTCAAGGAAAAGATGTCCATCACCGAGATCGAGAATGCGACACCCAAGACCCTGACGAACAACCGTCCGCTCTCCGGAGCGATCAGAGAGTTCTTCTCTTCATCGCAGCTGTCCCAGTTCATGGATCAGCAGAATCCTCTGGCGGAGCTGACAAACAAGCGTCGTATCTCTGCACTGGGCCCGGGCGGTCTGACCAGAGAGAGGGCCGGATTTGAGGTCCGTGACGTTCATAACTCACACTACGGCAGGATCTGTCCGATCGAGACCCCTGAAGGTCAGAACATCGGTCTGATTTCCTACCTGACGACGTATGCCAAAATCAACGAGTACGGTTTCATTCAGACGCCGTACCGCAGAGTCGAGCCGGACGGCAAGGTGACGGAAGATTACATCTATCTCTCCGCAGATGATGAAAATGACTACATCATTGCCCAGGCCAACGAGGTCATCGACGGCAGACTGGTCAACGATCAGGTCGTTGCCAGAAAGGCCGGAGAGACGATCTTGGTCAACAGGGAAGCTGTTGAACTGGCAGACGTTTCCCCGAAGCAGGTCGTTTCTGTCGCTGCTGCATGTATCCCGTTCCTTGAGAACGATGACGCATCACGTGCCCTGATGGGTGCCAACATGCAGAGACAGGCCGTTCCGCTTTTAAGACCGCATGCTCCGTATGTCGGAACCGGTATCGAATCCAGGATCGCAAGAGACTCGGGTACGGCTCTGGTTTCCAAGGACGAGGGTACGGTCACTTATGTCGATGCCAACAAGATCATCATCACTTCGAAAGACGGCGAGGATCACGAATACAAGCTCGAGAAGTTTGCACGTTCCAACGCCGGCACCTGCATCAACCACCGTCCGATCGTCGTTGACGGGGACAAGGTGAAGGTGGGTGACATCATTGCCGATGGTCCTTCGATGGATGACGGCGAGCTGGCACTCGGTCAGAACGTTACCATCGCGTTCATGACATGGCATGGCTACAACTATGAGGATGCCATCATCATGTCTGAAAGAATGGTCAAAGACGACGTCTATACTTCGATCCATATCGATGAGTATTCGATCGAGAAGAGAAAGACGAAGCTCGGTGAAGAAGAGATCACCAGAGATATCCCGAACGTTCAGGAAGGCGCCTGCCGCAACCTGGATTCCAGAGGTATCGTCATGGTCGGTGCTGAGGTCAAGGAAGGTGACATCCTGGTAGGTAAGGTCACTCCGAAGGGCCAGTCCGATGCTTCACCGGAAGAAAAACTTTTACTTGCGATCTTCGGTGAGAAATCACACGAAGTCAGAGATAATTCACTGCGTGTTCCCCATGGCGGTGCCGGTATCGTTCAGTCCATCCGTGTCTTCAAGAGATCGGAAGGTTATGAACTGGGTCCGGGCGTCACGGAAGTCATCAAGGTCTATGTCGTTCAG
>JAFTCJ010000022.1 GCA_017454765.1 Erysipelotrichaceae bacterium | reverse complement strand
GAAGCGATCCGCTATATGCTCGACAACGGTGTCAACCTGGTCGATACGGCGCCGGTATATGGGCTTGGACATTCCGAAGAGATCGTCGGTGAAGCGATCAAAGGCTACAGAGACAAGATCATTCTAGTAAGCAAGTGCGGTATCACCCGCAAGAAAGCTACCGGTTTTGGCAAGGACGCTCCGGTAAGAGACAGCAGCAAGGAAATGATCATCAGACAAGCCGAAGACTCTCTGCAAAGGATCGGCACCGATTATCTGGATGTTCTGCTTATCCACTGGCCTGATGTGAATACACCATTTGAAGATACTGTTGAAGGACTTGAACAGCTGAAGAAAGACGGCAAGATCCGTTTTGCGGGCATCTGCAATTTTGAAGCAGATCAGATCAGACAGTTCTATAATCTTGGCGGTCTTGATTTTGCCCAGTATCATTTCTCAATGGTCGAAAACAAGTGGTCAGATATCCTTCATGAATATCACGAAAAAGGCATCGCTACGATGGCCTATGGTCCTTTGGGTGGTGGCATATTGACTGGCGCATTCCGCGACCTGCCGGACTTTGCATCCGATGACATGCGTCTTAACTTCTATCCGTTCTTCAGGGAGCCAATGTTCTCAAAGTGTCAGGAACTGCTCAAGGTCATGGATGAAGTTGCAGCAGCACACAGTGTCGAAGTCTCACAGGTGGCTGTCAACTGGGCCTGCAACCATCCGGATATCACGACTGCCCTTTGTGGTGTGACCAAGGTCAGACATGCCCGTTCCAATATCGAAGCCTTAAACTGGGAGCTGACTCAGGATGAAAGAAAACTGCTTGATGATGCTGCAGCGAAAGCACTTCAATAGAAAAACCATCATTTAATTTTCAAAACACAAAAGAGTCATCACGACTCTTTTTATAATTTGTATTACTGAGTTTATAATAAAGTTAACAATACAATTACAGATAATATCAGGAGGTACATATGGCAAAACTGTATACAGAAATAAAAAGCGCTAAAGTATTCCTCAAGGGTGCTGAAGTTACCCGTAAAGGAAAATGTGAACTGGCTCAGGGAAAACAGACCCTCTTTGTCTATGGCTTGAGCAGCGGCACCGTCTACAGCACCGTCAGGCTCTTTGGTGAACAGGGCCTGATCATGGGAAACCTTCGTTATGAAGTCAAGGAAAACGACGAATTTGAAGACAACGAGCTCAACAGACTGCAGAAGCAGATCGACGAACTCAACCGATCCATCGAGATCAAGCAGCTGCAGATAAGTCTGTGGCAGACCAATGGCGATTTCACCAACCGCACTTCACAAAACGGCAATGAGATCAAGGAATATATCGAAAAACTTCCGGAAAGACTCAATGGTCTTAACGAAGATATTCTGGAAGCCCAGAAGAAACTGCGTGATCTGAGCAAGAAGCTTGAACTCGAACAGAGCAAAGGTTCTCTACCGGTGATCGTTGTGGAGATCGAAGCTCCGGAAACAAGAGAGTATTCCTTTGAACTGCGCTACCACGAAAATAACGCAAGCTGGAAAGCGACCTATGAGATCCATTCGGATGCAAAGGAAGATCTGGAGATCCGCATGAAAGCCACGATCTATGAACACACCTATGAGGACTGGAAGAATGTTGATCTGTCACTCTATTCAGGAAATCCTTCTTCTGCCTCTGTTCTGCCTGAACTTGCCACAATAACACTTGGCTTCCAGGAGGCAAACAGGATCTACAAGACTTCCGCCAGAGCAAATATGGCTGTGGGCATGGCTCAGGCCATGGCCGATGGAGCAGCAATGGAGATGGAAGAAGCTCCGGTCGTCAGAATGGAAATGCAGGAAGCTGAAGTAAACAGTGACGAAACCATGACCGAATATATCCTGAGCGGCAAAAGAGATGTCTACAGAGAGGGCGATGGTACTGCTGCCGATCTGCAGAAATTCACGCTCAAGGCTGAATATCTGATCGCGGCTGTCGCCAAGGCTGATCCTAACGCCTACCTGATCGCCAGGATCAAGACGGCCGATCTGCCGGTCAACGATGTCATTAATGCCGGAATATATCTGAACGAAGTATATACCGGATCTATCAGCCTTGATCCGGACCAGACCAAGGAAGACATCGAGATCACTCTGGGAAGAGAGGAACAGATCCACGTTTCCTACAATACCGTATCCAAGAAAACTTCTTCAGTATTGCTGAAGGCTCAGAAAGTCACCGAATATGTCTATGAGACCAAGGTCAGCAACTCTTCAGCCAAGGCTGTCGAAGTCCTGCTCAAGGATCAGATCCCGGTATCTACCGAAAAGGACATCGTTGTCGATGTGATAGATATCGGCGGCGCGCAGCTAGAAAAAGAGACCGGCTTCCTTTGCAAGAAGGTCAATGTCGATGCCGGAGGAAGCGCTGCTTTCCGTATTTCCTACAAAGTTGCCTGGCCAAAAGACAAGCGCATCAGCGAAAGCAGGAATACTTCCCGCGTCTGTCCGACCTGCGGTACCGCAACAGATCTGAAGTTCTGCCCTAATTGCGGAACACCGTTAAGATAATAAGGAGAATATGTAATGGGTTTATTTTCACGCTATAGAGAAAAAGGCGAAGGCGCAAATACCGAGAACGTTCAGGAATTCGGTGAACCGATGCGTTCGCTGTTTACCAGCACAAAGATCTTCTCGCTTCACCACGAGATAGATATAACTGATGCGGATGACAACGTCGTTTATCATGCCGCCTCAAAGTTTCTGTCACTTCGTGACAAGACCGATATAACTAGAGCCAGTGGCGAACTTGTTGCCCATATCGAGAAAAAAGTCCTTTCTCTTCATGAAAGACACTATATCGAAATGGCGGACGGCAGAAGTTTCGAGATGTCCAACGAGCTCTTCCATCTGATCAAAGATATCACCAATATCGACGGTTTGGGATGGCAACTGGTCGGCAATATCCTGGGCTTAAACTTCCAGCTTTATGACGAGAATGGAGAAATCGTTGCCGTAATATCACAGAAGCTTCTCTCGCTCCATGACAAATACTGCATCGATATCTATCAGACAGACAAGGAAGATGTCGTCATCGCGATCCTTATTGCTCTGCAGCACATGATGTCAGATCGAGCCGCCTCATCATCGGCATCTTCATCTTCTTCATCGTCTTCAGGAAAATAACCTGCAAAGATATCTTTAAAAACATGAAGGCTGTTACATTTTTCTGTAACAGCCTTTGTTTTGTAGCTATAGATCGTTTTTTCTATTCTTCGCAGTTGATGTAGATCCTGCAGTCCGAGCACGGGAAGCTGCAGCAAGGATGGATGTATCCTGTCAGCTTGTCGTACTGTCTTATTCCTTCGATCTTTTCTGGAACATAGACATTGCCCGATACCAGCCGGCAACGGCACCATCCGCACTCTCCGCTTCGGCAGCGTGAAGGAGCCTTCAGTCCGGCTCTTTCAAACGCAACAAGGAGCGGTTCGTCTGTTTTGGCCGGGATAGTCACTGTTTCAAAATCCATGGTGACTGTCAGCTGATAGGTCTTTCCTTCGTTAGCTGCAACATAGGCCTCATCCCTTTCGCCCAGTTTATATTCACCATAGGCATCAAAGCGCACCTGTTTTCGTGTAAGCCCCAGCTTTTGCGTTTCCTTGGCAATATAGTCATACATACCCTGTGATCCGCAGACGAATATCGAACAGTTTTCATCCATGTTTTCTTTAATGAGATCGGCACTGATGAATCCGTGACGATATCCTTCGATCTCTTCATCAGAAAGTATATGTATCACTTTAACTCTTCCGCATTTTTCAAGTTCTTCCAGTTCGTCTTTGAACAGGATCTCCTCTTTGGTTCTGCTTCCGTAAAGAAGTGTGAGATCAAAGTCTTCTGTACCGTCGGCTATCGCCTTGGCGAAAGAGATAAACGGAGCGATTCCGCTTCCTCCGGCTATGCCCAGAACCTTTTTCTTATCGCGCAGAGGTTCGTGATAGAAGAATCCCGCAGGAGAAGAGATTTCCAGTTTTGTACCGACATTGAAGTTAGTGTTGATATACTCTGAGGCAAAACCGTTCTTCATCGTCTTGACGGTTATCTGATATTTTCCATCCAAAGCTTCCTTCGGAGAAGAACAGAGCGAATACGGTCTTGTAAGAAGTGAATCGCCGATCTTCAGGTTTAAACTGATATACTGGCCTGCATTGAAATAGGCAAGCTTTTCCTGTCCTGCTTCTTTGTCGGGAACAAGCGTATATCTTTTTGCGCCGTTTAACTCTTCGATTTCGCTCACGATCACGTGCTGGATCTTCGGATGAAGTTCTTTGGCCAGAACGTTGGCGTTATATTCGTATTTAGGAAACTCGTTCGAAGCCCTTTCGATCGTTCCTCTTCTTCTTGGAATAATCTGTCCGAAACGTTCAAGCGGGATGCTGTTGAGACAATCCTTATTCATCTTCTGCCACCTCCTCTTACATAACCCATGATCTGAAATGCCGTTCTGTTGCCCGAAGTATAGGTCGGGTAATAACCAGACAGCGATGTTCCGTGACCTCCTACAAAGAACAGTCCAGGAATCGTCTGTTCCATACCGGCAACCAGCATTCTGGTAGACATGCCGTCCCACTTCAGAGAACAGTATCCGTAGATGGATCCCTGAGGGGAAGCCATATAGCGCGCAAACGTTACCGGAGAGGCGATCTCGATCTCTTCGATATGTTCACGGATCTTGTAACCCATGACGTGTTCGAGGTTGTCGATCATCTCGTCCGCTACTTCGCGTTTGATTTTCATATAATTCTCTTCATTAACGTCGGCCCAGGCGTCACCGGTATAGGCGATGGTCAGTACCATCTGGGTCGTGCCTTTCGGCGAACAATCCGGTACCGCAATGTTCAGACAGCAGATGTCCAGAGCGTATTCTTTGCCGTTGCGCGTTTTTGACTCGTCGCAGATCACTCTTGAATCACCGGTCGTACTAAGGAAGATCGTATAGTCTTCTATTCCTATCTCTTCAGGCGGAGCATCTAGACCCAGATAGACAGAGAAAGCTCTGAATCCGTATTCACGTGCGTTAGCCTTCTTCAGTTCAAATTCCGGCACAAGTGATCTGTCATCCAGGAGTTTGGAATAGACTACTTCCGGATAGGCGCTCGATGCGATCGCTGTCGTTTCTATAGTCGTGCCATTATCAAGTTCCACTCCGCATATTGCGCCGTTTCTGGTCAGCACTTTTGTGACCTCTGTATCAAACAGGAAACGGCAACCGTACTCCTCGGCTTTTCTCATGATAGCTACAGACAGAGCGTGTGAACGCATCTTCGGAGCATAGGCTCCATTGACGAAATATCCGTACAGCATCATCAGATAGCGGCTGGCATCGACTGTTTCGATATCCGTGCCCTGATACGGCCAGTAGGCAGCCAGGATCTGCTGACATTTCTCGCTCATGCCGAGTTCTCTGAACAGTTCACCCGCCGAGACCGACATGATCCTCATGAAGTTTGGATGTTCCCTTACAAGAACTTCCGGATCCACCCTGCCCATGGAAGATGCGACATATTCAAGGCCCTTTAACATTTCGCTGTACACATCCAGGAAATTTTCCATCGCCTCCACATCCTGCGGACACTCTTTTGCGATCAGCTCCATGACTTTGTCTCTGCCGTGCGGGAAAGTGATGTCCAAAGTGCGTACTCCGTCTTTTTCAATCACATAGCGGAACGCGTCTTTGATCGGAACCATTTCCACATCGATACCCAGCTCATCAAAAAGATGTCCGAGTTCTCCTCTGGCTTCTCCTTCTCCGAAATCCGGTATTTCATGAAGCGAGGCATCGAATTCAAAACGTCCTCTTACGAAGCTTGTTGCTGCGCCGCCCGGCAGATTATGCCGTTCTACGACCAGGACTTTGAGCCCCAGTTTCGAGGCCCGGCAAGCCGTCATAAGTCCGCTGTTTCCGGCACCGATAACAATCAGATCATATTTCTCCATAAAACATTCTCCTCATGAATTATTGATAATACATTTTCTTTTTTCATAATACTACGTCATCCATCTGTGAGGCAATTTCTCATAACGCATTATGAGAAAGGACATGTTAAAATCATAGTATAAGTATTATTCAATAATCGGGAGGCCTTATGAACTTAGTTTTTTGGGGTGACGGATCGCAGGCTGCCAAAGATCTGGTCGATGCGGTCGTTGTCAGAAGTACAGAAAATTTCAACTGGACTTTTATCTTTATTCTTTCGGTCATCTTCTATGTCTACTGGAGTGAGGCACAGAAGAAAAACTACAAGGTCATCGTTGCCGGTTTTGCACTATATGGCGTGCACTGGCTCTATGAGATCTGCAATGCCCTGATCGGTCATTTCTTTGGTTATCCGCTCTGGACCGTCAGCAACGAATCTACGACCTTTATCCTGCTGATCGGTGTGTGCTGGGAACTTTCCATGATGTTCACTCTGGCCGGCATCATCTCTTTCAAGATGCTTCCGGAAAAAAGGACCTTCAAAAACAAGCTGATGGGTGCCATCTCAATGGCTCTGCTGTTCTCGCTTGTTGAATCATTCCTGGCAGGCACATCCAACCATTCGTTCATCTGGGTATACAAATGGTGGGGCGTGATCCCGGTCTTCATTACGACCTATATCCCGTTCTTCCTTGCCAGCAACTTTGTCCCGGATCTCAAACCTAAGGCTCAGAAGACTTTCCTGATCTGTGTCTGGTCACTGGTTGCCTTGTCTTTGATCATCTTCATCCCTTTGGGATATATCTGATATTCATTTATCATGACTTGTGGCCATTCACTTCAGTGGATGGCCTTTTTATTATCTCTGGTTAACATCCCCTTTGCCCCTTCTGTTAGAATTGAATTAAGGAAAGGCAGAAAAATCATGAAATATATAGAATACGGGCATATGAAAGCATCTGTCCTTGTTGCAGGAACCATGCGCATTGCCAATTTCACCGACGAAATGACCGAAGCCTATATCAAAGGAGTCCTGGACTGCGGCATCAACTTCTTTGATCATGCGGATATCTATGGAGCTGGTCATTGCGAGGAACTGTTTGGGAAATATCTGAAGGATCATCCTGAAGATCGCAACAGGATGTATATTCAATCCAAATGCGGCATCAGAAAAGGCTATTTTGATTTTTCCTATGAGCACATCATTGAAGCGGTCGAAGCTTCACTCACAAGACTCAACACCGATCATCTTGACTGTCTGCTGCTTCACAGACCGGATGCCCTGATGGAACCGGAAGAAATAAACAGGGCGTTCAACAAGCTTCATGCAGAAGGCAAGGTGTTGAATTTTGGCGTCTCCAACATGAACAGATACCAGATCGAACTTTTAAAGTCGAAGCTTGATCTGCCAATAGTTACCAACCAGCTGCAGATGTCGATTGTTCATACCCCGCTTCTTGATTCAGGATTCAATGTCAACATGAACGATGATCCATCGATCATGCGTGATGCCGGAACCCTGGAATATATGAGACTGAACGGTATGGTCATGCAGGTATGGTCGCCTTTACAGATCAGCTACTTCAACGGCAGCTTCCTTGATTCCGATAAATATCCGGAACTCAACGAACTGATGACAGAACTTGGCGAAAAATACGAATGCGAAAAGGATGCGATCGCCTATGCCTGGATCCTTAGATATCCGCTTGCTTCTCAGGTCGTTCTGAGAAGTACAGGTTTAGACCATATAAAAGCCGGAACTAAAGCTTCCGATATCACACTTGAAAAAGAAGAGTGGTACAGACTCTACAAAGCTGCGGGCAATCGTCTTCCATAAATATATTTCTGGACCTGCACACTGTGCAGGTTTTATTTTGTTTAATTACTCTTTTTTAGGAAACCTCTCAGTTTTCGTGGAGTTATAATCTAATTAAGAGGGCTATTATATGAATGATAATCTGATGTGGGCTCTGGTCAAAGAAAAACCAGAGGTTGGAATATGGCCAAAAAGAGTGCCAATTCCGGAAGTAGGCTATAACGATGTCAAGATCAGGATCCTTAAGACAGCGATCTGCGGTACTGATGTCCATATCTACCAGTGGAACAAATGGGCGCAGAAGACGATCAAACCGGGACTTACCATCGGTCACGAATATGTGGGAGAGGTCGTTGAAGTCGGTCAAGGTGCCAGAGGCTTCAATGTCGGGGACATCGTCTCCGGTGAAGGACATATCACCTGCGGCAAATGCCGAAACTGTCTTGAAGGGCATAAGGAAAACTGCCGCAATGCCAAAGGTGTCGGCGTAAACCGCAATGGTGCGTTTGCGGAATATCTGGTCATCCCTTACGTCAATGTCTGGAAGACCAGGGAAAGCATCGATCAGGAGATGTATGCGATCTTCGATCCTTATGGCAATGCCACCCATACCGCTCTGACCTATAACGTCCTGGGTGAAGATGTACTGATCACCGGTGCCGGTCCGATCGGCTGCATGGCTGCCGCCATTGTCAAGTTCTCCGGTGCCAGACATGTCGTCGTGACGGACTTCAATGAATACAGACTCAATCTTGCTAAAGAGCTTGGCGCAACCAGAACAGTCAATCTCAAGGAAGAAAGACTTGAAGATGTCATGGAAGAGATCGGCATGAGCGAAGGTTTCGATGTCGGACTTGAAATGTCAGGTGCTCCGATCGCTTTGAATCAGATGATCCACAACATGAAAAACGGCGGCAACATTGCCCTGCTTGGATTGCTTCCTGATACAACAGAAGTTGATATGGAAAAGGTCATCTTCTCAGGTCTCAATCTTAAAGGCATCTATGGCCGCAAGGTCTGGGACACCTGGTATAAGATGACGACGATGATCGAAGCCGGACTTGATATCTCCAAGATCATCACTCATCGCTTCGATATAACCGATTACCAGAAAGGCTTTGATGCCATGCTGTCAGGAAATTCCGGAAAGGTCATCCTCGACTGGACGAATATTGATAAGGTGAAACAATTATGAACAGAAACGAAACATTAAAATACTACGCAAAGACTATTGAAGATATAAAGGATGCCGGACTGTTTAAAGCGGAAGCAGCCTTCACTTCTCCGCAGGGTACCTACATCGAAATGGAAAACGGGGAGAAGCTCCTCAACATGTGTGCCAACAACTACCTCGGTCTAGGCAACAATAAGCGCCTCATCGAAGCCGCCAAAAAGACCTATGATGAAAAAGGCTATGGACTTGCCTCAGTCAGATTCATCTGCGGTACGCAGGATATCCACAAAACTCTTGAAGCAAAGATCTCGGCTTTCCTCAAGACCGAAGATACGATTCTTTATTCTTCGTGCTTTGATGCCAATGGCGGTCTGTTTGAAACATTGCTTGGCGAAGAAGATGCGATCATCTCCGATGAACTCAACCACGCTTCGATCATCGACGGTGTCAGACTGTGCAAGGCAAAACGCTATCGCTATAAGAATAACGATATGGCCGATTTAAGAGAAAAGCTCATTGAAGCAGACAACAATGGCGCCAGGATCAAGATGATCGCTACCGATGGTGTCTTCTCCATGGACGGCATCATCTGCAACCTCAAAGGCATCTGCGATCTGGCTGATGAATTCGGTGCCCTGGTCATGGTCGATGATTCCCATGCGGCCGGCTTCATCGGTGAAAACGGCGGCGGCTCAGTAGAATACTGCGGAGTTCAGGGAAGGGTCGATGTGATCACCGGTACTCTTGGAAAAGCCCTGGGTGGCGCATCAGGAGGCTATACTTCAGGAAGAAAAGAGATCATCGATCTGCTTCGTCAGCGAAGCCGTCCATATCTTTTCTCCAACACTCTTGCCCCGGCCATAGCCGGTGCCAGTATCGAACTGTTCGATATGCTTTCAGAAAGCGACGATCTCAGAAAACATCTGATGGAAGTTACGACCTATTATCGAAACAGGCTCAAGGAAAACAACTTTGATATCATCGAAGGAACTCATCCGATCGTACCGATCATGCTGTATGATGAAAAGACGGCAGTCGAGTTCGCCAGGAAGATGAGAGAAAAAGGGGTCTATGTTGTAGCCTTCTCTTATCCGGTCGTTCCTAAAGGCAAGGCCAGGATCCGCACACAGGTCTGTGCCAACCACACAAAAGAAGACATCGACTTTGTCGTCGATTGTCTGATCAAGACAAGAGAAGAACTCAAAGGGATCTGAAAAGATCTCTTTT
>JAFTCJ010000021.1 GCA_017454765.1 Erysipelotrichaceae bacterium | reverse complement strand
GGCAATAGAAGATTATATCTATTACTACAACAATGATAGAATTAAAAGCAGATTAAAAGGCCTGACTCCTGCAGAATACAGGAATCAAGCCTTAACGAGTTCTTAGAACTTAACGTGTCCAAATAATGGGGGTCAGTTCAGTTTGAACCGGGTCTTTGCGTTAATAAGCTATTCGGGAATTGTGTCAATGATGTAATTACCGTCTCTGTTATGAATATATACAGTGATACTTGCATCTTTGTATGTACTGTATGCATAGACAACGAAATAAGGCGCAGTAGGTGTTCCAACAATAGAGATAGTTAACGGATTGCTTGTAGTTCCACTGAAAGACAAGCCTTCCAGATCACTATTGTATTCCCACGAATTGAATGAATTATCATCATCCATTGAAACACCTAGATTCAATGTCTTGCCATCGATGGAAGTGGTTGGAACGATAACGAGCGTATGCTCTTTTTTAACATAATACGTAATAGTAAAGCTTATGTTTGACTCTAGTGTAACTGTATCACCTGGATTATATCTGATTCCATCAGAGCCATTAATTACAAAGGTGTCAGCTAGACCATCATCTTGAACAGTCTGAACTTTAACAAAATCATATTTTGAAGCAAAACTTTCAATTTCACTTAAACTGCTTCCAACTGCAGGGAATCTGATAGTGGCAGTAACGGTTTTTGTATCAGACATTTTATTTGAAGTGAAGGATCCGTTTTCATATGCGTAATATCCTTCGACTTTGACTTTGTCTCCAGGAGATGCATGAATAATCATGTCATATTTGTCTTCTTTGGATACGACATGCTGAGTTGAACCGTTGACGGTCACATCAGCCATGTATCTGATCGGACCGTAGAGTTTAGTATAGTCAAACAGACAGGTTCCGGTCGCCGCAACGATGACTTTTCCATCTGATGATTTCAAAGAGATATCTTTTGTACTTGCGGCTGTATCCAGCTTATTCTTATCCGGATATTCAGCCCATTTGATCGTCAGTGCCGAATCGACATCGATACTGAAACTCTTAAGATCCTCAATTTTAGGCTGAGCCAATGATACAAGTTTGACGGAATCGGACTTGATCATGCCTGTCGTCTTCAAAGAAGGATCCATTCCTTCGGTAAAGGCTGCATAAGGCCAGGTTCCGATGACATGAGTGATGTTGGAGACACCGGCCGGTTTGGTCAGTTTTGTCGGCTTGTTTTCGCCGTATTCGTAGGCAGCTTCCAGGATCAGATGTGCGATCTTGCCCTGAGGTCTGTCATTGTAGTAGTAGTCTTTGACGATGTAGGACTGCTGACCGGAGACAGCTTTTTCATAACCGACCCAGGTAACAGTGGTATATTCGCTGGTCGCTGCGACCAACCATCCGTCTTTAATCGCACCGGAAGGGATGCCAAACTGCTGGCCGGATGTGCCGTAGTCGGTCGTACCGGTCTTGCCGTAGACATCGTAGTCGGATGATTTGACGAAGGAATAGCTTCCGCCGTAGCTGGCGACATTGGAATGCATCAGCTCAGTCGTTAAGAAGGCTGCTGCTTCGGAGATGACCTGTTCCGACTGGTAGACCGGAGTGATCGGTGACTTGCCGTTGGTGAACTCGATCCTGGAAACGGTATGAGGTTTGTTGTAGGAACCGTAGTTCATGATGGCTGCATAGGCTGCCGCATGCTGGTAAGGCGTGACTTCGCAGGTCGTACCGCCGATGGCATACTGGACGTTGAAGTCTTCCAGTGTGAAGTCATAACCCAGTGACTGCGCGTAATTGACGACATATTCGTATTTCTTGGCATTCAGGACTGCTTCCAGTGTCTGAATGGCACAGGTATTGATGGAAAGACCGACGGCCTGTTTCAGCGTGACATCGCCGACATAGGTTCCGGAGTCGTTCTGGACGATGATCTTGCTGACGTTGTCATAGTACATCGGTTTGTCTGTCAAAACATGGTCCGTCGCCCAGCCGAGGTTTTCAAAAGCCAGGGCATAATCCAGGATCGGTTTGATCGTGGAACCGGGCTGTTTGTACTGTTCGGTCGCATGGTTCAAGAGCAGCTGACCGCCGTTGGCGTAGTTTCTGCCGCCCATGATGCCGACGACTTCACCGGTCGAATTTTTGATGCAGACGGAGGCACATTCGAAGTAGGGATCCGGGAACTGGAGATATTCTTCATCCATGTTTCCGGCCTGGATGGCATCCATTTCTTCTTGTATGCCTTTGTTCATGTAGGTATAGATATGCATCGTCGTCGTATACGGGTCGAGGTTTGTCAGATTCATGACTTCCGAGACGACAGCATCGATATATGCCTGATAGGGGATTCCTTCTCCCTCCTTGTCGTTCTTGTAAGGATCGGAAAGCAGGTCTTCGACCCTGACGGATTTCGCCAGTTCATATTCGGCCTTGGAGATGTAGCCGTGGTTCTTCATCTGATAAAGGACCTCGGTCACTCTTTCCTGTGCTGCTTCCAGATTGTAGAAGGGGTTGTAGTAGTTCGGCGCATTGATGACACCCGCCAGCAGGGCACCTTCCACCAGTGTACATTCCTGCAGATCCTTGCCGAAATAGTACTGTGCGGCTTTCTGGATGCCGCGGATATTGTTGGAACCGCCGAAGTTCAGTTTGTTGACATAGGATTCAAAGATATCCTGCTTGGATTTGGCGCCTTCCAGTTCCATCGCGACCGCGATCTCCTGGACTTTACGTCTGACACCGGTGACACCGCTTCTGGATGCTTCCTCGCCGGTCTCATCGTTTGTGAAATATGTATTCTTGACTAACTGCATGGTAAAGGTCGAGCCGCCCTGACCGAAGGAGAGTGTTCTGATGTTTTCCAGGATGGCTTTGGTGAAACGGGGCACGTCAAAACCGTTATGTTCGAAATAACGGGAGTCTTCGATGGCGACAAAGGCATCGATGACACAGTTGGGGATCTCATCGTATTCGATGTTCTGCCTGATGACGGTACCGAGGTTGGCGATCTCTTCGCCTTTGCTGTCGTAGACGACGGAAGATTCTGCCTGTTCAAAATCCGCCAGATTCAATGTCGGTTTGTTTCTCAGAAGGACCGTGATCAGTCCGATGCCGGCGACCAGTCCGATCAGTCCGAGTGCGGCAATGATCGAAACGATCGCCGCCCATACATTTACTTTGCTGATTTTTCTTTTCTTTTTCACTTGACTTGTCATAACTCTCCCTACAGCTCAAAGACCTTTTCTGCTGTTTTCAGATAATCACACGGTTTTGTATAACTTTTCGGAATAACAAAACCGTTTTCTTCGATCCAGGCATAGGGAAGAGACTTCCTGGTGCCGGAATCATAGAATTCAATAAAATCACTTGCTTTAATCAGAAAGTCTTTATCATAGTGAGTCATCCTCAGGATGATAAAGGCTATTGCCCCGTGCTTTATCACGCTTCTCAGATGATTGATCTGATGTTCGTGAATCGATGAAAACGGAAATGAAGTTTTTGATTCACATTCCTTTGCTTCGAAATCGATATACTTCCCCTTGTAAATTCCGTTGTAATCGGTCGTTGAAGCAAGTTTGAAGTAGGCTTCGGTGATCTTGGCCGCACTTCGTTTCGGATAATCGACAGTGACGATGGTGATCGGTGTCGGTTTCTTGTGAATGACCGCGATATCTTCTGTGAGGTAATACCGGCTGGTCCTGTTGATGTCTTCCTCCAGCGACATTCCCCGGTTCCCGGCGGATACATTGGGTCTGACATAAACTTTGTTGCTGTTAGGATACTTCATATTTTCACCTAAAAAATATTATATAATAATGATGCATTAAAATGCCAGTTATCTTGATTGAGGCATCTTTTTGGGTTATTATTGAAAAAGGAGATAGATATGGAAAAGCTGAACCTTACACCGGAAGAAATTCTCAATAAAGAGTTCAATATCGATTTCAAAGGTTATTCACCGGCTGAAGTGGATACTTTTTTGGATAGTGTCCTGGAAGACTACCAGATCATGGAGGAGAATATCCAGCAGCTGCTCGATGCAGTCGCAACACTGCAGAAGCAGATCAAGGATCTGACAGCCAGGAACATAGAACTGGAAGGAAGGAAGATGGCATTTGATCTGTCCAATACGACTTCCTACAGCTCCGTCGATGTATTGAAGAGAATTTCAAGACTCGAAGAATTAGTTTATAAAAAATAACATTCAGACAATCGCTGAGCGATCAGAGGAAAGTCCATGCTCGCACATCCTGAGACGGATGTAGTGTTTATGCCAAGTCAAACAATAAGCTTGGGCAGCGTAAGCTGACGGCTGGCGTACTTCCTAAAGAGAGATCCACGGAAAGAGCCTGTAAAAGTGTCAAAGAGACGAGTTTCACAGAAATGTGAAAGTGGAACGTGATAAACCCCATAAGCGAGAAACCCAAATTTGGTAGGGGAACCTGCAATAACGAAATGAAGTGATTTGCGGGGCACATGTGTGCAGATAAATGATTGTCCAGTACAGAACATGGCTTATTGAATGTTATCATAGAAGACCGCAAGGTCTTTTCTTTCGGGCAAAAACTTGAATCTCATTCTAGTTTGCGTATAATAATACTTGAAAGGCAAATATGTTATTATAGTTTTATGAATTTACCGAATAAACTAACTCTGTTCCGTATCGTTCTGGTACCTGTACTGGCCTTTGTCTGGCTCTTCCCGTATGAGGAAGCCGGTGTATATTTCGGATCGTTTACAGTAGGCAATGTCACACTGCCTTATCTGAATCTGATCATCATCGGTATCTTTGCTCTGGCATCGTTCACCGATTATCTGGACGGTCATCTCGCAAGGAAAAACAACATGGTGACGACGTTCGGAAAGTTTGCTGATCCGATCGCCGACAAGCTGCTGGTCAACATGATGCTGATCATACTGGCTTATAAACATATGATTCCGCTGCTTTGCTGCATCATGATGATCTTAAGAGACATCGTCGTCGACGGCTGCCGCATGATCGCCGCGCAGAAGGGTGTGGTCGTATCGGCGGGAATGCTGGGAAAACTGAAGACCGTTCTTCAGATGTTCACGATCATCATCGTTCTTTTGAATAATCTGCCTTTTGAGATGTGGTATATCTCCGTCGATGAGATCCTGATCTGGTTCACGATGTTCATCTCGCTGGCCGGCGGTTATTCGTATTTTATGCAGGTCAGGGATTATATTTTCGAATCGATGTAGGATTTTCGCATTTTTCTGCGTATAAAGTAGTAGGAGGAATTTAAATTGATGGCTAAAAAAGAAGACGTCAGCACGATTTCCGATGAAAAAAAGGAAGAACTGCTGAATGAAGCCTTAAAGGCAATTGAAAAACAGTACGGCAAGGGTTCGATCATGAAACTCGGCGAACACGCCAACGTCGATGTGGATGCCATTTCTACGGGTTCTCTTGCTATTGACTATGCACTGGGCGTCGGCGGACTGCCCAAGGGAAGGATCATCGAGATCTACGGTCCGGAATCTTCCGGCAAGACGACTCTGGCATTGCAGTGTATCGCTGAATGTCAGAAGGGCGGCGGAAAGGCAGCCTTCATCGATGCCGAACACGCGATCGATCCCAGATATGCCAAAGCACTGGGTGTCGATGTGGATGAACTGATCCTGTCGCAGCCTGATTCGGGTGAACAGGCCCTGGAAATCGCCGAGGTGCTGATCCGTTCCGGTGCGATCGACCTGATTGTCATCGACTCGGTCGCAGCCCTGGTCCCGCAGGCGGAACTGGACGGTGAAATGGGTGATTCCAATATCGGTCTGCACGCCAGACTCATGTCCAAGGCCATGAGAAAACTGGCAGGAGCGATGAACGCCAACGGCTGTACGACGATATTCATCAACCAGCTCAGAGAAAAAGTCGGTGTCATGTTCGGCAATCCGGAAACGACGACCGGCGGCAGAGCGCTGAAATTCTATTCGACGATCCGTATGGAAGTCAGAAAATCGGAAGCGATCAAGAACGGACAGGATGTCATCGGCAATAAGGTCAATGTCAAGATCGCCAAAAACAAGGTGGCTCCGCCGTTCAAGACCTGTCAGGTCGAGATCTACTACGGAGAAGGCATTTCCCATCTGTCAGAGATCATCAACATGGGTGTCGATATGGGCATCATAGAGAAATCCGGATCCTGGTATGCCTACAAGGGCGAAAAGATCGGACAGGGAAGCGATGCAGTCAGAGCTTATCTGCAGGCCAATCCCAAGATTGATGAAGAGATCACCGCTCAGATCAAGGAAAAAATGTATCAGAAGGAGGACTGAAAGATCAGTTCTTCTTTTTTAATATTCTTTCAGTATCCTTTGATTTTGATTACAGTTGTGAAAAAAGTTTCAATATAGTATAATTTAATGGGTTTTTATGACCTGAAATGTAGTAACAAATGGAGGTATGATTATGCATTTAGATGTACTTTCCATTTTTATCGGATTAGTTGTGGGGGCTTTGGCGATACTGCTGTATTACTCTGCAATCGGCAGAAATGTCAGAAAAGAAGCTCAGAAAATCTTAGACGAAGCAAATAATCAAGCTAAAAACACTGTTAAACAGGCAGTTTTAGACGGTAAGACGCAGGTCTACGACATGAAACTGCAGGCAGAAAAAGAGATCAAGGAAAAAAGAAGCGAAGTCTCTGAACATGAGAACAAGCTGCAGAGAAGAGAAGATTCTCTGAATTTCCGCGATGAGAATTTAACACAAAAAGAGCGTAAATTAGATGAAAAACTAAGAAAAGCAGAAGACAAAGCTGCTCAACTAGATAAAATGGAAGAAGAACTGCAATCGCGTATTGACGGACAGATTGTGCTTTTGGAACGTGTTTCCAACATGAGCAAGGAAGAAGCAAGAGCCGAGCTCATGGAAGTAGTTGAGACGAAAATGGCCGACGAAGTTGCCGCTTATATCCGTGAAAAAGAGGAAGAGGCAAAGGAACAGGCCGCTGAGAATGCCAGAGAGATCATCGCAACGGCTATCCAGAGATATTCTCAGGATGAGACCCTGGAACGTACGGTATCTGTCGTAGCGCTTCCTTCCGAAGAGATGAAGGGCCGTATCATCGGCCGTGAAGGCAGAAACATCAGAGCCATCGAACAGGCGACCGGTGTTGACCTGATCATCGATGACACGCCGGAAGCGATCACTGTTTCCTGTTTCGATCCGATCCGAAGAGAGATCGCCAGATTATCTCTGGAAACACTGATCAGAGACGGAAGGATACAGCCGGGCAGGATCGAAGATGTCGTTGAAAAGACGACCAAGGAAATGAACCGAAATATCCAGAAGTACGGCGAGGATGCCTGCTTCAAGCTGCAGATCGGCAAAATCGACAAGGAACTTGTCAAGCTGATCGGACGCATGAGATACAGATATTCCTACGGCCAGAACGGTCTGGAACATTCCATCGAAGTCGCTTCCTTTGCGGGCATGATGGCAGCTGAACTGGGTCTGAACCAGACACTGGCAAAACGTGCCGGACTGCTTCATGACATCGGCAAGGCCGTAGACTTCGAACAGGAAGGCACACATGTGGAACTGGGTGCCAAACTGGCCAAGAAATACGGTGAAAGAGCGGAAGTCATCAACGCGATCGAATCGCATCACGGTGATGTTCCGGCAAACAACCTCATTTCCAACCTGGTTGCTGCAGCCGATACACTGTCAGCCGCTAGACCGGGCGCAAGATACGAAGGCATTGAAAACTACATCAACAGACTTGAGGCTCTGGAAAAGATCGCCAATGAATTCGACGGTGTCGACAAGGCGTATGCGATTCAGGCCGGCAGAGAAGTCAGAGTCATGGTGATCCCGGAAAAGGTTGATGACAACAGATGTACAGTCATTGCCAGAGAGATCAAGGAACGTATTGAAAACGAACTCACATATCCTGGACAGATCAAAGTAACGGTCATCCGTGAAATGCGTGCTCAGGAAACTGCGAAATAATGAGGATCTTATTCATAGGTGACATTACAGGAAAAAGCGGAAGAGACATCGTCTCTTCGCTTTTATATTCGCTGAAACAGGAGTATCAGGCTGATCTGGTCATCGCAAACGGTGAAAACTCGGCTCACGGCAAGGGGATCACGATCAGGATCTACAGACAGCTGATCGATGAATGCGTCGATTACATCACGATGGGTAATCATGCCTATTCCAAAGCGGAGATCATCGATCATTTCGAAGAGACGGATCATCTGATCATGCCGTATAACCATGAAAAAAGAACGCAGGACAACTATTATGCGATCATCTCTTACAAGGACATGAAATTCTGCCTGTGCAATATCCTGGGCAGCGTGCTGATGCCGGAATCAGTCATGGATCCTTACACGGCATTCAGGGAAGTCGTGGAGCATACCAGACAGTATGATCCGGATTTCTGGTTCGTCGACCTGCATGCGGAAACGACAGCAGAAAAACGGATGTTTGTGGAATACTTCAAAGATCAGGCAAAAGTCGTTGTCGGTACTCATACCCATGTTCAGACGGCCGATGAGGATATCCTGAACGGCTGTGCATTTATCACGGACGTCGGGATGTGCGGTGCCTATGATTCGGTGATCGGCAGGGATGTGGAAGAGACGATCAGGGCAAACATTGAAAAAGAAAAAACCCGCTATACGGTTGCGGAAGGTCCGGCAATCTTCTGCGGCGTTCTGATCGAGATCGATGAGAAAGAAAAAAGACCTGTAGGAATCGAAAGAATACAGATCAGACCGGAATGATCATTCCTGTCTGATCTTTTTTTCGTGTACGGAAATCAGCAGGGCGGAACATATTCCGGCAATAAGGGAAAACAGGAAGAAATACAGATAAGTTCCGCTGAAATCATAAATGAAACCGATCGCCGTAATGATCGAAGAACGGGCGATGTTTTCAAACATTGTCAGCATACTGTATGCTTCGCCATACTTCTCATCGCCATAGAAGATCCTGACGGTCAGAGGAACAGCTACCTTGTTGACGGCATAGCAGGCGCCGTATATGATACCGGCAACAAAGAGGATGTAAGAAGATTTCGCAAACAGGATGATGCAGGCAAGTCCGATCATGCTTACAAACATGAAAAGCCTGAAGGAGAAGATGACGCCGTAACGGTCGATGCAGATGCCGATCAGGAATTTGAAGAGGACATTGCCGATCATCGATGCCGATAACAGTGAAGCGGCTGCCTTGGCGCTTTGCCCCAGGCTTTCAGCATAGCTGGGCAGATAGGAGGTCAGGGTGGTGACACAGATCACCAGGAATGACGTGAATACCAGCAGATAAAAAGTCGGATTTCTGAAAGACAGAGGATAGAAACCTTCATAGGAATCCTTTGTCTTTTCTTTTACGCTTGAAGAATGATAGGGCTCCATGCCGATATCCTGAGGTCTGAATGGAATGAACAAAGCCGGAACAGACAATAGGATCATCAGAAAGATACAGATCAGATAGGCATCATGGAAACTGCGTGTTTCCAGGATCGAAGACAGGACCGGTGAAAACAGGGCACCCATGATGCCGGTAAAACTCATGATCAGTCCGCTGATCGTTCCTCTGGCGCTCTCAAACCAGTTGCCGGTGATCATCGTGATGATCACATTGGTCGTACACGCCAGGCCCAATCCTCTGAAAATGCCCATCAGATCGACGATAAACAGGTTTTTTGCCGAAGCGATGAAATAACCGGAAAGCAGAAACATCGATAATCCAAGGATCATGATCGTTCTGTAGGACACTTTTTTCAGTGTCCTGACGATCAAGGGAGAAGAAAAACCCGTCACCAGACCGGCGATGGAAACATGAAGCGTCGCATTTCCTTTTCCGGTGTTCAGGGCATCAGCCAGAGGCTGGTAGAAAAGCCCGTAGGTATTTGGGATACCGATCGTGGCACAGGCCAACAGACAGGATGCGAATATGACATAAAGATAGATCAGACTGTTTCTTCTCACAGAATTATCTTATCACGGTCTGATTGAGTGTCATTCCAAATGTATCAGTTCTGTGATGCCAGGTGCTAAAATGGATAGTGAAAAAGAAACATGTTACAGAGAAAACTGCTGATCATCAACATACTTGTCATCACTCTGGCGCTGGCGCTCATCACTTTTTCTGCGGTCAGGGAGCTGAGATATCTGCTGTTCCGTGAGAATACACTCTCTTACAACAACCTGATCTTACAGGACTGCAATCAGCTGCAGGAGATCTTCGACACCTCACAGGACAGACTGCTGACGATCTGTTCCAACAGGCAGCTGCATGAAATGCTGGAAGAGGAAACGTTCGATTATGAGAAGATATCCAAACTCTGCGATGAACTGCGTTCGACCGTCGGTGTCGATGAAGTGGATGTCTTTCCGGTCTTTGAAGACGATGTCTATTATCCCAACCCCATGGGCAACGGCTATTCCCTGATCGAGGAAGGACTTTTTGATTACGATATTTCCAACAACTATACCTGGAGCAGACCCGAGGACAGGGACTGTATCCGGGTCAGCAGGCCGATCTTCTCTCTGAACGATCTTTCAAGGGTCATCGGTATCGCCTCTGTCGATTATGCGATGCCTGAGATCGTCGACATGGTATATTCCTTCGGATCTAAGCAGGACCGCAAAGGAAAGATGTATTTTCTGGATGAAAACAACAGTTTCATCCTGCCGTATCATTATGCGGGAACACTGGAACTCAAGGATGAAAGCGAGTTCATCTCCTATGATTATCCGCTGCGCGAAGATGCGACCTACACGCTGGTCCATACCTTCCGCAACAACGGCTGGAAACTGGTCGCTGTCGTCGAAGGTTCTTCGCTTTATATCGACTCTTCCAACCGGATCCGTTTCATCATCCTTTCAACACTGGCTTTGGAGGCGATCGGTGTCTTTCTGACGGCTTATTTCATCAAGAAACTGACAAAACCGATCGTTTCTCTCTCGGATTACATGAATACAGCTGCGGAAAACGAGATCTACGAACATATCGAAGCACCGGAGAACGTGACCAGCGAAGTGAAGAACCTGTATGATTCCTATAATAATCTGGCCGATGAGGTGAACAATTCGATCCGCAATATCCAGGATTTCTCAAAAAAGGAAGTCGAGAACCAGTTCATGCTGCTGCAGGCCCAGATCAATCCGCATTTCCTTTACAATACCTTAAGTACGGTATCCTGGATGGCTGCCAATCATCAGGATGACGACATCCAGAAGATTGTCGTCGATCTTGTGAATCTGTTTCGGATCTCTTTGAACAGCGGAAAACCGATGATCCCCCTGGAAAAGGAGATCGAACATGTCAGATCATATCTTGAGATCATGAAATACCGCTATCCTGACAGTTATGAGGTTTCTTATGATATCGCCGATAATACCAGGGATCTGATCGTGATCAAGCAGATCCTGCAGCCTCTGGCGGAAAATGCGCTGACACACGGTTTTCTGGAAAACAATATCCGCGGTCAGATCGTGATCAGCTCCCGTATCGAGAACGATCAGCTGATCCTGCGCATGTCAAACAACGGAACCGATGCCGATCTGGATATGATCGAAAGGCTCCTGCAGAACGATGAGGAACTGATCAGGAAACATTACGGCATCCGCAATGTCAATGACAGACTGAAGATGTACTACGGCGAAGAAAGCGGTCTGTCCTACAGGATAGAAGAAGGCAATACGATCGTTGAGATCAGACTGCCTCTGGATAAGACAAGGGAGGAGAATCTATGACAAGAGTCGTGATCGCCGATGATGAAAAGCTTTCCCTAAACGGCATCGCCAGTATCGTGAATGAGATCGAAGGATTTGAGGTCTGCGGACTGGCCAACAACGGTGCCGCAGCTTTTGACATGGTGAAGGAAACACTTCCCGATATCCTGATCACCGATATCCGCATGCCTGCGAAAGACGGGATCTGGCTGATCGAACAGATCGATGAAAACGGCTGGGATATCCCGATCATCGTCATCTCCGCCTACGATGACCAGAAATATATCAAAACAGCGATACGCAGCCGGAATGTATACGATTATCTGTTCAAACCGTTTCTGAAAAACGAGCTGGAAGAGGCCTTATTATCTGTTTTGAATTACAGAAACAAAAAAACAGATGCGTTTTCTCATGAAGAAGGAATCGTCAGCGATCTGGCCAGGGCCGTCAGCAGCAGCGATTATTCTTTGATCAGGGAAGAACTTGAGGATTATTTCATCAATCATAAAGAGAACCTGCACGATCTGAAAAACAGGGTCTACGGCTGGATCATGTATATCCACTACGATGTCTTTCCTTCCAACCGGGCGATCCCTCTGTATACGCGCAATGCGATGAAAGAGATCTATGAGTGTTCTGATTTCCGGCAGATCAAGGATGTGATCTGCGCCTATCTGAAGGACTGCTGCGAGCGTTATGTCGGCAATGAGGAGATCACGCAGATCGTCAGCGAATGTCTGCGCATCATCCACAGGGAGATGTCAAACAATGATCTCAGTGTCAACTACTGTGCCAGAAAGCTCAATGTGACACCCAATTATCTTTCCAGCCGCTTCTCCAGGGACATGCAGCAGAATTTCTCTGTCTATCTGAACAATCTGCGCATGGAGAAGGCAAAGGAACTGCTGGGAAACATCAATATGAAGATCTATGAGATCGCCGATCTGATCGGTTTTGCGGATGTGGCGTATTTCAACCGTGTCTTCAAGGAGAAATATGATCAGACCCCGCTGCAGTACCGTCAGAAAATGATCGATGAGCAGGAGTGATAACATTTTTACAAGAAAAAGTGTAGGATAGTCTAATCCAATCAGACCTCGCATTCTTTACAATAAAATTAAAGAACGCGAGGTTTTTATCATGAGCAATATCAAAAACAAGCCGAACATTACCGATGACTATGTCGTAAATGTCAGAAGGGCTGCGATCGAGCACAGAGGAAAATGGGCTGCTGCTTTTTATGAAGAGGCAAAAGCCGAAGGGATCGATCTGGAACCGATCATGAGAAGAGCGATCCGCAAAGTCGGATTGAAAGCCGGAGAAAAGGAAAAGAAGGATTTCGAAGGAAAGGATCTCAATGCGGAAACTTACGCAAAGTATTTTACCGGCAAGGCTCTGTCCGATACGTTTGAAAAGAAACTGGTCAGTGCCGATGAAAACGAAGCTGTCGTCACCCTGAACTACTGTGCGCTGCTGAAGGCATGGCAGGACATGGGCATGAGCGATGAGGAATGCGCAATGATGTGTTCCATCGCCATGGAAGGTGACAGGGGCATTGCCGAAGGAGTAGGCCTGGATTTCGAACTGGAAGGCACTCTGGCTGAGGGATGCGAGTGCTGTACGCTCCGTTACAGGACAAAGAAATAGGTCGATAGCGGAATATCCGCTGTACATAAGAAAAGGAGACATCATGAAAAAATTATTGAGTTTATTACTGGTTTTACTGATGGTTCTCACGATCGCCGGATGTGCAAAATCCGAACAGGGCGGTGGTGAGGAAGCAGCTGAAACCGCTGCTGATGCCAATGGTGATTACCACATCGCAGTCAGCCTGCCTTTCACAGGCACGAACGCTTCCTATGCTGAATACATTCAGATGGGTCTGGAGATCGGTCTGAAGAAGCTGGAAAACGAAGGCTGGATCAACGGTGACGGTACCGGCAAGCTGATTCTTGACTACTATGATGACAAGAACGACGCTACCGAAGGTGCTACCATTGCCGAAAAGGTCGTCGCAAGCGAAGATCCTTACTATCTGCTTGAGATCGGCTCTTTCGCATCAGGCGTTTCTTATCCGTGTGCTACCATCTACAGAGATGCAGAAGTTCCGCAGTATGCTCTGACCTGCTCTAAGTCAGACTTCCTGCCCACCAGCGGTGACTGGGGATTCTCTCTCTCCGTTACACAGGATACTGCTGCTGCCAGAGTTGCTGCTTATGACATCGAATACTTAGGCAAGAAGAACATTGCCCTGATCTATTCCAGTGACTCCTGGGGCCTTGAGACCTGCAAGTACTACACAGAAACAGCTGAAAAGCTCGGTGTTACTCTGCTGGCAAGCGAGAAATACGAAGACGGTCAGCAGGACTTCCAGTCCATCCTGACCAAGATCAAGGAAACCAATCCGGAACTGGTCATGTGCTTCTGTGCTGAAAACGATATCGTTCTGATCAGACAGCAGGCTGAAACAATCGGTCTGGAATGCGACTGGCAGGTTTCTTCCAAATCACGTACTTCCAACGTCTTACAGAACCTGGGCGATCTCGGTGAAGGCTTATACGGTATCTATGCAAGAACCAAGGACCTCAACGATCCTGTCTACATCGAATACGAAGATCTCTACAAGGAACTCTATGCTGACAAGTTCAAAGAGGACAACAACACGACTCAGAAGTATGCTGACCAGGGTTACAACTGCATGCTGACTGTCATCTGGGCAATCAAGAACGGCGGTGTTACTCGCCAGAGCTTCAGAGACCAGCTTGCAACTCTTAACGAATTCCCGGGTGTTCAGGGTTCGATCACATTCGGTCCGGGACGCCGTGTATTGCAGACACAGTATCTCTCACAGATCGTGAAAAAAGACGGCGAACTGAAGTGGGTCAACTATGAAGATATCCTCGATACCTTCGATGTTGACGCTGTTGCCGGATTAAAATAATTCATTAAACAGTCATTGACTCTGATAGACTTCACTTCATCTTCTGAAGTGAAGTCTATTTTGAAAGGAGAACCATATGTTATTACAGATATTGGTAAACGGTATTTCCTTGGGATCTATCTATGCTTTGACAGCAATCGGATATTCTCTGATATATTCGATCCTGCAGCTGATCAACATGTCAAACGCAGCTGTATTTCTGACCAGTGCCGTGATTTTCTATGCACTGTATACGTCATTGACAGGATCATCCATATTGCTGACTTTCATTCTCACACTGATGGCGGCCGGAGCGATCGGCTACATCATCGAAGTCATCGCCATCAGGCCGATCAGGGAAAAGGGTGACAGCAATACCTATGCACTGATCTCATCGATCGGTGTCAAGACGATCCTCGAACAAATTTGCCAGGGAACATTCGGCAGTGAGATCAAACAGTTTCCGACACTGCTGGATGGTAAATATATCGATCTTTTCGGTGCCCGTACGAGCGCCATTCAGATCATCATCATCACGACGACCCTGCTGATCCTGGGCTTCATGAGCTGGTTCACACAGAACAACCGTGTCGGACGCGGTTTGAGAGCTCTGTCCCAGAACCTGAATGCCTGTCACCTGATGGGCATGCCGGTCAATACGCTGATCGGCGTATCTTTTGCGGTCGGTTCGATGCTGGCGGCAGTCAGCGGTGTCGCTTACTGCATGTATTTGAAATCCATTTCTATTTCCGTCGGTTCGGCGATCGGCAACAAAGCCTTCGCTGCGACCGTTTTAGGCGGTATCGGTGAACTGAAAGGTGCGGTCGTCGGCGGCTATATCCTGGCGATCGCTGAAAACCTTGTTTCCGGTTACTGGTCCATGTCGGCTTCCAACTTCATCAGCTTCGGCATTCTGATCCTGGTGCTGATCATCAGGCCGACCGGAATCTTCGGCAGAAAGGAACAGAAGAAGGTGTAAACGATGAAAAAGTATTTAGACACTAGAACGATCATCTTTCTGATCATCATGGCCGGAATGGCCGTTGCACCGTTTCTGACCAACCCTTATCAGCTCAGGATCCTGATCAGCTGTGAGCTGAACATGATCTTTGCAATGTCGCTGAACCTGCTGATGGGCATCGGCGGTACTGTTTCTTTCGGTCACGCGGCTTTCTACAGCATCGGTGCCTACACGACTGCCTGCCTCTGGTATCATTTCGGCTGGGATTATTCCACAAACTTCTTATTAGTCGTCCTGATCACCGGTCTGGCCGGTTTATTGCTGGCATTACCGATGTCAAGGATCACGGGCCGTTACGTCACGATCATCACGCTGTCCTTTGCGGAAATCGTCAACCTGATCATCAGAAACTGGGATCCGGTGACTCTGGGACAGATGGGCATCGTCGGTATCCCCAACATCACATTATTCGGCTATCGTTTCAAGACCAAGATACAGTTCTTTTATTTTGCGCTGATCTTTGTCTTCATCACCTATATCCTGATGAAGTGGCTGGTCGATTCCAAGCTCGGACGCAACCTGCAGGCGATGAGAGATGACTCGATTGCTGCCGAAGCAATGGGCATCAGGCTTTTCCCCAACAAGGTCATCGTCTTTACGATCTCGGCCATTTTCGCAGGCATTGCCGGAAGTCTGTATGCGCATCTGATGACCTATGTCGAACCGGCGACTTTCAACGCCAACCTGAGTTTCACCTGTATCAGTATCGTCGTCGTCGGCGGTTTGGGCAATTTCACCGGAACGCTGATCGGAGCACTTTTCCTGACGATACTGCCGGAATATCTGAGACGTTTTGATTTCCTGTTCAAATACCGTATGATCGCCTATGGTCTTGTGCTGGTCATCGTCATGTGGCTGAACCACTCCATCCCCGGTCTGAAACTGAAACAGGGTTTCGCAGCTTTCTTCAGAAAACTGCTGCATCGCAAAGCAGCTGAGGAGGAGGTATAGACATGTCATTACTGGAAGTTAAAAATCTGACGATCCGTTTCGGCGGACTGGTCGCTGTCGATGATCTCAGCTTCACGATGGAAGAGGGGCAGATCACTTCTCTGATAGGACCCAACGGTGCCGGCAAGACGACAGTCATCAACCTGCTGACCGGTTTCTATACACCGAATGAAGGAAAAGTGATACTGGACGGCGAAGACATCACCGGTGCATCGACCGATATCGTCGTTTCCAAGGGCTTGAGCAGGACATTCCAGAACATCCGTCTGTTCTCCAACATGACGGTAGAGGACAATATCCTGATCGGCATGCAGCATCGTATCGGCTACGGTTCTTTTCTGTCATTGTTCCCAAATCCGAAGAAGATCGAATGGGAAAAAAGAGCCAAGGAGGAGACTACAGCCATCCTGGAAAGAGTCGATCTGAGCAAGTATCGCTATGAAAAATCAACGAGCCTGCCGTATGGCAAGCAGAGAAAACTGGAGATCGGCAGAGCGCTGGTCGCCAAACCGAAGATATTGCTGCTGGATGAGCCGGCTGCCGGCATGAATCCGGTGGAAAAGAAAGAACTGTCATTATTCATCAGATCGCTTCTGAAAGATGTGAAGGGCATTCTTCTGATCGAACATGACATGAAACTGGTCATGGATATTTCCGACAAGATCGTCGTACTCAACCACGGTGCAAAGATCTGTGAAGGCAAACCGGAAGAGGTCCAGAACAATCAGGAAGTCATTGAAGCATATCTGGGCAGGAAAGGAGCACACAACAATGCTGCAAGTAAATAATCTGCATACTTATTACGGCAATATCAAAGCCTTGCGCGGTGTCTCTTTCCATGTCGAAAAAGGAGAGATCCTCTCCTTTATCGGTGCCAACGGTGCAGGCAAGTCGACACTGATGAATACATTGAGCGGTGTATTAAAACCCAAGATGGGCGAGATCATCTTCGAAGGCGAAGATATCACAAAACTTTCTCCCCGTGACCGTGTCAGGAAGGGTATCATCCTGGCTCCGGAAGGCAGACAGATCTTCCCGAAATTCACGGTAGAGGAGAACCTCTTGATGGGTGCCTATACTGTCACTGACAAGGAACTGAATCAGCGCCACTACGAGAAAGTATTCGAACTCTTCCCGCAGATCAAGGACAGACAGAAACAGATCGCCGGTACGCTTTCCGGCGGTGAACAGCAGATGCTGGCGATCGGCAGGGCTCTGATGTCCGATCCCAAGATCCTGATGCTGGATGAACCGTCTCTGGGCTTAAGCCCGATCCTGGTCGAACAGATCTTCGATCTGATCAATGAGATCAACAGACAGGGCACGACGATCCTGCTGGTCGAACAGAACGCCATGGCTGCTCTGGAGATCTCCGATCGTGCCTATGCCCTGGAGACAGGCGAGATCACGATCGAAGGAAGCGGTGAAGAACTGCTTCGCAACGACATGATCAAGAAGAGTTATCTCGGAGGTTAGGAAATGAACGGCACACAGCGTATCAGAGCCATGATCAATCATGAGCCTTTTGACAGGATCGGTGTCAGCGGCTGGGTACATATGCCGATGGTGGATCACAATGTCCATGACATGACAAAGGCTACGATCAGTGTCACAGAGTACTGCAAATGGGATTTCATCAAAATCATGTCAACCGGACACTATCCTCCGGAAGCATGGGGCGGAGACATCACTCTGTCGAAAGATCTGACTCACTGGTACGGTACGATCAACCGCTACCCGATCAGGGATCTGGAAACACTGAAGAATCTGGAAATACTGGACAGAAACAATCCTGTTTTTCTGAGGGAAACAGCGATCGCAAAGAATCTGACTGATTATTATAAAGACAAAAAACCGGTCATCTCAACAATCTTCACGCCTCTGACAACCCTTCAGGAACTGATGAGCAGGGGGACCAATGATAAGACGCTTCCTCTGATGAAGGAACACAAGGCTGAAGTTCATGAAGCGCTGAGAAAGATCGTTGAAAGCACAAAAGTATATCTGGACATGCTGATCGAGGAAGCCCAAATCGATGGTATCTTCTTCGCCAATCAGTATGCATCAAGAAACGTGATCACAGATGAATTATATGATGAGTTCTGTTCACCTTACGATAAGGAGATCCTTTCCTATATCACAGACAGGACCTGGTTCAATGTCTTACATGTACACGGTGAAAACAATCTGATGTTTGACAAGTGCATCGATTATGATGTACAGGCCTTCAGCTGGGAAAACTGTGTTCCCGGACTGGATTCCGATACGATCTCTTCAGTTGCCGAAGTCAGGGAAATGACGGATAAGATCCTGATTACCGGTCTGGCCAGACATTATGATTACTACAACGAAGACAATAACCGAGATGAACTCAAGGAATTCTTCAGGAAAAGACTGCTGACGGTGATCAACGAAAGCAAGGACAGACGTGTCGTATTTGCACCGGGCTGTGCCTTGCCGATGGATGTGGACCGCTATGTCTTCACGCTGATGCATGAAGTCGTCATGGAGGAGGGTATCGTCAATGATGAACTCTGAGATTTCAAAAGTTTACGGACAGATCCTGAAGGAAGAACTTCAGGAAGCTACCGGCTGTACCGAGCCGATCGCTCTGGCGCTTGCCGGCGCCAAAGTGAAGGCGGTATTAGGCGATCTTCCGGAAAGGGTGGAAGTCTACTGTTCCGGAAACATCATCAAAAACGTCAAAGCAGTCGTCGTACCCAATTCCGGCGGGATCAAGGGCATTGATACAGCCGTTGTTTTAGGTATGTGTGCCGGTGATCCGGATGCCGGACTGCAGGTCATATCCAGAGTTTCCGATGAGGAAAGAGAGAAACTAAAGGAACATCTAAAGCAGATAAAGGTGACATGTCATCTGGAAAAGGATGTACCGACACTTTATATCCGCATTGAAGCGTTCAAAGGGAATGAAAAAGCACTGGTTGAGATCCGGCAGACGCATTCCAACTTCACGAAGATCATCAGGAACGATGAAATCCTGCTGGACAGGGAATGCTGTTCCGATGAAGATGTCGGCGCCGATAAATCGCTTCTGAACGTTGCCGATATCCTGGAATATGCGGAAACGGTGGATCTTGATGAAGTGAAAGATCTCATTGAACTGCAGATCAAGGACAATACGGCGATCTCCGAAAGAGGTTTGAAGGACAAGTGGGGCGAACAGGTCGGTCAGACGATGCTGTCGTGCCGTGAATGTCCGGATGTCCGTTTCCGGGCGAGAGCCAAAGCGGCAGCCGGATCCGATGCCAGGATGAACGGCTGTCCGATGGCGGTCGTCATCAATTCCGGAAGCGGAAACCAGGGAATGACGGTGTCGCTTCCCGTGATCGAATATGCGGAAGAACTGAAGGTATCGCATGAAAAGCTGATCAGGGCTCTCGTACTTGCCAATCTGATCGCTCTGCATCAGAAGCGCTATATCGGCTATCTGAGTGCCTACTGCGGTGCCGTATCGGCAGCAGCCGGTGCCGGATGCGGCATCTGCTGGCTGAAAGGCGGAGGCTATGAAGAGATCTGCGATGTCATCACCAACTGTATCGCTGTGATCGGCGGAATGGTCTGTGACGGAGCGAAAAGCAGCTGTGCAGGCAAAATATCGATTGCAGTGGAAACAGCGCTCATGAGCGTCGATATGGCCTTAAATCACAATGTATTCCGCAATGGCGAAGGTATGGTCAAAAAAGATGTCGAACGTACCATTGAAGCCTACGGCCGAATGGCTGCCGAAGGTATGAAAGAAACGGATATTGAAATACTCAATATCATGCTGGAGGACTGATGTTAAGCAAGAAAGAGAGAATACGCAATGCGGTAGAGGGAAAGAAAGTCGATCAGCTTCCTTATGCGATCTGGACTCATCTTCCCGGGATCGATATGGATCCTGAAAGACTGGCAGAAGAAACGTACCGGTTTTACAGAAAATATGACACCGATCTGATCAAGACCATGAACAACGGAATGTATGCGATCGAGGATTTCGGCTGTGAGATCGATTATTCGCAGATCGAAAAGGGCGGTGTCGCTAAATTAATCTCCACGCCGGTCAATTCCGTAGAAGACTGGAAACTGATCCAGAAGAAGGATCTCAGTGAGTGCAAGGCGATCCAGAGAGAGATCTATTCCCTGAAACTGCTGCTGGAAAAGGTGAAGGATGAGGATGTTCCGGTCATATTCACGGTGTTTTCTCCGTTTACGACAGCCAACAAGCTGTGCGGAAACAGGATACTGAAAGATATCGCCGAAGGAAATACAGAACTTATCCATGAAGCACTGCAGAACATCACGGATCTGACCGTTCAGCTGGTAAAAGAAGTCAACAGGATCGGCGCCGACGGTATTTTCTTTGCTTCCCAGATGTCTTCCTGCGACGTGACGGATGAAAAGACATTTGAAGAGTTCGGTGCTTTCTATGACAGGCAGGTCCTGGAAGCCTCATCGGGCTTCTGCGATACAGTACATTGTCACGGCACCAACATCATGTTCAGTATCCTGAAGGATTATCCGGTGGATATCTTCAACTGGCATGCCTGGGAATCACTTCCCGATCTTGAGGAAGTCAAGACCTGCGGCAAATGCATCATGGGCGGTCTTGACAGAAGGGATATCACCGACAGGAACCTGGAAAAGATTGATGAACAGATCGAAGCCTGTCTTGAATCATTCAAAGGAGTGAAACATATCCTGGCTCCGGGCTGCGTCATCCGCTATCCGCTGGATGAACAGACACTGAAATACATCAAAGAAAAAGCCTTGGAACTTTCCAAGGACCGGATATAAGAAGAAAGGGTAAATCGAGATGATTTACCCTTTTAATATCTGATTGAGGATCTCATCGAGATCGAAGCTGTTTTCTTCGAATTTCAATGTGACCGTATCATTTTCATCATATCTGGGAATGATATGAATATGTGTATGCATGACACTCTGGCCGGCAACTTCATTGGTGTTGATCAGGATGTTGCATCCTTTGGCATTCAATGAAGCGATGACCTGTTTTGCGATCTGCTGTGTCTTGGACATCAGTGCTTCAAATTCGGCAGCAGGCATTTCAAGGAAATTGTCATAATGCTTTTTCGGCATGACCAGGGTATGGCCCCTGGTCGTCTGCGAGATATCCAGGATCGCGAGGAAATTTTCGTCCTCATATACTTTTCTGGAAGGGATGTTTCCCTTGATGATTTCGCAGAAGACGCACATTATTTGAGTACCTCGTAGGCAGCAGACATCATTTCATAAAGGTCCTGATCATAGAACTTGATGTCATGTGTCGACAGGAAGTATTCCTTGACTGTATCCGTGGAGACAGATGAAGCCAGCAGTTCGATCAGTTCTTCCGTAAAGTCTTCGGTATTTCTGCTTTCGACATTCAGAAGATAGTAGGTATTGACATCGACTGCATTTCCGTTTTCATCGGTTGAGGAAGCGGTGCTGACAAGGATCGTGGAAAGACCGGTGTTTTCAGTCGAATTGAGATATTCCTTGATCTCATAAGCCAGGCTGGCATCGTCATCGGTATAGACAGCACTCTGCGGCGCATTGGCGGCATTGTTGTTGACGGCAGCCATATCGAATGTGGAACCGTTTTTGACATCTTCGATACACTTTTCGGCATCTTCCAGGTTTTCAAACGTTGCGATCTGCATCTTGACCGGCTTCTTGTCGGCGACAAGCGTATCATAGTTTTCCCTGGCATACTGCTTTGACAGTTCCGACAGGATCAGCGACGAGATATAAGACTGTCTGTATGCTTCAAGGGAACCGTAGGAAGCAACGATGTAGGATTCATAGCCCATGGACACGTATGTTTCGATCAGGTTGCCGGCATCGGCATAGATGCTGTCAAGATCGATACCTTCGATATTCCTGGCGATACGCGTGAGTATCTCATTGGTGATCGCACCTTCAGATGCTTTCTTCAAAGAGGCGTACAGATCGTTCTTGGTATAGGAATACTTGTTCGGTCCGCTGATGAGGACTTCATCGCCCTCACTGACGTAGGAATAATGATTTTTGGAAGAACAGCCTGCAGCGAGCAGGAGTACAAACAGGATGCATAATATCTTTTTCATATCAGTTTTCCTCCAGCTGTGACAGGATCTGTGTCTTGAGATCCTCGTTCTTGATCTCAAAGCCGAGTTCATCAGACTTGTTTAAGATGGCTTCCAGTATCATCGTCGGGAAATTGCTTTCCAGATCGGAAAGGAAGTAGTAATCATTCAGGATCGTATCCGCATCCACACCGGCATTTCTGATGATGTGATAGCCAAACTGGGAAGTGATGACATCGGAGACCTCACCGTCAGCAAGTCTCATGGACTCATCGGCGAACGCCTTGTCATACATCTCTCTGTTTTCTTCGTTGATCACACCGATATATCCGCCTTTGTCCTTTGATCCGTCATCGGAATAAAGATAGGCGACATATTCGAATGTGTTGTTTTCATCATTCAGGGCATCCTGGATCTGAGCCAGCTTTTCTTTCTGTTCGTCAGTCGGAACAGCTTCATAGCCGATCACGTTGCCGTCTTCATCAGTTACTTCGTTGACATCGGTCTTGACCAGGATGTGATAGATCAGGCGTCCGTCAGTTCCCAACATATCCTTGAGATATTTGTCGCTGTTGGCACTGACATATTCCTTGATCAGCAGTTCCTGTTTCTGACCGTCGATATAGTACTGCGTCAGATCATCGATCCCGCCGGTATAGCCCATGGCAGCCAGTGACTGCAGGACATATTCTTCGGAATAACGGGAGAGGATGGATGCAGCAGAATTGGCGGCAATGTTCTTCATTTCTTCGGTCGTCTCATATGCTTCATTGAAGATCGCTCTTTCAAAGGCGACGACAGCCTGAGAAAGTCCGTCTGCTTCGTATAACGATTCATAAAGTTCATCTGCATATACCGGTTCACCGTCCAGTTCGAACGCGACATACTTGCCGTCAGTCTGTTTGTTGCTGACGACGACGTCTCTGTTTTTATACGCCTGTACTGCATAGAATCCGACAAAAGCCAGCAGGACAAGCGCTACGAGGCCTACGAACCAGTATTTCTTGAACAGTTCTTTTTTGTCCATAAAAAAACCTCCAAACGTTATATATTATAAACGTTCATCTATATTAATACAATTTAATCTTTCAAAGTTCAGAGAAATTTCAGATTGGATAATATTTCATTTCAAAAAAAGATACGGTGCTATAATTTTGATGGTGATGAATATGCAAAAACTGGAAATCAAAGACCTGCATGTTTCCGCAGGCGAAAAAGAAATATTAAAGGGCATCGATCTGACTGTTGAAAAAGGTGAGATCCATGCGATCATGGGCCCCAACGGCAACGGCAAATCCACGCTCTTACAGACGATTATGGGCCATCCGGCATACACGGTGACAAAAGGAGAGATCCTTCTCAACGGTGAGGATGTACTGGCCATGAGCGTCGATGAAAGAAGCAGAAAAGGCCTCTTTCTGGCGATGCAGTATCCCAAGGAGATCGCCGGCGTGACCAACTCCGATTTCTTAAGAGCAGCGATCAATTCGCGTCTCGAGAAGAATATTTCACTGTTCAAGTTCATCAAAGCCATGGAGGGCAATATCTCCAAGCTGAAGATGAAGGAAGACCTGGCCCACCGTTTCGTCAATGACGGTTTTTCCGGCGGTGAGAAGAAGAGAAATGAGATCCTGCAGATGCTGATGCTGGAACCGGAATTCGCGATGCTGGATGAGATCGACTCCGGTCTGGATGTCGATGCGATCAAGCTGGTATCCGATGCCATCCTGGAACTCAAGGAAAAAAGCGATCTGGGACTGATGATCGTTTCCCACTATGAAAGATTCTTTACTCTGGTAAGACCGACTCATTCCCATGTCATCGTTGACGGAAAAATCGTTGTTGAAGGGGATGATGAACTGGTATACAAGATCGATACAGACGGCTATGACTGGCTCTATGACGAACTCAAGATACAGCCGGTCAGAGAAAGCAGACCTCTTGTTTATTCGTTAGGCACCTGTGCCAGAAATCCGAGAGGTAAAAATGCCTGAGATCATCATCCGGGACTCTCAGCCTGTTCTGATCGACCGTTCTTTGACGGTCATACTTGACTGCGAAAAGATCAATATCGAATATGATCTGAAAGACGGAGAATATGCGATCCTGATCTTCAATGATCATCATGGAAATGTCACGCTGAATGAATCGGGAAAAATAAGCCATTCCCATATACAGATCAGCTATCTGCAGCTTGAGAAATACGATCTGAAACAATACAGCAGGATCGATGTCATGAAAGACAGCCAGCTGGAAGTTCATACGACATATCTGGGTACCGCGAAGAAGGATGTCGTTTTTGATCTGTTCAACAGGGAAAGTGATTCTTCCGTCAATATCAGCAACAATATCGTGTGTCTGGATCAGTCATCTTTTTCAATGGACTGTATCGGTACGATCGTCAAAGGGGCAAAACGTTCGAAATGTCACCAGTCTTCACACTGTCTGACGATCGACGATCCGAAAAAGGCGAGAGTGCTGCCGGTGCTCAATATCGATGAAAACGATGTCAAGGCCTCACATTCGCTGGCTATGGGCACCATTGATGAAGAAGTGCTTTTCTACATGAATTCCCGCGGTCTGAACAAGAAAGAATCGCTGCAGCTGATCTTAAGATCCTATCTGATGCCTTCGGATGATTTTTATGAATCTTTTGATAATGGCAGAAAGATACAGGAAGCTGCAGTCAGAAAGGTAGATGAAGTATGTTCGATGTAAACAAGATCAGAAACGATTTTCCGATGATCCGCAATCATCCGGATCTGATATATCTGGACTCCGGTGCGACTTCCTTCAAGCCGCAGTGTGTCATCGATGAAGTCGTGAAATACTACGAATGGGAAAATGCCAATATCCACAGAGGCGATTATGATATTTCTTTCAGAGTATCGAAGATCTACGATGATACCAGAAAGACGGTCGCTGATTTTATCGGAGCCGAAAGGCCGGAATGTATCGTCTACACCTACGGCGCGACTTCTTCTTTGAATACTGTTGCCATCAATGCCGGAAAGAAATTCCTGCAAAAAGGGGATGTCATCCTGACCTCTCAGGTCGAACATGCCTCCGATATCCTGCCCTGGTTCAAGGCGGCGGAAGCATCGGGAGCCGAGATCAGATATATCCCGTTTGATGAACATGCGGTGTTCAATCTGGATGAATATGAAAAGTGTTTTTCCGACAATAGGGTGAAGATCGTTGCCTTGCCTTATGTTTCCAATGTCATGGGCTATATCTATCCGGTGAAAGAGATCGTGAAGATCGCACATGAACACGGTGCACTGGTTTCGATCGACGGAGCGCAGGCTGTTCCGCATCTGAAAGTGGATGTCAGTGATCTGGATGTCGATTTCCTTTCATTTTCTTCCCATAAGATGCTGGGGCCGGCAGGTATTGGTATCCTTTATGGAAAATTCGATCTGCTGGAACAGATGGATCCGATCTTCTACGGCGGCGGAAGCAATGCCCGGTTCTACGAAAACGGAGAGATTATCCTGCAGAAGACTCCGGAAAAGTTTGAAGCAGGTACGCCCTGCATCGAAGGTGTCCTCGGTTTAAGAAAAGCGATCGAATATCTTGAAAGCATCGGCATGGATGAGGTCATGGAGTACGGCATCGAGCTGTCGGATTATTTCATTGAAAAACTGGAACAGCTGGACAATGTCGAAGTCTATAACAGGGGATCCAAAGCCGGTATCGTCACGTTCAATCTGAAGGGGATCTTTGCCCAGGATGCGGCTTCTTATTTCAACAGGCTCGGCATATCCGTCAGGACGGGCAATCACTGTGCCAAGCTGCTGCATCACGTGATCCATGTGAATGAAACGATCAGGGCTTCGATGCATATCTACAATACGAAAGAAGAGATCGACCGCTTTGTGGATGTGATCAGAGATACGACGATAGAGAAATGTGTGGACAGTGTACTATGATGGACAAAGAACTGAAAAGAGAGATCATGCTGGATCATTACAATCATCCCAACAACAAACAGACGGTAGAGGACGATTCATACCGGTCCGTTCATAATGCTTCCGAATCCTGCATCGATGACATCACGGTATACATGAAAGCCAGTGAAGATCATATAGAAGATGTCAAATTTGACGGTGTCGGCTGCACGATCTGTACGGCTTCCACCGATATCATGTGCGATCTGGTGACCGGAAAGAGTTTTGAGGAAGCAAAGGCGATCATTCAGGAATACTATAACATGGTAGATGATAAACCCTTTGATGAGGACGCGCTGGAAGAGGCGAATGCCTTTGACACGCTCTATCAGCAGGCCAACCGCATCAAATGCGGCACCATCGGCATACATGCCATAGAGGAACTGATCAATGAATTCGAACAATAAAGATATCCTGCAGTCGCAGGATGACTACAAATATGACTTCAAGGATCAGGATGTCACGATATTCAATACCGGCAAGGGACTCAGTGAGGATGTCATCAGAGCCATTTCGGCTGCCAAAAACGAACCGGAATGGATGCTGGAATTAAGGCTGAAAGCTTATCACAAATTCCTGGAATTTCCATTGCCGAAATGGGGTCCCGATCTCAGCGAGATCGATTTCAATGACTTCACTTACTATAAAAAGCCTTCGGAAAGGGTGGAGAAAGACTGGAATGATGTTCCCGAGACCATCAAGAATACCTTTGAAAAGCTGAAGATCCCCGAGTCGGAACAGAAATTCCTCGCCGGTGTATCGACACAGTATGAATCGGAAGTCGTCTATCACAACATGCTGGAAGAAGTCGAAAGCAAGGGTGTCATCTTCTACGATACCGATACGGCACTGAAGAAATGTCCCGATCTGTTCAGGGAATATTTCGGGAAAGTCGTTTCCTATGCCGACAACAAATTCGCAGCGCTGAATACGGCTGTCTGGTCCGGAGGTTCCTTTATCTATGTTCCGCCCGGTGTGAAGCTGGAAAAACCGCTGCAGTCTTACTTCCGCATCAATTCCGATCAGATGGGACAGTTTGAGCGTACCCTGATCATCTGTGACGAGGGATCCGATCTGCATTATGTAGAGGGCTGTACAGCTCCGAAATATTCCAACGATTCCCTGCATGCGGCTGTCGTTGAGATCTTCGTCAAGAAAAACGCCAAATGCCGCTATTCGACAGTACAGAACTGGTCGGCAAACATCCTGAATCTGGTCACAAAGCGTACGCTGGTGGAAGAAAACGGCATCATGGAATGGATCGACGGCAATATCGGCTCCCATATCAACATGAAATATCCGGCCTGCATCCTTGCGGGTGAAAATGCGAAGGGGGTCTGTATCTCCATCGCCGTCGGATCTCACTCTCAGATACAGGATGCCGGAGCCAAGATGATCCATCTGGCACCGCACACTTCATCGACGATCATTTCCAAGTCTCTGGCCAGAGCCGGAGGCAAGGTCAATTACAGGGGAACAGTGTCGATGTCTGAAAAAGCGAAATTCTCCAAAGCAAAGGTGGAATGCGATACGCTGATCCTGGACGATGTATCTTCATCGGATACGATCCCGACAAATATCATCTCCAACAATACTTCGACGATCGAACATGAGGCGACCGTATCGAAGATCTCGGAGGAACAGCTGTTTTATCTGATGTCCAGGGGCTTAAGCGAAGCGGATGCGACGCAGATGATCATCCTGGGTTTCATCGAACCGTTCACAAGAGAACTGCCGATGGAATATGCGGTGGAACTCAATCAGCTGCTCAAGATCAACATGGAAGGGGCTATCGGTTAGCTCCTTTTGTTTTATAATGAAGATATGTATTTAACTGAAGTCTACGTCACCAATGCCAGTCTCAATGTCAACAGGCCTTTTACCTATTATTCAAAACAGGAGATAGAGAAATTCTGCCGGGTGAAGGTCATGTTTCACAAAGCTCTGAATCAGGCGATCGTTTCTGACTGTGTCTATACGGAAAAAACGCCTGAAGAGATCGGAAAAGAACTCGGCTACAAGGTTGAGGAAATCGCAGAAGTCATCGATGAAAGTCCTGTCATTTCACAGGAGTTGTTCGATCTGGCTTTCTGGCTTTCCAGAACGACGATCTCGCCGCTGATTTCCTGTCTGAATGCGATGCTGCCAAAGGCTTTGAAGACTTCGATCGGACATAACGATCCCAAAACAGTCAGAAAAATAAGGAAGATAAATGGTGAACATACGTTTACTGTTAAACAGAAAGAAGTATATGATCAGATCATAGACGGAATAAATGCTGCCGATGCCAGAAAGATCTCTGTTTCGATCATCAGGAAACTGATCGATATGGGAGCGATCGAAGAATACAGGGAAGAAAGTGTTTTTGAAAATCAGCTGATCGAGTCTGCTGCCTTCAAAAAACTGACGGATGAGCAGCAGGAGGCTTATGACAGACTGATTTCAACGGATAAGACCGTTTCGATGCTGTATGGCGTTACTGGCAGCGGAAAGACAGAAGTCTATCTGCATCTGGCCAGACACTATCTGTCTCTGGATAAAGATGTGCTGATACTGGTACCTGAGATCTCGCTGACGCCGCAGATGATCGAACGGGTCAAACAGCGTTTTTCCGATGTCGTATTCTATCATTCGGAGCTTTCCGATCAGGAGCGCTACGAACAGTACAAGAGAGTGAAAAACAGGGAAGTCAGGATCGTTGTCGGTACCAGAAGTTCTATCTTCCTGCCGTTTCACGACCTCGGTCTGATCATCATCGATGAGGAACATGATTCTTCCTACAAACAGGACAACGTTCCCTGTTACCACGTCAAAAACGTGGCTTTCAAAAGGGCCATGTATCATAAGGGAAAAGTCCTTCTGGCAAGCGCTACGCCTTCTCTGGAATCCTATACGAGGGCTTTGAAAGGAGACTATCAGCTGCTGGAACTGAAAAACAGGATCAATCTTTCGTTCCCGAAAATCGAAGTCGTCGATCTGGATGATGAGATCAGAAAACATCATTCCTACATCATTTCCAAGAAGCTGGAAGAGGAACTGAGCCTTTGCCTTCATAATCACAAACAGGCCATCATCCTGCTCAACAGAAGAGGCTATTCACCGATCATCAAGTGTATGGACTGCGGCGGTGTTCTGATGTGTCAGGACTGCGATACGCCTTTGAATTACCATAAAAACCAGAACGTCCTGAAATGTCATCAGTGCGGCAGGGTCTACAATCTTCCGGAGAGATGCCCCAACTGCGGCAGCAAAAACCTTCTATTCTACGGCTTCGGCACGATGAAAGTGGAGGAAGAACTCCATAAACTCTTCCCGCAGGCCAGGATACAGCGTATGGACAGGGATTCCGTATCCAGAAAAGGGGCACACGAAAAGATCCTGAAATGCTTTGAAAAACACGAGACAGACATCCTGATCGGCACACAGATGATAGCCAAGGGTCTTGATTATCCGGATGTCACTTTAGTCGGTATCCTCAATGCCGATGCGGGACTGATGAGACAGGATTACAATTCCGCCAAAGTGACGTTTGATCTGCTGATGCAGGCATCAGGCAGATCAGGAAGGGCCAAAAGCACAGGCAAAGTCATCATCCAGGCCTTCAATACGGAACACTATGTCATCAAAGCGGTTCTGAACCAGGATTACCGTTATTTCTACAACATTGAAATGAACTACCGCAACAAGACATCCTATCCGCCTTATGCGCATATCGTGGAAGTCATCCTTTCGGATCATATGCCGGAAAGGATGCAGCGTTCGGTAAAGTTCCTTTACGAACGCTTTGAGAAACTCGACATGCGGGTCTATAAGCCCTATGAACTGGGCAAACTGAAAAAACTATACCGATACCGCATCCTGATCATGGACAAGGATCTGCTGGAAATGCTGAAGAAGACCCAGGAGATCATCGATGATTATATCCGGGAAAGCAATATGTCCCATGTTAAAATTGATGTTGATCCTCTGTATCTGGAGTAATTATGAATCAGCGGAAAATGGCTCTGAATATTCTGTATCAAACAATCAGGGAAGAATCTTATTCCAATCTTTTGATGCGGAAAGAATTGGAAAAACTGCCGCAGATCCAGAGAGCTTTCGTCACGAATCTGGTCAACGGTGTCTTAAGGAATTTTGAATTCATCTGTTTCCAGTTCGAAGACAAGATCACTTCTTCAACATCATTCAGGACAAAACTGATCCTTTGCATGGCGCTTTATGAACGTTTTTATTTTCACGAGAAGGATTACGTCGTCAACAATGAATACGTTGAACTGGGCAAAAACAAGTATGAAAAATCATTCATCAACGCTGTGCTGCATCAGATCAGTGATCTGAAGATCAGCGAAGATGACCATATCCGTTATTCTCTGCCCGAATGGATCTGCAAGCTGCTTAAAAGTCAGTATGAAAAAGAGGAATTCGAAGCGGTCATGAAGGTCTATCATGAGATACCGAAGGTCTACTACCGCATCAATAAGCTAAAATGCACTTATGATGATCTGAAAGATCTTGATATCGAGATCATCAATGAGGATATATTTACTTCCAAAGACAATCTGCTGAACACCGAAGCGTATCGGAATGGATGTTTCTATGTACAGGATGTCAATTCCGCATCTCTTTATCAGCATCTGGATCTTGAAAAAGATCATGTCCTGCTGGATGTATGCAGCGCACCGGGATCCAAGCTCTTCAACTGTCTGGATATCATCGGTCCCGAGAATGCGTATGGCAACGATCTTCATGAAAACAGGGTGAAACTGATGAAGAAGATGGCAAAAAAACTGGGATTCTCCGGTATCCATTTCCTCAATGAAGACGGCAGGAAACTGAAAGATATTCTGGATGTGAGATTTGACCGCATCCTTCTGGACGCACCGTGTTCGGGACTGGGTGTCATCGGCAGAAAACCGGATCTCAAGTTCCATATCACTCCGGAAAGTCTGGATGAACTGCAGCTGCTGCAGTTTGAACTGCTGGAGAGTATCGATCCGCTCCTGAAGCAGGAGGGGATCCTCTTGTACAGTACCTGTACCCTGAATAAAAAAGAGAACGCGAGACTGACAGGAAGATTCCTGAAACAGCATGAGAATTATACACTGCTGGAAGAAGATACGATCATCAATGAACTCGGTGACTGTTTCTATTATGCTAAGATGAGAAAGGTGAGAGAATGAAACCGATCTACGATTTGTCATTAAGCGATCTCGAGAATTATCTTTCCGAAAACGGCATCAAGCCGTTTCACGGAAAGCAGATTTTCAGGTGGCTGTATCATAAGCGGATCGACAATTTTGAGATGATGAGTGATCTGTCAAAAAAACTGATCGAACAGCTCAAAAACGATTTTGAGATCAGAGCGCTTAAGATCAGGGATATGCAGATATCAAAGGACGGTACCAGAAAATATCTCTTTGAGCTTACTGACGGGGCTCTGGTGGAATCCGTACTGATGATTTTCGAATACGGCTACAGTGCCTGTCTTTCTTCGCAGGTTGGCTGCAACATGGGCTGCAGTTTCTGTGCATCGGGTCTGCTGAAGAAACAGAGAGATCTTTCAGCCGGAGAGATCGTGTCTCAGGCACTGATGATACAGAAAGATCTGGACAGGGAAGAAAAAAGACTCGGAAACATCGTCGTCATGGGAACGGGTGAACCTTTCGACAACTATGACAATGTCATGAAGGCGATGAATATCATCAACGATCCGTACGGCCTGGAGATCGGTGCCAGACATATCTCCATATCGACATGCGGACTGATCCCGGGGATCAACCGTTTTGCGAAAGAAAACCTGCAGTATAATCTTGCCATCTCTCTGCATGCGCCGAATGATGAACTGAGGTCTTCACTGATGCCTGTCAACAAGGCATATCCCCTGAAAGAACTGATGGAAGCTTTGAAGAACTACAGCGAGCTCAATAACAGACGTCTGACTTTTGAATATCTGCTGTTAAGAGATGTCAACGATCAGCCGGAACATGCCGATCAGATCGCCCGTCTGCTCAAGGGCATGAACGCCTATATCAATCTGATCCCTTACAATCCGGTTTCGGAAAAGGATTTCAAGACCTCGTCCGATGAAAATGCACTGCGTTTCTATGATCTGCTGAAAAAAAGAAACATCGCCGTGACTCTGAGACAGAAGAAAGGCGATGACATCGATGCCGCATGTGGCCAACTGCGGGCGAATCATATACAATAAAACTATGGAGTACTTCTGCATTACCGACATCGGTCTTGTCCGAGACAAGAACCAGGATTCCTATATCGCCGTATTCAACAGCTACGGTGATTTTCTGGTACTTGTAGCCGACGGTATCGGCGGCGGGAAGGCGGGAGAAGTCGCCAGCGGCGAGACCATCAAGTATTTTGAGGACAATTTTAAAGAGTCCGGTCCTTTTGACTGCTGTGAAGATGTGATCAATTATATGCTGTATCATGTCGCAGCCGCCAACAGGCATGTCTATGAACTCTCAGAGAAATATGATGAGTACGACGGCATGGGAACGACCCTGACCGGTATCCTGATGACGAAAAACGGGAACGTCAGCATCAACTGCGGTGATTCCAGGGTCTACGGTTTCATTGATGACATGTCAGTGAGACTGACGACTGATCATACACTGGTCAATCAGATGCTGGAAAAGGGACAGATCACCTATGAGGAATCCATCAATCATCCCAAAAAGCATTATCTGGTCAAGGCGATCGGCATTTTCCCGGTCTGCACACCGGATGTGCATAAGGTGAAAGACATGGATTATTATCTTGTCTGTTCGGACGGTCTGCATGCCTATGTCAGCGATGAAGAGATCACGAAGATCGTCATCGATCCGGACCGCAGTGTCGCTCAGAAAACAGAAGATCTCAAGGATCTTGCCTTGCTGAAAGGCGGTTTTGACAATATCACAATCGTGCTTGTAAAGAGGTAATATGTCGGAATACATAGGAAATCGTTACAGAATCGTGAAACTGATCGGAAGAGGAGGCATGGCAGATGTCTATCTTGCTTATGACCCAATCCTCAAAAGAGAAGTTGCCGTCAAGGTACTGAAATCGGATATGGCGGATGATGACACGGCACTTGAAAGATTCAAGAGGGAAGCCGGTGCGGTCACCCAGCTTTCCCATCCCAATATCGTCGATGTCTATGACGTTGGCGATGACGGAGACAAGCACTACATCGTCATGGAATATATCAAGGGCTATACATTGAAACAGCTGATCCGCAAGAGGGGACCGATCCCTTACAAGGAAGCTGTCTGGATGATGAAGCAGCTGGCCGGAGCGCTGATGGAAGCCCACCGCAACAATGTCATTCACCGTGATGTCAAGTCACAGAACGTTCTGATCAAAGACGACGGAACGATCAAGCTCTCAGACTTCGGCATTGCTTTGGCAAACAACGCCATGCAGATCACGCACAAGGATTCCGTCTTAGGTTCCGTACATTACCTGGCGCCTGAATTATCCAAGGGCAAGCAGGCAACGATGCAGTCCGATATCTATTCGCTGGGAATCGTGTTCTATGAACTGTTGACCGGTGATGTTCCTTACAAAGCGGAAAACCCGGTGCAGGTCGCATTAATGCATATCAAGGGCGAGATTCCTTCTGTCAGATCTTTCGATCCCGGTATTCCCCAGTCAGTCGAAAACATCGTCGTTAAGGCGACTGCCAAGAATCCCGCAAACCGCTACAAGAATATCGCGCTGATGCTGCAGGATCTTAACGAATGTCTCAAGAAGGAACACCGCAACGATCCGGCAGTCAGTTTCGATGAAAAGAAAACGGAAGAAAACGAAAGTGTCCATATTTCTAGACTGGCCGGCAACAAGAAGAAGACAAAGAAGACCAGCAGACAGAGAAAACTCTTCAATGCAGCTTTCCTGGCCTGTGTTTCGCTTTTATCGATCCTGATCATCGTTCTGATATTATTCCTGACCGGTATCATCGGCGGCAAGGAGAAGTTTGTCACTGTGCCCGATCTGCGCAATTATACCGTGCAGGAGGCCAAAGACATCCTGGCACAGAAGAAGCTGGAGGTTGATGATTCCAGGATCACCTGGATCCTTTCCGATTCCATCGAGAAAGATCGCATCATCTCTTCCAATCCGGCAGCCAACCAGGAAGTGGAGATCGGCACCAAAGTCAAACTGACGGTCTCCAGCGGCCTTTATTCCGTTCTGGGGAATTATGTAGGCATGGACTATGAAAGCGCCAGAGACGAGCTGAAATCGCTTAATTTCAATGTCAAGCTCGTACCTGTTGAAACAGAAGCGGATCCGGGCAAGGTCATCGAACAGTCGGTAGATCCGGGAACCAAGTTCGATGCTTCTTCCAACAACGAGATCACGATCAAATACGGCATCGAAAACAAACAGGTCATCCTTGCCGATCTGATCGGCTGGGATCTTTCCAGAGCGATGGAGTATCTGGATGAAAACAATGTCGGCTATATCCTTTCGGAAGAAGACAGATCGTTCTTTACTCCGGAGGAACTGGCTAATTCGGATGTGAACAAAGTCGTCAAAACTTCCCCGGAACTGGGAACGACATTTGAGATCGATGATGATTTCAGAGTCACGATTTATTATTATACCGTCAGGGAGGAGGAACCATGATTGTATCGCCATCGTTATATTCAATGCATTTTGACCGTTTCAAGGAAGAGATGGATGCCCTGAACAGCTGTGTGGAATGGATCCATTTTGACGTCATGGATGCTCATTTCGTTCCCAATCTGACGTTCGGTCCAGGTATCTGCAAGACAGTCAGGAAAAACACGGAACTGTTTCTGGATGTCCATCTGATGGTCGATGATCCCGAGCACTACGCCGATGTCTTTGCACAAGCCGGTGCCGATTCGATCGTCTTCCACTATGAGGTGTTCAATGATATCGAGGAATGCAAGAGACTCTTAAACAAGATCCGCGGCATGTATCTCAAAGCCGGTATCTCGATCAAACCGGGTACCAGTATTGAAACGATCAAACCGCTGCTTCCTTATCTGGATATCTTCCTGCTGATGTCGGTGGAACCCGGTTTCGGCGGACAGTCCTTCATGCCGGAGGCACTTGACAGGGTAAAGGAACTCTCTGATTACAGAAAAGAAAACGGCCTTGATTTCATCATTGAAGTCGACGGAGGTGTGAGCGACAAGAACGCACATGATCTTCTAAGCAGGGGAGCCGATGCACTGGTTGCCGGTTCCTATGTCTTCAACGGTGATATCAGAGCCAATGTAGAAAAACTGAGAAAATGCGAATAAGGATCGAAAGATCCTTTTTTTCATAAAAAAACTTCCTTTTGGGAAGTTATGCGGCTTTAGCCTGATTTTTTAACGTTCTCAGTGCACGGGCAGAAACGCGAACCTTCTTCGGTTTACCATCAACCATCATAGTAACGGTCTGAAGATTTACATTCCATTTACGGCGTGTAGCACGAAGTGAATGTGAACGGTTATTACCAGACATCGGTTTTTTTCCAGTGATAGCACAAACTCTTGACATACAGCTTGCCCCCTTTCTTCAATTTTCGCTTTATTACTTTATCATAACTGTTTTATAAATGCAAATCTATTTGGTTTTGTATGTGTACTCTTTTTAAGATTATGCTAAAATTATCATGTATGAGTACGAATATCAAACAGATTTATGCTGCCATGGAACTCTGTGAAAGTGAAATCAGAATCCTGGTAGGAGAGTACTATAACACCCGATTCAACATCATCAGAGCTGATAAGTACAATACAAATGCTATCAGCGATTTTAAAATTGTCAACAAAGAAGAGCTGATATCCGATATCAGGTACGCAGTAGGCAAGACTTCGGAGAAGATCGGTTCCGATCTGGAACAGGTACTGCTCGTACTGCCGGCCTATAATTTCAAGCGTTTTCCGCTCAGATCCAAAGTAGTCATCGACAGCGGCATCGTCAAGAAACAGGATATCGCCAGAGCGATCTCCAATTCACTGCGTTCCAAGGTCGATTCCGATGTCATGGTCGTATCACCGATGATCGTCAAATACACGATCAACGGCATTTCTACCAGAAGACTGCCGGAGAACGAGATGTGCTCTGAAGTGATCGTCGACATCGATCTGCTTTGCGCGGATACCGAGGTCTGCTACGATTATGTCTCCGTCATCGAAGCCAGCGGCATCAAGGTACTGGACATCGTCCTGAACACCTACGCCGTGGCAAAAGAAGCGGCACTGTTTGAGGAATCGCTCAACAGAAGCATCATCGTTCTGGACATTAACAGATGCTGCACATATCTTTCGCTTCTGTCAAAAGGGAAACTGGTCTCCACCGAGATCGTATTTGACGGGCTCAATTCCCTGATCAACAAGGTCTACAGGACTTACAATATGCCCTACAACGACATCGCCAAACTGGTCAAGTACTCCATCAATTATGACAGCGAGTATCCCGATGATATCATCTATGCCTGGACATCACAGGGTACGACGAACACGATCACGACAAAGATGCTCAATGAGACGGTGGCCAAGCCTCTGGATCTGCTCAGTGACAAACTGGTCACCATGTGCAAGCCGATCATCGAGACCGGTGCATCGATCATCATCACATCCGAAGGCGAACAGATGAAGGCTCTCTCCGATGTCATCAGACAGAAGGCACAGTGTGAAGTAAAGACTTATTATCCCGATACCATCGGTGTCCGGGATCCTGCATTTACAGCTTTATATGGCACATTCTTCGTTTATCGTGATAAAGTAATTATGAATAATCTGGATGTTTCCTGTATCGATCTGCTCAAATATGATTCGCTGATCGATCAGAAAAAGCTGGATTCGGAAGGTGAGACAATTACGACGAAGATCAAGAATCTGTTCAGACAGTATATGGAAAAGGGAGGTAATCAATGACAATCAGACCTGAATACAACCAAGTTGCCAGAATAAAAGTGTTCGGAATCGGCGGTGCCGGATGCAACGCCGTATCCAGAATGGTTAATGACGGAGTGAAAGGTGTGGATTTCTATGTCTGCAATACGGATATACAGTCACTGAACCTTTCAAAATGTCCCAATAAAATCGTTTTAGGCAGAGAACTGACTAAAGGCTTAGGTGCCGGCGGCAATCCCGAGACAGGACAGAAAGCGGCGATCGAATCTCAGGAAGAGATCAAAAAAGCCATTTCCGGTGCCGATATGGTGTTCATTACCTGCGGTATGGGCGGCGGAACCGGAACCGGAGCTGCACCTGTCTTCGCCAAGATCGCAAGAGACATGGGATGCCTGATCGTCGGTATCGTCACCAAACCTTTCGATTTCGAAGGCAGAAGAAGGATGGACCAGGCAAATGTCGGTATCGAGAATATCAGAAGATATGTCGACTCCCTGATTATCGTTTCCAATAACCAGCTGCTCAATGTCATCGGCAAGATCCCGATGCAGGAAGCGTTCAAGGAAGCAGATAACGTCTTAAGACAGGGCGTTCAGACGATCACCGACCTGATCGCAGTCCCGGCGTTCATCAATCTGGACTTCGCAGATATCAGAACCGTCATGCAGGGCAAGGGCACTGCGCTGATCGGTATCGGTATGGCACAGGGCGAAAACAAAGCCAAGGAAGCATCCGCCAGAGCGATCCGCTCTCCGCTGCTGGAAGCAAACATCAAAGGTGCCAAATCCGCGATCATCAATATCACCGGCGGTCCCAATATCTCTCTGCAGGATTCATCCATCGCAGTTGACTTCATCAAGGAAGCTGCCGGCAATGATATCGATATCATCTACGGTGTGGCGATCAACGAATCTTTGGGCGAGGCGATCATCGTTACCGTCATCGCGACCGGATTCGATCTGCCCAATACCAAGCACACATCTTATGCGCCTCAGACCGAACTGATCTTCGATCGGCCTATCAGCAATGAAGTGCAGCAGGAGGAACCGGTGAAACGTGATGAAGTCGTCAGCAACTACGATGACGATGATGACGTACCGGCATTCTTCAAATCAAGATCATAAGGCATCGCAGGATGCCTTTTTTGGTGAAGAGGGATTCAGTTGATTATCAAAAATGATTCTGTTAAAATAGTTTCGTTATGTATAAATCAGAAGACGTTCCTTTACCGTGTAGTATGAACACTTCAGAAATGAGGTGTTTTTGTGAATAATTCCGATCTTCTTATCATCATATCGATCCTTGTGCTGTGCTACAGCTTTTTCTCTGCGTCGGAAACGGCTTTTTCATCACTGAATAAGATCAAGATCAAAGCCCTCGCCAATGCCGGAAATAAAGCAGCAGAAAGGACATACAGACTGACAGAAGACTTTTCAAAGCTGTTAACGACGATACTGGTCGGAAATACGATCGTCAATGTCGTATCGGCATCACTGGCGACCGTGCTGTTCACCAATATCCTGGGCGGAAAGGGTGTCACCGTATCCTCGATCATCATGACGCTGGTGATCATGATCATCGGTGAGATCATTCCGAAAAACGTTGCGAAATACGTTCCCGAGAAGTTTGCGATGAGCTGCACGCCGATCCTGAACCTGCTGGTATGGCTGCTGACGCCGCTGACATTCATCTTCCGTTTCGTCGAGAAGATCTTTGAAAAACACTTCGGTGACAGACCCGATTCTTATACGACGGATGAATTCATCACCATGGTCGAAGAGGCCAATGAAGACGGCGATATCGAGGATCATGAAGCCGATCTGATCACCAATGCACTGGAATTCAATGATCTGGATGTCGGTGAGATCCTGACACCGAGGATCGATGTCATCGCTGTCGATGTGGATGATTATACGATCGAAGAGATCGAACTGAAATACCGTGATTCCGGCTTCTCCAGACTGCCGGTTTATGAAGGAAATATCGACAACATCATCGGTGTTCTGATCGAGAAGGACTTCTATTATCATCTTTTCTATGAGAAATCTACCGATATCAGACAGTCTCTGAAGGAAGTCATCTTCACTTCACCGCAGGTCAAGATCTCTTCGCTGCTGAAACAGTTCCAGACATCCAAGACCCATATGGCTGTCGTCGTCGATGAGTACGGTGGAACCCAGGGCATCATCACGATGGAAGATATCCTGGAAGAACTGGTCGGTGAGATCTACGACGAACACGATGAAGTCATCGAATACTATAAGAAACTGGATGATGATACCTATCTGGTCAAGGCCGATGTCGACTATGAAGACATGTTCGAACACTTCGGGATCGAATTCGATGAGGAATATGAATTCAACACGACTTCCGCCTGGGTCATCGACATGCTGGACAAGATACCGGATGTCGGAGACAGCTTCGATTTCCGGAATATGCATATCGAAGTGACCGATGCGGACTCGAAAAAAGTCAACGAGATCAAGATCACATTCAAAAAAGACAAGGAATAGTTCAAGAACAGGCAAATGCCTGTTCTTTTTCGATTATAATAAATCTGTGCAGCAGTATTTTATCGATTCCAAAGCGGAAACAGATCAGATCATCGATCTTGACAAAGAGGTGCTTCATCATCTGATCAAAGTACTCAGAAAAGACAGTTCCTACACCTTCAGGATCGCTGATCGGGATGGAAAGATTTTTCATGCACATCTGATCGATGAGAAAAGATGTCGGATCGATGCTTTTTTAGATGAAAACAACGAACTGGACTGTGAGATCACCTGCATCCTCTCATTGATCAAAAGCGACAAGTTTGAATTATGCATCCAGAAAATGACCGAACTCGGTGTCAGCAGGATCGTCCCGTTCAATGCCAGAAGAAGTGTTCTGAAGATCAGGGATGGAAAGAAGCTGCAGAGACTGCGCAAGATCGCTTTGGAAGCTGCGGAACAGTGTCACCGCAACAGGATCCCTGAGATCACAAAACCCTGTGATCTGAAGGATCTGAAGCAATATATGAGCACCAGCAATTATATCTGTTATGAATCAGAGACAAAGATCTCCGATATCGGCAAATCCGATTCGATTACATATATCATCGGACCGGAAGGCGGTTTTGATGAAGATGAATATGGAAAAATCGTTTCCATGGGCTTTGAATCGGTATCGCTGGGCAAGAGGATCTTAAGAGCGGAGACAGCCGCTTTGTATATGACGAGTCTGATCGTATGGAAATGTCAATGAAAACATATGCGATGATGATCCTGGGATGCAAGGTCAACGATTATGAGGCGACCTATGTCCGGGAGAACATGAACAGACATTTTGAAGAAGTGGATTTCAAGGATAAAGCGGATATTTATCTCATTTTTACGTGCTGTGTGACAAATACCGCTGAGGCAAAGACCAGAAAATTCATCCACGATGCCAGAAGAAACAATCCCGATGCCTATATCGCTGCCATCGGCTGTATGTCACAGGTGAAATCATATGCCCAGGTATTTGAGGATGTCGATCTTGTCATCGGTTCTGATCACAAGGACAAGATCGTCGATCTGATCTTGAAGAATACGAAAGACAATCTGGTACATGAGAATATCTCTTCTGATTTTGAAGACCTGTATATCGAATCATATGCCAAAAAATCCAGATCATTCCTAAAGATCCAGGACGGCTGCAACCAGTTCTGCTCATACTGCATCATTCCTTATGCCAGAGGAAGAGAAAGAAGCGCCGATCATAAGAAAGTGCTTGAAGTTGCACAGACACTGGCAAAGACAAACAGGGAGATCGTACTGACCGGGATCCACACCGGACGCTACAATGACGGGGAATATGACCTGTACATGCTGCTGAAGGATCTGTGTGAGATCAAAGATCTCAAGACGATACGTCTTTCCTCGATCGAGATCACTGAGATCAGCGATAATATCATTGAGTTGATGAAAAACAACGGAAAGCTGGCACATCATCTGCACATACCTGTACAGTCCTGCGATGACAAGATCCTCAAGGCTATGAACAGACCTTACACAATCTCACAATTCATGGAAAGAGTGACATATATCAGAAAAGAGATTCCCGATATTTCGATCTCGACCGATCTGATCGTCGGTTTCCCGGGTGAGGATGAAGAATCATTTGAAAGGACACTGGAAAACCTGAAGAGGATCGCTTTCTCCTTCATCCATGTCTTCCCGTATTCGCGCAAGAGCGGTACTGCTGCCGACAGAATGGAGGGGCATATCGATCCCAGGATCAAGAAGCAGAGGGTAAAGACTGTAATGGATATTGAAAAACAGATCAAGATGGATTTCATATCCGGTTTCAAAGGAAAGAAAGTTTCAGTACTGGTGGAAAGAAATATCGACGGCTTTTCTTACGGCTACAGCAGGCAGTATTTCTATGTGAAGATTCCTGAGATCCTTAAGATCGGTGAGATATATGATGTGATCGTAGAAAGTACAAAAGATGAGGTGATCGGCGTATGCTGTTAAGCAGACTGTTTAAAGGTGCACCTGATATCGAGATCGAACAGCTTTCGATCGATAGCAGACATTCGATGAAAAATGCGATCTTTTTCTGTCTCGACGGCATCAAGTATGACGGCCACAACTACATTGAAGAAGCCATTGAAAACGGCGCAAAGGTCATCGTCTACAGCAAGGAGCAGCAGGAAAAACACAAGGCAGTCTATATCAGGGTTGCCAATGTCAACAATACGCTGACAAAAGTAGCCAATATCTTCTATAACGAGCCGAATCAGGGTATCGAGAAATATGTCGTGCTGGGCAATTACGGAAGATCTTCGGTCGCTTCTTTCATCAATGATTATCTCAATTCCGTTTCATCCTGCGGCTATATCGGCATTCTGGGCATCCGTTACAACGGACTGGAACTGAATTCCTCATTTACGACGCTCAATATCCTGGATAACCTGAAAATGCTGGATACGATGAAGAAAAATCAGGTCCGCCACTGTACATTTGAAGCGGACGCTTCTTCTCTGAACCTGCAGAAACTGGATTCGGTCTCTCCGGAATGCGTCATTTATACCTGCACCAACAGGAATTCCAGCGAATTCCAGACCAATGACTATTATACTTATGTCAGAAGATATCTCTATACACTGGAAAACAATACCTCTGTCATCTTCAATATCGATGATGAATCGTTCAATGAACTGAAAGAGTGTGTAGACCACTATATCACATACGGAACATCGACGATCGCCGATTTCCAGATCCGGGACATTACGATATCGACCTCGGGTGTATCCTACAAACTGATCCATGAAGGAAAATCCTACAGTGTGAAGTCAGTCGTTCAGGGAATGGTGAATGTCTACAATCTGACGGCAGCCATTGCGGCACTGGTTTGCAGAGGAAACGACATTGAAAAAGTGATTGCTCATATGTCGGATATCCCTTATGTCAGCGGTGTCATGGAAAGAGTCGATCAGGAATATAACATCATCATCGACAGTGCCTATGATCTCAGTTCGATCGAAGAAGTATTCCGCTACGCTTCTTTCGTAAAACACAGAAACAAGGCCATCGGCATCGTCAGTATCAACTATTCCGACGGCGACAAGCGTCTGGAAAAGATCATGGATCTGTGCGGCAAATATCTGGATATCACGATCCTGACAGAAAATGAATCTCTGGAATCGGAGGTCATGGAGATCCTGGAACGCTGTCATAAATACGAGAAGAACGGCAGGACGCTGTACATGCCGTTAAGGTCGCAGGCGATCGAATACGGTGTCGAACTGATGAACCACAACGATACATTGCTGATCATCGGCAAGGGAAATGAACGGTTCCTTTCCATGGGACTGGGCAGAGAGTTCTATTACGGAGACAGATATTATGCCGTAAAATATATCGAAAAGAGAAGGAGAGAAGAAAATGAAACTGTCTAAGTATATCGACCATACGCTTTTAAAAGCCGATGCTTCTCTGGAAGCGATCGGAAAACTCTGTGATGAGGCCATCGAATATGACTTCAAATCAGTCTGTGTCAATACCTGCAACATTCCTTTCTGCAAGGAAAAACTGGCAGGCAGCGATGTTCTGGTCTGCTGTGTCATCGGTTTCCCTCTGGGAGCCATGTCTACGGAAGCAAAGATCGCCGAAACAGCCGATGCACTGGCCAAAGGAGCAGACGAAGTCGATATGGTCATCAATATCGGCAGACTCAAGGATAAGGATTACGCATATGTGACTGACGAGATCAGAAGGATCAAAGAGACCTGCGGTGAAAAAACACTGAAAGTCATTATCGAGACCTGTCTTCTGACGGATGAAGAAAAAGTGAAAGCCTGTGAGTGCATCCTGGAAGCAAAAGCCGATTTCGTAAAGACTTCGACCGGTTTCTCGACAAACGGTGCGACATTCGAAGATGTGGCGCTTTTAAAGCAGACTGTCGGCGACAGATGCTACATCAAGGCAGCCGGCGGTGTCAGAAGCAGAGATGACTTTGAAAAGATGATATCTCTGGGCGCAAACCGTATCGGTACTTCTTCCGGAACAAAATTGATCAATAAAGGAGAATAGTCTTTATTTTTCAAAATGAATTGATTATAATAAAAAAGCCTGAAAAAAAGAGGAGGTGAGATTATGGCAAAGGTAATCGTTAAAGAAAACGAACAGCTCGATGATGCTTTACGTCGTTTTAAGAGACAGGTTTCCCGTAATGGCACGCTTCTCGAAGCAAGGAAGAGAGAATATTACGTTAAACCCGGTATCAAAAAGAGACTGAAACGTGAGAATGCTCGCAAATTAAGAAGATCCAAATAAGAAGCCAAGTCAATTGGCTTTTTATGTACAATAAAGTTATGAGTGCAATCAATGTGATAGGTGCATCCTGCATCGATCTTCTTGTGAGTGATGTCGACAGAGAGAAATTCTTTTCCGGTACGTTCAAAGCCCCAAGCATAAAAACTTCCTTCGGAGGCGATGCATTCAATGAGGCGATCGTATTAAAGAAGCTCGGCCGGGATGTTTCATTAAAAACAATAGCCGGAAACGATGTTTACGGGCATATGATCCGTGAACATTTGTTTAATAATGGCGTGGATTTTGATCAGGATATCCTGAAAGACGGAATCGATACCTATCTGTCGATCATTCTGATGGAAAAAGACGGTCAGCATACCTTTGTCGGAAGTGAAAACGGAAGTCTCAGACTGCTGGATCTCGATCATATCAGGATCGATGAAGACTGTAGGATCGCATCATTTGCGTCACTGTTCATCTCCAAAGTCATGGATGAAAAGAAGTATGAGATCTTATTCAGAAACATCAAAGAAAAGGGGATCATATTATGTGCGGACTCTTCTTCGCCGAAAAATGACAGACAGATCGAAAATACAGACTATATGAAATATATTGATTATTTCTTCTGCAATGAAAACGAAGCAATGAAACTGTGCAGAAGTGACGATATATTTGAATGTGAATCGCTTCTTTATCAGAAAGGGATTCGCAATGTGATCATCAAACTCGGCGATCAGGGATGCCTTTATCAGGGAGAGATCATGAAACCCGAGCGGAAAGTCGTATGTGTTGATTCCACGGGAGCCGGAGACAGCTTTGCCGCGGGATTCATCAGCTCTCTGGACCAGGGAAACGAGATCAGTGAATGCATCCGCTTTGCCAATGAGTGCGGTGCAAGAGCATGCGAATACATCGGAGCGACTGCATGGCTTGAACATCTGTAGAAATCATAATAAAAATCAATTAGAATGGAATTGTATGGAATATATCTTTAAAGATCTCGATCAGGACAGTATCAAGAATATCGTCGGTGTCAACGACAGCAACATTACATTACTGGAAGAATTATACGACTGCGGTATCGTATACAGAGATAATTATTTCAAGCTTCTGAGCGACGATCAGCAGCTTTTTTCTAAGTTTTCCGCCCATATGGACTACCTGACGCAGAAATGCCGTGATGAAGTGATCGACTATGATTTCATCAAACAGTCATTCATCAACATCAATGATACGGAACGCGAATTCTTTCAGAGTGAAGTCATCGCTTATTCCAACGGCGGCAAGCCGTTCAAATGCAAGACAGCGAATCAGTACCGTTTCGTCAAGACGATCAGAAACAATGATCTGACTTTCGGTATCGGACCGGCCGGTACCGGAAAGACTTTCCTGGCGGTGCTGATGGCCGTATCCTATCTCAAGAAAGGCGACATCTCCAAGATCATCATCACCAGGCCTGCCGTGGAAGCGGGTGAATCTTTGGGCTTCCTGCCTGGCGATCTCAAGGAGAAGATCGATCCTTACCTGATGCCGATCTATGATGCACTGGATGCGATTCTGGGCAATGAACAGAAAAACAAGCTGATCGAAAAGGGCGTCATCGAAGTCATTCCGCTGGCATATATGAGAGGAAGAACGCTTGATGAGGCGTTTATCATCCTGGACGAAGCCCAGAATACGACCGACAAACAGATGCTGATGTTCCTGACAAGACTGGGTTTCAACTCGAAAATGGTCGTCAACGGCGATATCACTCAGGTGGATCTCAACATCAGCCGCCAGAAAAGCGGTCTCAAGCTTGCCTACGACAAATTGAGGGATATCAGAAACATCGGTTTCATTGAATTCTCCAGTTCCGATGTTGTCAGGAATCCTCTGGTTCAGACCATCATCGAAAAATTCAAAATAGACTGAAATCTGAGAAATAATTCTCAGATTTTTTATGTTATTCATATTGTTTATATACAGTTAAAACCGATTCACTACGGTGATTTTTTATTGTACAATATTCCAGTATGAATAAACTGTTTATCGCTTCTTCCAATCCGCATAAGCTGGAAGAAATCAGAGATATCCTGCTGAACAACGGAATCGATCTGGAACTGGTATGTCCGAAGGATTTCGGCTGTGAAGAAGAACCTGTTGAAGACGGTCTGTCTTTTGAAGAAAACGCCTATATCAAAGCCAGATTCTATCACGATCTGTATCATCTGCCGACGATCGCCGATGATTCAGGTATCTGTATTGATTACCTTGGAGGCAAACCGGGCATCCATTCGGCCCGTTTTCTGCCGGAAATGGATTATCCGCACAAATGTGCCTATATCGTCGATATCATGAAAGATGTGAGCGAAAGAAGCGCCAGATTCGTCGACTGTCTCTGTTTTATCGACGGAAAGGGCTCAGTACATTACTATCAGGGCGTCAATGAGGGCACGATCGCATATGAACCGGCAGGGGACAAAGGTTTCGGCTACGACCCGATCTTTGTGATACCGGAGTACGGAAAAACGGAAGCAGAGCTCGGTGAGGAATACAAAAATGTTTATTCACACCGTGCCAAAGCCCTGAAGGAGTGGATTATCGATGCAAAAGAGAAATTCCAGTAAAAACATCTATCTGATCGTAAGTATTTTCTGCATACTGTTCAGTCTGCTTTTTTCAATACACTTCTGGTCGTTCAATGAACGTTTTTATACTTCCGAGCACGACACGCTGACGCTTTACGGCAAAAGCATAGCCGATCATATTGGCATCTCCGATGAAGATCTGGAAGATCTGACATCATTCACACTGGATTATCTCAATGATCCGAAAGCCTCGCTGGAGAGGAAAATGAAGATACACGGTGAGATGAGGGAAGTGTTCACCGATGATGAAAAGGCACACATGGCGGATGTCAGAAGACTCAACCTGGGAGCCAATTATCTGCTGATCATCAGTACAGTCATTTCTGCAGCAGGGATTGTGTACGCAGTATGGAAAAAACAGGTGAGATCGCTTTCTGTTTCCTATCGGAAAGCATTGCTATATGCAATGGCTGTCATATCAGTTCTCGGTGTATGGATCCTGATCGATTTCGATTCCTTCTGGACGATGTTCCACCATGTCTTTTTCCCGTCAAACGATCTATGGCTTCTTGATCTGAGAAAAGATGTTCTGATCATGATCGTACCGCCGGAATTCTTCAATCATCTGGTCATCAGGATCGTCGTGACTGCGGTAGCATTACTGTTTGGCTTCTTTGCTTTGTTTCATTTTCTTTCCAAAAGGGAGAATGCATGATCAATATCGTACTGTATGAACCGGAGATCCCGCAGAATACCGGCAATATCATGCGTACCTGTTCGGTATTTGAAATGAAGCTGCATCTGATCGAACCTTTAGGCTTTTCACTGGATGAGAAACATCTGAAACGCTGCGGCTTGGATTATATCAGCGAACTGGATTATACGGTATATAAAAACTGGGATGAATTCATCAAAGACAAAGAGGGACAGTTCGTCTTTTTCAGCAGATATGCACTGAAATCATTCAATGAATGTGTCTTTGATAAAGAAAAAGATATTTATATGGTATTCGGAAAAGAATCGACCGGTATCGACAAGCAGATCCTGAAGGATCATCTGGATGAGTGCTACCGCATTCCGATGAGAAAGAATGCAAGGAGCCTGAATCTGTCCAACTGTGTGGCGATCGGTGCCTATGAATGTCTGCGGCAGACCGGTTTCGGCGATCTGAGCGACAGGGAAGTGATCAAGGGAGAGGATTTTTTACTGAGATGCTGAAGATATGCCTTTGTTCCGACAATCACGGTGACATGAATTCCATCAACAGGATACTTTCCGATAATCCGGCCTGTGATTATTATTTTCACTGCGGCGATTCAATGATGCCTCCGGAAGAGATGGAGCCTTTTATTTCAGTGGAAGGAAACAATGACTGGTCCTATGATTATCCAAAAGACAGACTCTTGGAGATCGGCGGCCACCGCATCTATATCTTCCACGGAACAGGCTATACGTTTTCCAAGAATCTGATGTTGGACAAGGCAAAAAGCGTCAAAGCCGATATCGTTTTCTTCGGACATACGCATTCCTTCACCGATCAGATCTACAGCAATATCCGCTTCATCAACCCCGGATCGACACTGTATAACAGGGATCTGACATCACCGTCCTACGCCAGGGTATATCTGATGGATGACGGCAAGGTCAGGGTCGAACGGATCGACCTTTAAAATGATGCATTTTTGTTTTGACTTTTGAAAACAATTATGTTTAAATAATTGAGTAATAAAAAGGATGTAGAAAGAAGAAGGCCACTTCTCACCTGATGTCTTAAGACTTGGGTATATTGCTACGAACGTAACGATATTTAAAGTGGGCTTTGTCTCACTTTTTATTCTATATGGGGGTATAAAACTATAACAAGAAAAAAAGGAAATGAAGACCTGGTAAACGAAAGCATTCGTTTCAAAGAAGTAATGGTCATCGGCCCAGATGGAAGCCAACTGGGAGTAATGTCAAGAAATGAGGCATTACAAATCGCTTACGACGCGGATCTGGATCTCTTCTGTGTCGCTCCGAATGCACAGCCGCCGGTATGCAAGATACTGGACTACGGCAAGTATCGTTTTGAAGCGCAGAAAAAGGCCAAGGAAGCAAAAAGAAATCAGCAGAACACCGAAATCAAGCCGCTGCGCCTGTCACCGGTCATTGATACGCATGACTTTGAAACCAAGCTCAAACAGGCCAGAAAGTGGCTTGAATCGGGCATGAAGGTCAAGATCGACATGCGTTTCAGAGGACGTATGATGACAAGACAGGAAGTCGGCATGAAGATCATGAATGAGTTCATAGAGAAAGTCGCTGATATCTCTTCCGTAGACAAAACGCCTAAACTGGAAGGCAACATCATGTCTTGTGTTTTAACACCTAAAAAGAAATAGGAGGAAGATAAAATGCCAAAAATGAAGACAAAGAAGACTTTTGCCAAAAGAGTAAAAGTTACCGGAACCGGCAAACTGAGAAAGTATTCCAACTATGTATCTCACTTTGCTACAAACAAAACACACAAACAGCTGAAACATTTACACAAGCCCTCTCTTCTCGACAAGAGCGATTACAAGAGAGACAGGGACTTACTGCAGGGATAGGAGGATAGAAAAAAATGGCTAGAATTAAAGGATCGACTCCTACAAGAAACAGAAGAAAAAGAATTCTGAAGGCTGCTTCCGGTTATTTCGGATCCAAGCACCTGCTGTACAGGACTGCACATGAGCAGGTCATGCATTCTTGGAAGTATGCTTACATCCACAGAAGAGAGCTCAAGAGAGAAATGCGTAAGCTCTGGATCGCCAGAATCAACGCAGCTGCCAGAATGAACGGCATGTCTTATTCCAGACTGATGCACGGTCTGAAGGAAGCAGGCGTTTCCGTCAACAGAAAGATGCTTTCCGAGATTGCCATCCACAATCCGGAAGATTTCGCAAAGATCTGCGAAACTGCAAAAAACGGCAAGGTTGCTGAAGCGAAAAAAGCAGAAGCTGAAGCTCCCAAACCCAAAAGAACAAGAAAAAAAGCAGAAACTGCTGAAGAAAAAGTAGAAACTGCAGCAGAAACAGTAGTAGAATAGTATTACAGGAGCGATATGCTCCTTCACGGTCTGTTGGTGAAACGGTTAACACATCGCCCTCTCAAGGCGACACTCATGGGTTCGAATCCCATACAGATCACCATAGAAAACAAAATGGAAGTCAGTAGACTTCCATTTCTTTTATCATGAATTCATTGCCCTGAAGCAGATAAGTATCGCTGCTCTGACAGTTCGGGCAGGTCTTTCCGTAGATGATCGTATTATAGTCGTTTCCGCAGGCTGAGCAGTGGGTGATCGCCTCGATCTTTTCGATGTTCAGTTTGCAGTCGATCATGAGTTCATGCTTGCTGACGGCCCAGTTCCAGCAGTCAGTCAGATAATCAGGTACGATACCGGTGACGGTTCCGATCTGAAGCGTGACGCTGTTGATGTGTTTTACATCATTCTGCTTTGCGAGTTCTTCGACTTCATCGATCACATGGAAGACGACGCCAAGTTCATGCATTCTTTGCTGCTTCTTTCTTTGCTTTCTTCCATTCTTTATGCTTCTTTTCGGAAAGCTTCTCTTCTTCACTCTTTTTGCCGAATTTGATATTGACTGCCCGTTTTGCGGCATAAGGAATAATCGCCTTGAATTTGTCTTCCGATCTGATCATCGTGGAATGCTCCGGATGATCCCTGAAGAGATGAATGGCATCAAATTCACACTTGGTCGTACAGATACCGCAGCCGATACATTTGTTCTCATCGACGACAGATGCACCGCAGGAGAGACATCTTGCTGTTTCGATGCGGACCTGTTCCTCACTTAATGTCCTGTGCGCATCCCTGAAGGAGTTCTTATAGTCGATCGACTCATCCATGCCTTCGTATTGTCTTCCGGCATGATCGTAGTCATCGATCTCAATATTGTCCTTGTCAAGCATGACAAACTGTCTTCTGTTCTTGCCGATGGTCATGGATGTACCCGGCTGTACAAAGCGGTGCAGCGAATCGGCTGCCTGATGGCCCTGTTCGATGGCATCGATGACGAACTTCGGTCCGGTATAGACATCGCCGCCGACGAAGATGTCTTCCTGTGCCGTCTGATATGTCAGCTGATCGGCAACGGGATAATCACCGTGCCAGAATTCGACTTTGCTTCCTTTCAGAAGCTGTTTCCACTCGATCGCCTGACCGATCGCATATATGATATGATCAGCCGGAACGATGGTGATGTCATCCTCATCATAGACAGGGGAGAATTTGCCGTTTTCATCGACAGTGGAAAGACACTTCTTGAATACGATGTCCTTGATCGAACCGTCGGAATTGAGTCTGACTTCCTTTGGACCCCAGCCGTTGTTGATGGTGATGAATTCTTCTTCCGCTTCTGCGATCTCCTGTTTTGTCGCTGGCATGGTGTCCCTGGATTCCAGACAGTAGATCTCGATATCACGTCCCTTGAGACGGTGTGCTGTTCTTGCACAGTCGATCGCAACATTGCCTCCGCCGATTACGATGACTTTGCCGCTTAATTCCTTTGAAGGATCTTCATATGCCTCTTTGAGGAAATTGACTGCCAGATAGCGGTTTTTGCCGCTCTCGTTGGGAATACCGGGCAGTTTGCCGCCCTGACAGCCGATGGCGATATAGAAAGCTTCAAATCCCTGCTTTCTCAGATCATCAAGCGTGATGTCTTTTCCGACTTCCGTGTTGCAGCGGATCTCGACACCCAGTTCACGCAGGATGTCGATCTCGGCATCGATGACATCTTTTTCAAGTTTATAGGAAGGAATGCCATAGCGCATCATGCCACCCGGATAAGCATTCTTTTCAAATACGACCGGCAGATAGCCTTTGACTGCAAGATAGTAGGCACAGGATAGACCGGCGGGACCGGAACCGATGATGGCAATCTTCTGTTTCCAGTGTTTTTCGACATTTGAAGGGATCACGACCGGCGGAACATATCTGTTTTCAGCGTTGAGATCCTGCTGGGCGATGAATTTCTTGACGGCATCGATCGAGACCGCTTCATCGATCATGCCTCTGGTGCAGGCATCCTCGCAGCGCTTGTTGCAGACGCGGCCGCAGATGGCAGGGAAGGGGTTGTCCTTCTTGATTAGTGCCAGAGCATCCCTGTACCGGCCCTGGGCAGCCATTTTGAGATAACCCTGAATGGCGATATGTGCCGGACAGGCCGTCTTGCAGGGAGCCGTACCGCTGTCGTAGCAGTTGATGCGGTTATTGTCCCTGTAGTCTTCATCCCACTTATCTTCACCCCAGGAAAGATGATCCGGAAGTTCGTGTTTGGGATAAGTCATCGGACCATTTTTCGTACACAGCTTCTGTCCGAGTCTGACTGCACCGGCAGGGCAGTATTCGACACATTTGCCGCAGGCCACGCAGTTCTTCGGATCGACTTTGGCCGTATAGGCACTGCGGGAAAGATTCGGTGTATTGAACAGCTGCGAAGTTCTTAAAGCATTGCAGATATTGACATTGCAGTTGCAGATGGCGAAGATCTTGTCTTCACCGTCGATATTGGTGATCTGATGAACGAAACCGTTGTCTTCGGCGTTTTTAAGGATCTCCATGGCTTCTTCATAGGTGATGTCATGGCCCTTGCCGGTCTCACGGCAGTAATCAGCCATGTCCCCGACACCGATGCACCAGTCTTCGTAGGAATCGCCGCAGCCTTCGCCGAGCTTCGCTCTGCCGTAACGGCAGGAACAGATACCGACACCCAGATGACCTTCATATTTCTTCAGCCAGTGGGAGATGTGTTCGATATCAAGGGTCTTGTTTTCCATGGAGATCGCTTTCTCGACCGGTATGACATGCATGCCGATACCGGCACCTCCCGGAGGCACCATTTCCGTAATGCCCGCAAGCGGAAGGAACGTCATGCGCTCGAAAAACTGTGCCAGCTCCGGGAACTCATCGATCTGTTCCTTCAGCATGTTGGTGAATTCAGCGGAACCCGGGACAAACATCGGCAGCTGATAGCGTTTGATCTTCGGTGCATCTCTGACAGGCCCTTCATCGGTATAATGATCGCCATAGTCAAATTCCAGAAGGCCTCTGTGCGCCATTTCTTCCAAAAGCGGTTCCAGTTTCTCTTTTCCGATGCCTGTGAGTTTCACCATTTCTTCAAGGGTATAGTGTGCTCTCACTTTCATCTTCAGAGCGATATCTGCCATCTCATCTGTGCATATCGTTCTCAGGCCCCAGTATTCGGGGTCATCTGATGTGATGCCGAAGATCTTGTGCTTGGCGACATCGGTGATCTTTTTGCCTAAGGCAAGGATCTTTTCGTTCGGTTTTTCTTCTCCCATGTAGCGGGGGACATAACGGTCTGACATTTTAGGCATATCAGTTTCTCCATTCTTCAATCTGTTTTATGAGATATTCACATACATCATCGATGCCGCGTCCGTCTTTGGCACATATTTCAAAAATATCTGCCATGGGATTGCGGTAGCGGATGTTTTCCCTGCATTTTTCAATGTCGAAATCAAAATAGTCGAGTACATCGATCTTGTTGATGAGCACGAAATTGGATACTTCAAACATCAGCGGGTATTTCAGCGGCTTGTCATCGCCTTCAGGAACCGAAAGAATGCACATGTTGCGTACGGCTCCCGTATCAAATTCGGCAGGACAGACGAGATTGCCGACGTTTTCCAGGATGATCAGGTCGTAATCTGCCCAGTTTTCAAAGGATTCGATGCCTTGTCTTGTCATATCGGCATCCAGATGGCACATACCGCCGGTATGCAGCTGTATCGCATCGACACCGGTGTTTTTCGAGATCGTCCTGGCATCGACATCGGAATCGATATCCGCTTCCATCACACCGATGCGGTATTTTTCCTTCAGTCTGTTGATGATGAGGGAAAGTGTCGTGGTCTTTCCCGAACCGGGTGAAGACATGACATTGAGCAGAAAGGTCTTCTTTTCTTTCAGAAGATCGCGTAATTCATTTGCCCGTTTGTCGTTTGAGGCAAATACCGACTGTTTGACTTCTATGATTCTGATTTCGTTCATATCTTTATTATACAGAAAAACAGACTCCTCAGAGTCTGTTGATAGCGTTCTGTATCCTGTTTAGTGTTTCTTGCTTGCCCAAGATCGCTGCAATCATCGTTGCACCGCCCGGTGCCACGCTTCTGCCGGAGAGTGCTACCTGCATCGGATACATCATCGTGATGTTTTTGTAGGAGAGATCCTGTGCTTTTGCGGCAAGAGCCGTAAAGATCGTATCATTGTTCCATTCATCAAGATCTTTTAATGTCGCGTAGACTTCAGGAAGGATCGCTTTGGCAATTTCGGGATCGGTCTTGGCTTTCTTGTTGAAGAAGACTTCGTTTTCATACTTATCTTCTTTGTTCAGAAATAAGATCATATCATGAATCTCGGAAAGGATATTGACACGGTCGTGTATCGCATCGGCGATCAGTTTATGATCAAAGCCTGTACCGACTGTATCTTCGATGTAGGGCTTTACCAGTTCATAGTATTTCTCTCTGTCCATATTGCGCAGATAGACGCCGTTCATCCAGGTCAGCTTGTCGATATCGAAGATCGCACCTGTCGTACCGATACGTTTCACATCGAAGGCTTTTGTCAGTTCTTGAAGCGAATAGATCTCTCTGTCCTCACTGGGTGCCCAGCCTAATAAAGCGATATAGTTGAGGATCGCTTCCGGAAGATATCCTTTGGCCACCAGATCCTGGAAGGAAGCATCGCCGTTGCGCTTGGAGAGCTTCTGATGTTCATCCTTCATGACAGGAGGGCAGTGGATGTATCTGGGGATGTCCCAACCGAATGCTTCGTAGATGAGGTTGTATTTGGGTGCAGAGGAGAGATATTCATTGCCTCTGACGACATCGCTGATCTCCATGAGATGATCGTCGATGACATTTGCGAAGTTGTAGGTAGGGAAGCCGTCAGACTTTAACAGGACCATCTCATCAAGCGTCTTGTTTTCAACCGTGATGCGGCCGTAGACTTCATCATCAAAGGAAGTGGTTCCCTCTGGATCGACATTCAGACGGATGGTGTAGGGTGCACCTGATTCCAGTTTTTCTTTAATCTCTTCCTTGCTTAAAAGCTTGCAGGGATCGACGAAATAGAAGGAATCTCCCTGTTCCTGACGCTGCTTTTCGATCTCTTCTTCGCTGCAGAAACAGTAGTGGGCCTTACCCAGATCGATCAGTTTATGCGCATATTCACTGTAGATGCCCGATCTCATACGGTCGGACTGCACATAGGGTCCGTAATCTCCGCCGACATCCGGTCCTTCATCATGAGAAAGGGAACACTGTTTCAGTGTCTCGTAGATGATATCGACGGCACCTTCGACCAGTCTTCCCTGGTCGGTGTCCTCGATCCTGAGTATGAAATCACCGTCATCTTTTTTGGCGATCAGATAGGCATAGAGAGCTGTTCTGAGATTGCCGATATGCATATAGCCGGTAGGCGACGGTGCGAATCTTGTTCTGACTTTATTCATAGTATTTCTCCCTTTGTTCATTTTAGCAGAACACTGCGCATTAAACTAGCAAATATACCTAAATTAAGATAAAATAAAGTGCGGTAGGTGACGATATGAAATTTGAATATGTGCCAAAAGGAGTCTGTTCCAGACATTATACCTTCGATATCGACGGAGATACGATCAGATCGCTCGTCGTTGAAGGCGGATGTATGGGAAATCTGGCCGGAATCTCCAGGATCGTCGTCGGCATGAAGGTCGATGATGTCATCCGTGCATTTGAAGGCATTGACTGCAATTTCAAAGGCACGAGCTGTCCGGATCAGATCGCCAGAGCGCTCAAGGAATACAAACTGTCTTTATAAACACGATCGGATCGTGTTTCTTCTTTTAAGGAGCCTATGACTGTCATTCTTTATCTTGTTTGTATCAGTATTTTCGTACTGATTGACCAGATCGTGAAAAAAGCTGTCCTGAATCATCTGGCGCTCGGTTCGGCTGTCGAAATAATCAGGAACTTTTTTTATCTGACCTATGTGCGCAATTACGGTGCCGGTTTTTCGATCTTACAGAATGCGACATTGTTTCTGATTGTTCTGTCCGTGATCGCCAGCATTGTGCTTTTTTACTATCTTTTGAAAAGCGAGAAGGACGATCTGATCTCAAAAATGTCATATCTGCTGATCATATCGGGAGCCATCGGCAATCTCATCGACAGGATCCGCTTCGGATATGTCGTGGACTTTCTTGATTTCAAGATATTCGGATATGATTTTCCGGTATTCAATGTCGCCGATTCTTTTATCACAGTCGGCTGTTTCATACTGATCATCAAAACATTGTGGGAGGCCAGACATGCCGCAGATTGAACTGATCGTCGATGAAGAAAACACCGATGTCAGACTGGATGTCTATCTGGCGGAGAATACGCCTTTGTCCAGGACAGCGATACAGAAGCTGATTGAAAACGGTCAGCTTTTTCTCAACGGTGAAGTGCCAAACAAAAAGACGAAGACCCAGCTGAACGACCATGTTTCTTTCTGCTATGAAGAGAAAACACTGACGGATATACTGCCGCAGGATATCCCTCTCAATATCGTCTATGAAGATGAAGATCTGATCGTCATCAACAAGCCCAAGGGCATCGTTGTCCATCCTGCTGTCGGCAATCCCGACGGTACGATCGTAAATGCCTTGCTTTATCATTGCAAGGAACTTTCCGATGTCAACGGCTACTACCGTCCGGGCATCGTACACAGGATCGACAAGGATACATCCGGACTGTTGGTATGCGCCAAAAACAATGAGACACATTCCAATCTGTCTGAACAGCTGAAAGACAAGACCTGTTTCAGAAAGTATTATGCGATCGTATCCGGTGTGATCGAAAACAATGAAGGGGAGATCGATGCGCCGATCGGCAGGAGCGAGAAAAACAGGCAGAACATGTGTGTGACACCGAAGAATTCCCGGCCGGCTCTGACGCTGTTCCGTGTCCTGGAACGCTATGATGATTCCTGTCTTCTGGATGTCGAACTCAAGACAGGCAGGACACATCAGATCAGAGTGCACATGCAGTATATCGGCCATCCGGTCGTCAACGACCAGAGATACGGAAGAAAGATCATCGATGAAAGCGGTCAGTACCTGCATGCGTATTATCTTTCTTTTATCCATCCGAAAACGATGGAACGGATGGAATTTCAGACAGATATGCCTGAGTATATGAAGGAATATATCAAGAACAAGGGCGGTAAAGCATGAAAGACGACAAGAATTACGCAAAGATGTACCAGATTGCGTATGTTCTGGTCTCCGGATACGGCTTTTCAACGCAGATGATCAAGCAGTATGCCCAGTTCATCAATGTTGAACTGTGGCTTCTGAATCTCAATGATCCCAAATACCAGATCATCCGTATCACGACAAACAAGGCAGAAGACTACAGTCAAGATGCTTCGCGTGTCGAAACGATCATCAAGGCATTTTCATCGATCTACCGGAAACAGCTGACTTTTCTGGATATCCATGTATCGGATGAAACATATATTAAGTCTCTGGAAGATCATGATTATCTGATCCTTGAACACAATTATTCTGCCGGAACAGATGTCAGCCAGATCTATCCCGAGATCTATCATGCTGTCGATGACAGTGCCGATCCTGATAATGAAGTCAGCCGTTTCATCTCCATGATCACATCTGCCGTTCATCAGACAGAAAAGAATAAATCTGTTTTCAGAAGAAGGACATCACCGGTGAATACCGTGATCATCGTCATATGCGTGATCATGTATCTGATATCGGCTTATCTGATGAAAGATCATCCCGAATCAGCTGTCTATGTCTTTTTAGGCGCTGACTACGGAACGTTTACGAGAGGACTGCATCAGTACTGGCGTCTGTTTACCTGCGCTTTTCTGCACGGGGGCATCATTCATCTTGCCAGCAACATGTATTCGCTGTACATGATCGGTGCCTATCTGGAAAGGATGATGGGAAAGAAATACTATCTGCTTTCACTGTTTGTCTGCATCCTGACTGCGTCGCTGACCCAGGATATTCTATCAGACAATACGATCACTCTTGGCATCTCGGGAGGCATCTACGGTCTGCTGGTGATACTGATTACTGACATGCTGAAACGGAAAATCACGACTGTCAGTGCCTTTCTGCCGCTGATCATCGTAAACCTGATGATCAATATGCTGGACCAGACGGCCTGGATCGCCCATATCGGCGGACTGGTAGGGGGGTTTGTAATGTATTTCTTCTATACGGAAAAAGATAAGAGGGGACCGTCTGTGCTGATCGCTGTGATGCTGTTGTGTCTGTTTGTCAAATATGTGACAATGAAGACGATCTCTCCGATCTATCCCGGCACGGATATGCAGGTAGTGAGATTATGGGGCGATCTGGGTTTCAGGGATTATGCGGAAAAACTGGCCGCAAGGCTATATGATGTATACAAGGTTTACGGAGGTTGATTGATATGGTCATTTCTTGGGAAGAATATTTCATGGGGCTGGCACATCTGTCGGCATTGCGGTCCAAGGACCCCAATACGCAGGTCGGAGCCTGCATCGTCGATCAGGACAACAAAGTCGTTTCGATCGGCTATAACGGCATGCCCAGAGGCTGCAACGATGCGGATTTCCCCTGGGAGAGGGAAGGCGGTTTTCTGGATACGAAATATGCCTTTGTCGTACATGCGGAACTCAATGCCATTCTGAATTCGCCAAGACCGGTCAACGGCTGTACCCTGTATGTATCGCTGTTTCCCTGCAACGAATGTGCCAAGGCGATCATCCAGTCTGGCATTAAAAAGATCATCTATGAATCAGACAAATATGACGGTACCGAAGGAAACATCGCATCAAAAAAGATGCTGCAGGAGGCAGGTGTCGAGCTGCAGCAGCTTCCTTACGAGGTAAACGTTATCCTTAAGAGTGAAAAGTGATCGTCTGATCGTATTTATGTTCTTTATAAAGGCTCTTATAGTAAGTAAGAGCTTTTTCTTCGCCGTTTTCCTTGAGATACTTAAGAAGATAGGAGATCTGTTCAACTGTTTTTGGATTCATGACATGGATCTCTTTTGAATTCACAAAGAAATCATAGGGTTCCGCCTGTGTATATTTCTCTTTTTTGTATACCTTGGAAGCACTGATGCGGTCGATCACCGATTCAAGCATGTATCTGAAGGGCATCTCTATGCAGGAAAGCTTCGTATCGCTGCCGAGCCTGTCGGTCCAGTATTCCCAGTGATGTTTGTTTCTGCCTTTGTGATGCAGCCAGCACTGTGAATAGCCTTTGACCTGTTTTTCCTTGCTGATGGGAGAGCGGTCACCCTGAAAATAGGTGACGGAAGGCCAGAACTCGCTGAAAGAATATTTCGAAAGGTCATGCAGGAGTCCCTGGGCATACATTCCGCATTTAAAACAGGTCTTCATGACCAGAAAACGGTGCGTATTGATCGTATGCAGATGACCGAAAAAGCGTTTCGCAAAACTCATGTTTTCCACGATCAAAATTATACATCAAAGACTTGAAGAAATGATTTCCGATTCACTCTGCCGGGTGGTCAGCATATGAAAAATGTTATATAATACATATATGCCAAATCGCCATGAATATCGCGAAAAAATCGTATTTTCACTGTATCAGCATCTTCTGCTTCACAAGGATCTGAACAGCTGTTTTGATGATAATCTCGAAAATGATGAAGATGAATTCGTATCTTCCATGAAGGAAGATCTTCTTGCCAACAAAGATTCTTACATCAGTGAGATCGCAAAACATCTGAACAAATGGTCGTTTGACAGACTGAATCTTGTGGAACAGGCGATCCTGCTGGAGACAGTTTCCGAAATCAGCCAGGGGATCAATGACCGGGCAGTTGTGATCGATGAAGCAGTAATCATGGCAAAGGAATATTGTGATGAAGATGCTTATAAGTATATCAACGGAGTTCTGGATCATATATGCAGCAGGTCACAGTAAGCTCTCTGGTCAGATATCTGAAGAATTCTCTCGATCAGGATCATAATCTGCAGAAAATCTACGTGTCTGGGGAAATTTCCAATTACCACAGACATTTTTCAGGTCATCTTTATTTCACACTGAAAGATGAATATGCCGCCATCAGCTGCGTCATGTTCAAGTCAGCGGCTTCTACTTTGGGTTTTGAACCCAAGACCGGAGACAAGGTCATCGTCTATGCCAATGTCTCGATCTTTGAAAGCAGCGGACAGCTGCAGCTGTATGTACTGAAGATCACACCCCAGGGATATGGTGATCTTTATGCCAGATATGAAGCTCTGAAGAAAAAACTGAGTGAAGAGGGCAAATTCGATCTTGGGCACAAGAAGGAATATACGATCACTTATCCCGAAAGGATAGCGATACTGGTGGGTGATCATTCGGCAGCCATGTCGGATATCAGAAGATCGTTTGAGAGAAGATGGCCCTTGTGTCAGACGGATTATTATCCGGTACTGGTTCAGGGAAACGATGCCGCAAAAGACATCATTGAAAAACTGAAAGACGCAGATGAAAAAGATTATGATGCGATCATCCTGGCAAGAGGCGGAGGATCGTTTGAAGATCTCTTCTGTTTCAATGATGAAGCCCTTGTAAACTGCATCTACGGGCTCAGGACATTCATCGTGACCGGTATCGGACACGAACAGGATTTTACCTTATGTGATTTTGTCGCTGACTTGCGTGCAGCGACACCGACTGCAGCTGTAGAACTGATCACGCCGGATATCACGGAAGTAAGCAAGCTGATCGATGAATATGAATCCGATCTGAAACAGATCATGTACGATCTGTGTGCGAAAAAGAGGATGGAATTCGACTATCTGACAGCCAGACTCTTCCATTATCAGGAAAGACTCTCATCGATAAATGAGCGTATCGATGCCGCTGTAACACTGATCAGGACATCGATTCAGCATAAAATCGCAAGATATGAGGAACGCGTGGATCATTATGATGATTCCATGTCCTTAAACCTTGATTTAAAGCTCAATAATGCACGTTTATTGTACAAACGATTAAATACACTTCTGGAAGCTTACAACGCTGAAAACGTCCTAAAAAGGGGCTACAGCCTGATCGTGCAGGAAGACAGAGTGGTGAAAAGGAAGGCAGATCTGAAAAAAGATGTATTTCAGGTCAGATTTGCGGACGGAATGATTGACGCCGTGGAAAGGAACTGATATGGAAAAAGAGTTATCTTTTGAACAGCAGATGAAGAAACTGCAGGATATCGTCGAAAAACTGGAAAAAAACGATGTTGAACTGGATGAATCGATCGCCCTTTATGAAGAAGGACTCAGACTTTCAAGAATACTGAAAGAACAGCTGGATCAGTTTGAAAAAAAGATCGAAGAGTTAAGCAGAGATGATGAAAATGAATGATTTTGAGACTCATATCAGCAATTATCTGAAAAGACAGAGGCCCTGTCTGATATCCGATGCCATGGCCTACGCAATGGAGGGAGGCAAGCGCTTCCGTCCGCGTATCATTTTTGCGATCACAAAAGGCATGGGTTTTGATGAAAACATCGCTTACGATGCCGCTCTGGCGCTGGAGATGATACAGACTTATTCGCTGATCCATGATGATCTGCCGGCAATGGACAATGATGACATGAGAAGGGGAAAACCCTCGCTGCATAAGGCGTTCAGGGAAGATATCGCCATACTGACAGGTGACCAGCTTCTGACCGATGCCTTTCGAGTCATCAGCGAAAGTAAAGATTATGACGACAGTGTCAAAATCAACATCATCAGGGCATTAAGCACCTATGCCGGAAGTGACGGCATGATCTATGGCCAGCTGCTGGATGTCACAGCCGATGATGAACATATCGACAAGAAAAAACTGGAAGAGATTCAGGACAACAAGACCGGCGGTCTGTTCAAGATCTCCTGTCTGATCCCGATGTATATCCGCAAGGAAAAAAATGAAGCATATTATACAAAACTCGGTTCTCTGATCGGCCGCATCTTCCAGAACCAGGATGATCTTTTTGATCAGATCAAGACCGAACAGGAAATGGGCAAGAATCTTTCCGATGCCAAAAACAATAAGGGAACGGCGCTTTCTGTCTATTCCCTGCAGGAACTGAAAGATCTCATTGATGAAGAGTTTGCCCGACTCGACAGATATCTTGAAGAAGCTACTTTTGATACATCGTATCTGAAAGACATATTGAAAAAACTGAAGGAGCGTTAGAATGAATATTTCCGAAATCAGAAATCCTCTGTTTCTGAAAGAACTGGATCAGGAAGAACTTAAAAACGTCTGCAGTGAAATCAGGGATTATATCATCACTTATGTCAGCAGAAACGGCGGCTATCTATCCGGCAACCTTTCATCCGTCGAACTCAGTGTCATGCTGAACAAGGTCTTTTCCGATGAAGATTCGCTGCTGTTTGACGGAAACGATCTGAATTACACGAATAAGATCCTCAACGGAAAAGCCGATGAACTGAACATGAATTCCAACGGTGCCTATTCTTTGGGTAACGCCATCGGTCTGGCTGCTTCCAGAGATCTTGAACACAGAGAAAACAATATCGTCGTGGTAATCAATTCAAACGATCTTCTTTCGGGAAGAAATATCGAAGCATTGAATCTGATCTCTGCTTTGGGAAAGAAACTGATCATCGTCTTCAATGATGATACGACGATCGACAGAGGCATAGGACTGATCGATAAACTGATCTCGGGATTAAGAAGTACAAAATCCTATACGAACCTGAAGGACAATGTCAAAGATCTGATCCGTCCGGCAAAGAAGGGCGATAAGATCATCGAAAACATTCATAATCTCAAGACCAGCATCAAGAAGAACGTCATCGATGAAGGTGTCTTCTCCGGATTCGATATTGATTATATCGGTCCGATCGACGGACATAATCTGAATGACCTGCAGAGAGCGTTTGAGATCGCAAAAGACAAAGCCTATCCCTGTGTCGTGCACTGTCTGACGACAAAAGGGAAGGGTTATGGCTATGCGGAAGCTTCAACAAATGATGCATGGAACAGAGTCGGCAGTTTCGATGTAAAAAGCGGAAAACTGGTCCATGATGAAACACAGGATCTCATGTATCCTAAAAACATTGCCGGTATGACGATCGAAAAACTGATGGCGGAAAACAGGAATCTGGTCTGTGTCACGACCAGGAACATCAATGACTACGGTGTCGCCAATGTCTTTGCGAAGTATCCGGACCGCTGTTTCGATGCGGCATCCAGTGCCGAGAATTCGCTCAGTTTCGCTTCGGGACTTGCTTTGGACGGACAGATACCGTATATCACATTGCGCAGTTTTGAACTGCCAAATGCCTATAAGATCCTTAAAAACCAGGTCAACAAGCTGTATAGGCCGATGATCATAGGCCTGATCAATGACGGAAAACTGGATTATGATCTGCTGTCAAAACTGGACAACGTCTATGTCTGCGAACCCTGTGATGCTGATGAACTGCAGGATTTCGTCTATACCGGATTGAAAACTGAACGTCCTTTGATCATCATTTACCCGGATAAATGCATCGAATTCAAAGAAAAAAGTGATTTTTGTGAGAAAAAGTTAGGAATTTGGCAGAAATATGCGAATAATGTAGTAGGGAATATCACAGTCGCTTCCTGCGGTCCCGATTTCAGGACGATCCGTGATATGATCGTATCCAATGATCTGCAATATGAACTGATCAATATTGACTGTCTGCTGCCGATCGACAGGAAAACTGTCGATGAAGTTCTGGATAATCATAAACAATTGTTTATTTATGGTCATAAAGCAGAAGAAGCAATATTGAAATACATCAATGAAAGCGGAAAGAACTGTACTGTTTCATTCATTGATGAATCTTCAGCAAGGAAATTCCTGGATACAGTAAAAGAAAAGAGCAATGCTTAAAAGTCTTTATATCAGAAACTATGCGATTATCGATGAACTGACACTGGATTTCAGTGACGGTTTTACTGTATTTACAGGCGAGACCGGCGCCGGAAAATCCATTATTGTCGGAGCGCTTTCATATCTGATCAAAGGGAAGGCAGATCCTTCCGTGATCAGAAACGGAAGTGACAAAGCGATCATTGAAGGTGTCTTTTCCGTAGAAGACTATATGAAAAACAGTCTTGATGAAGCAGAAATCGATTATGATGATGAACTGATCATCCGCAGAGTGATATCAAGAGATAATCATAATTCGATCCGGATCAATCAGTGTTCCGTCACACTGTCTTTTCTCACTGATCTGTTTGATGAACATATCGATATTCATTCACAGAAAGATTCCCAGTATCTGCTTTCAAAAAACAATCATCTGAAACTACTGGATAAATATATTCAGCAGGGGGAGCTGATCGAAGCATACAGAGATGCCTATGATTTGTATACGAATGCACTAAAAGAATATGAAGAACTGGAAAACAACACTTATAACCAGAGTGAACTGGACTTCTATAAATATGATCTGAATGAACTGGAAGAAGCAAAAATCGATCCGGATGAAGAAAACGAGCTTCTCGATAAGGAGAAAAGATATAAGTCAGCTGAAAAATACATCAATGTACTGACAGGAGCCATCGATCTGTTTGACGGTGAAGAAGGGATCTCAGAGAAGCTTTCAGCTTTGATTAAATTACTGAATCTGGATGACAGCGCGATATCTTCCATCAAAGAGAATACTGTGAATCTGTTCTATTCGCTTGTTGAAGAAATGGAAGGGTTAAAGAAGATCCTTTCTCAATTCACGGATGAAGATATCAATATAGAATATATCGAGGAACGACTTTACAGCTATTCAAGACTGAAAAGAAAACACAATACAGATACAGACGGTCTGATCAGAAAACAGAAGGAACTGAAAGATAAGATCAGTTTCTTTGAAGACCGCGATTTTGTCCTGGCAGAAAAGAAAAAAGAACTCAATCTGCTTCATGGCAAGGCTTATGAACTTGCGCAGAAACTGAGTTCCATCAGAAAGAACAAGGCACTTGTTCTAGAGGATCAGATCATGACGAATGCCAGAGACCTGATGCTTCCGAATGTATCTTTCAAGATCAATATCGATGAGACAGATATGAACCGTAACGGAATCGATGATGTTGAGTTCTATGTCTCAATGAACAAAGGAGAAGATCTCAAACCTTTGAAAAATGCAGCTTCCGGCGGTGAGATCAGCAGGCTGATGCTGGCATTAAAATCTGTATTTACTGAATTAAGTGACACTTCACTGGCTATTTTCGATGAGATCGACAGCGGTGTATCCGGCAAAGTCGCACTGGCGATCGGACAGAAGATCAATGAGATCGCAAAAAGCACGCAGGTATTATGTATCACGCATCTTGCAGCCGTTGCTGCTTGTGCAAAACAGCATTTCTTTATCTACAAGACTGATTCCGATGCTTATTCCAATACTTCAGTAAAGAAACTCGATCATGAGGATATCATCCGTGAACTGGCAATGATCTCTTCCTCAGATACATCAGATTCAGCAATCAAAGCGGCAGAAGAACTGTATCAGAGCGCCCAGGACAGCATCCGGAAATGAAACTTGATACTGCAATCAAGGAATATATGATCTCTCTGTCCTCATCTCAAGGCATGTCGGACAATACGATATCCAATTATGCCCGTGATCTGAACAAATACAGAGATTATCTGAAAGAAAAAGAAATTGAAGATACAAACAATATCAGAGAAGATGATATCTTCTCTTTTATTGATCTTTTGAATAAGAAATATGCACAAGCGACTGTCAGCAGGATCAAGACATCGATCCGTAATTTTCATCGTTTTCTGAATTTCAAATATGATTTTAAAGATCCTTCATTAAATATAACGGTATCAAAAGGGGAGAAAAGGCTCCCGATCTACGCTACAAAAAGCGAAATCGACAGACTGATGTCGGTTTTTGACGATGAAATATCCCAGGATCTGCTTGACCATACGATACTGGAAACGATTTACGGACTGGGTCTCAGAGTCAGTGAATGCTGCAATCTTAAAACAAATCAGATCAATCTGACAGACGGTTTTGTCAAAATTCTTGGAAAAGGGAATAAAGAAAGGGTGATTCCGATCCCTGATACGACAAGAAGACTGATGCAGCAGTATGCTTCGAATTTAAGAGGATTATGGCTGAAAAAGAGCACAAACCGCTTCTTCATCAATCATCTGGGGAAGCCGATCTATTCGGAATATGTCGAAAAAATGCTCAGAAATACAAATATCAAAGCCGGAATCAAGAAGCATCTGACACCTCATAAACTAAGGCATTCCTATGCAACACATCTTCTGGAAGGGGGAGCAGATCTCAGAGTCATTCAGGAATTATTAGGCCATTCTGATATATCCACAACAGAAATATATACACACGTTGAATCAGAAAGACTGAAAGAATCTTATCTGAAGGCGCATCCTTTGGCAAAAACAGACAGTTTAAAAAATAAATAAACAATAAATAAACAATAAATAGGGAGGAAAACTGTATGAAGTACTATTATGCAGATGAAAAAGATGAATCTTTTGTTGTGTATCAAGATGAAAACGGAGCGTATTTTCCTGTTTTTGCTGAAAAATACGGCACAGAACCTGTTATTTGCAATGAAAATATGAAAGAAGTTGAGGGAAAAAAGGAAGCAGAAGCTCTTGATAAGTATATGAATCCATATGGAAAGGGAAAAAAGAACATCTATATGGCCGGTCCTTTGTTCAATGAAGGAGATCGCTACAGCAATCAGATCAATTCTGATGCGTTAAGAAAAGCAGGCTATGCAACTTTTCTGCCTCAGGAAGTCGTAATTGACAAAGACAGCAGCAAATTAGTCAAAGATGCATGTTTTTATATGGATTTTAAAGCGATTAATCTGTGTCAGATCGTTGTAGCCAACTGTAATGGGATTGAAGTTGATTCGGGCACAGCTGCCGAAATAGGGATGTGCTATGCACTGAATAAGATCATATTCGCCTATAAATCTGATGTTAGGAATTATTATAACGAAAATTATAAACTGAATAACTTTGTCGGCGGTCTTGTTAATAACAAAACTTATTCAAATATTGAAGATATCATCAGAGAAATAGAAGGGCTTGAATAGCCTTGTCTTATCGTCCAATTATCCATTTTAAAAAATCGCATAACATACATTATGCGAAATAGTATATAAAATAGCAGTTATAAAGCTATATTAAAAACGCCATTTTATTCACTCCTGATGGCGTTTTATTTTGATTTTTAAAGATAATTCTCTTTTAAATTATTTAACAGCTTCTTTTAATGCTTTCGCTGCTCTGAATGCCGGAGCTTTGCTGGAAGCAATAATGATCTTTTCGTTTGTTGCAGGATTGATGCCGTATCTTTCTTTTCTGGTCTTGACAACGAACTTGCCGAAACCGGAAATATCAGTCGTAACTCCTTCAGTTAATTTTGCAGCGATCTCTTCAAAAACAGTCGCTACAACTTCATTTGCTTCTTTTTTAGTATAACCATATTTGTCAACTAATTTTTCTGCTAAATCTTTTTTAGTAATTTTGTTTACCATATGTTTAAAACCTCCGTTATTATTATATATCTTTATAGACTCATTATCAATGAAAAAGCCTTATTTTAAAGGCTTTTTTAATGTTTTTGATAAAATAGTTGAATATTCAATCAATTCTGTTTGACCGGTTTTTTCTTTGACAATGCGATAAATCTTTCAAAGAACTGATCCAAAGACTTTCTGTCAAGTTTCTTGACTGCTGCAGCGTTGATGTGCCCGCCTCCGCCATACTCTTTGCATATAGAATTGATGACATATCCCCTCTTTGATCTGACAGAACAGTCGTATTTCTTCTCATTTTCAATTGCTAAAGCCCAGATATTGATTTCTTTGATCCGTCCAAGCTCATCGATATTGTTTTTTGCTTCCATTAATGACATATTCATCTTTTTCAGATCTGATTCTTTTAAGATGACATAGGCAAATTTATCACGGATCTGTGTCATTGTGCGTATTTTTGTTGATTTTCTGAAGGAATCAAGATCAGTATCGATGACATATTCCACCAGTTTTGAAACATCAAGATCACCTTTTGCGATCAGTTTGGATGCAATTGACATCGTTTCGGCCGTTACATTCGTCGTACGGAAATTAATTGTATCGGAAATCAGACCGCAATACAGATATCTGCATGTTTCCGGAGAAAGGATCAGATCCTTGAAAGCTCTGGATAAAAACATCCTTGCAAGGATCTCTGCACAGGCAGATGCCCTGACTTCGACCTGATTGATATCTCCGTAGTTGTCATCGGAAGGATGATGATCGATTTTGATCATATATGATGCCAGCGAGGCTCTTTCGTCATCGATCCTGTTAAGAATTGACGTATCTAGAATGATAGCAAGTGAATTGATGATGAAATGATCGGAGATTCGGTCATTCCTGGAAATGATATTATAGACATCTTTTCCGGCTACTTTGATCTTTTTCTGAGGAAAATTGTCAGAAAGAAAACGATGGAGAGCCAATGCTGAAAACATGGCATCTCCATCGGGTCTCTGATGTCTGAAAATAGTTATTGAATCATATTCTCTGATCTTTTCCAGGATTTCGCAATACATTCTAGAGACCTAAAATCCTGACAGTATCATTGACGATAGCCAGTTCCTCATTGGTAGGAACGACATAGACCTTGACTTTGGAATCAGGCAATGACAGTTCTGCTTCGGAATGGCATTTTGCATTGAGTTCATAGTTGATCTTGAGCCCGAGACCTTCTTCCAGTTTCTTGCAGATCATCTCTCTGACCAGCGTCGCATGTTCACCAAGACCGGCTGTGAAAGTCAGTGCATCTACATGGCCAAGCTGCATGACATAGCCGCCGACCATATTGATGACTCTGTTGACATAAAGATCGTATGTCAGCTGTGCTCTTTCATTGCCTTCTTTGATCGCATTTTCAACGTCTCTTGAATCGGATGAGATGCCGGAAACACCGGCCATGCCTGATTTCTTGTTCAGGTAAGTCTCCATTTCTTCCGGAGTGCAGTTGAGTTTCTTCAGCATGAAATAGACGACAGTCGGGTCAATATCACCGCATCTGGTGCCCATCATGATGCCTCCTAAAGGAGAAAGGCCCATGGATGTATTGATACATTTGCCGCCCTTGATGGCTGTAATGGATGCACCGGAACCAAGATGCAGCGTGATCAAATTGAGATCTTTGATGTCTCTGCCCATGATTTCTGCCGTCCTGTTGGCAACGAATTTATGGGATGTACCGTGAGCACCGTATCTTCTTACCTTGCAGTCCGTATACCACTCGTAAGGTACCGGAAACAGATAGGAATCCGGTTCCATCGTCTGATGGAAAGCTGTATCGAATACGAAAACATGTTCGATATTCGGAAGCGCATTCCTGAATGCTTCGTAACAGGTCAGATGAGCTGCGTTGTGAAGCGGAGCGATGTCGATCAGCTCACGGACTTTGTCAACGACATATTCATCTACTTTTACGGAATCCTTGAAGTAAGGACCGCCCTGGACGATTCTGTGTCCGGCTGCCTTGATCTCATCAAGAGAATGTACGATACCGAAAGCGATCAGCGCATCCAGAAGCAGATCGACAGCGACCTGATGATTGGGAACCGGAACTTCTTTGGAGATCCTTTCTCCGTTGACGTTGATGCCGAAAATGCCCATAGGCAAACCGATTCTTTCAACATTGCCGCTAGTCAGAACTTTCCCCTCCGGCATTTCAAAAAGCTGGAATTTCAGTGATGAACTGCCTGAGTTTACTGCCATGATTTTTGTCATAAATTTGTCTCTCCCCTACTTTATGTTTTCTATTTTCTGAATATAAGCATCCAGTAATTCATTGCTTTCCTGTTTCATCTGCTCAAGGATCTCATTCATTTTCCGGTCTTTTTTGATCAGTTTCAGCGTTTTTTCATAATCATTGAGCTGAACGAGCGATCGTTTGATCAGATCCTGTACGGCACTTTTGGATATCATCAGATTCTCAGCGATCTCATTCATGGAAAGATCTTCATTGAAGTATTCATCCAGAATATCCTGCTGATGTCTTGTCAGAAGTTCACCGTAATAATCCAGTAACATTGAGTTGTATTCGCGGTCATTTTGCATGTGCCAGATCTCCTATGATGGAATCGAGATACAGATCGAAATCGAAATCCTGTATATCCTCCATCCCCTCTCCTACCGTGATGAATCTGACAGGCAGGCCGGTCATGTGTTTGATGGCAATGATGATACCTCCCTTGGAAGTACCGTCCATCTTGGTCAGAATGATTCCGTTGAGATCGGTGATCTCATTGAACAGTTCAGCCTGCGACAGACCGTTCTGTCCGGTATTGGCATCCAGCACCAGCCAGGTATCATGCGGTGCGCCGGGTATTTCCTTGCCGACGACACGGGTCATTTTTTCAAGCTCTGCCATCAGATTGACTTTCGTCTGCAGCCTTCCGGCTGTATCGCAGATCAGTATGTCAATATCATTTTCCTTAGCATAACGGCAGCCTTTGACCAGAACGGAACTGGGATCTTCGTTCTCTTTTCCGCAGATGCAGGGCACATCCAGTCTGTCCGCCCACATCTGCAGCTGCTGCATCGCTCCTGCACGGAACGTATCGGCAGCGACCAGAGCAACTTTCCTGTCTTCTGCCAGATAGCGGTTTGCCAGTTTGGCACAGGTCGATGTTTTTCCCGAACCGTTGACGCCGACCATCAGGATGACTGTCGGACCGTTTTCGTTGAATACGATCTCCTCATCTTCTTTTTCATAATAAACTTCCCTGAACGTCTGTCCCAGAAAGTTCATGATATCTTTTGCGAAAAGATAATAATAATTCTGACAGGTCTCAAAGAATCTGTCACAGATCAGCTCCGATGTCTGATAACCGATATCGGCTTCAATCAGTGTGACCATCAGCTGTTCCATGAAGTCATCTTTGTTCTGTTTCTTGTTTTCGGTGACGAAACGAAGTTTTCTGCCTAAAGAATCATTTGTTTTCGCAAAGCCGTGCAGATATTTGTTTTTATCTTTGGAAAAAAAGCCCATCAGGACACATTTCCTTTCTCTTCTGGCTCAGCCATTTCGATCGCATCGACCAGTTTCACCTTCAGCATCTGGGAGATTCCCCGCTTCTGCATTGTCACACCGAAGAGCGAATCACACTGTTCCATGGTGCCCGGTCTGTGAGTGATGACGATGAACTGTGATTTGTCTGCGAATTCCTTGACATATTTCGCAAAACGTTCGACATTTGCGACGTCGAGAGCCGATTCCACCTCATCAAATACGATCAGCGGTTCCGGTCTGACTTTCAGGATCGTAAACAGGACACTGATGGCGATCAGTGATTTTTCGCCGCCGGAGAAAAGCCTGATCGATTTGACGGCTTTTCCGGGAGGCTGGACATCGATATCGATACCAGTATTGAGAATGTCATCGGGATCTTCCAGAACAAGTCTTGCCTTGCCGCCTCCGAAGAGCTTACCGAAAACATTTGGCAGTTCGGCATTGATCGCATCGAATGTTTCAGAGAACTGTTTCTTCATGATCTCATCCATTTCATCAATCGCCGAAAGGATCTTGTCTCTGGATGCGATCAGATCATCGTAATTCTTCTTCAGGAATTCATAACGTTCATTGACTTCCGTGAACTCTTCCGGAGCAGCCATGTTGATGTTGCCGAGCTCCTGAATGTCCCTTCGTAACATCATGACTTCTTCCTTGGCGGTATCATCGATAGACATATCATAGTTCTCTGAAGCATATTCAAAAGTCATCTGATATTCGGATGCCAGTCTGTTGAGATCGTTTTCCAGTTTCGTCTCCATGACAGCCTTGTTGGTATTGATGTTAGAGATGCCGTTTCTTGTCTCATCGAGCTGTCTTCTGGTCAGTCTGATCTGCTGATCCTTGCGGTCGATCTCGGCAGAAAGCTTCATCCGATCGTCTCTTCGCAGTTTCAGGGAAGTGGACAGTTCATCTTTCTTTGCGTAGTTTTCCGACAGCTTGGCGATGACACTGTCTGTGATCGTTTCCTGCCCCTTGACAGGTACGATATTTTCATAATCGGCACGCAGTTTTTCGTATTTTGCACGTTTTGAATCGACGATCTGCTCGAGCTGGGCGATCGCGATCCTTTTTTCTGTGATCTGGGAATCAAAGCTTTCTTTCTGGGCAAGCAGTGAATTATACTTCTTCAAAGCAAGCTCATTTTCCGCTTTGTAGGAGACCATATCGCTCTCGATCCTGTTGAATTCAGACTGCGCTGTGATCAGAGATACTTCATTCTTGACTTTGCCGCCGGTCATGGAGCCGCCTTTATGAACGACCTCCCCTTCCAGTGTGACGATCTTGTATCCGTAATTCAGCAGATAAGAAAGATTGTTGGCATTTTCCAGATTATCCGTGACCAGCACATTACCTAAAAGCGATTCTTTGACTGCTTCGTATTCTTCGCTGCAGCTGCAGAAATCATAAGCTGTGCCCAGATATCCTTTTGTGTTGTTGCATACGATCTCATCTTCATAGCGTACCGTATGAGGCTTGCAGACAGTCAGAGGAAGGAAAGTTGCTCTTCCGGATCTGTTCTTCTTCAGGAAAGAGATCGCTTTTCTGGCGGCTTCCTCGTCTTTTGTGACGATATGATAGACACTGCCTGCCAATGCAGTCGCAATGGCTTCCTCATAACCTTCATCCGGTCTGATCTCCTGACCGATGACGCCCATGACCCCGTAGAAGGAATTCTTATTCGTCATGATCGCTTTGACGCCGGTCTGGTTGGCCGATGAGAACGGATCGGAAATGACATTTTTCAGAACTTCCATACGGTTGTTCATACGGTTGAGGATATTGGAAGTCTCCTCTTTCTTCATGGATGCTTCCGAGAGATCCATGGCGGTATTCTCTAGATTCGTATTCAGCAGATCGATCTCTGATCTCAATTTGTTGAGACGGTCGAGTCTGTCGTCATATTCATATTTGGCATCAGCGATATAGGATTCCATTTCCCTGATCTTTTCTTCCGAAGAGCCCATCTCAATGGCATATTTACGTTTTTCATCGATCTCAATCTTTCTGGCTTCCAGAGTCTGGATCTCATTCATCACCATCATCAGTCTTTCCTGAATGCTGTTGATCTCTTTATCGTATTCCTTCAGACGGTTTTTGTTCTCAAAGTTGGAGTTTTCATGGACCTGTATCGTCGTCTCATGCATGGCCTGAGCCGTTTCAAGATCAAAGAGCGACTTTTCCAGTTCGCTTTTCTGCAGATTCAGATTCCTGATATCATTGACCAGAACTGCAACTTCTATCTGTTCCAGCCTGTTTTTCTTCTCCCGGTAGATCTCAGCCTTCATGGCCTGCCGTTTCAAAGGAGCGACCTGTCTTTCCAGTTCGGAAAGGATGTCATAGGTACGGTCAAGGTTCTCTTTTGTACGTTCCAGTTTATTCAAGGATTCGATTTTTCTCTTCTTGTATTTGGAAACGCCGGCAGCATCTTCCAGGATCTCACGGCGGTCATAAGGTTTTGCTTCGGCAAAGCTCATGACATTGCCCTGTGAGATCATGGACAGTGAATTCTTGCCCATACCGGTATCCATAATCAGATCAAGGATATCCTTGTAACGGACATTTTTCCGGTTGATCAGATATTCGGCATCCTGGTCGTTGCTGTATATCCTTCTGGTGAGTTCGATCTCATCCAGATCAGAATTGAGCATATGCGATGAATTATCAAAAACAAGTGTCACTTCAGCCATGTTCATGGCTTTTCTTTCCTCTGTTCCGGCAAAAATAATATCGGTCATCTTCTCACCGCGCAGTGATTTGACCGACTGTTCACCCAGGACCCAGCGGATCGCATCCGAAATATTCGATTTGCCGCAGCCGTTGGGACCGACGATGCCGGTAATCGGATCTTCGAAGTTTATTGTTATATGATCAGCGAAGGATTTGAATCCCTGCATTTCAATCCGTTTTAAAAACATCGCATCTCCTTTAATACTTGTCTATTATATCAAATTTCATATACTGAAAAAAGGCATAAAGCCTTTAATTTTCAAACAAAAAATCACAGTGAGAAAACATCAGTCTAATCTAGTGTGACAGTCAGTGGAACGATATCTTCCGTATCGATTTCATTGGCAAAATCTCTCTGAATCAGTTCAGTGATCCCCTTGTGTTTTCTGATATCGTATCTGTTATCCCTGTCTTTCAGATAATACGTTTTTCCTTTTTCGGTATAAGAATCAAAGGGATCGGCGTTGAGATACATCAGTACCCTGTCTCCGTTTGTCAGCACAAACGGTCTGATTCTCTCTTTGTTTCTGGATTCATAAGCGCTGATAAGATCTTTTATCTCGTTATCATGCAGTTCACTGGATAAGACGACATAGCTGAATCCCAGTTTCCGAAAGAATTCATATGTGTGAGAATTACAGCAGTTGAGCGTATAATATGCGATCATCTTACTGTAGTTCTTCAACAATCCGCCGAATTCACAGATTACGGCATTCTCACTCTGTGAATAGACTGAATCCTTGTTGATGACGTAATTGATGGGATATTCCTCATCGTTGATTTTCATCACATCATTGATCTGAACGGCTTCTACAGGATAATCGATATCCCTGATCGATGATACAGGATATTCAGCTTTTATCGTTTCCCTGTGAAAAGAATTCAGACGGAATTCGTTGAAAGCATCAACAGCATCTCTGCGGATCTGATTGAGATCTCTGATGGGCAGAAACGCCTGATCGGTATCCACTGTAATATTTCTGAGCTCATAAACCGAATCTGATAATTTGGAGAACTGTCTGATGATCGAATCCCGGCTTAAAGGCGCTTTTAAGGCATCCTGAGCGATGATATCCGATCTGTAGGAATAAGAGTATTCTCCGGAATGAAGCTTTACAGATACGTTTTGCGAAGCACAGACAGAGATCTCCATATCCAAAGGAATCTTCTTTTCTTCTGTCTTGAGGATGCTTTCTTCCAGAACATGATCCAGTGTCTTATATACTTTTCCTTTCAGATTATCATCGCAGTCAATGGCAGCAGTCTGCCCTGCTCTGACGGAAGATACCAGCATCCCATCCTGATACAGTCTGTTGACGATGCATCCGAAATCACCGATCCTGATCCCGTCAAACTGGGAAAGACCTTCTTTCAGGGAAAGATACGCCTTCCCTTTGCGGCAATATAGTACTTCTCCGATTTCAATACCCTGATGATTCGGAGTCATCTGACCGAAAAGTCCTTTTCTGCCGTGCAGAAGATCGTCGGTGAAATTGCGGTTGAAAAGAACTTTCAGATCACGCAGTTCCTGATCGGATATTTTATATTCCTGAGAGTTCAGATAAGAATCGATCGCTTTCCGGTACATTCTGGTGACATAGCCGACATAGGCTGCCGATTTCATCCGTCCTTCGATCTTGAACGAGGAAACGCCCGCATCGATCAGATCCGGTATATCATTCAGCAGAAACATATCTTTCGGAGAAAGAAGATAATCGGTATCGGTCTTGATCTTATTTCCTTTCTCTTCATACAGCTCATATCTCAGACGGCAGCATTGTGCGCACATTCCTTTGTTGGCGGAACGGTTCTTGGTTGCCGAAGACATCAGACATTCACCGGAATATGATACACAGATCGCTCCGTGTACGAATGTTTCGATCTCGATCCCCTGCATGCATGCCTGTCTGATGAAATCAAGATCCGATTCTCTGGCTACGACGACTCTTTTGAAACCCAGCTGTTTTGCTGTTTTCACACCTTCCAGATTGTGCACATGCATCTGGGTAGAACAATGAAGTTCAAAATCAGGATATTTCTGTTTCAGGAAATCGTATAAGCCCAGGTCCTGTATCAGCAAGGCATCGACGTTATTCCGGTAATAGAAATCAGCCATTTTCACGGCATTGTCGAATTCCTTTTCTGTCAGCAAGGTATTGAGCGTGACAAAAACACGGACATCATGCAGATGGGCATAACGTACCGCTTCAATCAGCTGCTGTTCATCGAAATTATTCGCAAAAGCACGGGCAGAAAAATTCTTCCCGCCCAGATACACTGCATCTGCTCCGTTGCTGACTGCAGCTTTCAGACAGTCGAAGTTTCCGGCCGGAGAAAGCAGTTCAATGTTTCGCATAACGATACTCCAGGGAAAGACCGCCTAAAGAAGTTTCTTTCAGTTCGGTCGCCAGTTTCTGGCCGGTATAATTCATCGCCTTGACAACGGAATCAAAGCTGATCGCATTGCTTTTGATGTTTTTAAACTGTCCTGTCAGATAGGCACAGTCATAGGCTCTCATGATGCTGATCGCGTTGCGTTCGATACAGGGAATGATGACATAACCCATGACCGGATCGCAGGTCAGGCCTAAAAAGTGTTCAACGCCCATCTCCGCAGCGTATTCGATCGAAGGCAGATCATATCCTTCCAGATAAGAGATCGCTGCCGCAGCCATTGCTGTAGCCGTACCGATCTCCGCCTGACATCCGCCGACTGATCCGGCGATCGAAGCATTGTTTTTGATGCAGTTGCCGAAAACACCGCCGATCGCCAGCATGTCACATAAAGTATCGATATCCTTGTTTTCATTGAATCTCAGATAATACATCAGCGATGTCAGCACACCGCAGGATCCCAATGTCGGAGCCGTGCACATCAGCCCGCCGGCAGCATTTTCTTCACATGCCGCATAGGAATAAGCGACAAGATAATCTTTTCTGTTTTCTGCTTTTTCATATAATTTCTTCGCAATACGGTAATAATTCAAATCTTTATTGAGCAAACCTTCACTCGAAAGCCCCTTTCGAACCGTTGCAAACATCACTTCAAGGCACTGTTTCAGATACTCTTTCAGATCAGGCTCGAATGTATAGATATATTCCAGCAGCGATTTGTCTTCTTTTTTCAGATACGCCTTGATCTCTTCGAAATTCTCTTCTTCATAGACATTGTCATCGTCACCGATATCATATTCACGGATGCGTACGGCCCCTCCTCCAAGAGAAACCGCATGCCAGGTATTTTCTTTTTTATCACCGTGAAAACCGCAGATATTCATGATATTGTCCTTGTGTTCAGGCTGAAAGACATACTCGATGTCGTGGCATTCCAAAGCTTCTTCGATGATCGAAAGCGTGCCGTGTCCTTTGGCAGTCATGGCCAAAGAAGAACCTAAAACGATCCGGTAACGTTCACATTCCGGATACTGCTGTCTGTAAGCGACTGCAATACGGTATGGAGCGATCGTATGGGAACTGGAGGGTCCGTGACCGATTCTGTATAACTGTTTAATTGCCTGCATAAGAACCTTTCTTCATGAAATTGAGGATGAATAATTCAAAACGCATCTGATCAGGAACCGATGTATCGGATTTGCAGCTGATATCAAGTTCATTCAGCAGAGAAAGCAGTTCGATGATCTGATGCATCCTTAAGTCTTTCAGCGATTCCATCGCTTTGTTCAGACGGTATTCATTGATACCGGCGATCTCCAGGATCTCGTTTCTCTTTTTTCCCTGTGAAACCAGATAGGAAATATAGTAAAGAAAACGTAACTGATTCGCCAGCAGACCGATGACGCTTAAAGCCGAATCATTTTCACTTAAGAGTCTTCTCTCCACTGCCAGTGCTTTGGATACATCTCTTGCGGTAAGTGCATTAACAAGTTCAAAAGTATCGTTTTCATCCAGAGAGCTGCAGAGTCTGCTGACAGCTTTCTGATCGATCTTGTCGGGATAGAGTTTCAGGATCTGCAGATTTCTGTTGAGCAGGGTCGCATTCCGCTTGCACATGTTATTTAAAAGAAAAGCCGCATCGTTACTGATATCCAGTTTTTCTTCATTGACTCTTGTCTTCACGTAGCTGTTGAAATTGCGGTAATCTAGGCTGTTCAAAGTGATCACCTGCGCATTTGCGCTGATATCCTTGAACAGTTTCAGTTTTGAATTGAAATTATTCTGATAGGTATAAAAAATCAGCAGTGTCTCATATAAAGGCTGTGAAACATATCTGAGCAGGTTTTCCGTTTCCCTGTCATCGCATTTTCGTATGAGGAAATAAGGCTCATTGACAAGCACGACAGAAGTATCGGAAAACAGTGAATTGCCTTCACAGGCTTCCAGCATTTTATCCATCGTGAAATCCCTGTCGGATCCGTCAAAACGAAAAATTTCGCCTGGAAACTGACTGCAGATCTCGGCGATCTTATCGCGTATAAAACACTCTTCCTGACCGTGTATGATATATATCATCTATCCCATTATAACAAATTCGTTATGAGCGGTTTTCACAAATGAGAAGAAGCGCGTGATGAAAACGGAAACGGAACCTGACTGCTTTGTGCTGAGTATCCTGACATTATAGGAGTTCAGTATATCAAGCACTTCCTGATGAGGATGATTGTAGTTGCCTGATGTTGAAATCACAGCGATCTCAGGCAGGATTGATGAAATGAAAAACCGGCTGCTGCCGCTTCTGGACCCGTGATGCGATACTTTAAGCACATCGATATCCAAAGGTCCGTACATCCTGATGAGATCACATTCCGCATCTTTGGAGATATCTCCAGTAAACAGGAAATCAATACCGTTCACATTCAGCGAATACACCAGTGAATTATCGTTGTCATTGTCATGGACACCCAATTTCAGATATTTCAAAGTGATGTTCCGGTAATCAAAATCACAGCCTTCATCGATAATCCTTTCTATAATGAAATCTTCTTTCAGTTTTTCCAGATTTCCGTTATGATCTTCATCATCATGTGTAATGATCAGATCACTGATGCGGTAGATATGATGACTGTATAATTCGTTTTTCAGTTTCTGATACTGATAGGAGGAACCGGTATCGATCAGCACGCAGGTAAAAGAAAACGGATAGTGTATCATGATCGCATCGCCCTGCCCCACATCGATGAAAGTGACCTGAAAAAACAGATCTTTAAAAGGCAGAGCCAGCAGGATGATCATCAAGAACATTTCGATATAAGTTTTTCTGATCTGTATTCTTTTCCTGATCAGAAGGAATATAAGAAGAGAGAACGCTGAAACAGAGACTCTGAGATGTATGTTTCTGACAAACAGAAAGGAAAACAGATCGGTGAATCTGCGGAACAAGGGTCCCAGAAAAGGAAAAAGCAGTATCAGCACAGAAAACAGAAAAAGAAATATCCTGTATCTGATACAGATTTCATAAAATAAGATATTCAGTAGACTGATCTCATGAAAACAGAAAGAAAATACCAGTACCAGAAAAGTATGGAAACAAAGATCAAAATCAAATAAGGAATACAGATCCAGAAGGATCGGTATCAGTATCCCCTTATTCGTCAGAAGCAACGGATTGAGAAAGAGAAACAGAAGTATCCGCAAAGCTGTTTTCGTATCCTTCCGTGCCTTGATCAGATCGCAGATACAGTCAATGAAGATCAGAAAGAATTTGTTTTCAAAACAGAAACACAGTGAATACAGAAACAGCGTGATCAGACAGACCGGGACAGATCTTTTACGTAATCTGCTGAAACAATAATACGCAAAAAGTCCGTATCCCAGCTGTACCATATTTTCGCTGTCTGTATACTCGTTATAAATGATCCTGGTGATAAAACTGCCTGTTTCACTGTCCAGTGAACCGATCCTGTTCCGGATGATTTTTCTGATCTTCAGATCGGCGATTTTTCTGAAAGCAGCTTCTTTGCTGAACAGTATATTCTTTCTGATGAGTGACTGTGTATCCGTCCTGTCACATTTTTCATAAAACAGAAGTATATCTCCGTAATCGGGTTCATCATCTGTGAACAGTCTGACTTTATAAAAGAATTTGTCGACCGTCACACAGGAAGAATCTTTCTTTTCAACAATTCCGATCGGAATAATATCATACCGATGATTGTCGGAAAGAATGATCATAGTCGACAGCAGAATAAAAACCATACATTCTTTTCTGTTCAGCAGAAAGAAATATAAGACAGATAGAATCAAAACCCATATGTTACGGAAATAATACGAAAGACTAAGAAACAGAGCAATTCTAAAGAGTGATATATTCTCTGATCTGAAAAAATTTCGCATAGCCGATGCCTTTGACATTCATGATATCTTCCAGTGCAAGAAAACTCCCCTTTTCTCTCCGATACTGAATGATACGTTCAGCGATCGTTTCACCGATTCCGGGTAAAAGTATCAGTTCTTCTGCACTTGCTGAGTTGATGGAGATCAGTCTCCTGCTGTTTTTCTCAGGAACATTGATCAGCTGACTGTTATATAGAAGAGTATTCAGAGAAAAAGAACTGATATCGGCCTGATCGGTCAGGACAGCCTGAGCAAACAGATCTTCATAAGTCGTACCCAGCCGCAGTTCATAAACACCGGGGTTTTTGATCTCTCCTCTGATTTCGACAGAAATCCGTCTGTTTTCTTCAGCCGGAATACTCTCTACAGAAAAAGACTGCCAGAAAAGAAACAACGATAGAAAAACAAGAACGATCAGTCGCCGATACATGTCTTTGGGATTCTGCGCTTATGTCCGGGGATGATCTCAAATGAGTTGACACGATAGTTTTTTGATACGATAAGAGAATAATCGATATCCGAATCGATCGTGAACTGCGCTTCTTCGATGTAATAGCCTTTCGGTGCTTCTGTCTCCGTTACCGATATGATGGAATCATAAGGAATATCACTGATCTGAAAAGCTCCCGGAATTACTTCAACTGTATCTTCTAATAATGAACTATCGTTTACATTTATTTCATCTGTCTGCAGAATATGGTATTTTCCTGGTACTGCATCTTCTTTGATGAATGTTCCGTCAGTGAATTCTCCGACATAGATATTGCCGTCATTTTCATGTCGGTACAGAACAAATTGATGATCATTCTCCTGTATGATATTCAGTGCACCGGTCACGAATCTTTTTTCTTTTTCAATTCCGCTTTCTTTATATCGGACAGTAAAATGGGCTCCGTTGAGCAGGATATCATGATCCGGATTCTCCTTATACAGTATGAAATCATAGTTTCTGATCCGATTCACAAAAGAAAAGATATGATCAGCAGCTGTTTCTTCATCTGCCAATACACAGGGATCGGAAACAAAGGAATATCCGTTTTTCGGCTTGCTTTCACATAAAAGATATTTCTTTCCTGATTCAAGATGATTGATCGTATTGACCTGATCAGAACCGGAAATGCAGTCACTGATCTTTCTGACACGATATCTTTTCAGCATTCCTTCGCTTAATGATATATCGCTACATACATATACTCTTTGAATGAAAGAAGAATCTTCCGTCATGATCTGACAGTCAAAATAGCCTGGTTCTTCAGCGCGAATCAAATAACCGTCAAGATATTTATCATATCTTTCCGAAACAGATATTTCTTTCACAGATTCATAGTTTTCTGTGATCTGCCTGAGATCGATGTCTTTTTCGGCAGCTATGATGCAGATTTGCTCATCTCCTTTATCTGTGATCTCATAGACAGTGAACTGTGCACCTGCAACAGGATTGCCTGATAAATCTGTTTTTGAGAAATTCAGCGTGAAAACACCTTTTTCTGCATTGATCCTGACATGAACCGGATTGACTGTCTGATAATCCCCTTCATAGGAATAAAGATCCTGTGAACTCTCGGAATGATACAGAACGGAACCGTATGTTTCATCGTGTTTTGCTTTCAGATCGATGGAAAGTTCGTTTTCTGTATCTTCTTCGAGAATAAATCTGATCGTATCTTCATTAAAATCCAGTATTTTTACATCACTGTGCACGATATCGAGTTCATCCAGATGTTCGATATGAATTGAAGTGATCTTTCCGATCTCAGCTCCACTTTCGTATTCTGATACAGTCATCTCTTCTTCTGCAAAAGATGCGATCTTTCCTTTGATTTCATCTTCTCCGTAATCCGATGCATCTTTGCCGTCAAATGAATATCTGATTCCGGTATTGTACTCCCATATCATCAGCTGAGCTGCGATATAATAATCCTCACCTAGTTCTTCGAATGCTCTGAATATGTCGTATATTTCTTCATTGAACCAGTCGTTCCTGAAGTATTCATTGTCTCTGGGAGAAAAATCGACTTCCGGTTCCATGCAGAAACCGTATCTGCCGCTTTCTTTGTTTCTGTAACGGACGATCTTCAGTTCATCCATCTGGTCAGCATTCTGCAAGAGGATCTTGAAAGACCATTTTGACATGTCCTCACATTCCTGGGCATAGGTATTCCGGAAGGAAGAACAGATAAGCAATAAAACAATAAGATATTTCAGTATTCGTTTCATAAATGATACCTCCATATCTTTATTCGCCGGAAAATGCCAAAATCCTAAAAAATATTTACAAAAATATCGTATTTCTGTGATTTTGTCATGAAAAACACCTGATAAGTGCCTGTCTGATTCGGATTGAGCTGTGAATAATCGACAGAAACATCCTGATTGGTATCGACGGAATCAGTGATCTCACGGATGATAACAGAAATATCCGTCCCCTTTTCAAAGCTCAGTGATTGATTCTTCAGATAGAAGTAATCGGCCTCTGTCTCATATGAAACAGTTCCGTTTTCGTTTCTGTTCCCTTCTGTGACTGTTTCCTTGATGACTTCTTTTTCTTTGTATACGATTTTTTCAACAGTTATGACTTCCGGAGGGATAATTTCGTAAGGAAATTCGTATTCTTCTTCATCCATGAAAACCTTTATCTGATCCCCGTCTGTTTTATATGAGATAGTGATGCTGCCAGCGGAAAGGACAGAAAAATAATCTTCAAATACAAAATCATCAACATCCTTGAGTACGATATCTCTTTTCTGATAGATCAGGGGTTTTGTGTGGGATTCAAAAGAAAAGGCCGTTCTTTTATCCATCAGCTGTTTCAGATAAATAAAAGAAAAAAGATCGGTCAGAATGATGAAAGATAAGAAAAATAACAGTTTTTTCATAAAAAATGAGTAGTCTCCTACTCATTATTCGCTGAAATTCTTCAAAATCCTAATTTATTTTTAAAATTTTGACATCGTAAGGCATATCAACCTTGACCGTTACGACATCATTCACCTTGTGGTCAAGGATCGCTTCGGCCAGCGGTGTCACGTTTGACAGCAGACCGTTGAGCGGATCGGCTTCAACCGAACCGACGATCTTGTATGTGATTTTATGCTTTGTATCCAGTTCCTGAATCTCGACAGTCGAACCGATACGTACGAAATTTGTTTTTCTTGATTCGGCGATGATCTCAGCATTCTTGATCTGATGTTCCAGTTCCTTGATACGGGATTCTACCTTGGCCTGATGGTCTCTGGCAGCATCGTAATCGGCATTTTCGGAAAGGTCGCCCTGCGCTCTGGCAGCCTTGAGTTCCTCAATGACTTCCTCTCTTGTGACATGTATCAGAGTTTCAAGCTCTTTTTTAAGGTCGTTCAGACCCTCTTCGGTTACATAAAACTTCTCTTCCATAGTTCCTCCAATCGTAAGAATTATAACACCTATTCACTCAAGATACTATTGATTTTCGTCTTGAGCAGGTCGATCGCGACAGTATTGGATTTGCCCTGCGGAATGATGATATCGGCGTACTGCTTTGTCGGCTCCAGAAACTGGTCGTGCATCGGCTTGACCGTCGTCAGATACTGTTCAGTGATCGAATCGATCGTTCTGGCTCTTTCCTTGACGTCTCTTTTCAGACGGCGTATGAAACGGATGTCGGCCGGTGTATCGACGAAGATCTTGATATCTTCGAGGTCTCTGATCTCTTTTGTGTACAGGGCAAAGAGGCCTTCGATGATGATGACATCACTCGGATGAACGATCTCCGTGATATCGGAGCGGTTGTGGACCGTATAGTCGTAGGTCGGTTTTTCGATCGTCTCACCTCTGATCAGCGCCAGGATGTGATCATACATCAGATCGAAATCAAAAGCCAGAGGATGATCATAGTTCGTCTTTACCCTTTCTTCCATGGGAAGATGACTCTGATCTTTGTAGTAATCGTCCTCTTTGATGATATTGATCGACTTCGTATATCTGAATTCATCTACGAGAATCGATGCAATGGAAGATTTTCCGGAGCAGGTACCGCCGGCAATCCCGATGATGATGGGCCTTTCTGAATGCATGGTTTACCTCCTAATATCAGTTGTCACAGGCAAGATAATAATGCTGGATATTGTATTCATGTTCGGCGTAGGTCCTGGCGAAGACCGTTCCGCCGTTGCACATATCGGCACAGAAGTAGAAATAACCGTAGGATGTATCCGGGTGCAATGCAGCGACGATCGCTGTTTCATTCGGACAGCAGACCGGTCCGGGAGGGAATCCCTGATTGGTATAGGTATTGTAAGGATCGTCTCTCCAGGTATAGTCAAGTGTATCGCCCACTTCGTAACATTCATCTTTGCTCAGATCGAAGGCATAACAGGCCGTGACCGTGGATCCGAGGATCTCCGGTTCATTGAGACGGTCCACAAAGACACCGGCGATCAGCTTGGAATCATCGGGATCTCCCGATTCCCACTGCACGATCGATGCCAAAGTGAATACTTCATGGATCGAGAATTCTGATGCATCAAATTCACTCTTGTGACTGTTATAGATCTCAAGCGTTCTGTCCAGGAACCTTCTGGTGACTTCATCGCAGTTCGTGAATTCAAAGAACTCATAGGTATCCGGGAAAAGATAGCCTTCCAGATAATATTTGACATTCTCACCGAGGATATCCTCCGTCAGGAACGGATATTCCTTCATGTAGGAACGGATCACATCGGGATTGTTCCAGTATTCCAGAATCTCTTCTTCCTTGACGGTGGTATATTCACCGATCTTTTTGGCGTAGGAGCGGATGAAATCTCCTTCATCGAATGACAGCATGACTGTATCCTGATGGGCGTTGAGCGGGTTTGCCAGGAATCCGAGCAGCTCATCCATTGTGATCGGATGTTCGTTGCCAGAGGCATCGGCGATCTTATGCGGGATCTCGAAATAGCCGGCCGCAAAGGAATAACCGTCAAAGATGCGGTTGTAATAGTAAACGATGTCGGAATTTTTGATGATGCCTTGCTCTTCCAGCTTGTCCAGCGTGGATTTGCCATAGGCACCTTCCTCAACGATGAATACCGTCACATCGCAGGGTTTCTCTCCGTTTTCACAGATCTCGCCGTTCAGGAATTCTTTCGTCGGCTTGAGAGATGATTTGACATAGAATACGATACCGGCGATCAGAGCGACAATGATCAGAAAGATGATCAGGATCGCAATGAGGATTTTAGTCTTCTTTTTCTTCTTCGATGCCATAAGAATTAATCACCTCTTCGATCTGATCCATCTCATCCGCATCATCCACGGCATAGAGGTTTCCCTCATCGTCATAGACGAATGCATAAAGATCTTCTTCTTTTCCTTCTTCATAAACGACGACATACTGTTTCTCTGCTATGTCAAAGGTCAGGTAGATCCTCATCTCCCTTTCTTTGCCGTTTTCGTCGCTGATAAATATCGTATTGTCTTTCATATTCTTTCTCTTTCCGTCATTCAGCTCATTATTCAAACAGACTCTCCGTTTCCGGAGAGCTGTAAGTTCGATCGTTTTTTCTTTCAGATACAGGATGACATGTTACTTGCTTTCGAGATAGTACCTGACGAGTTCCTCAATGATCTCATATCTTTCCACCTGCTGGATATTGTTGCGGGCGTTTTTATGAGATGAGATGTATGCCGGATCATTGCTGATCAGATAACCGGAAATCTGGTTTACGGCATTATATCCTCTTTCTTCAAGCGCTTCGGAAACTTCTTTCAGAAGCTGTTTCATATTTTCGCGCTTGATCTCTTCAGAAGTAAACAACATTGTCCTTGAATTATTTGAAGCCATGATCGACACCTCCTAGAATCAATTATAACACCAGATATGATTTTATAAGAGGAGATTTTCAGCAGCTTTCAATAAGTCATCGGGATCGGCATTGCTTCCGCCTCCCTGTGCCAAATCCGGTCTGCCGCCGCCTTTGCCGTTAGCCATCGCACACAGTTTGGAGATGACTTCTCCGCATTTGATCCCTTCGTTCAGTGCTTTTTCGCCGCAGGAAGCGACCATGGAGAGCTTATCTTCGTTCTGATTGACGATGAAGACGAATCCGCCGTCAAGTTTGTTTCTGATGCCTGATGCGTAATCTTTCAGATTTCCTTCGTAATTCTTTAACTTAAGAAGCAGATATCTGAATTTTCCGTTGTCCTTTGCCTTTGAGATCAGGGCATTTGCTTCTTCATTCATCAGCTTCTCATTCAGGACTCTGATCTGGGCACTAAGCGCAGCGTTTTCGTTTTTCATCTGCAGGATGCGGTCATAGACCATATCGGCATTTTTCAGCTTCAGTTCGTCTCTGATGCGGTTGAGTTTGCCTTCGGTTTCCTTGAAGCCTTCATAAGCTTCCAGTTTCGTGCAGGATTCAATCCTTCTGATGCCGGAACCGATGGATTCTTCGTAATTGATCTTGAAACAGCCAAGATCGGCAGTATTGGATGCGTGGGTTCCGCCGCAGAATTCCTTTGATACATCGCCCATCGAAACGACACGTACCTTATCGCCGTATTTTTCATCAAACAGAGCGATGGCTCCGGTCTTCTTTGCTTCTTCTATGCTCAGGACTTCGGTTGTGATCGGAAGCTGCTGGAAAATATAGCTGTTGACCAGTTTTTCGACTTCGTTGAGCTGTTCAGGCGTCATCTTCTCATAATGAGAGAAGTCGAATCTTGCGTAATCCTTGCAGACGAAGGAACCGGCCTGGGCGATATGGGATCCAAGCACCTTGATCAGTGCTGCCTGAAGCAGATGCACGGATGAGTGATTGGCTCTGATCTTCAGACGGTCTTCCTCATTGATCTCGAGATCCATGACATCGCCTGTTTTGATACTTCCTTTTATCACTTTCACATGATGCAGGAACTGACCGTTCGGAGCTTTCTTGACATCGATGACATCGGCCTGTGCATTTTCAGAGAAGATCCTTCCCTTATCGGCGATCTGACCGCCTGATTCGGCATAGAAGCAGGAATGATCGAATACGATTTCGCCTTCTTCGTCAAGCTCGGATATCTGTTTTCCGTTCAAGAAGAGACCGGTCACTTTCGCCTGATCTTTATCTTTTTCATAGCCGGTGAATGCGAATTCTTCCTTGAAGTTGAGCAGGTCTTCCGACTGGTTGTGCATGGATTCTTCGACATCTCTGGCATTCCTTGCCATTTCACGCTGTTTCTCCATACATCTGTTGAAACCTTCGATATCGCACCTCAGACCTTTTTCCTCTGCCGATTCGATCGTCATCTCTTTCGGGAATCCGTATGTATCATAGAGTCTGAAGATCACTTCACCGCTTAAAACGCCGTCTGAGGCCTTTTTCAGCTCTTCTGCGAGCAGTTTCTCACCGTTGGCTAATGTTAACAGGAAAGACTGTTCCTCCTTTAAGATGAGCTTTCTGACGAAATCTTTCTTATCCATCAGATACGGATAGAAGTCCTTCATGTTCTCACATACCGTGTCGACCAGTTCATAGAGGAACGGTTTGTCGATACCGATGTTTCTGCCGTATCTCATTGCCCGTCTTAAAACTCTTCTTAAGACATAGCCTCTGCCTTCATTGGAGAAAGTCGCTCCGTCAGCCAGGGCAAAGACACAGGTCCTGATATGATCGGCGATGACTCTGTACGCCATCTTTTCTTCCGCGTAAGATCTGGAGGCGAATTTCTCTGTGGCATGAATATATGGCAGGAAAAGATCGGTATCAAAGTTGGTCTCACCGTCCTGGATGAGAGCCGTCAGCCTCTCCAGACCCATTCCGGTATCGATATTCTTCTGCGGGAGTTCCTTGAAATCCTTCCTGTCGACACCTTCCTTGGCATCATATTGTGAGAAGACGACGTTCCATACTTCGATGTATCTGTCGTTTTCCAGCTCTTCAAAGAAAGCTCTTTCGCCCAAGCCTTTCGGATCGTATTTTTCTCCGCGGTCATAATAGATCTCGGAATCGGGTCCGCAGGGACCTTCACCGATCTGCCAGTAGTTGTCATAGGACTTCAGTATATGAGACGGATCAAAACCGATCTCTTCCGTCCAGATACGGTAAGCTTCGGTATCATCCGGATACATCGTTACGTAAAGACGCTTGGGATCAAAACCGATCCATTCAGGGGATGTCAGGAATTCATAGGCAAATTTCAGGGCATCTTCCTTGAAATAATCGCCGATGGAGAAGTTTCCGAGCATCTCAAAGAATGTATGATGACGGGCTGTCTTTCCGACATTTTCGATATCATTGGTCCTGATGCATTTCTGGGCATTGGTGATGCGCTTGCATCTGGGTTTTTCACGTCCGTCGAAATATTTCTTCAGTCCGGCAACACCGGCATTGATCCAAAGCAGTGTCGGATCGTTGATCGGAACAAGCGAAACACCCGGTTCGATCATGTGTCCTTTTGACACAAAGAAATCCAGAAATTTCTTCCTTACTTCATTTCCTGTCAGATAATTCATGTTCAATCCTCCCTCAGACAAAAGAAAACGCCCCTATCTCTAAGGACGTCATTAACGCGGTACCACCTTAGTTCAGACATTTCTGCCTGCCCTCAAAATCTTTAACGCAGATGCTACGCCGGGCATTGCCCCGGTTCAAAGGAAGCAGCTTCGCATAAGGACCATCGTATCTTTTCACCAAACAGATACTCTCTGAAGATGTCCTTTATGTTACTCATCTTCCCTACTATATTAACACAGTTATCTGTTTCTGCCCATATCAATCACACGGACGATGATCGGTGAAAGAATGATGTTTGTCAGCAGTTCAAACAGGAAATTTCCTCCGACCAGTCCGAAGATCATGTAAGAGCCAACATTTTCAAAGCCGAGTGCCTGTGCCCATGCTGATACTGTCGGCAGGAAGAACAGAAAACAGCCGATCAGGAACATGCCTGTATTGACTACAGGAGCGCTGATCGCAGCCATGACTGCCGCAAGAAACGGTTTTCTGGAAAACAGTCTGTACACGATACCGGCACAGAATCCGGCAAGGGTTCCTTTTGCGATGACAGTCAGGATCGTACCGAACACGTTCACAGCCAGAAAAGCAGCCGCATCACCTGAGAGCAGAACGACCATTGAGAACACAAATCCCAGAAAAGCGCCGGCAAAAGGGCCGTACAAAGCAGCACCGACAACGATAGGTATCAGGACCAATGAAATGGAAAACGGTCCGAAACGGATAAACGAACCCATCAGCTGCAGCACGATAACGATGGCTGTCAGGATGCCGACTGCGGCAATCTTTCTTGTTTTTTCATTCTTCATCTTGCAATAACTCCAATAATCCGGTATTTCTTCTCTTCATCTGTCTGGCAAGTCCCTGCATCAGCAGGTCTTCCGTACCAATCATGACCAGTTTCTTTTTGGCACGGGATATTGCCGTGTAGATCAGGTTTCTGTTGAGCATATGCAGATTATTCCTGCTGAAGATAAAATAAACGATCTGATATTCCGAACCCTGTGCCTTATGAACGGACATGGCATAGGCCAGAGAAATATCGCTTAATTCCTCATAGGGATAAAACACATATGTACCTGTGTAGTTTACCATTAAACACTTCTCTTTGTCATCCATTTCTTCGAGAATTCCGATATCGCCGTTGTAAACATCGTCATTCGGCCTGTTTTTCAGCTGCAGTATCTTGTCTCCTTCCCTGTAGATGTATTTTCCCGATCTCTTTTCGTTTTTTCTGATATCCGCTGGATTGAATGCATTCTGAAGCATGATATTGAGGTTATCGATCCCCCATTCTCCCTTGTACATGGGCGTCAGGATCTGTATCTCATCCAGTGAATATCCTTCTTCCAAATCTTTCCTGATTGATCCGATGAGATCGAAACGATCATGCAGGATATTATGGAAAATGATGTCATGATCGTATTTTTTTATGGAAACGGATTCATTGTTGATATCATTTGCCAGATCGATGATCTGATTTCCTTCGCTTTGCCGGTAATTGTATTCCAGTTTTGTAACGGGGATCCTGTCTGAATCGATCATGTCATTGAGCAGATTGCCCGGTCTGATCGAAGGAAGCTGGTTGTGGTCACCGATGATACATATTTTTTTCACTCTGGCCGAAGCCTTCAGCAATGAAGCGAATAAAGAATTATCGACCATTGAGAATTCATCGATGATGACTGCATCGTAAATGATCGGGTTTTCGATATCAAAAATAAAGGTATTGTCTTCCTTGTTCCATTTCAGAAGGGAATGGATCGTCTTGGACTCCACATCACAGATCTCATTGATTCTCTTGGCAGCCCTTCCGGTCGGTGCGGCAACGATCAGATTGGAAAAAGGAAATAATTTCTTGAACAGTTCACTCATCGTCTTGACGATGGTCGTCTTTCCTGTTCCGGGGCCGCCGACGATGATGGAGATATCATTTTCAAAGAAATTTCTGATCGCTTCTTTCTGTTTTTCGTGATAAGAGATCCCCAAACTTCTTTCACAGTCTTCGATCCCCATTTCGATCTCTTCCGGATCGCTTTTGAGAGAACCTTTGAACGATTTGATGAAATCAGAAATATATTTCTCATCAAAATAATCCTGTGAGAGATAAATACGGTCACCGTTTCTGACCAGATAGTTTTTGTCTATGCATCGCTCGATGATCTCATCGATATTGGAAACAGATCCGTAATATGCCAGTATCGACAGCAGTTTTTCATATGTCACATAGATATCACCGGAATTGAACGAATATTCCGTGATGATGTAGATCAGATACGCTTCCAGATATTTGTTCTGGGCGTCTTCGAATTCGATCGTAGAAGCAAATCGCTTCACCTTATCGAAAGAAATTCCGTAAACTTCGTTATAAAAACGGAAAGGATTATCGTTTGCTACTTCTTGCGTCACCAGTTTGAATCGGTTGAATATCTTTGCGGCATCCAGGGAATTGAATCCGTTGGATACCAGATAAAGGATGATCTCGTTCTGCGGATCGCTGATGCTTTCAAAACCGGAGATGAGCGAAGCGGTCTGTTTCTCGCTCAGCTGCAGTTCTGCGATCCTTGAAGGGTCTTCGGAAAGGATCTTCAGCGTTTCGTTTCCGAAATGATCATAGATACGCTGCGCAGTCTTGGAACCGATGAAAGGAAAAGTATTTCCTTTGAGAAAAGAGATGATCTCATCTTTTCTGGTCGAGATATAGCGTTCCACTGTCAGGATGGAAAACTGAAATCCGTATCTGGGATGATCGACATAGCTTCCGCTGAGGATATATTTCTCTCCCCGCTCAAAATCAAAAGAAGGACCCGTTACAGTGATCGTTCCTTCGTCTGTCTTGAATCTGGATACCATATAGGATTCGCTCCTGTAGATGACATGAGTGAATTCTCCTTCCAGTATTTCAGTGATCTCTTCAGTCTCCATTGATCCTCTCCATCAGCTTGAGATTCAGATCTTCGTTCTGAATATAGGTATTCTCGATCACGCCGCCGCCAAGCAGCTCATCATCAAGATAGAAAACAGCCTGCTGGCCTGGTGTGACAGCCTTGATCTTCTGCGGATAATACAGCATTGCCCTTGTCTCATCCAGCATTTCAATCCTTACTTCGTTGTCCTGCTGACGATAGCGGAACTTGCATTGTATGTTTTCTGATTCCGGCTTTCTGATCCAGTTGATGTCTTCGATCAGACAGGAGTCGGAATAAAGGTAATCCTCATTCTGAACGGATGTCAGATAAAGAACATTCTTCTTCACATCCTTTCCGGCACAGTAGTACGGTCCTCTGTTGCCGCCGACACCGAAACCTTTTCTCTGGCCGATCGTGTAATAATAGACACCTTCATGTTCGCCGATGACTTCCTTTGTATCGATATCGACGATCTTTCCCTTTTTCATCGGGATATAGTTCATCAGGAATCTGCGGAAATCCCGTTCGCCGATAAAACAGATACCGGTGGAATCTTTCTTGTCGGCAACATTGAGATCAAGTTCATGTGCGATCCTTCTGACTTCGTCTTTATCGATGTCTCCCAGAGGAAAGATGCTCTGATCCAGAGCGTTCTTATCGACCTGTGCCAGGAAATAGGACTGATCCTTGTTGCGGTCATGAGCCTTGTAGTATCGAAATTCATTATTTTCTTTGACAGATCTGAAATAATGACCGGTAGCGATCTTTTCGAAACCGTTATTCTTCGCAAAATTCAGAAAATGATCGAATTTGATGTATTTGTTGCATAAAATATCGGGATTCGGTGTCCTGCCCTTTTCATATTCATCAATGAAATTGCGGAAGACGGAATTCCAGTATTCTTCGATATAATCGCTTCTGAGCAGTTTCATTCCCAGTGTTTCGGCAACTGCTTTGGCGTCATTGTAATCTTCTTCCTGGGGACAGATATCGTTGCCAAGCGTATCGTTGCCCAATGTATCGTTGTTTAAAGCAGAATCCCAGTTACGCATAAAACAGCAGGTAACATCGTAACCTGCCTGTTTCAATAGATAGGCTGCAACGGCGCTGTCAACGCCGCCTGATAATCCTACAAGAACTTTCAGCATTCCTTTCTGATTTCGCCGCAGGATTCAAAATGCGGACATACACCATCGCATCTGGAAATGCTTTTGAGTTTGTTGAACAGTTCGATCTCTTCCTCATCGTATCCGACCTGAAGCGTCCTGTCGTCAATGATGATGGGACGTTTCAGAATGGAAGGATTTTCAACGATGAAATCACAGAGTTCATTGATCGACATCGAATCAATATCCACTTTGTCTTCCTGAATGATTTTTGATCTTTTGGAGATGATATCATCGGTACCGTTTTCGGTCCTGGAGATCAGATATTTGATCTCTTCTTTGTTCAGAAGCGTATTGAAAATATTCTTCTCAATGAACTTGAGATGATTGTCTTTCAGATAATTCTTCACTTTTCGGCAGGAAGAACAGCCAGGAGATGTGTAAACTACTATCATACACAAGTATTATACAACATGACGTTTGATTTTATTGATCTCTTGGCGTTAATATAAGTACAGGATAAAGTAGTCTGCACAAGTTGCTTAAAGAGAGAGCGCGGCCGGTGAAAGCACTCAGCTTCCTGCAGTACGAAATGGGACCTGTCAACTGAAACGGCACGAGTCGTTTCACGCAGATCGGCGTTATCGATACAAGCGACAAACAAAGGTGGTACCGCGCAGCAGCGCCCTTATGATCACCTTTTTTATTTCTATGGGAGGATTGTTATGAAAAGAATGTTATCGGGCATCAAACCGACCGGACAGCTGACTCTGGGCAACTATATCGGAGCATTGCGCAATTTCGTCAATTATCAGGATGATTATGAGATGATCGTCTTTATCGCCAATCTGCACTGTATCACCGAATATCAGGATCCGGCCGATCTCAAAAAGAATCTGACGGATGCCGTTGCTTTATATCTGGCCTGCGGTCTTGATCCGAAACGGTCTGTCATTTTCCTGCAGACAGATGTTCATTCCCATGCGGAACTCGGCTATATCATGGCCTGTAATACTTATCTGGGAGAACTCAACCGCATGACACAGTTCAAGGATAAAGCCCAGAAAGGCGAAAAAAACATGACGGCCGGTCTCTACACCTATCCCTGCCTGATGGCAGCCGATATCCTTCTTTATGATGCGAATTACGTACCGGTAGGAGAAGACCAGAAGCAGCATGTCGAGCTCACAAGAGACCTCGCCCAGCGTTTCAACAATAAATACGGTGAGACATTCGTCGTTCCCGAACCGCTGATCGCCAAGGTCGGTGCAAGGATCATGTCTCTTTCCGATCCTTCCAAGAAGATGTCCAAATCGGAAGAAACAAACAAAGGCTGTATCTATCTGCTGGATGATCTGAAGGATGTCCGCAAGAAGATCATGTCCGCTGTCACTGATTCGATCGGCATCATCCAGCTCGACAAGGAAAATCAGCCTGGATTATACAATCTGATCGAGATTGCTTCTGCTTTAACAAATAAAGCTATGGAAGACATCGTCAAAGAATTTGAAGGTCAGGGTTACGGCAAGCTCAAGGTATATGTCGCCGATATCGTCTGTGAAGAAATGGAGAAGATACAAAAACGCTATCATGAGATCATTGATTCACGTCAGATCGAAAATATACTGAAAGAAGGTGCACAAAGAGCTTCGGCTATCGCCGATCCCAAACTGGAGACAGTCAAGAAAAAAATCGGACTGGAGATCAAATACTAGAAAAGGACCTATTCAGGTCCTTTTTCATCGAATTCACCGCTGTTGATGCGGTCAAAGCGTTTCGTGATCTTTTTTGAAGTCGTATTCAGATCATGGAACAGTATTCCCATATTCTCATATGTCTTGTACAGTTCTTCGTTTCGTTTTTCATATCTGTCAAATTCAACAGACAATTCTGACAGCAGAAGAAGTATCTCTCTTGCCTGTTCATCCTTCCTGGCATTGAGATAGATCGATTTGATGGCGGTGACATACGCCATCAGAGTCGTCGGTGAAACGATATATACTTTCTTTCTGTAGGAATAATCGACCAGTTCATTAAATGATGCATAGATCTCGGAAAAGACTGCTTCTGCCGGAATAAACATGAAAGCAAGATCCGCTGTAGATTCGGGAATGATATATTTCCTGCCGATATCATCGATATGTTTCTTCACGTCATCCCTGAATTTTCTTCTGTAGAGTTCCCTGCTTTTTTCATCCAGTCTCTGATCGGACATATTCCGGTAATTCTCAAGCGGAAACTTGGAATCGATACAGAAAATGCCCAATGAATCACCGGCGATGATCACTGCATCGGCGATAAAGCCGTTAGGAAGCTTATATTGTTTCCGATAAAAGCGCTCATCATTGCCGTAGGCACTTTGAAGCAGAGAATACAGCTCCACTTCTCCGAAAGATCCCCTGCTCTTCTTATCAGTCAGGATCTCCTGCAGCGATAGCATGTCTTTTGACAGTTCATTCAGGTTTTCCTGCGCATCGAAGATCCTGGTCATCTTTTCGTTGATGTTGCTGAAGACTTCGTTGGAAGCTTTGTGTGACTGGATGATATTGGAATTGAGTCGCTCCGAAAGATCGGAAAAGTCTCTGTTGAGAGATGATCTGATCTCATAGATCGATCTGCTCAGTTCATTGTTGAGATCGTTTGTCTTCTTGGCATTGTTTAAAACGATCACAAGAATGATGATGATCGTAACTACGAAAAGCGTTGCCATGATGATCAGCAATGTATTGTTATCCATTATTCTTCCTCGTTATTAAGATAATCTCTTAACAGTTCCATCCTGTCGAGACTGTTATCGTCTTTTTCCCTGCTTAAAATCGCCAGCAGGAATATATGCAGGCTGTAAGCTGTGATAAACAGCAATGTCATCATCGAAAGATAATCGGAAATATTCTTAAGCATCTTCTTCTCTTAACTTATTATACAATTCCTCGGCAGTTTTGGAACTCAGAACACTCTTGAGTTCTTCCAGAGACAGTTCCCTGATCTTTGCGATCGTCTTGTATTTTCTGAGCAGTTTCATCCTTGATTTCGGGCCCAATCCTTTGACATCGTCCAGAACGGATTTATACATTGCCTTTTTTCTCAGCTTCTTGTGATAAGTGATCGCAAAACGGTGCACTTCATCCTGCATATTGCTTAAAAAGAAGAAAAGATTGGAATCTTTCCTGATATCGATGATCTCATAATCGGCATTCATCAGATAGGAGGTATTGTGATGTTCATCTTTGCCCAGACCTGCTATCGTGATATCCATATTCAGAGACGAAAGGATCTCCTTGGCGATATCGATCTGTATCCTGGCACCGTCCACGATCAATAGATCCGGTCTTTCAAGATCATCTTTCAGGACCCTGAAATATCTCCTGTAAAGCATCTCTTTCATCGAAGAAAGGTCATCGGCCGATTCTTCCAGCTTGAACAGACGGTAATCCTTTTTGGAAGGCTTGAAATCCTTGTAGACGACCATGGCACCTACGGTATTTGTTCCGCCTGTATGCGAGTTATCGAACAGTTCTATCGTTGATACAGGTTTATTGAAAATGCGTCTGAACTCCTGATCCAGCTGCTCGTTGTAGTTTTCCTTATTGGTGATGATGCTTCTGTTTTGTTTCAGCTGTTCGATACAGTTGTTTTCGGCCTGCTTCAGCAGCTGATACTTGTATCCCCTTGTGACGCTTGCACAGTCGTAGACATCTTTCAGATAATCATAAAGTTCTTTGGGAACATAAAGTTTTTTCGGAAGCTCATTGATCTCATAGAAATGATAGATATAGGAAGTGACAAAGTTGACGGGATCCGATACCAGATAATCGATGAATTTGTCTGATGAGAGCAGTCTTCCGTTCTTGACAAAAAGCCCTGTGATGGCGATGTATCCGTCTTCCGAATGATAATTGAAGACATCAAAGGATTCCCTGTTGTTTTTCTGAACATCCTGTTTCTGACTGGTCTGTCTTACGTCATCCATCAGATCACGGTAAATCGCCGCATTCTCATAATCCAGTTTCTCTACTGCGTCATTCATCTTTTCCTTCAGATCGGAAAGGATCTTTCTGTTATCTCCGCCCAGGAAGTCCATGATCTCGTTTTTCACGCGTTCCGAATCTTTTTCAGGTATATCGATCCGGCAGTATCCTGGACACTGTCCGATGTGATAATAAAGGCAGAGTTCTTTCTTCAGATTCTCGCATTTTCTGGTCGGATAGAGTTTGTTGATCAGTTCGACCATGTTTCTGGCAGCTCCGACATCGGGAAAAGGACCGTAAAGCTTTCCTTTGTATCTGGACTTCTTCTTGAGTCTGACAACTGATACATAGGGTTCCTTGCAGTCTTTTATAAGAATATAAGGGTACGATTTGTCGTCCTTGAAGACGATATTGTATTTGGGATCATACTCCTTGATCAGATTGTATTCCAGGATCAGCGCCTCTTTTTCCGACTTCGTGACGATGTAATCGAAATCAGCGATGTTCGACACAAGCTTTGTCGTCTTGTAGTCATGGGCGCCTCTGAAATAGGAATTGACGCGGTTGAAAAGATTGATCGCCTTTCCGACATAGATCACCTTTCCTTCTTTGTCTTTATGAAGATAGACGCCCGGTTTTCTGGGAAGTGTCTTCAGTTTTTCTTTCAGTTCACTCATTTGAACTCCACGATCGTGACAGCACTGCCGCCGTCATAATAATCTCCGTCTTTGAATGATTTGACGTAAGAGAGCCTTGAAAGCCTCTGTCTGAGCATTTTTCTGAGTGTTCCTGTACCGATACCGTGTATGACTTTAACGCTGCTCATATGCGATGCATTGGCCTTATCCAGGTATTCTTCCATCATGACCAGAGCATCTTCCGTCCTCTGTCCGACAAGATTGATCTCCGAAGGGACACGCTGATATCTTCTGGCGATGACTTTCGTCTCCTGTTTCTTGATCCTGGGCATCAGGATCAGATCATCGGTATTCACTTTGATCGTAAGACCTCTGACATTGACAGTCGCCTGATCCTTGTTCAGAGCCGAAATGATACCGACCTGTTCGTTTTCCCTGATCCTGACATTGTCTCCGACTTCAAAGACAGGTTTTTCTTCTTCAGGAACTTTTTCATTTTTCAGTGCTTCGATCTCCTCGATCACGGAATCCTGTTTCGTATCTCTGATACTTTCAAGCTTTTCAGCCGCCTGATTCCTGATTTCTTCGATATATTCATCCAGTTCTTTCAGATATTTCTGTCTCAGTTCTTCTTTTTCTTTTTCGAAAGCCGTGATCAGTTCTTCATATTCTTTTGTGATCCTTAGAGTTTCTGCTTCAGCTTCTTTGAGTTTTTCTTTCTGAACTTCCGTTTCTTCGATCTGTTTTGCCAGTCTGTCCATCAGTTCATCCTGGGCTGATTTGTTTTTTTCAAGATACTTTCTGGCATTTTCAATGACAGAGGGATCATCGAAATATCTCGATGCGATCTCCAGTGCATTGGAAGCTCCGATTGAATTCTCCAGATAGTGATATGTCGGATTTAATGTTTCCATGTCGAAACCGACAGACGACAGCATGATCTTTTCATCTTCATAGGAATAATTCTTGATGTCATCGAAATGCGTCGTAATGATGAATCTGGCTTCGATCTCCTTGATCTTGTCTAAGATCGCCAGCGAAATGGCCTGTGCCTCTTTCGGATCGGTCCCCGAGATCAGTTCATCGATCAGGATCAGACATCTGCTGTCTGCTTCACTCAGGATATGATTGATGTTCTGTATATGCGCCGAAAAGGTCGAAAGCGAATCGGCGATCGACTGATTGTCATCAATATCGACGAAGATGTTTCTGTATAAAGGCACTTTTGCCTGGGATGCAATGATCGGAATGCCCAAATACGTCATCAGAATGGAAAGACCGATCGCTTTGAGTGAAACGGTCTTGCCACCGGTATTGGAACCGGAAATGACAATGCCGAGATACGGTTCATAAAGACGGTAGGAATTGCTGACGACTTTTCTGGGATCGATCAGAGGATGACAGAGATCTTTGAAATCAAAGTTCAGATCTTCCGATAAAGAAGCCATGATGCCGCCGTTTCTTAATCCGTAATAGGCTTTTGAGAAAATGACACACAGCTTTACAAGCGAATCAAAGTTGTTGTGATATTCACTGCTGATGGAAGAAACAAGATAAGACAGCTTACTCAGGATCCGTTCGATCTCGTCTTCCCTGTCCTGCATCAGAGATATCCTGCGGTTGTTGGCATCGATGAAAGAAGCCGGCTCCACATAAAAAGCCAGTCCTGATGAGGAAGAACCGTAGGTATAACCCTGATATTTGTTTTTATCGGAATTCTTGATCAGGAACGTAATCCTGTCATTGCGCATGTAGATCGATGCTTCCTGCAAAGAATCGCCGTGTTTGTCGATGAAACTGTAGGCCTTGTTGTAAAGATCTTTCTCGCATCTTGTCAGATCGGCAGAGATCTGTTTCAGCTTTTCAGATGCATCCTCCTTTACCTCTCCGGAAGGATCGATGCAGTCAGAGATCTGATCAAATACGGTTTTGCTTAGATAGATCGTATCCGTATAATCACGGATTGAAAGATCCTCAGGCAGTTTTTCAAACAGTTTTCTGATCCTTTCACAGTGATTGTGAAAGACCAGGATATTTTTCAATTCGACACCGTTTAATCTGATGCCTTTTTCAGCTGTTTCCAGCAGTTCGTTGACATTATTGATTCCGTCAAAAGAAACATTGAAATCCTGTTTCAGCAGTTTCAGTGCTTCCTTGGTTTCATTTACATTCTTACGGATCTGAAGCGGATTAAAAACAAGATCTTCTTCCCTGATATAGTCTCTTGCGTCTTCTATACCGGCGAATTCACAGATCCTGTCTTTGATGATATCGAGGTCTAGATTTGAATACTTATTCATTCCTTCCGCTCACAGTGATCAGCCATTTCCTGAATTCTTCTCTGTATGAATCGATATCGATGCCTTCAGCATCTTTCTTGATATTGGCATCCGAAAGTTTTTCCACGATAAAATCAAGTGCCTGATCGGATACGCCGTCGATATACTTCAGGATCGTCTTTTCTCTGACTTCCCTGCCGTTTGATATCAGAGGAAGCGACAGCAGCATGGATAAAGCCAAAGCGATCAGTGTCGCATTGATGACACCTGAACAGGCGCCTAAAATCTGATTGAGTTTTCCCAGTACCGGGATCTTGTTGAGTGATTTCATCAGCAGGGCGACGAATACATAAAGAAGCTTCAGAACAAGGAAGATGATCAGGAAATAAGCCACCGTATTCAGCAGATTATTGAGATTGAAGAAATGATCGATCAGTTCATACTTCTCATTGAGACTGCTGATATCAAATAACGGAAACAGTGAAGCAAGTACCGGTGATGCGAACCAGGCCAGAATAAGAGATGCCGCCGTATACAGAAGCGATACGAGCTCATACAGGAAACCCTTTCTGTATCCGATATAGATCATCACGAGATAGATCGCGATGATAAAGCCAGTAATGTAAATAAAATAGTTCTCAGGAATGATCATATCTAAATTTTAACGCAATTATTCATAATTACCAACTTTGATTTATACTAGTGATATGAGTACTTTTTCATTCAAACTCGACGAAGAAAAGATCCTGAAACTCAAGGAAACGTTCAAAGACGACATCAGGGAAAACAAAAACGAATATGTTGACTGCTTCATTCAGAGAGACGATCTGACGATCACGATCTATAAGAGCGGAAAAGTCGTATTTCAGGGAAATGACGCCTTTTTCTATGCATCCGCCTATATCGAGACAAAGAAAAGCAGACAGGCCGGATCAGATGAAGTCGGAACCGGTGATGTCTTCGGTCCTGTCATTGTGACGGCAGCCATCATCGAAGAAGACGATTATCCCTTCATCGAAGCCAATCACATTACGGATTCCAAGCAGCTGGATGATGAATTCATCCGCAGGATCGGTCCTGAACTCAGAGAAAGATTCAGGCATTCCCTGCTGATCCTTGACAACAGGACATACAACAGAGTCCATGAAAAAGACAATCTCAATTCCATCAAAGCCAAGATGCACAATAAAGCCTATCTGAACATGCAGGACAAGGGATATGATATCCCCAAGGCCGCCTATGTCGATCAGTTCTGCTCCGTAGATGATTATTACCGTTATCTTGCCGATGAAGAAAGAGTCTATCACGATCTGATCTTTGAGACAAAAGCTGAATCGAAATACCCTGCTGTCGCTGTCGGATCCATGATCAGCCGCTATGCTTTCCTGGAATACATGGATGCCCTGGACCAGAAATACGGCTTGCATTTCCAGAAAGGTTCTTCCAATCTGGAAGCGATCGATGAAAATATCAGGGAAGTGATCACCCATTTTGGAAAGAATGAACTGGCCAATATCGGCAAGCTGCATTTCAAAAACTTCGATCAGTATCGATGATATAATAAGTGAGATTTGAAAGGAAAACGATTATGAAACTGAAAGATTCCTATTTCTTTACGATCAGAGAGGATGTCAGAGATGAAGATTCCGTCAGCGGTAACCTTCTGACCAGAGCCGGTTATGTCAAAAAAACATCAGCCGGTGTTTATATCATGCTTCCGCTGGGATTAAAGGTGCAGAACAACATCGAAAACATCATCCGCAGACATATGAACGCTGCCGGAGCGCAGGAAGTCAAGATGCCGGCGCTGATCGCAGCTGAATATTATGAAGAATCAGGCAGATTAAAGGGTTTCGGTCCTTCCATTTTCAAGCTGAAAGACCGTACAGCCAAAGATTTTGTCCTGGGACCGACGCATGAGGAACTCTTTGCTTATGCAGCCAAATCCATGATCAAGTCCTACAAGAACATGCCTTTCAATCTTTATCAGTTTCAGACAAAATTCCGTGATGAACCCCGTGCCCGATTCGGACTGGTAAGAGTCAAGGAATTCGTCATGAAAGACGCCTATTCCTTTGATGCCGATGAGAAAGGACTGGATATCAGCTATCGCAAGATGTTTGATGCCTATAAAGCTTCTTTTGACGAAATGGGCATCGATTACCGCGTCGTCAAAGCCGATACCGGTGTCATGGGCGGTCTGCTGTCAGAAGAATTCCAGGCCATCGCACCTTTGGGAGAAGATACGGTTCTTTATTGTGAGGACTGCGATTATGCATCCAATCTGGAAGTAGCCAAGACGGTGCGCAGTGAAAAACATGAAAAGAAGGAACATCTCCCTCTTGAAAAAGTGGAAACACCTCATTGTGAATCCATCGAAAAAGTTGCTGAATTCCTCCATTTGGATATGAAAGATACCGTCAAAGCACTGCTTATGAATGTCGACGGAGAGCTAGTCGTCTTCTTTACCAACGGTGAAAGAGAACTGAATGAATCCAAGGCACTCAAACTTCTTGGCGGCCAGGAGATCAGCTTCGCCGATGATGAACTGATTGCTAAATCCAATGCCGTTCCCGGCTATTGCGGACCACTCAATCTCAATTGCAAGACCGTGATCGATGAAGAGATCCTGGAAATGTCCAATTTCTGCTGCGGAGCCAATGAAGAAGGCTGTCACTGCATCAACGTCAATCCGGAAGATATCCGTTATGATATCGTCGGTGACATCGTCAATGCCAAGGATGGCGATCTCTGTCCTGTCTGCGGCAGAAAACTGAAATTCACGAAAGGCATCGAAGTCGGCAACACCTTCAAACTCGGTACGAAGTATTCCAAAGCCATGGGTCTGCAGTATCTTGATGTCGAAAACAAACTTCAGGATGTCTGGATGGGATCCTACGGTATCGGTCTGGGCAGGACGATGGCAGCCATTGTTGAGCAGTCCCATGACGAAAAAGGTATCATCTGGCCTGAAAACATAGCTCCTTATAAATTCATCATTCTTATCATGTCGACAAAAGACGATGTCCAGAATCAGCTAGGTGAAGAGATCTATCATGCACTCAACGCAAAAGGCATCGAATGTATCCTGGATGACAGGGACGAGAGACCGGGCGTCAAATTCAATGATGCCGAACTGATCGGAATTCCCTACCGGATCACTGTCGGCAAGAAGGCCGGTGAAAGAATCGTGGAATTCAAATCCAGGACAGGAGAAAATGCTGAAGAACTGAGTCTGGAACAGTTATATGAAAAATTAAATAACCTGCAGTGATCTGCAGGTTATTTTTTTATTTTCTTTCTCTGATCTGTTCCTCGATCTTTTCCGCAAACTCAGCCAGAGGCATCGATTCAGAACCTTCCTTGCCGTACTGTCTGATATTGACGGTATTGTTTTCGACTTCGCTGTCTCCGACGACAATCTGATAAGGGATCTTGTTCATCTGTGCTTCTCTGATACGGTATCCGAGTTTCTCATTTCTGTTGTCCACATGGACTCTGACGCCTTTCTCTTTCAGCAGATCTCTTACCTGATATGCATAATCGATCTGTTTTTCAAAGTGGACAGGAATGATGACGGCCTGTTTGGGAGAAAGCCATACCGGGAAGCAGCCCTTGGTCTCTTCAATCAGATAAGCCGTGAAACGGTCAAAGGTTCCGAATATCGCTCTGTGAAGAACGACCGGCGTCTTTTTCTCACCGTCGGAATCGACATAAGTCAGTTCGAATCTTCTCGGAAGCAGGAAGTCCAGCTGACAGGTAGAAAGTGTGATTTCAGGACCGATTGCCGGTTTGACTTCGACATCCAGTTTCGGTCCGTAGAATGCAGCTTCACCGATCGCTTCAAAGTATTTGACACCGAGCGAATCAAGAACTTCCCTGAGTTTTGCTTCAGCTTCATTCCACATCTGATCATCATCGAAATATTTTTCCTTATCCGCAGGATCTCTCAGCGAAAGACGGAATTTGTAATTCGTAATGCCGAAATCCCTGTAGACATCAAGAATCAGTGTGACGACTTTCTTGAATTCATCAGCGATCTGTTCGGGAGTGACAAACAGATGGGCATCATTCTGGCACATGCATCTGACTCTTTCCAGACCTTTAACAGCACCGCTGGCTTCATAACGGAAATCGGTTGCGAATTCACCGATCCTAACCGGCAGATCTCTGTAGGAATGCAGCTTGTTCTTGTAGATCAGCATGTGATGAGGGCAGTTCATCGGTCTTAAGACGAATTCTTCATTCTCGACTTTCATCATCGGGAACATGTTTTCCTTGTAATGATCCCAGTGACCGGAAGTCTTGTAAAGATCGACTGTACCGACACACGGTGTATAGACATGTTCGTAGCCGAGTTTCTGTTCCTTTTCATAGATATAGTTTTCCAGCTGTTTTCTGATAATTGCACCGTTCGGCAGCCACATAGGCATTCCGGAACCGACCAGAACATGAGACATGAACAGTTCCTGTTCCTTGCCGATCTTTCTGTGGTCTCTCTGCTTCGCTTCTTCAATTTCATTGAGGCACTGATCCAGATCTTCCTGCGTATAGAAAGCGACTCCGTAGATCCTCTGCAGCATCTTGTTTTTGGCATCATTCTTCCAGTACGCACCGGAATACTTGAGCAGTTTGAAATACTTGATCTCCTTGACGGAATCCAGATGCGGTCCTCTGCACAGGTCTGTAAAATCACCCTGGCTGTAGCAGCTGATCACTGTGGAATCATCCATATTGTTGATCAGATCGATCTTGTATTCGTCATTTTTGAACATCTCCAATGCTTCTTCCCTGCTTAATTCATGACGTACGATCCTCTTGCCGTCCTTGGCGATCTTCTTCATCTCTTTTTCGATCCGTTCGATGTCTTCATCCTTGATGACATCTTCACCCAGATCGATGTCGTAATAGAACCCGTCATCAATGACCGGTCCTACCCAGAATTTCGCATGCGGATAGAGATGTGAAACAGCCTGTGCAAGCAGATGGGCACAGGAATGGTTCAGAATGTTCAGTTTTTCGTCTTCTCTGATATTGATCATATTGCCTCCTGAAAATGAAAAAGGCGGCACAAAGGTCGCAGTGATGCGAGGTACCACCTTAATTTCTTTCTTAAACCCTTAACGCGGGGAACGTCTTCCCATTACGGAGAAACTCCTAAGTAGTAATCCATCCGCCTGTCAGATGTTTTCACCGGCCACATCCTCTCTTGAAAACAGTAACGGACGATCATGTCTTATTCACGGTTTCTAACAGATATTATAGTGACTCTATCCTCAATTTTCAACAGTATCACATATAATCCCTGATAAAGCCGTCGATATTGCGATAGTAATCCGGATCTTCATTTGCCCTGTAATGAGCAGTATCCTTGATTGGATAATACTTCTTGACGCCTTTATTGTGATTGTAGAGAATCTTCGCATTCTCAAATGGAACGGTCTCATCTGCTTCGGAATGGATCAGAAGAATCGGAATCTCATTGTTTTCAAGACATGTCTTGGGAGAAACGTCGGACAGTTTCATGCCGTATTTCTCATTCATTTTCATATCGATCAGTTTCACAACCGGATATGTGACGCGGATCTTGTAGTCTTTTCTGATCAGATAGGCAAATTCCTCTTCCAGACTTGCGTATCCGCTTTCTTCGACGATACATTTCACGTTTTCAGCCAGTTCATAGGCAGTCGACATCATGACAGTGGCAGCACCCATGGATATGCCGTAGAGGCAGATGCTGCAGTCAGGATGCTTACTGACGAGATAATTGATCCAGATCTGCAGATCCTGTGCTTCCTTGATGCCGTAGGTATAATGATCGCCTTCCGATTCCCCTGCATTTCTCTGATCGATCAGAAGGAGATTGTATCCCATCTGATCGAATTCATAAGCTCTGGAATACAGGGAACTTTTAGAAGATGCGATCCCGTGCACCATGATCATATATCTTTCATCATCATGATTCCTGATATGAAAAGCATTGAGTTTCAGTCCGTCAAACGAATTGACTTTTACCTGAACAGCATTGGAAGCAGAGATCCAGTCCAGATACTTCTGTTCCACAAACTGATCATTATCTTTTCTGTCGAATATCTTTGAAAGCATATCATGACAGATCGCCCGATATGTCAGATAGGAAACACCGGCCGTCGCTGTTAAAATCGTTGCCGTCTTTCTGTAGTCCATTATTCAAACTCCTTCTTCTTCAAGGCAAGTGTATCATAGGAATTACGGTAATTCTTCAGTTTGATTCTCTCTTCCTCGACTTTTTCAGCCGGAGCCTTGGAAGTGAATTTCTCATTGTTCAGCATACCTTCACATCTTCTGATCTCAGCTTCAAGCCTGGAGAGTTCTTTCTCGATTTTTTCCAGTTCGGCTTTCTTGTCGACGATCTCGCTCATGATGAAGGAAATGTTTCCAAAATCAGTCGGTCTGACGATCGTTTCTTCATCAGAATTTTCAATCACGTTGAGCTTCGTCATACGTTCCAGAATTGCCTTCAGGGAATCATCCAGTTCAAAACCGTTGACGATCACATCCAGCTGCTTGGAAGGTTTGATGTCGTTCTCGCTCCTGATCTCCCTGGTGATCTTGATGATCTGAATGATATGATCGATATCTTGCGCTTTCTCGACATCCACATCGTTTCTGATCTCGGGCCAGGTTTCGGTCATGATGGATTCATCCTTGCTGCGGATGTTCTGATAGATCTCTTCCGTGACAAACGGAATGAACGGATGCATCAGTTTCAGAATGGCTTCCAGTACATAGATCAGAGTATCCAGTGTATGATGTTTCACACTGATGTCTTCACTGTTGAGTGCAGATTTCGTGAATTCGATGTACATTGAACAGAAATCATCCCATACGAAGGAAATGATCTCATTTCCGGCGATGGAAAGTTCATACTTGTCAAGATTTGCTGTTGCGGAAGCGATCGTCTGATTCAGTCTGTTCAAAATCCATGAATCCAGTTCATTATCTATCTCAGGAACGTGATATTCATAAGATTCATCGACATTCAGAAGCACATATCTCGATGCGTTCCACAGTTTGTTAATGAAGTTCCAGCCGGCCTGCATCTTCTCTGTCGAGAAGTTCATGTCAAGGCCCGGTGTTGAGTTTGTAGACAGGAACAGTCTTAAAGCATCGGCACCGTACTGGTCGATCAGATCGATCGGATCGATACCGTTGCCCAGCGATTTGGACATCTTCCTGCCCTTTTCATCCCTGATCAGTCCGTGGATCAGGCAGTCCTTGAACGGTACATCATCACAGAAATGTCTAGCGGAGAACGCCATGCGGGCGACCCAGAAGAAGATGATGTCATAGCCGGTAACCATACAGGATGTCGGGAAGTAACGCTTGTAGTCATCCGTGATCTCCGGCCAGCCCAAAGTTGTGAACGGCCACAAAGCACTTGAGAACCACGTATCAAGTACATCTTCGTCCTGAACATAATTTTCAATATCTTTCGGCGGTTTGACATCGCAATAGATCTCTCCAGTTTCCTTGTGATACCACACCGGGATTCTGTGTCCCCACCAAAGCTGTCTGGAGATGCACCAGTCTTCGATGTTTTCCAGCCACTGACAGAAGGTCTTTTCAAAACGTTTCGGATAGAAGTTGATCTTTGTTTCTTCTTTTTCCTGAGCTTTCAGAACAGCTTCAGCCAACGGTTTCATCTTGACAAACCACTGATTGGAAAGATACGGTTCCACCATGACGCCGGTCCTTTCGGAATGACCGACTGAGTGAACGATCTTCTCGGCTTTGACGAATGCGCCTTCAGCCTTGTATTTCTCAAGCAGCTTCTCACGGCATTCAAACCTGTCCAGACCCTCGAATTCTCCGCAAAGCTCATTCATCGTTCCGTCTTCATTCATGCAGATAGGCATATCAAGATTGTGTCTGATTGCGATCTGATAGTCATTCGGGTCATGTGCAGGTGTGCATTTCATGATTCCGGTTCCGAAACCGATCTCGATATACTCATCACCGATGATTTCCAGTTCCTGTCCGTTGGCCGGATTGATCGCTTTCTTTCCGATCAGATGATTGACTTTCTCATCATTGGGATTGACGACGATACAGACATCTCCGAACATCGTTTCCGGTCTTGTCGTAGCAACTTCAAATGTCTCATCACTTCCGACAAGATGATAGCGGATATAGTACATGCAGGCTTCCACATCTTTATGGATCACTTCGATGTTGCTTAAAGCTGTTTTGGCTTCCGGATCCCAGTTGATGACTCTCTTGCCCCTGTAGATCAGACCTTCATTGTAGTATGTGACAAATACTTTTGCGACAGCATTGGAAAGACCTTCATCAAGTGTGAATCTTTCTTTTCTGTAGTCTGTTGAATTACCCAGTTTTGCCCATTGCGAACGGATGAATTCAGAATACTCATTTTTCCATTCCCAGGCTTTTTCCAGGAACTTTTCCCTGCCCAGATCATAGCGCGATACGCCCTGTTTTTTCAGTCTTTCATCGACTTTAGCCTGTGTCGCGATACCTGCATGGTCCATTCCCGGTACCCAGAGGACGTCATATCCCTTGAGACGGTTATACCTTGCCAGCAGATCCTGAATCGTATTGTCCATCGCATGTCCCAGATGCAGCTTTCCAGTTACATTGGGAGGCGGAATGACGATACAGTAAGGTTTCTTTGACATGTCACCGCATTCAAAATAATGGTGATCGAGCCATTCCTGATACTTTCCTTCTTCAACTTTTTTCGCTTCGTATTTGCTGTCCAACATAAAGATCCTCCTGAAAATAAAAAGGCGGCACAAAGGGCGCATAGCGCGGTACCACCTTAATTTATCACTTCTGCTCTTAACGCGAGCTCACGTACCTAAGTAGACTCCAGGACAACATTTTCATTCTGACCAGTATAAGTTCCACCAACCCTTATATCTCTATGTTCCCGACAGAATTACTTTCTTCCTATCAGCGTCTATTCAATTATAGATGATAGTTCAGATAAAGGCAAATCGGTATATCTTCGTATCATCTGCTGCAGTTCATCGATGTTCTTCTTCTTTTCCGCAGAAACATAGACAATCTGACCGATATCTGAAAACAGTTTTCTCTTGTTGTTGTTCAGCTGATTGTTCGACAGCTTGTCGATCTTGTTGGCTGCAACAACATACGGGATTTTCCTGTTTTCAAGATATTCTTTCATATCCCTGTCATCTTCCGTCAGACCGATCCTGCTGTCGACGATCATGATGACAAGTCTGATCTTGTCTTTGCGGGAAAAATAATCATCCATCATTTCGGCATACTGCACTGCTTCTTTCTGCGATCTTCTCGCATAACCGTATCCGGGCACATCCACAGCTGTATATTGTCCGTCAACATCGAAAAAGTTGATCAGTCTGGTCTTTCCCGGCGTCTTTCCTACAAATGCCAGTTTCTGATTGTATATGGCATTGATCAGTGAAGATTTACCGACATTGCTGCGTCCGACAAAAACAACTTCTTTATCTGTTTTCGGAAACTGATCTTTTCTGACAGCAGAACAGATAAAATCAACCATTCAGCAATGCCTCTGATATGACCTGATCGACCTTCTCGACAGGTATATATGTGATCTGTTCCTTTACTGTGTCGGGAATATCATCCAGATCCTTGATATTTCCCTTCGGAATAATGATCGTCTTGATGCCGCTGCGGTGCGCTGCCAGTGATTTTTCTCTCAGGCCGCCGATCGGAAGTACATTTCCTCTCAATGTTACTTCGCCGGTCATCGCAACATCTTTCTTGGCTTTTCTGTTCGTCAGTGCGGAAACGATCGCAGTCGTGATCGTCACACCGGCTGAAGGACCGTCTTTGGGAACGGCACCTTCCGGTACATGGATATGAATATCGTGTTTTTCAAAGAATTCGATCGGAATATCATATTTCTTGGCATTGGCCTTGATGAAGTCCAGAGCGATCTTTGTCGATTCGACCATGACTTCTCCCAGTTTTCCGGTAACGATCAGATTTCCTTTCCCTTCAAAATAATTGACTTCGACAGGCAGGATATCGCCGCCGAATGCCGTATAAGCAAGTCCGGTAACAACACCGACCTGGTCCTTCTTTTCCTTCGTGCCGTAATCATAGATCTCATGGCCCAGCCAGGTATTGATCAGTTTCTTGCTGATCCTGACACTCTTTTTCTTCTCTTTCAGGATCGCCAGTACGGTTTTTCTGCATAAAGTACCGATCGTTCTTTCCAGCTGTCTGACACCGGCTTCCATCGTATAGTGTCTGATGATATATAAGATCATATCATCGCTTAATATGAACTGATAGTCCTTCAGACCGTTGATCTTCGTCTGCTTGGCGATCAGATGATTCTTGGCGATGTTGAGTTTCTCGATCTCTGTATAGCTCGATAATTCAATGATCTCCAGTCTGTCCAGAAGCGCCGCCGGAATATTGTCCCTGTAGTTTGCCGTGCAGATGAACAGGACATCGGAAAGATCATAAGGTTCTTCCAGATAATGATCGGAGAACTGTGTGTTCTGTTCCGGATCAAGCACTTCCAGCATGGCAGAAGAAGGATCGCCTTTATAATCGGACGACATCTTGTCGATCTCATCGATCAGGAATACAGGATTGAGTGTTCCTGCACGTTTCATGCCCTGAATGATCCTGCCGGGCATGGAACCAAGATACGTCCTTCTGTGGCCTCTGATCTCGGCCTCATCACGTACACCGCCTAAAGAGATCTTGACAAAACGTCTGTCAAGGGCTCTGGCAACGGATTTTGCCAGTGAGGTCTTACCGACACCGGGGGGACCGACCAGACAGATGATCGGTGATTTCAGCGAATTGGTCATCTGCTTGACTGCCAGATACTCAAGTATTCTTTCTTTGACTTTCACAAGACCGTAATGATCTTCATCAAGGATTCTCGATGCATCGCTCAGGTCGTTGTTGTCTTCCGATTTCTGATACCATGGCACATTCAAAAGCCATTCCAGATAAGTTCTGATGACGCCCGTTTCGCCGGTCGTCGGCGGAAGCATTTCATAATGCTTGAACTCTTCTCTGGCCTTGTTTTTGACATTCTCCGGATAAGGTTCGTTTTCAACTCTTTCTCTGAGATCATCGATATCCGAACCGCCGTCAGCCCCGCCGAGCTCATCTTTGATCGCTTTCAGCTTTTCTCTTAAGTAATAGTCTCTCTGACCGTCTTCGATGCTTTCCTTGACTTTCTCATTGATCTCCTGTTCGATCATATCCATCTTGCGTTCTTTTTCGATCTGCGAAAGCATCATGTTCAGACGTTTGTTGACATTCTCTTCTTCCAGGAAAAGCTGTTTCTCTTCAACGCCCTGAATATAGATCTGGGCAAATGTATCGACAAGAACTGATGCAAGGGTCGCATCAAAAGTCGTCAGCTGTCTGATCGGGAATCCCGGTCTGGCATATTTCTGAGCGATCACATTGAATTCAGCCAGTGCCGATCTGGTCAGTGATTCGATCGTTGATTCATCTTCGACATAGTCTCTGATCTCTTCGATCTCAACAAAATTGACATCGTCCTTGATGAAATGTTTCAGGATACGGCATCTGCTTAATCCCGAGAAAACAACCTTAAGATGATCGTCTCTCTCCCTGCAGGTCTTGATATGACATACCGTACCGATGTTGAAGACATCATCCGGTCCCGGAAGATCTACTGTCAGATCTTTCTGTGAAACCAGTACGATACTGGAATGATAGGCATTTGCGTAATTTACCGCATCAATGGAGGCCTGTCTTCCGACTTCGACTGCCAGATCCTGCATCGGAAAAACAACAGCTCCTCTGGTACATAATAAAGGATAAGAATAAATACTCATACAACACCTCCCTTATTGAAGAAAAGACGCTGAGCGTCTTTATTTTTTCAGTAACTCCAAAGCTTTCTGCAGACGCAGGTCATCCTTGAGCGTATCTTCGGGAACGTATTTTTTGATCTCATCGACAGGCATACCGTACATTTCGGACATGTTTTCAAATTCCTTGTCGATATCTTCCTGTTCCACCTTCACGTCTTCGCTTCTGGCGATCTCGCTCAAGCCCAGGTTGATCCTGATACGCTTGCCGGCATCCTCTTTCATGGATTCTCTTAGTTCATCGACACTCTGACCGGTAATCTGTAAGAACTGCGCAAGAGAAATACCCTGCTGCATCAGTCTGCTTTCATAATTCTGAATCATGGAATCAATTTCTGATTTCAGCATGACTTCCGGGATCTCGACTTTCGTGATCTCGGCAAGCTGATCCATCAGATCGTTTTCGGCCTTGTTTTTGGCTTCGCTTTCCTTCTGTTTCAGAATATTCTCTTTGGTGTAGTTTTTCAGTTCTTCCACGGTATTGACATTGTCATATTTCAGCTCTTTGACAAAATCATCATTCAGTTCCGGAAGAACTTTCTTTTTGATTTCATGAACGGTAACCGTGAATCTGCATTCCTTGCCTTTCAGATTCTCTGCCTGATAGTCTTCAGGGAAAGTTACCATGATATCCTTTGTTTCTTCAGGCTTCATGCCGATCAGCTGTTCTTCGAAACCGGGGATGAAGGAATGGGAACCGATCACCAGATCATAGTTCTCACCTTTTCCGCCTTCAAAAGCAACATCATTCAGGAAACCTTCGAAATCGATGACAGTTGTATCACCGTCTTCCACTTCCCCGTCTTCCTTCAGTTCCAGATCTGCTTTCCTGTTGAGCAGATCGGCGATCTGATCGTCGATCTCTTTCTTTGTAGCCTTGACTTTTTCAAGGTTATATTTCAGCTCTTTGTAGTCGCCCATTTCGACATCCGGAAGGACCGGGCATACAAAGGTCAGTACACACTTGTCATCGCTCATCTCATCGATCTTGAGTTCCGGACGGTCGATCAGTGTCAGATCATGTTCCTTGACAGCTTCATCCAGTGCACCCTGTGCCAGTGATTCAGCTGCATCGATAAGAACTTCATTGTGACTGATATATTTCTCAGCCAGGTTCTTCGGAGCCTGACCTTTTCTGAAACCTTTGATCTCAACTTTGGAAGCCAGTTTTCTGAATGCGGCATCCTTTGCTTTCTTCCATGCATCTCCTTCAAGTGTGCATGTCAGTTCAGCTTTTGCATTTTCTGTTTTTTTATATTCGGACATATTCGTACTCCTTTAAAGACTTACTTATTTTAACATTTATATGAAGTAATTTCTATAAAAAAGCCTTTGTATGGCACTGATTTAGCACTTGAGTGCCAAATGAGTGCCAAGGCTTTGTTTTACGCATTCTTTTCAAATGCCTGATTGATATAATCTATGATTTTCTGACTGATTTCCTTGCTTTGTTCGATATCAGGCAATTGAGGCATCGACAGCATCAGTTCCTTATACAGCAGCTGTTTTGCGAGGATCAGCTTTGACGGTTCCTTCATGAAATGTTCCTCCAGCAGAGATGCTGTTTTTGCAAAGAGTTCCGTATCACTTGTTCTGAGCATCTTTGACGGATTGAAATGATATTCATTACCGTTTTTCTTCAAAACAAATTCATGATCGATCTGCTGACCGATCAGGGAATCGATCAGAAGTGCTTTTCCGTTAAGAAAATCTGATTCTGACAGATACTTCTGACAAAGAGGAATCTGATCTCTGAGATTTCTTTTATCAAGGGCATCTACTGCCAGCAGCTGATGAGATTCATCCATAAACAGATAAGAACTGATTTCTTCTTCATCAAGAGAATTCACTTTGAATGTTTCTTCCTTTATGACACCCAGAAGTTCTTCAAGTGTTTCTTCGAAATCTCTGGGCACATAGGAAAGTTCCAGCTCGTTTTCGATCAGTCTCAATGCCTTTTCATATTCTTTCTCCAGAATCAGCTTTCTGATCTTTTCTTCTGTTTCTTCGTAATAATTCATCACTCTCCAGTATAGCAACAAAACGAAAGACCGGAAACCCGGTCTTTTCGTCTTTGTGTTTTATCGATACGATTAATCAAATCTGACACGATCTTTATTGTATGTCGTGTGTAACAGCTCATGTGCGAGATGAGAATTCGGTTCACCGAGGAACTTTTCATAGAGTTCCTGGATCTGCTTGTTGTTGTGAGACTGTCTGATGACCTGTCTTTCATCCTCTGAATACAATGCCTGAGCTCTCTTTGCCTTGTAGGTATCGAGAATATCATCGTCTTCGTTCGGTAAGAAGCAAGGTTTGACATAAGACTGTCCGCCGCCGTTGATGCAGCCGCCCGGGCAACCCATGATCTCAATGAAGTGATACTTGGATGTTCCGGCTCTGACTTCATCACAGAGGACCTTTGCAGACTTCATGCCTGAAGCGACAGCGATATTGACGACTGTACCGTTGATATCCAGAGAAGCTTCTCTGATACCGGCATCGCTGCCTCTGACCTCGGTGAATTCGATCTTGCCGTATTCATGTCCGGTCAGTTTGTAGTAAACAGTTCTGAGCGCAGCTTCCATGACACCGCCTGTGACACCGAAGATGACACCGGCACCAGAGTATTCACCCATGATGTCCTGATCCCATTCTTCATCAGGAAGTTTGTTGAAGTTGATGCCTGATCTCTTGATCAGCTTGCCCAGTTCTCTTGTCGTCAGTACGGCATCGACATCTTTGACACCGTCTTTTTCCATCTGTTTTCTGTCTTTTTCAAACTTCTTGGCTGTACAAGGCATGACAGATACGACAAATACGTCTTTCGGATCATAGCCCTTCTGCTGAGCCCAGTAAGACTTGATAATGGCACCCTGCATCTGATGCGGAGACTTGCAGGTTGACAGATGGTCGAGCAGATCTGCATAGTAGTATTCTGCGTAGTTGATCCAGCCCGGTGAGCAGGAAGTGAACATCGGCAGAACACCGCCGTTGGTGATTCTGTTGAGCAGTTCGGTTCCTTCTTCCATGATGGTAAGGTCGGCGCCGAAGTTGACGTCATAGCATCTTTCAAAGCCGAGTCTTCTCAAAGCAGCGATCATCTTGCCGGTAACAGGAGTGCCGATCTTGTAGCCGAACTCTTCACCTAATGAAGCACGGACAGCCGGAGCTACCTGTACAACGACATGTTTGCCTGCCTTGAAGGCTGCATCGACTTTGTCGATCTCTGAAACTTCCATGAGAGCACCTGTCGGACATACCGTCGTGCACTGACCGCAGAGGATACAGGGAGAATCCTTGAATGATCTGTCTTCAGCCGGACCGACGATCGTCTTGAAGCCGCGTTTCTCAAACCCTAATACAGACAGACCGTGTGCACTGCCGCATCTGGCAATACATCTGCCGCAGAGGATACACTTGGAAGTATCACGCTTGATGGAAGGTGTCAGCATATCTACGGTCGTAGGAGTCTTTTCACCTTCATACATGTTTTCTCTTGCTCCGGTCACCTGAGCGACATGGAGCAGTTCACACTTGCCGTTCTTGTCACATTCCTGACAGTTGCGGTTGTGGTTGGAAAGCAGCAGTTCAACGGAAGTTCTTCTGGCAGCAGTAGCCTTGGGAGAACCGATCGTGATCTTCATGCCTTCGGAAACAGGATAGACACATGATGCAACGAGTCTGTTGGGACCGTTGCCTTCCTGTGCTTCTACCAGACATACACGGCAGGATGCCAGTGAGCACTCACCGTGATTGAATGCGCACAATGAAGGGATTTCATAGCCGCACTTCTTTGCAGCTTCCAGAATCGTAAGGCCTTTTTCTACCTGATAATCCTGGCCTTCAATTTTAATGTTTAATAATTCCATCTTTTGTCCCTCCTACTGCTTTGAAATTGCGCCGAACTTACATGTAGCGATACATGCACCGCACTTGACGCACTTGTCGGCATCAATATACATAGCCGGTAACTTCTTGCCCGGAGCGATATATTCCGGAGTGATCTTGTGGATCGCATCAGCAGGACAGCCCTTGGCACACATGCCGCAGCCGAAGCACTTGTCTTTGTCGATGACATAAGACATCAGGTTCTTGCAGACATGAGCAGGACACTTCTTGTCCTGGATATGAGCGATATATTCATCCATGAAGGAAGCCATCGTTGATAAGATCGGGTTCGGAGCTGTCTGGCCCAGACCGCACAGCGAATTGGTCTTGACGTTGTTTGCCAGTTCCTGTAAAGCAGTCAGGTCATCCATCGTACCCTTGCCTTCCGTGATCCTGGTCAGGATCTCAAGCATTCTCTTGGTACCGATACGGCACGGTGAGCACTTTCCGCATGACTCGTCGCAGATGAATTCCATGTAGAATTTCGCAACGTCGACCATACAGTTGTCTTCATCCATGACGATCGCACCGCCGGAGCCCATCATTGAGCCGGCTGCGATCAGGTTGTCGTAGTCGATAGGAGTGTCAAGGTTCTTTGCCGTCAGACATCCGCCGGAAGGACCGCCGGTCTGAATGGCCTTGAACTGTTTGCCGTTGGGGATACCGCCGCCGATATCGTAGATCAGTTCCTTGAGCGTCGTGCCCATCGGAACTTCCACCAGACCGACATTGTTGATCTTGCCGCCCAATGCGAAGACCTTTGTACCCTTTGACTTTTCCGTACCGATGGAAGCGAACTTCGCACCGCCTTCTCTCAGGATATACGGAATGTTTGCCAGAGTCTCAACGTTGTTGACACAGGTCGGGCAGCCCCAGAGACCTTTGACAGCCGGGAATGGCGGACGGGGTCTCGGCATACCTCTCTTGCCTTCGATTGAATTCAGCAGAGCTGTTTCTTCACCGCATACGAATGCACCGGCACCCAGCCTGATGTGAACTCTGAAACTGAAGTCTGTACCTAGGATATTGTCACCCAGCAGTCCGACATCTTCCATGGCCTTGATCGCCAGTTTCAGTCTGTTGACAGCGATCGGATATTCAGCTCTGACGTAGAAATAACCGTTCTGAGCTCCGATGGCGTAACCGCCGATCATCATGCCTTCGATAACGGCAAACGGGTTACCTTCAAGGATAGAACGGTCCATGAATGCACCCGGGTCGCCTTCGTCACCGTTGCAGACCAGATATTTTGGACCGTCTGTATCAGGAACGAATGACCACTTTCTTCCGGTCGGGAAGCCGGCACCGCCTCTTCCTCTGATTCCGGAATCGAGAACTTCCTGAATGACAGCTTTTCTGTCCATCTTCAGAGCTTTTGCAAGACCCTTGAAAGCCTCAGCACCTAAAGCCTCATCGATATTCTCCGGGTCGATCGCACCGCAGCCGTGCAGCGCGATACGGATCTGTTTCTTGTAGAATTCGATATCGTCCTGTTTTGTGACCTTTTCCTTTGTCTGAGGATCGACATAAAGCAGACGTTCTACGATCTCATTGTTCTTGAGGTCTTTTTCAACGATCTCTTCGACATCTTCCATCTTGACCATTCTGTAAAGCGTATCTTCCGGGAAGATCTTTACGAAAGGTCCCTGTGAACAGAAACCGAAGCAGCCGACCTGGTTGACTGTGACTTTGTCATCCAGACCTTCGGCCTTGATCACTTCGGCAAATCTCTCTCTGATCTCTGCCGAGTGGGAAGACAGACATCCCGTACCGCCGCAAAGAACGACATGACGTTTGCCGTCAGCACCGGTAAATTTGTCTTCCAGACATTTTGTACAGGCAGCCTGTTTGGCTTCCAGTTCTTCAAAATTACGGATCATTTCTGACATTATGCAGCACCTCCGTCCTTATACTTCTGAATCAGCGGAGCCACCTGATCAACAGACATCTTCGGATAGACCGTTCCGTTGATCTGTACTGCCGGAGCAATACCGCAGGCACCGATACATCTTAAAGCGTCCAGTGTGAACATGCCGTCCTCTGATGTTTCTCCTGGTTTGATGCCCAGTATCTCAGAGAATTTGTCGATGACCTGCTGAGCACCCTTGACATAGCACGCAGTACCCAGGCAGCATCCTACGACGTTCTTTCCTTTCGGCTTCAGAGAGAAGAATGAGTAGAATGTAACAACACCGTAGATTTCGGCGACAGAGATTCCCGTTTTTTCGGAAACGAGCTCTTGTACTTCAAGAGGAATATAGCCGTATTCCTTCTGAATGTCACTCAAAATCATCATCAGCGGAGTTTGTTCGTCTTTGTAACGATCACAGATCTCAGTGATCTGCTTAACAGCCGCTTCCTGCAAATGAGCCATTATTTTATCCTCCTATCGTTCGATAAAACTAATATAAAAACGTTTCGTTTTCATATCAAAATTACAAGAAAATTATATCATAAGAAACTGATAGTTAGTAAAGGCTAACTGATTGCTTCAAATCAATTGTATCTATCAATTCTCTTCCGTATGCCTGCGGTACCCGAAAAAGAAGCTGTCAGCAAGTTTCGGGTAGCTCAGAAGATCGAAAATCTCGACTGAACTTTCCTTCATTGCCAGATCGCATAAATGCCCGTGCAGCCATACCGCATCCTTAGTCGCAAGATAAGGATCATCATATAACGCACACAGCCCGCATATCATTCCTGAGAGGATATCACCGCTTCCGGCTCTTGCAAGTGCTTCATTGCCGCTGTCATTGACATATATTTTCCCTTCCGGTGATACAACAAGTGTATTTTTACCCTTCAGTACAAGAATGACACTGTTTTCTTTTGCATAATTGACTGCGATTTCTTCCCTGTTTTTCTTTATCTCGGATATCTTTTTGTGACATAAAGCCGCAAATTCACCCAGATGCGGCGTCAGTATCAGATTCCTGTTTTTCCTGATCAGTTCATGATCATCCGCAAGTATCCTGAGTCCTTCCGCATCGATGATCGAAGGAATATCGGCCATATCGAACAGATCACTTAAGTATTCTTTTCTGTAAGGCAGCTGATTGATTCCCGATCCGATGCAGATCGCATCGATCCTTCTCAGAAGTTTTCTGTCTTTAAACTGATCTTGATTCTGTGCGTCATAGGGATGATAAACTGCTCTGATCTCTTTTGCTGCAACAATCGGATAGATCTCATGAGGAAGAAATGAATGAATATAAGATACTCCGACACTTCTAGCTCCTATCAGGTTCAATATCGCTGCTCCTGCCATGCCATAGGAACCTGACACAAAAGCAACGATACCGTTATCGTATTTATTGGAATCGGATCTCCGTTTCGGATAATGTGAGAAAAACAGGTCTTCGTTCATCAATTTCATTCTAACAGAAATCTCTTATCATTCAGAATCATGAAAATACAAATTCCCTTCTCAAAAGGATCTTTTTTTGTTATATACTTTTAGTTATGAATAAGATCGGTTTTGACAACAAAAAGTACATTCGTCTTCAGTCGCAGAACATTGCCAGACGTGTGGCAAAATTCTCCAAACTCTATCTTGAATTCGGCGGCAAGCTCTTTGACGACAATCATGCATCAAGGGTACTGCCGGGTTTTGAACCTGATTCCAAGATCAAAATGTTACTGAAACTGAAAGACAAAGTCGAGATCGTGCTGGTCATCAATGCCAACGACATCGAGAAAAACAAGATGCGTTCGGATCTGGGGATCACTTACTCCCAGGATCTGCTTCGTCTGATTGACTCTTTCCAGCTGGTCGGTCTTGAGATCGGCGGTGTTGTCATAACCCATTTCAACAAACAGAATGAAGCGGTCAAACTGAGAAAGAATCTTGAAAAATCAAAGATCAAAGTCGCTTATCATTACGCGATCGACAATTATCCAAACAATGTCGAACTGATATTATCTGATAACGGTTTCGGAAGAAACGAATATCTGGAAACGACTCGCGAGATCATCGTCGTCACGGCTCCGGGTCCCGGATCAGGCAAAATGGCGACCTGTCTGTCACAGATGTATCACGACAACAAAAGAGGTCTCAAATCCGGCTATGCGAAATTCGAGACTTTCCCGATCTGGAATCTGCCGCTCAATCATCCGGTCAATCTGGCTTATGAAGCGGCAACTGTCGATCTTTCCGATGTCAACATGATAGACCCCTTCCATCTGGAAGCCTATCAGAAGATCGCGATCAACTATAACCGCGATGTCGAAGTCTTCCCTGTCCTCAATGATCTGCTCAAAAGGATCATGGGCAAACAGATCTATAAATCACCTACCGACATGGGCGTCAATATGGTCGGCAATTGTATCAGCGATGATGAAGTCTGCCAGAAAGCAGCAAAAGATGAGATCATCCGCCGATACTACGACACCGAGATCGACGTCAGAAGAGATGTTCTGCCGGAAGATTCCCTGTTCAAGATGGAAACCATCATGAACAAGGTAGGTGTGACCAAAGCCGACCGTACAGTTGCCGTCAAAGCCAATGAACTGGCTAAAAAGACCGGGGAACCGGCTGTCGCGATCGAATATAACGGACAGATCATCACCGGCAAGACATCCAAACTGATGGGTGCTTCCGCAGCCGCCTTGCTAAATGCGGCCAAGATCGCCGGTGAGATCCCTGATATCCATCTGCTTTCGGAAAAAGTCCTGACACCGATACAGGAACTGAAAACGAAATATCTGCACGGGAACAACCCAAGACTTCATACTGATGAAGTTCTGATCGCGCTCGCAGTCGATTCCATCACGTCAGATATCTGTGACAAGGCGCTGAAAGCTCTGGAAAACCTGAAAGGATGCGATGTACATTCCACCGTCATCCTCTCACAGGTGGACATCAATGTCTTCAAAAAACTCGGTATGCATCTGACGATGGATCCGATCTATCAGACAAAAAAACTGTATCACGCTAAATGATACAGTTTTCTTTTAAAGGACAGTCACTGCAGTCAGGTTTGACTGCCTTGCATCTGTATCTGCCGAAGAAGATGAACTGATGATGCAGCTTTCCCCATTTCTCTTTCGGGAAGTATTGCATCAGTTTTTCTTCAACCGTTCTCACATCATCATCAGGATCGGCAATCTGCAGTCTTTTGGAGACTCTCGCAACATGGGTATCAACCGCAAAAGCCGGTTCATCGAAACAGTTGCTCAGGATCACGTTGGCTGTCTTTCTGCCGACACCCGGCAATGCTTCGAGGTCTTCCCTGCTATCAGGCACTTTACCTTCATAGTACTCACACAGCACTTTTGACAGTTTTATGATATTGATCGCCTTGTTATGATACAGGCCGATCGGTCTGATGATACGTTCGACATCAGACAGTTCGGCATCCGCCAGCGCATGGGCATCCGGATACATTTCAAACAGTTCCGGCGTCACTGAATTGACTCTCTCATCGGTCGTCTGCGCAGACAGAACGACAGCGATCAGCAGTTCAAAATGATTCTTATGATGCAACTGACATTCCGCATCAGGAAACAGCTGATCGAGGCTTTGCATGATCAGTTCAGAGTTTCTCATTCCTGAGTATCCCTTCGATATAGGACATTTTAGTAATACGTTTCGCTTCCGACACTCTTAAAGCTTCTATGAAATTTTTCTGGCCGTATTTTTCGATCAGATCGTTCATTTTTTGCAGTTCAGTGGAAGATAAAGGTTTGCCGAATACTTCCGAAACCGTATCGTAAAGATCCTTGTTTTCGGATATCTCATACTTTTCCGGATCAAACTCAAAGATGGAATCGATATCAAAAACAAGTCCTTTGGCATTTGTCGAGAGTTTCAGATACTGCTTGGAGACAAGAGATGCAATCAGTTTGTCGATCTCCTTGCTGGATTTATGCAGTTTCTGTGTCAGATAGTCATAGGTGATCGTCTTTTTTGATGACTTGCACAGATCGATCAGCAGGATCAGTATCGTCTCGTCACTGCTGAGATTGAGTTTGTCAAAATTTTCCAGGATCCATTTCCCGACATCGAAATATGATTCTTTATACCACTTTTTCATCGTATACCTCTGATGATTTCCTTACACAACTGTGCGGCTTTATCGCATACATCAGCCAGATTGAAGTCAAACTGCTTAAAATTGCCGGCTACAAGCGTTTCATCCGAGATCGAACGGATGATATTGACCGGTATTTCGGATGCGTAAGCAGCGGCCGCAACCGCATATCCTTCCATTTCTCCGCATAATGCATCCGGGAAGAACTTCCATATCTCCTTGACTTGACTCTTCTTGTATATAAACTCGTCGGCAGTTACGATCGTACCGACATGGACCTTAAGATCAGTGTTGAGTTTTTCCAGCTTCTTCAGTACTTTCTCATTGCATCCGAAAGAAACATACTCCGAAGTGGAACTTCTCTCCCATCCCGGAACCTGAAAACGCCAGTTGGCGACTCTGTCTGCCACAACAATGTCTCCGACATGGACATTTTCATTCAAAGAACCGGCACAGCCCAGATTGATGATCAGTTCCGGCTTGTATTTTTCGATCAGCAGCAGTGTCGACATTGCCGCATAAACCGTTCCGACACCGCATCTGCTTAAGACAACATCCTTCCTGCCCAGTTTTCCGACATAATACTCATTGTCAAGATGATAACCGTGATATAGAAGCTTCTTTCCCTTTCTGATCTTCACATCTTTCAGGAATTTCAGCAGCGCATCTCTTTCCTCTTTCATTGCACAAATCACTGCGATCATAACTTATACCCCACTGTCAGTATTTTTTCTTCTTCTACAAAATCTTCTATCATCTGAACTTTATAAAACGGCTCCATCTTCTTCCTGACTGTTTCAGGATTAAAGACATTCTGGTAATGGTTTTCCTGTATCATACCTTCCTTCGTATAGAAAGTAAAATGTTCACTGATGGAAGAATCATATACATCGGACTGTATCGTCCACTGGTAAGGAATGCCGGATACGAAGCCTTCTTCGATATACTGTTCCTCAAACTCTTCAAGACGCTTTGGATGATGCATGTCGAAGATCAGTCTTCCTCCGTCATTCAGATGCCTGTATGCACAGGCAAAGAAAGAGTTCAGTTCCTCTTCATAGAGATAATTGACCGAATCACAGATACACAGGATCAGATCGAAGTTCCGATGCAGATCATAGTCAGTCATATTCAGAATCAGGTATTCGCCGTCATAGTTTGCTTTAGATACTTCCTTCATCGATTCCGAAATATCGGAAGCAATGATCTCATAGCCTTTCTTCTTCAGGATCCCGGCCATGACTCCAGAGCCGGATGCCAGTTCCAGAACAGTATGAAACGGCTCTTTTTCGATATATTCCAGCCATAAAGACAAAGCTTCTTCATCCTGAAGAAGTTCGTCATAATAGCGGGCAAGCACTTCATAATTGCTTACATTTCGATGATCGGCAGATCCTTCCATAATCCTTCCAGATTGTAATATTCTCTTGCATCGTCATAAAACACGTGACATACCACGTCTCCCAGATCGATCAGAAGCCACTTGGAATCATCCACATAGCTGTGTCTGATCGCATATCCTGCTTCAGAAACCTTGTCTTCGACATTTTCGATGATGGATCTTGCCATGCGGAAATTTCTGGCTGAAGCAATGATGAAATAATCGACATACGGTGACTGGTTCCTGAAATCCAGTACTACCATGTCCGATGCCAGTTTTTCATCCATCGCATCATAAGCTGTTTCCAATAAATTCTTCATTCTTTACTTCCCTTAAATATGTTTCAACATCCCACGAGAGCCTTCTGAAGGCTCCGTAGAGATCTTTTTTTGCCATCTCCATGATATCATCATCGATCTTTCTCAATGGTTCGCGTTTGTCACAGATATAGAGTATGACAGACAGTCTGTCTTTTGAAAAACAGATCGTATGATTATATATCGCATTCAGGATATCCCTGTCATGGAAATTCAGTTTTTCTTTCAGATAATACTTTGCCGAAAACGAGTGCTTGCATGATTCGGGATACTGAAGTTTATCCGGATCATAGTATTTCAGATAGGCATCGTGTTCAGATTCTTCAAAGTATTTCGTGCAGTCATGCAGAAGCCCGGCGATATAGGCTTTGTCTTCATCCACATGATGGCATTTCGCCAGCTGCCTGGCATATTTCGCGACCGAAAGCGAATGTTCATATCTGGATTCCTTCAGGTTTTTCTTCACCATGATCTTCAGCAGTTCGGGATCGTTCAGAACCTGTCTTCTGATCTTTGAAGGAAGAGACATGAAATGGTCGAAATTCAGATCATCAAAATTCATGGAAGAACGATCTTTCTGTCTTTCGATCTCTTGTATAAAACGACACTTCTGCCGATGACCTGCACCAGTTCTGCACCTGTGTTGGCACACAGATCGATGACGATCTCGTTCATATCAGTCTCGCAGGCTTTCAATACAGAGATCTTAACCAATTCCCTGGCTTTCAGAGCCTCCTTCAGAGATGTATAAAGATTGAGATTCATTCCCTCTTTTCCGATCTGAAAGATGGCTTTTTCATTGACAGCCAGTGATCTCAGATATCTTTTCTGTTTTCCGTTGAGCATTATAAATCTACCTCGCATTCATAGAGACGGCAGTTTGCCAGTGAATGGACATATGCCAGACACTCTCCGTTGATCTTGATGATTCCCAGTCCCTTGATCACGATGATCTTCTGATCGCTGATCGAGTATTCCGTGATTCCTAACGGCTTGACTCTCAGCACAAACTCACAGTAGTGTTTCTGATAATAATCGTCACCGTTTTCATATTTCGTCCTGTGGATCTGATTCTCGTTATTGATATAGAAAGAGATGCTTGCCTTGTTTTTCGGTATGATATCTACTCGCAACAATCCGTAGTAGAAATAAGACTGTGCTTCACTCAGCTGGAAGATCTGCGGCTTTATCATTTTGTCGATCTTCGACAGCTTGTATTTTTCGATATTGAGATAAGTCGCATAATTGTTCACATCGACAAGCCCCGGTGTATCGATGAACCGGTAATTCTTATAGGAGATCTCAACTTCCTCCAGTGTCGTTCCCGGATAGATGGACGTGGTCAGATCGGAAGACTGGATCAGTTTGTTGATCAGGGATGATTTGCCTGCATTTGCCCTGCCGGCAAAAATGACATTTGTCGCATTCAGAACATCCAGAAGATTCAGGAACTGTTCATTGAACTGTCTTTCAAATTTGTTTGTCAGGATAGCTGCCTTGATATTGCTGTACTTTCTGTTGAGATCAAAGAGGATCTTCGAAAAGATTCTGTCGATCTTTCTGTCATTGAAGTTTTCAGGCAGGATATCGGTCTTGTTGATGATCAGGACAAGATCTTTTCTCTTGAATGTGTCCAGAAGATCATCATCCTTCAGACATAAAGCATCCAGCACATCGATGATCAGCACAAACAAGGCGTTGGGATATCTGTCATAGATATCGATGATCTTCTTGTTTGTGACATAATTCGTTTTCAGATCGGCAGTATCACCGTAGTGAGACAGCCGAAAACAGCGACGGCAGTAGTCCTGTTCCATGTCGACAACATAGCCGAGCCCCTGTTTATCTTTGTTCTGCAGCGGTATACCGCAGCCTTTACACTTCTTCATGCAGCAGATATCTCCAGATCATTTTCTCTATTTTACGGTTTCGGGCCGTTATTTTTGAATCCTTTTTCTGCAGCTGCCGGCAATAGATGCCGTAGCATCCGCTCAGATTTGCACCCAGTATATCCGTCAGCAGCTGATCCCCGAGAACCAGTGTTTTCGACGGCTTCGTATGATACTTCATGCAGCAAAAGACATAGGCGAACGGTACAGGTTTGAATGCCATGTGCCAGTAATCGACATCCAGATCTCCGATAAACATCTTCACCCTGTCTTCCGTATTATTTGAAAAAATGACAGGTCTGAATCCTTTTTCCTTAAGTTTATGAATGAAAGCAGCAGCTTTTTCATCACATCCGCCGGTATCAGGAACGGCGATCGTGTTATCGATATCCAGCAAAACCAGATCAAAACCCAGATCACGGTAGTGATCCATATCAAGATCGGTAAATATATTCAAAATCTCTTTGGGTCTGAAAACTGCCATATCAATCAAACAAAGATGTCTGTTCGCTTTCTTCCTCACTGTTACTGAAATAGTCTTCCGGAATATCGACGATCTCCGCATCAAAGATATCAGTCATATCCTTGCTGATGCAGAAATAAGAATCTGAGAGATCCAGAGGTGATGAGAACGACTGCTCCAGATCCATGAACGGTACTTCGGAAACAGCCATTTCCTGCACTTTATCGCCATCGGCGACATACAAAGTCTGATAGCTAGATACCATATCCGCTTTGATGACGCTGTGCGGTCTTGACTTGATCTGTCTGAAGATGCGGTATCCCTTGGTGTTTCTCGATGTGAATTCCAGATTTGAGACATGAATGCGCTTGAATCCGCCTTTGTCGGTATAGACCAGCAGTTCTTTTCCGTCATGATGATCGGCAACGACACAGGCCAGTTCATCGGCTTTGACATTCATGGCGATGACGCCCTGCGCTTTGGCCGCAACATCGGAAATGATCTGTGAAGAATACCTGTTGCAGTATCCGTCTTTGGAAATCAGGATCAGATCGTCGTTTTCATAGCACAGACACAGCGATACAAGTTCATCTCCCGCTTTCAGCTTCATACCGGTCAGGGCTTTGGAAGAACGGTCGACATCAAAACGCGGCAGCATTGTCTTCTTGATCATGCCGTTTCTGGTTGCTGTCACAACAAATGCGAACGTATCGAAATTCTTGACGATGATACCGCCTATGAATTTCTCATTGCCTTCCATCCTCACATAGTGAGAAACATGTCTGCCGATATCCTTGAACTTGCATTCATCGATCTTGTAGACAGGCAGATAGGCATAATTTCCTTTATTGGAGAAAAGTAAAAGCGTATCCAGCGTATCGCAGGCCTTGATTCCCAGCAAAGCATCGCCTTCTTTGTACGAAGGAATCGTATTGAGGTTTGCGTTGAACGCTCTTTCGGAGAAGCGTTTGAGATAGCCGTCCCTGGACACTGAAATGTAACAGGCTTCATTTGGTATCATGGCCATCTTGTCGACGATGACTTCCGATACTTCATCCTCGATCTGTGAACGTCTCGGAGTGATCTGAAGCTCATTGACTTCCTTGAGTTCATTGACCAGCACATTATCGAGAACTTCTCTGGATCCCAGGATCGCATTGAGTTCGGCGATCTCCTTGATCAGCGTGCCGTTTTCTTCTTTGAGCACCATGATATCAGTCGATGACAGACGGTAGAGACGCAAAGAAACGATGGCTTCCGCCTGTTCTTCCGTAAACAGGAAAGCAGCTTTCAGGTTTTCCTTGGCATCCTTCTTGTCTTTTGACTTCCTGATCAGCGCGATCACGTCATCAAGGATCGAAATCGCCTTGATCAGGCCTTCAATGATATGCAGACGGGCCTGTTTCTTGTTCAGAAGATATTTCGATCTGTTGATGACGACATCTCTTCTGTGATCGATAAACGCATCCAGTGCTGAAGCAAGTGACATCAGTACTGGTTTATGATTGACGATCGCAACATTGTTATATGAATAATTGATCTGCAGATCCGTATTCTTATACAGATAATTCAGAATCTGTTCGCAGTTTGCGTCTTTCTTGCATTCGATGACGATCCTGAGACCGTCTCTGCCCGATTCGTCCCTGACATCGATGATGCCGTCGATCTGCTTGGACAGATAGATATCGGATATCTTTTTGACCAGAGAAGACTTGATCACTTCATAGGGGATCTCGCTGACGATGATCGATGAACCGGTCTTCCCTTCCACGATCTCACAGCGGCTCCTGACGACGACTTTTCCTTTGCCGGTCTCAAAAACTTCCCTGATCTGCGCTTTCCCCTGAACGATGCCGCCGGTCGGGAAATCCGGTCCTTTGACATATTCCATCAGTTCATCCAGGGAACAGTCGGGATGATGCAGTCTGTAAATGGTCGCATTGACGATCTCGTTGAAGTTGTGCGGAGCGATATTGGTGGCATAACCGGAAGCGATGCCTGTGGAACCGTTGACCAGCAATAAAGGATATCTTGCCGGAAGAACAGTCGGTTCCAGATGGGTATCGTCATAGTTGTTGGTCATGGCGACGGAATCATAGTCGATATCATCCAGCAGCAGATCCGCATTCTTGGCCAGTCTTGCCTCGGTATAACGCATGGCAGCCGGCGGGTCGTCATCGATCGAGCCGTTGTTGCCGTGCATGTCGATCAGCGGAACATTGATCTTCCAGTCCTGGGACATTCTGACCATCGCTTCATAAATGGAAGAATCTCCGTGAGGATGGAATGTGCCCATGACGCTTCCTACGGTCTTTGCAGACTTCCTGTGCGGTTTTTCGTATGTATTCCCGTCAATATACATGGAATAGAGAATTCTTCTCTGAACGGGTTTCAGACCGTCTCTGGCATCCGGCAGGGCTCTTTCCTGAATGATGTATTTCGAATAACTGCCAAAACGATCGGACATGATATCGTCCAGTGTTTCGTTCAGAAAATTCTCAATGATCTCTTCTTTCTTTCTCTTAGCCATTGCGTCTTACTCTGTAATCCTCTTCCAGTGTGAAATCGATATTATCATCGATCCACTTTCTTCTGACCTCGGCATTGTTGCCCATTAAAACCGAGATCCTTCTTTCACATAAAGCGGCATCTTCGATTGATACCTGTATCAGAGTCCTCTTTGAGGGATCCATGGTCGTATCCCAAAGCTGGTCGGCATCCATTTCACCCAGACCCTTGTATCTCTGGATATCGGCTTTCTCGCCGATCTCCTGTTTCATTTCATTCAATTCCTCATCCGAATACAGATAAATCCGTTCCTTGTTTTTCATGACACCATACAAAGGCGGCATAGCGATATAGACATGACCGGTCTCGATCAGTTCTCTCATGAAACGGTAGAAAAACGTCAAAAGCAATACCTGGATATGAGCACCGTCGGTATCGGCATCGGTCATGATGATGACCTTTTCGTAGTGGATATCATCCACATTGAAATGCGGTCCCACACCGGCACCGATACAGTGGATAATCGTATTTAGCTCTTCGTTTTTTTCGATCTCAGAAACAGAAGCTCTTTCCGTATTCAGAACCTTTCCTCTTAAAGGCAGGATCGCCTGGAACGACGAGTCACGGCATTTCTTGGCAGAGCCTCCAGCCGAATCGCCCTCAACCAGGAACAGTTCAAGCTTTGAAGAATCCCTTGACTGTGCCGGAGCCAGTTTTCCGCTTAAGATCTCCTTTGCCCTGGCTGAAGATTTCTTTCCGCTTCTGGCTTCATCTTTCGCCTTTCTGGCGGCTTCTCTGGCCAGAGCAGCTCTCTGTATCTTCCTGATCAGCTGTGTCGCTGTTTCTTTGTTTTCATGCAGGTAATAAGTCAGCTGTTCGGAAACGATGGAATCCACAGCAGTCTTTGCTTCCGGTGTCCCCAGTTTTCCCTTTGTCTGACCTTCAAACTGCAGTATTGATTCGGGAACGGCACAGGAAATGATGGATGTCAGTCCTTCCCTGACATCAGCACCCTCAAAGTTTTTGTCTTTTTCTTTCAGAAGACCCGTCTCTCTGGCAAATTCATTGATGACTTTGGTAAAAGCGGTTTTGTATCCGATCTCATGTGTTCCGCCGTCTCCCGTCCTGACAAGATTGACATAGGAGAATGTGTTCTCCTGATAACCGTCAGTATACTGGAAAGCGATATTGACGCTGATTCCGTCTTTTTCTCCGCTCAGACATACCGTATCATGAAGCACATCCTTGTCTTCATGCAGGTATTCCATAAAGGCCTTTAAACCTTCATTGTATAAGAACTCCTGAGAGTCTCCCGTTCTTTCGTCTTTGACAATCAGTTTGACATTCTGCAGAAGGAAAGCCTCTTCCTGAGCACGTTCGACAATCGTCTGGAAATTGAAATTGGTCGTCTGGAATATTTTCTTGTCCGGCATGAAAGTGACTTTGGAACCGGTCTTGTTTGTCGGACCCAGCTCCTGCAGCTTGGATACTTTCTTGCCGCCGTTTTCAAAACGCATCAGATAGCGTTTCCTGTCTCTGCATACTTCGACTTCAAGCCAGGAAGACAAGGCGTTGACAACAGATGCACCGACACCGTGCAGACCGCCTGCCGTCTTATATCCGCCCTGATCAGAGAACTTTCCGCCGGCATGGAGCACAGTAAAAATGACCTGCAGGGTATTCTTGCCGGATTTGTGCATGCCCACAGGCATTCCTCTTCCGTAGTCAGTTACCGTGCAGGATCCGTCCTTGTTGATCTGGATGATGATCTCATCACCGAAACCGTTGATCGCTTCATCGATTGCGTTGTCAACGATCTCCCACACCAGATGGTGCAGACCTCTTGCGTCAACGGAACCGATATACATTCCCGGTCTCTTCCTTACGGCTTCAAGACCTTCCAGAATCTCAATACTGCTGTCGTCGTATTTGTTGTACATAACCTATAAAATTATAACATAAAGAGTGACCCTGTGTTATAATCACAGCGAGAAAGAAACTGTACTTTTTCAAAGGAAAGGAGAACAGAAAAATGCCTCAAGTACTGCTCTGGATGATACCTGCATACCTGATCGGATCGATCCCCTGGGGACTGGTGATCGGCAAGTTTTTCTTCCATACAGATATACGCGATTACGGATCCGGAAACCTCGGCGGAACTAATGCCGGAAGAGTCCTGGGAACGCATATCGGTTTTCTGGTCATCCTTTTGGACGGCTTAAAAGCATTCCTGTTCATGCTGCTTATCAACAGAATCCTGCCCGGATATGAACAATATATCGGACTGGCTGTGTGCATCGGTCACTGTTTCCCGATCTTTGCAGGTTTCAGGGGCGGCAAGGCAGTCGCCTGCGCTTACGGTTATCTGCTCGGACTGGCAGTATTCGTCAATCATGAATATATGTTCACTTTTGTTTTACCGATCATCATATTCTTTGCTGTGCTGTTTTCTACAAAGATCGTTTCCCTTTCTTCAATGGTCGGTGTGACATGTGCCGCGATCATGATATTTCTGTTCGTTAGCCGCAGTTCAGGTCTTCTGGTATTTCTGTTAGCTTTGTTTGTCATCTACAGACATAAAGCAAATATCGAACGTATCATAAACGGGACCGAATCAAAGATCGGTTCAAAATAAACACCGTTTCATCAGAAACGGTGTTTTCTTATCTCAGATATTATCGTCATCAGGGAATTTCAAATTGATACATTCCCTCGCTTTGCTCACGACATCCATGACTCTCAACGAATGCTCCAGCAGTTCATAGCACGCCTGATAGTCTTTCTGATTGAAGACTTCCAGAAAATCCTCAAATTCATGCTTCATCCGATGTGCACCGGCTGTTTCATCATAATGAACGCTTTCTTTATTGTTCAGTTCATATTCAAAATGTGTCAGTGTAAACATCGGTGAAGTGGTCGAAATGCTTCCTTCATTGCCCTGTATCGCATTGATGAACGGTGCCTTACAGTCTTTCGCACCGATGAGCACCGCTTTGAAACTGTCATAATCAAGTGTGAGAATACCGCTGGTATCAACACCCTTTTCTATATTTGCGATATAGGATACAGTATTTGGTGAACCAAAGAGTTTCACGATGGAATGAATATTGTAAATATTCAGATCCATGAGTGCACCTCCGGATTTCCTGTAATCAAAAGCCGGGAGTATTTCTCCTTTTTTAAACGCATCATAACGGCTTGAATACTGCGTGTAATTGAGCGTTACGATCTTGATATCTCCCAGAGTTGGGATCAGACTTTCGATCTTTTTGAAATTGGGATTATGGATCGTTGAAATTGCTTCAAACAGGAAAAGATTCCTTTCTTTTGCCGTATCGATCAGTTTCTTTGCCTGACTGCAATTGGAAGTGAATGGCTTTTCCTGAATGACGTTCTTGTTTTTCAATAGAGCCTTTAAAGCAAATGTGTAATGAAGATGATTGTTGACACCGATATAGACGGTATCGATCTCATCATTTTCCAGCATTTCGTCAAAGTCCGTATAGACATCACGAAAACCGTATCTGTCTTTCAGCTCATTCAGTTTTCCGATCTCTGCGGGTGTAGCACTGATTGCAGTGAGTTCGATCTCTGTTTCTTCGATAAACTCGAGCAACGTATGAACGATTAAACCGGCTCCGACGATTCCCAGTTTCATGTTATTCACCGATAACTACGACTTTACATCTTCTTTCGCGGGCATGCGTTCTGTCAAAATCGACAAAATAGATATAGCCGGTCTTCCCTACTCCCAGATCGCCGTTATCGACTTCGAAAGTAGCGGAATTGCCGATTATTGTCGATTTAAGATGCGCATCGGCATTCCACAGTTCCTCTCTGGTACCGCTTGGAAGATACTTACGGTAATCAGGCCAGCTTTCTACTTCCTCAAAATGCTTTAATCCAGGATAAAAATACTGTCCCCAGGCTGTCTGATCCGGAATGATCTTGGCCAGAGCATTATCGAGATCCTGCTGAATGAATTCCTTTCCATTCGGCAGTGTATCGTGAACATACTCTTCAAAGAATATTGAACATGTCGTATGCGGTGAGATCACATGCACGACACCGTCATTAATTCCGCTTCTTTTAATGATTTCTCTGACTTCGCCTGTGATGTTGTTGTAAGTCGGAGAAATGCCGGTCGATTTGATTCCTTCAATCGTTTCTTTATATACAGCCATACTATTTACCCCCCCCTTGTATCAGTTTTAGCTATCTTTCTTCTTTTTAGACATCGAATCGTTCCAAGCTTTTGCTTTCAAGGTTTCAGGATGTATTTCAGCTTCCTTATCCAGGAAAAACTGATATAATTCATCGCAATCATTGAAAAACAGACAGAATACCCAGTATCTTCCTTTTAAAAGCTGGAAATCGTCTTTATTGATGCGGATATAGACCTGTTTCCTGTTTGGCAGCGCCTTTACTCTGAAGTCCTTGATCTCACTCCAGAGATATGTATCGGAATGTCTTGGATCTTCAAAAGTAATCGATTTATCGGTAATGACAACTTTATTCGGATTGGCACAGCTTATGAATGTTTCAAAGATGATATAGGAACATATGAATACGACAGCAAGATACATCATGCTGAATGTCGAAATAAACATGTATGTTCCATACAGAAACATCAAAATTGAAAAATAGCCTATCCCGGTTATTCTTACGCTATATCTGCTTTTATTATAGATGTAGGTCTTATTCATTGTCTTAAAAGAAGAAGGGACATTTTTCAATGTCCCTTTCTCATTCAATTGAAATGCTTATTTTGCGTTTTCTTTTCTAATTCTCAGGAAGTTGTAAACAGCGCATGCAACAGCGATCAATACGAATACGCCCATAGAAACAGTTGTTCCTAAGCCGGAGAGCTTGAACAGAATCCAAGTCAGAGGGTTAGCACCGTCACAGATTGAAGAAATAGAAGAAGCGCCGCCTAAATCGAAGTTGATTGATTTAGCAACAGCAGTGATTGGAGCAGCCAGGTCTGTAGCAATGTATAAACCTAAGATGCAGCAGATCAGACCAACGACAAAGCTTCTGAAACCGTTACCTTTGCAGATAGGGATTACCAGAACAAAAATGTACGGTAATACAGCAAGGTCAACAGCCGGAATAACAGTATTGCCTGGAAGTACTGCAGCCAGTAAAACCAGAATAGGAACACACAGTAAACCTAAAGCGATAGTCAGAGGGTGACCTACACCAACTGCTGAGTCAAGACCGATATAGATCTTGCCTCTGCTGGCGAAGTGCTTGTCAATGAATGTGCCTGCAGCGTCGGAAATAGGCATTAAGCCTTCCATCAACAATGCAGCCATACGAGGGATCAGCACCATTGTAGCAGCCATAGTAACAGCACACTGCAGAGCAGCAGCCAGATTATAGCCGCCCAAGAAAGCAATGATCAGACCAAGAATGAAGCCTACGATGATCGGTTCGCCAAATACGCCGAACTTTTCCTGAAGGCCATCCAATGTCAGGTCAATGTCTCTTAATCCAGGGATCTTCTCAATAATCCAGTTCAGAATCAGTGCAAATGGGACGAATGCAGCTGAGAATCCGTGAGGAATAGATACACCTGGCATACCTAATGTCTGTTCAGCTAAAGGAGCTGTGACATCACCAAGAACTAAGACGATAACTTCGTTACAGATAGCACCGATCAGACCTAAAGGTAATGATCCGGTAACAACAGTGATCAGAGATCCTGTGAAAGCGAAGTGCCAGTAGTTCCAGATATCGATGTCTGCAGTCTGAGTTGCGCCGATTAACAGTAAGACAACGTTAACAGCAAGACATATCGGGATGATCATTGTACCTACGACTGTAGCATTACCGATTGCGGCAGCTGCCGGCCAACCGATATCGATCGTAGACAGAGATAATCCGAATCTTGCAGACATAGCTGCAACTGCATCAGCCATTGTTCCCATCAGTCCGGTCGTTAAGCTTAAGCCCATAAGGCCTACGCCAACCATTAAACCGCCCCGGATGGATTTACCAACACCAGCGCCCATTATGATACCGATCAAGGCAATGATAATAGGCATAACTACTGTTGATCCGGCACCGGAAATGATACCGAAAATCTTAACTAAAAAATCCATAATTCCTCCTTAAATAATTGAGTTAAGAACTTGTCCCGCATTTCTTAACTATGAAAAACAGGCTTTACGCCTATTCATCATCAAAAATCACTTAAATTCTAAGATCTCGCAAATCTTGTCGAAAATTTCCTGAGTTCCTCTGTTCAGGATCAGTCCTGTAGCAACTACCATCGGGCATTCACACTTGTATGAATTGGCAATCGTGCTGACACAGATATCAAAGTTAGGAGACTTGCTAGGAACTTCAACTGCCTTGCACTGAGAAACCATGTACTGTCCCTTAAAACCTCTTCTGTCAAGTTCATCACAAAGTTTTTTATTCGCTACAGTGGAAGTAGCAACTCCTGTACCGCAACATAATAAAATCTTCTTAATAGCCATTTAATGCTCCTTTCTGTAAGCTTATATGAAAGTGCTTACATCGATTACAATTATATCACTTTATGAAGTAAATCAATATATTAATACTTATTTACAGAAATCTGTTCTTGCTCTGTCAAGAGCTTCAAACATCTCTTCCAGAACGGCGATCGGATCTTTAGCAGCTACAATTCCGCTGGTTCCTCCTGTTGCATCAGCGCCTGATTTAATGGCTTTATAAACATCTTCACCGGTAGAAATACCTGCTGCCTGCAACGTCTTGGTTTGCGGAGAGACGCTCTTGACGATCTCGTTAGTCGCTCTCATGTAAGATTCATCGGCGGTCGTACCGGTACCGATCAGGCTCGTCAGTTCACAGACCATGACATCCGGATGAAGCATGGCAATCGCTCTGGTGTCAGATTCTTCATTCGAGCAGACGACAGTCAGGATCCCTAATTCATCCGCTCTTTCGATGGTTCTGGCCAGTTCATTGACCGTCATCGGATTTTCTGCATGATTCAGGAATGTTGCGGAAACGCCTGCTGCCTTTAATGCTTCCGGAAGGATATGGCCCATTCCTCTACCAGGTTTCAGGGATTCCATTGACTGCGCTGTAACGATCAGATGCGGACATTCTTTTGCGATCATCGCCAGATCGACATGCTGAGCGGTATAAATAACATCAAAATCATATTTGACCGCAAGTTCTTCGCATTTCTTAGCAAGCTTCAAAGTATCTTCACCATACAGATAAGCTTTCGGGTTGCATACGAAGAATGGACTTCTTAATTTCCTTTTTTCCATTTATTTGACCTCCAGGAATTCGACAGGCTGGCCATCCGGATCGGTAATGAATACGAATCTCTGTCCGGACTCGGTCAGTCTGATATTTTGCTGCGGATAGTCCTTCAGGATGTCGATCACATCCTCTAGACATTCTACATCAAAAGCGATATGACGGCAACCATAAGCCTCCGGACTGCAGTGTCTGGCTGGAGCATCTTTGCGTAAGAATACCTCCAGAACGGCGTTAGAATTGCTCATCATGATCAGATAATCATTTTTGTCTTCTCTGAACTTTCGGCTGGTTTCTACGAAACCCAGTTTCCGATAAAACTCAAGTGTTTCTTCTCCGGAAACGATCAGAGCAACATGATTGATTCCCTTCAACATATCTCAAGCTTTTCCGGTATGGAAGAGTCTGAAATAATACTTCAGCTTCTCCTTTATACCTGCATCAGCATCCAGGATCATCTTATAAAGGTTGATATATTCCTCACCTTTGATCGCATCCAATGCAGCAATCGTGAAATCCGTGAACACATTGATCTTGGAAATGCCTTCGGTAGCGCATCTTTCCAGATTGTCATCTCCGGAGCCGGAACCGCCATGTAATACCAGTGGGATCGGCAGCGCATCTCTTAGTTCATGCAGTCTGTCAAAATCGATGACGGGCGTCCCTTTGTATAAGCCGTGCGAAGTACCTATAGAAACCGCCAGAGAATCAACACCTGTTTCCTCAACAAACTGTTTTGCCATTTCCACTTCTGTGTATATACTCTTGTCATCCGTCAGCGCTTCTTTGTTTTCAGAAGTAATGACATCACCGGAACCGACGTGGCCAAGTTCCGCTTCAACGACAACGCCATGAGCATGGGCATAGTCACAGACTTCCTTAGTTCTGGCGACATTGACTTCATACGGCTGAGATGATGCATCGATCATGACAGAAGTATATCCGAGATCGACTGCTTTTTTGACGGTTTCGACATCAAGCCCATGATCCAGATGGATCGCAACCGGTACGGAAGCCTTTTCGCCATAAAATTTTGCCAATGCCAGCGCTTCTTCTACCGACAGCATCTCCGAATGCGCCTGGGCAAAACTCAGGATGACCGGTACACCAAGTTCTTCGGCAGTCTCGACATAGACTTTGCACGAATTGGAATCCCAGAAATCAGGAGCAACGATCGCGTATCCTTCCTTTCTGGATTTTTCAAACATTTCTTTCGTAGTAACTAACATACAGCTCTCCTCTATTTTTCGCAGTTAAAAACTATGAAATCGTTTACATGCACAATTATAATATATATCTACTGTTTTAACATCTATTTTTTATATTACTCCAGATCGAGTTTTGCCTCTTTGATCAGCTCGAAAAAGTCCTCGTAATTTTCTGCTGCGTAGAATCTGTCGATGAGTTCATCATTCTGGAAAGCATCCATCAGTTTCATCAGCATATCGAGCTGCTGATGAGCCTCTTTCAGTGCCAGCATGAACATCATTTTGACCGGTATCACCTTGTCATCCGTGCCCATCTCAATGAATTCCACCGGCTCATCCAGACTCATGAATCCGACCTGTGTCCTGTTGACATGTTCAATATCGGTATGAGGGATGGCGACACACATATTGTTGAGGCTCAAACCGGTCGGGAAATTCGCTTCTCTTGTGATCAGTCCTTCATAGAATGTCTCTTTCGCTACACCGGCTTTGATGAATTCATCTGCCAGCATCTTCAGTGCTTCGTCCCTGCTTTCCGCATGCTGATGGAACAATGCTATCTTCGCATCAAATAAATCTGACATTTTTTCTCCTTTGAAATAAAAACCTTCAAGAAATATTATAATTTAAAACCTTTTTTTGTTCTATAATTATTTCATGGCTAAAAAAGCAAATTACGATCCCTCTTCATTGAGAGGTGTCTTCATCCATCAGGAAGATAAAAGGACGATCTATGCACCTTTCTATTCAAAGAAAGGCTTTATCATCACTGCAAACAATATCAGACACTACATCAACTATATGGTCGGTTATCTGGCTTCCCTTGTCGTTTTTGAATTTGTGTCGATCTTCACCAAAAGCATCGCCATTTCCTTACTTGCCGCACTTTCGGTTCTGGTGATCAACTTCCTGTCCTTCTATTTCAATTTCCTGAAGAAAGCTTCCGTTATTGAAAACTTCAGCAGGGAAAAGAAAGAAGGATTCATTCAAAGACAGGCCAGACAGCTGGACTATGAAAGAATCTACACCCTGATCATCTGCTGCATCCTGCTGGTAGCGATCTTCGCATTCTATGTCTGGTGGCAGGATCTGGAAGGAATCTACCTGTATATCGTCATGATCTCAATGGTCGCTTCGGCAATATACGGTATCCTCAACGTGGTCATCCTGATCTACAAGAAAAGAAATGAAAAATAAAAAAGTAAGTTCAACTTACTTTTTTAAAACAAAAGACCTTTTTCAGGTCTTACTGTCCCATGGACTTCATGATCGCACGGATCTGTGCCTCAGAAGGCTTTCTGCCCATCTGCGCATACATCGCACGGATCATCTTTTCATTGATCGGAGGATTCTCTTTCAGCTGCTTTTCAAAACTTTTTCTGGTGAAGAAATAAGAAGCAACTGCACCGACAAGAGCACCGATCACGAAATATACAATTGACATCCAAAAATCCATAATAACACCGTCCTTACTTCATAAATTCTAATCGAAAAGAATCTATTTGTCTAATAGGGACCTAACGGGTGAGAAATTTCCCTTTTCTCAAAAGGTGGTCCGTCTATAACAGCCTTCAGGATCCCTGTTTTAGGTCTTCAACACCAGCGGTTAACACTCGACAGTCCGTAAATATCATGTAGGAATTTCATTGTATCCCATTAGGTAATTTCATTATAGTAAGATTTTTTCCGCATTACCAGTCTTGACTTGAATATGTGAAATATGATAAGAAAAGCCGTTTATTCAGTAAACGGCTTCATCAGTTTTCTGTAAGAATCCTTGAATCTCTCGATCTGAGTCTCGCTCGGTGTGCTGTCCAGTTCATAATCATCGAAACAGATCTGGGAACCGTAGAACTTCCCGTTGACGACTGAGAATACCTGCGGTGTCAGCAGTGTCTTGTTTCCTTCGCCGTCCGTGCCCAGTATCTCATAAAGATAATCATAGAGTTTATCCTGCAGCTGCTTATCTTCCGTCAGATCTTCCTCTTCGTTGTAGACGTCGATATAATAGATGGTCACATTCAGCTCTTTGGCAACTTCACTGAGATAGCGGCATACCTTCTGACAGCAGCCGCAGTTGGTCCTTCCCAGATAGAAAATCCCGGACGAACCGCTGTCGATCGTGTTGAAGAGTTCCGATACTTTGATCAGACGGAAATTGTGATCCGTTGAAGATACGCCTTCATATTCCGACATATCGACTCTTTCGGAAACGATCTCATATGTATATCCGGGAACGGGTATCTCTTCTTTCTTTTTGCATGATACAAGGGATATCAGGATCAGAAAGATGATCAGAATTTTCTTCATCAGACTTCTCTGACCTCGATCTGATCGAACACTTCCTCGATCTTCTCTTTAGAACCGAGATCATTGGACATGCCTGTGGCGACTGATGCCGCATTGGCATATCTGAATGATTCAACAGTATCCGCTCCATGTATGGATCCGTAAAGGAATCCGGCAACCATGGAGTCTGCCGATCCGGTCAGATTAACCAAAGAATCATTGAGACTCTCACACATCAGCGTCTTTTCTTTCGTGAAGATATAAGATGCCTTGTGCGGAGCACTGTAGATGGCGTTTTCAACGCCCCTTTCAATGTATTCTTTTGCAGTCTTTTCCAGATCGTCCTTCAGATTCCTGTCATTGAGTTTGACGATGAACGGTCTGACATCCAGACATCTTTCCAATATATCCAGGTCGGTATCCAGAACGACCTTGACGCCGTCGGAGCACAGTTCATGGACCAGATCGATCATCCTGTCCTTGATCTCTTCCTCGATATTGCCGGACAGGACAAAGATATCATCGGTATAGATGTTTCCCAGACGAGATTTGAATCTTGCGAATTCCTCATCCGTGATATGCGGACCTTTGGCATTGATGCTGGTCTCATACTTGCTGTCCATGATCTTGACATTGATCCTGGTGTTGTCAGCGATCGTTGTAAATAAAGGCTGTACGTTGGGATAATTGGCAATGAACGTCAGATAGAAATCCCTTGTGAAACCTCCTAAAAAACCCATGCAGACCGATGGAATGCGGAAATTGTTCAGTACGATGGAAACATTGACACCTTTTCCTCCCGCTTCATACATTTCCATGTCGCTGCGGTTGTTTTCACCGGCGATCAGTTTATTGGGAACAGTGATGTAATAGTCCAGAGACGGATTGGTCGTACAGGTATAGATCATTTGAACTCACCTCGCTACTTTTATTCTAACGCTGTTTTGCATCGAAACGGGAGATCAGATCAGCCAGGATCCTTTCATGTATATCATTGACATCTTCTGCCTTGAGCGTCTTTTCCGGATCTTCATAGACGATATTCAGCGATACGGACTTGTATCCCTGTTCGATATGCTCGCCCTGATAGACATCGAACACTTCGGCTTTCTTGACTGTTTTTCCGCCTGTTTTCCTGATCGCAGCGATCAGATCAGCGGCTTTGACATCATCTTTCAGCATCAGCGAAATATCCCTGGAAACTGACGGATACTTACTGACAAGAGGTGCTTTTATCTTTGCCGGATTGGCCTGCGCAAGAGGATCCAGGATCATCTCACAATAATAAACATCGTTCAGTTTTAATGATTTCAGATATGCCGGATGCAGTCTGCCGAAGATACACAATGTTTTCCCGTCCATCACCAGTAAAGCTGACTGATACGGATGGAAATGCCTGGTATCGATATTGTTCTCTTTTAATGAGATCCTGCCCATTTCAAAGCCTAAAGCAGACAGAATCTGCAGTACAAGACCCTTCATGACGTAAAAATCGGCTTTTACATCCAGATGCATGACCTTGTCCTGAATGAGGCTTCCTTCCATGATGATGCCAAGTCTCTCCTCCTCTCCGGCACTTGAATATACCTTGGAGATCTCGAAGAGTCTGACATTTTCATTGTAGTGGTCAAGATTGTAAGACAAAGCTTCCAGCAGTGAATTCATCAGTGAAGTCCTGACATACCTTCTTGCATCGGAAAGCGGTGAGACCATCTCGATCGGATCTCCGTTAGGCAGCAGTGCTTCATCGATATATTTTCTTGAAACAAGAGAATAGTTGATCGTATCATAGAAACCCTGTTTTGTCAGGATATCCCTGATGACACGGCGGATATTCTGTATCCTGCTGAGTTTGCCGACAGTCTGCGGCATCTGCGGAAGCGTGGATGTCAGATCGTCGAAATCCGTCAGTCTGACGATCTCTTCATCGATATCTTCCCTGATCTTGAGATCGCAGGCTCTGTGAGACGGGATCTTCGTGATGAACTCGTCACCTTCGATACGATATTCGAATCCCAGTCTTCTCATGACATCGACTGCTTTGTCCATCGTGTATTCCTTGCCGATCAAAGCATTGAGATGGCTTAAGGATTCCCTGATCTCATAAGGCTCATAATCAGCCTTGCCGTATTCGACCGTTTCTTCAAAGCCGTCGGCATCGGCCAGTTCGATCAAAAGCTGTACAGCTCTGTCGACTGCCTTATTCTGGGAAAGCGGCTCAAGTCCTTTTGCAAATCTGGCAGCTGATTCTGTCTGAAGACCCAGACGGTTTGCTGTTCTTCTGATCTGTGCATGGTCAAACAGGGCTGATTCAATGATCAGTGAACCGGTATCATCCAGGATCTTTGTATTGTCACCGCCCATGATGCCGGCGATACCGATCGGTTTTCCTTCCGATGTGATCATCAGATCGCCTTTTTCGATCCTGTAATCAATACCGTCAAGTGCCGTATATGTACCTTCAAAGTCATCTCTGACCGTGATCTCTTTCGCAGGATTGCTTCTGAGGTCATAGAAATGCATCGGCTGGCCCGTTTCCAGCATGACATAGTTGGATATATCTACCAGGTTATTGATGCATTTGACGCCGTTTGCACGCAGATGACGCTGCATCCATTCAGGTGATTCCTTGATCTTCACATGGTTGACGACTTTCGCCAGGAAGTGCGGACAGTTAGCAGAAGCGGAAGTCAGGACAAAATCGGTTTTACTGCCAATATCGGCCTTACCTTCAAAATCAGGCAGTGTCACCTTTCTGTCCAGGATCGCTCCCATCTCACAGGCCATCGCATACATGGAAAGACAGTCAGGTCTGTTGGCATAGACCGAAACATCCAGGATCGTATCTTCATAGCCCAGTTTCTTCAGGATATCTTCATCTCCGACTTCAAAACGGTCATCCAGTTCTTCAATGCCGTCATGCGAACAGCTGTCAGCCGGAAGCAGATCTTCATCCACACCCAGTTCCTTGAGAGAACACAGCATGCCGTTTGATTCCTGACCTCTGATCACACCTTTCTTGATCTCGCCGCCCGGAAGCTTTGCACCAGGTTTCGCCACGATGACCTTGAGTCCTTCACGACAGTTGGGTGCACCGCACACGATCGTCAGAACTTCGGAACCGATATCGGTCTTCGTGACATGCAGATGATCTGAATCCGGATGCGGATAGCATTCGATGACCTTGCCGACGACAAGATTTGTCCCGGATGACATCTTTTCAACGGATTCCACCTCAAACCCGCATTTCACCATCTGTTCGACGATCTGATCGACGCTCAGACCTGATAAATCTATAAAATCACTTAACCAGTTTAAACTTAATTTCATAATCTTCCTGCCTCCTTATCTTCTGAATCCGTCCAGGAAACGGATATCGTTCGTAAACAGATCCCTGATATCCGTGACGCCGTATTTCAGCATCGCAACTCTTTCGATACCGACACCGAACGCAAAACCCGTATACTTCTTGGAATCGATCCCGGCCATCTCCAGAACATTGGGATGAACCATTCCGGAACCAAGTATTTCGATCCAGCCTGTTCCTTTACATGTCGGGCAGCCCTTTCCATGACAGATATGACAGGTCATATCGACTTCAAAAGAAGGTTCGGTGAACGGGAAATAGGAAGGACGGAAACGGATCTTCGCATCTTTTGAGAACATCTCCCTGATCATCAGTTCCAATGTGCCTTTCAGATCGGCGACAGTGATATTTTCACCGATGACCAGACCTTCGCATTGTGTGAACTGATGGGAATGAGTCGCATCGTCATCGTCTCTTCTGTAGACCTTGCCCGGACATACGACCTTGATCGGAAGATGATTTGCTTCTGCTTCCAGAACTCTCATCTGGATAGCTGTCGTCTGTGATCTTAAAAGATGCGTCGGATCGACATAGAACGTATCCTGCATATCTCTTGCCGGATGTCCTTCCGGTGTATTTGCTTTTGTAAAGTTATAAAGATCACTTTCTACTTCCGGACCTTCGGCGACATTGTAGCCCATGCCGATGAAGATATCTTCGATCTCTTTCTGTACAAGCGTCAGCGGATGAAGCGTACCTGTCTTGGGCACATAGGCATCCAGTGTGATATCGATCTTTTCAGATGCAAGCTGCTCATTGAGCATCTCTTCTTCCAGCTGTTTCTTCTTTTCATCCATAGCTGCAGATACAGCGTTCTTGAGATCATTGACCATCTGGCCGAATTTCGGTTTTTCTTCGGCCGACAGATCCCTCATCTGCGCCATCAGAGACTGGATCTTTCCCTTCTTGGAAAGATATTCGATCCTGAGATCCTCCAGTGTCTTGCTGTCGGATGCTTCGATCGCCTTCAGAGCTTCGTTTTTTAATGCTTCCAGATCTAACATTTCAAATCCTCCTGAAAATACAAAAAAGGTGGCTCAAGGGCGCTGTTCGCGCGGTACCACCTTATTTATCACTCATATCCTTAACGCGGATGAGACGTGGAGTATTGGTCCAACTGAGAAGTGAATTCACTGATTGACTGTCAGGATCTTCCACCGTATGATCCATTCTCTCTGACAGCAGCCTCAGATACTGCTCTTCTTTACGTACTGTACAAATTATAACACAAGGAAAAAGGAAAAGAGGCCTAAACCTCTTAATTTCCTATAAAGTCGTATCTACCTTGATACCGGGACCCATATTGCTGGAGAGTGTGCAGGACTGGATATAATTGCCCTTGACTGCAGCGGGTCTCGCCTTGATGATGACACCAAGCAGAGTAGAGAAGTTTTCAGCCAGCTTTTCAGCATCGAATGACGACTTGCCGATCAGACAGTTGATATTTCCTTCCTTGTCGACACGGTAAGTGACCTTACCTTTCTTGATTTCATCGACTGCATTGGCGATATTCGGTGTAACAGTACCGGTCTTGGGGTTAGGCATCAGGCCTTTCGGACCCAGGATCTTACCTAATTTACCGAGTTCACCCATCATATCGGGAGTGGCAACGATCACATCATAATCGAACCAGCCGCCCTTGATCTTTTCCAGGATTTCCTTGTCACCGACGAAGTCAGCACCGGCGTTCTTGGCAACTTCCATGTTGGCGCCCTGTGTGACGACTAAGACTTTCTGAGATCTGCCCGTTCCGTTGGGGAGGACGATCGCACCTCTGATCTGCTGATCAGCCTGACGCGGGTCGACATTGAGCTTGAAAGAAGCTCTGATCGTCGCATCATATTTGACAGTCGTGGTCTTCTTGGCCAGTTCGCATGCCTCTAACGGAGAATACTTCTTGTTGCCGTCGATCATGGCTTTCGCGCTGTTGTAGTTCTTTGAATGTTTCATCAGTCAACTACCTCGATTCCCATGTTTCTAGCCGTACCGGCGATGATTCTCATAGCAGCTTCCACATCGTTGGCGTTGAGATCCGGCATCTTGTACTCAGCAATTTCTCTTAACTGAGCTGTCGTGATCTTGCCGGCCTTGACAGTGTTCGGATTGCCTGAAGCTTTTGCTACACCTGCAGCCTTCTTCAGCAAGAAAGCAGCCGGAGTGGTCTTGAGGACGAAATCGAATGATTTGTCTTCATAAGCAGTGATGATGACAGGGACGATATCGCCCGTTCTGTCTTTTGTCTGATCATTGAACTGCGTGCAGAACTGCGGCATGTTGATACCAGCAGATGCAAGAGCCGGACCCGGTTTTGCCTGACCGGCCATAAAGTTCAGCTTACAAACTTTTGCAACTTTTTTTGCCATAAATTCCTCCTTTGGCCCGTGGGTATGTCGGAGTGATTGCTCTCCTTCCACAGCTTTACTATTATAACGAAAGAAAAGGCTTATTTCAAGCCTTTTTTCATCAATTATGCTTATAGAATACTCTGTTATCCAAAGCGAAGAGTTTCTGTGTGAATTCCCCTTCCTTCACCTCTTCCAGAGCCTTGTCGATCGTATTGATCCTGGCATCGATATTGTCGATCAGATTGAGGATCTCGGCTTCCAGCGTTTCCGGTCTGACAGGAGAACCGTACTCAAACTGCCCGTGATGAGAAAGCACCATATGTCTTAAGATCAGCAGCTCTTCGCTGTCTTCCAGTCCCAGATCACTTCCGATCTGCAGGAGCCTGGCATCCATGATCGAGATATGACCCAAAAGTTTTCCTTCCTTGGTATATTCAGTCACCACCGGTGAGGAAAGTTCCTCGATCTTGCCCAGATCATGGATGATGACACCTGCCAGCAGATAATCCCTGCTGATCGAAGGATAGATGGCACACAAGGCAGCTGCGATCTTGATCATACCGGAAGTATGTGTCGCCAGTCCGCCAATGAAATTATGATGGATCTTGGCGGCAGCCGGATACTCATAGACACTGCCTGCATAGTAATTCAGACAGCCGGATACGATCTTTGCGATATTCTCGTTTTCGATCATCGAGATGCCTTCCTGAATATTGTTTCTCAGTACATCTTTCGATACCGGTGATCTGAACACGAATTCTTCCATATCGATATCCGCCTGCGGCAGAGGAAGCACCTTCAGCACCTTGGCCTGCAGGTTGTTTTTGTATTTGATGACTTCGATCTCGAATTCATAGACCTTTCCCACTTCCAGCTGTTTCTCCAGTTCCGGCTTGACATCCCACAGTTTCGCTTCGATCGACTTTGTGGAATCCTGCAGGACCAGTGAAAGGTATGGCGAACCCGAGTTCGTCGTTCCTCTGACCAGCTGCGAGATAAGCAGATTTGTATTGATCCTTTCGCCTTCCTTGAAATCCTTAACCTGTTTGCCCATTTTATTCCTCCGTTACGCTTCTGATATCTTCATACCGGAAGCCCTTGTTCAGCAGATATGCGATGACATGCTGTTTGAGTTCATGATCAGTATATTTTTTCTGATATTTCCCAAGAGCCTTCTGATATTCTCTTTGTAATAATTCTAACTCATTTTGTCCTTCACTTACGATCGACTCTGTTGCCTTCTGTGACATTTCATATGAGAAACCGGCACTCACAAGCTTATTCATCACGCTCTGTTTCTTCGCCAGAAATGATTTATTCTGGATGCTTTTTTCATATTTCTCAGCGATATGAAGTGCTTTGCGGTATTCATCCGTTTCATTGCTTCTCATATGCTTCGCGATCAGCTCTTCACCGATACCCGCTTTCTTCAGTTTTTCCCTGATCTGTTTCTGCGAAAGCGATGTCTTTTCATAGTAATTGATCTTTGAAATACAGAATTTCTCATCATCAAGCAGCGATAAAGATTTCAGTTTCTCTATGATCATTTCCCTGTCGGCCCTTTTAATCTCTTTCTGTGCGAGATAATCCCTGATCTGTTTAACACTCTGATCCTTCATTGAAATCTTTCTCAGAGCGCCTCTGTAGGCCTTCAGAACGCTTTCTTCCTCTTTCAGCTTCTGATAAAGATCTTCATCCAGTCCTTTTCTGTCTTTCAGACCGTATTCAAAATAGGCATCATCCGATACCTGTATCTTTTCATCTTCCAGAAAGACCATGACATAGGAATCATAGAGTCTGATCTTCTTGATCGGATAAACGATATCCGTTTCTGCTATGGCTTTGTTTTTCTTCAGTAACTCTTCGACATTCACAAATCCAGTATATACGAAAAAAGCATGAAAAAAGCCGGTTTTTCAACCGGCTTCTTCAGGAATTACTTTGCTCTAGCTTCGAGATTCGCAAATCTTCTCTTTGCGTCGCTCTTTGCTTTTTCGTATAAGGCCTCAGCCTGTTCCGGATTGACTTTGACAAGATTGTTGTATCTTGCTTCGTCCATCAGGAAGTCCTGGAACTTGTCGAAATCAGGTGTCTTATAATCGATCGTCAGAGGAGATTCGTTACGAGGATCGTATCTGTAAAGTGTGACATAGCCGCACTCGACAGCCTGCTTCTGAACAAGTTGCTGTTTGGACAGACCGCCCTTGATACCGTGCAGTTCACACGGACAGTAAGCGATGATCAGAGACGGACCGTTGTAGCTCTCAGCTTCTTTCAGAGCCTTGATCGCCTGCATTCTGTTGGCACCCATACATACGGAAGCAACATAGACATGGCCATAACTCATAGCGATCTGACCGAGGTCTTTCTTGGCGACTGCCTTACCGCCGGCAGCGAACTGCGCGATGGAAGCAGCCTGTGAAGACTTGGATGACTGACCGCCTGTATTAGAATAAACTTCGGTATCCAGAACCAGGATATTGACATTCAGGTTGTTGGCGATGACATGATCGAGTCCGCCGTAGCCGATATCATATGCCCAGCCGTCGCCGCCGACGATCCAGATGGAGTTGGAGACGAGATCTCTGACCTGTTCCGCAAGTACATGAACAGCTTCGCATTTTGACTTGCCGGCCAGTTCGCCGATCCTTGCAGCCAGTTTCTTTTCTTCGATTCTGTTGCCGTTGATCTTGAGATATTCTTCAAGCAGTTCTTTCAGTTCGGGTTCGACATTGCCCAGATTGTCTTCCATGACCTTCAGCAGTACTGACTTCTGATAGTTCTTGGCAAGTGCCATACCATAGCCGTACTCGGCATTGTCTTCAAACAGTGAGTTCGCCCAGGCGATACCGTTGCCGTCCTTATCGGTGACAAACGGAGTTGAAGGAGTCGAACCGCAGTAGATGGATGAACAGCCTGTTGCATTTGCTACCAGCATATCCGGACCGAAGAGCTGAGATACCAGTCTGTAGTACGGAGCTTCGCCGCATCCCGGACATGAACCCGGAACTTCGAAGTAAGGCTTCAGGAACTGCGTTCCCTTCGGCGTATCGTTGACGAGTTCTGACTTGTATTCTGTCTGGTTGAAAAGATAGTCTGCCAGAGGAGCCTCGTTCATCAGTGAGTGGACATCTACCATCTCCAGAGCCTTGTTTCCGCCCTTGCCCGGACATTCTGCAGCACACAGACCGCAGCCGACACAGTTGTCAGGAGAAACCTGTACTCTGAATTTGTAGTTCTCGGCACCCTTGCCCATAGCCTGGATGGTCTCGAATTCCATCGGTGCATTGGCAACTTCTTCATCAGTCAGAGCGAACTGTCTGATCGTTGCGTGCGGACATACGAAGGAACAGAAACCACACTGGATACAGTTGGCCGGATTCCACTTCGGAACATAAGACGCGATGTTTCTGTGCTCGGCATAGGAAACATTGTTTCTCATCGTGCCGTCCAGTACACCGTACTTCGTGAATGCAGATACAGGCATATCATAGCCGCTGAGGGTATCGAAGCCCTGTACGAATTCATCAAAGTAGGCATCGCCGGTCTTTTCAACTTCAAACTTGCTGGGGAGATCTGCCCATTCAGCCTTGACAGGTACTTCTACCAGTCCGGCCTTACCGGCATCGATCGCCTTCCAGTTCATTTCGACGACATCATCGCCCTTCTTGCCGTAAGACTTCTTGGCAGCAGCCTTCATGAGCTCAAGTGCTTTGTCATAAGGCATGATCTGTTCATTCAGAGCGAAGAATGCAGACTGTAAAGTCGTATTGGTTCTTCTGCCCATACCGATCTCGGTACAGATCTTGGTGGCGTTGATGATATAGAATTTTGCGTGTTTCTTTGCCAGCTGAACTTTCATTCTGTTCGGCAGATAGTCTTCGATCTTGTCAGCATCGATCGTCGTATTCAGCAGGAATGTACCGCCGTCTTTCAGACCTGACAGCATGTCATACTTGAGAACATAAGAATCAAGTGAGCAGGATACGAAGTCGGCGTTATTGACATAGTATGTGCTTCTGATCGGATCCGGGCCGAATCTCAGGTGAGATCTCGTGACACCGCCGGCCTTTCTGGAGTCATACTGGAAATAAGCCTGTGCATACTGATCGGTATTGTCGCCGATGATCTTGACGGAGTTCTTGTTGGCACCGACAGTACCGTCTGAACCCAGACCCCAGAACAGACATGAAGTATATGTTCCGTCGATCTTGAAATCAGGATCTACATCGAGTGAGAGATGAGTGACATCATCGTTGATACCGATGGTGAATTCTTCTTTCGGCTCGGCTTTTGCCAGTTCGTCAAAGACGGCCTTGATCTGGTTCGGAGCGGTATCTTTTGAAGCGATACCGTATCTGCCGCCGATGATCTTGATGTCTGTATCTTTCAGAACGTTCAGAACATCCAGATACAGCGGCTCTCTTGTGCCGATTTCCTTGGTCCTGTCAAGAACAGCAATCTTCTTCACAGTCTTCGGAAGAACATTGAACATGTATTTTGCTGAGAAAGGTCTGTACAGATGAACGGAAATGACACCGATCTTCTCGCCTTTTGCAACAAGGGCATCAATGACTTCCTTGATCGTCTCGACGACGGAACCCATAGCAACGATTACTCTTTCGGCATCGGGTGCGCCGTAGTAAGTAAACGGTTTATAATCTCTTCCCGTATGTTCCGAGATCTTTGCCATATAGTCGGCTACGATATCGGGAACTTTTGCGAAATGCTCATTCTGTGCTTCTCTGGTCTGGAATACGACGTCATCGTTTTCAGCACCGCCTCTGGTAACTGCGTTTCCGTGCGGATTCAAAGCATTGGCCTTGAATTTCTTCACACAGTCCATATCCAGCAGTGACTTCAGATAGTCATAGTCCATGACTTCGACTTTCTGAATTTCATGAGAAGTTCTGAATCCGTCAAAGAAATGAAGGAACGGAACGGATCCCTTGATTGCAGCCAGGTGTGCGACACCTGCAAGATCCATTGCTTCCTGAACGGAGTTGGAACAAAGCATGCAGACACCTGTCTGTCTAGCAGCATAGATATCTTCGTGATCGCCGAAGATCGACAAAGCGCTGGTTGCCAAAGCTCTGGCAGCAACATGTACAACGCCCGGGAGCAATTCACCGGCCCACTTGTACATATTCGGGATCATGAGCAGCAAACCCTGAGATGCAGTAAATGTAGTAGCCAAAGCACCACCCTGCAAAGTACCGTGAACAGCACCTGCAGCGCCTGCTTCTGATTGCATTTCCGCAACTTTTACGATATTGCCGAAAACATTCGTTCTTTTCGCTGTAGCCCATGAATCCACAACTTCAGCCATCGTTGAAGAGGGAGTGATAGGATAAATCGCAGCTACATCAGTAAAAGCATACGCGCAATGAGCGGCAGCAGTGTTGCCATCCATTGATTGGAAAGTCTTTCCCATAATTAAAAATCTCCTCCTATGCACTTTAAATTATATCTCAAAGGAAGAGACTTTTGAATATGGATTTATCAGCTAATCGACTAGTTTGTCTGCTTGTTGACGATGGAAACAGTGATCTTCGTATCCGAGGGATAAGCGCCTTCGGCATAGGAAGATCCATAGGAACCTACTTCGATCTTTTCGATACGCCCGACTGCCCTTGTGGAAGAGACTCCGACATAGGTCACATCGGTGAATACAGAGAGATACTGCTGCATTTTCGACTTGGTCTCATCATAAGTCGAGCCTACATCGTATTTCTCAGGTCTCATGATCGTTCCGGTCTGAGAAGGCTGTATGCCCAAAGACACCTTATAGTTGACTTTGCTTCCTTTTTTGAAGGTTCCCGTATCATTGGAAATGATCTTTCCTTCCCCTACAGTATTGGAATATTCTGTCGATTTTGTACCTAAATTCAAACCCAGACCCTCAATATAGGACTTGAATTCACTTTCTGTCGCATTTGCCTTGCTGACGACATTGACGCTGTCATCAGGTATCTTTCCCAGCGAAAGCCCGTAGTTGAATGTTTCGCCTTTTTCATAAGTGCCGGAACCGTGCCATACGACTGATCCCTGTGCGATACTGTCACTGTAGACATCTCTTGCTGTAGAGTGATTCGGACTGACGCCCAGATTATTCGCGATCGATCTGATCTCACTTTCCGTTTTTCCGATATATGTTCCGGAAGAAATCACGATCTGATCGGAACTTCCTTCTTTTTTACCCAGAGACAGACCGTAGTTGAAATCTTCTCCCAGTACATACTGACCATAGCCGTGGGTTACGACTGAACCTTTTGCGATCGTATCGCTGTAGGCGTCTCTGTCAGACAGATGTGTTGCAACCAGACCCAGACGGCTTGCGATGGTGTGGAACTCATCCTGCGTCTTGCCAATGTATTTACCCTGCGTGATATACAGATCATCTTCAGAAGCAGAGCCTTCTTTCTTGCCTAACGAGAGTCCGTAATTGAAATCTTCTCCCTCTTCATACTGGCCGAAACCGTGGGTCACAACAGATCCTTTTGCTACCGTATCACTGTAGGCATCTCTGCTGCTTAAATGAACCGGTTTGAGTTTCAGATAGACTGCGATCTTCTTGAATTCCTCTTCTGATTTTCCTACAAATTTACCTTCAGGTACATAGAGATCTTCGATATCGACATCGATATCAGATGATGAATCTTTCTTGCCTAAAGACAGACCATAGTTGAAGTCTTCGCCCTTTTCATACTGACCATAACCATGAGTCACAATGGAGCCTTTGGCGATCGTATCGCTGTAGGCGTCTCTGTCGGAACGGTGTGTCGGTATAAGTCCGAGACCTGTTGCGATCGTGTGGAACTCATCTTGTGTCTTGCCGACGTATTTGTCTTTTGTGATATACAGATCATCTTCAGATGTGCCGCCTTCTTTTCCTAAAGACAGACCGTAATTGAATGTTTCGCCTTTTTCGTATGTACCGGAACCGTGCCATACGATCGTTCCTTTGACATAGGTATCGGAATAGGCATCTTTTGAAGTATTGTGATTAGGGCTTAAACCAAGATTGGATGCGACAGTTTTGAAATCCTCCTCCGATTTTCCAAGATAATCACCTTTTTTCACTGTGATTAATCCTGAATCTGAGCCCTGTGTGCAGATACCGTAATTGATCGTTTCACCGTTTTCATAAGTACCTGAACCGTGCCATACGATATTTCCTTTGGCAACAGTGGATGAACTCTTGTCTTTTGCTTCCTTGTGATTCGGAACAAGACCCAGTGCTTTCATCTGTGATTCAAACTGGGCGACCGTCAGATTGGTGTATTCACCGGACTTGATCTCGATCTTTTCATCCGGTCTTCTTTCCGGACCGGAGGAGATATAGACCGTTACGGCCGTATCCGTATAGATGTTTTCACTCGGATCAATGCGGATGACGGTCCCTGCGGAAACCGTATCACTGTTTTCTTCGACATAAGTGATATTCTGGATCATGTTCTTGTTCTGCCACTCTTCGATCTCTGCCCTGGTCGCATTGTATAACTGCGGCAGATTGACCGGTTTGATCAGCGCGGAAGAGACACGGAACATGATATTGTCTTTTAAAACAGATCCTGCATTGAGTGACTGCTGAAAGACGATGTCTTTATCAACTTCCTTGCTTTCCTCATAAAGAAATTCACAGGAATACTTCGTATCCAGCTGACCGCACCAGGCGATGGCTTCACTCTGATTCTTTCCCAGAAAATCCGGGACTTCCACTTCTTTGGTTGACTGAAGCAGAGTGTATCCGAAGAAACCTGCGGTGCCAAGTGTTGCCATCAGCAGCAAAGCAATCAGTATTTTAATCAGTTTCATAAACAAACCTCCGTTTTATTCATAATGATCGACATGCAGAAGCAGTCTGTATCTGATCGAATCTGTGAAGAACGATGTCTTGAGCAGATCCGAAGAATATGTGCTGTGTTCAAAACCATAGGCATTGGTGATCTCAGCCAGATCATGATACTCTCCGTTGTTTACTTTCAATATCAGTCTGTACTCACCATTCAGATCCTTCAGATCGGCTTTGGCCGTATAACAGATATTGTCCATGCTGAAGGATGACTGATAGAAGCTTCTATAATCGAAGCTGCAGGCATGCGATGAAGTATCGGCTCTGATCACTTCGTTTTCATTCACCAGATAAAGCTCATGCATATTGATGTTTAGATCGTAGTTGAGATAGTAGATCATGCCCAGTCCTTCAAATACGGCATATACCGTACCGTCAGTCTCTTCATAAGTCACGGAATCCAGCGTCACCAATGAGGATCTTTCAGACGGTTTTGCGATATCCGTATAGTTCAGAGCCTTGTCATTGATATCTGCTTCGATCCTGAAACCGTAGAAATCGTTGAGCCTGACCGTATAGCTGTTTTCCTCATCTTCATATGAAAGAAAGGACAGTGAATCGTTGTATGACTTCAGCAGTGTTTCAAACGTGCTCTTTCCGTCATAACTTGTTTCGATACGGAAGATGTAGGATCCTCTGTTCAGTTCATTCAGAGGAATGCTGCAGCTGAATCCGGACCACTGATAGTCATAGCCGTCATTGATGCTGTAGCCGTTGGAATCTTTGTTTTCACAGTCGATGACTCTGATCTTTTCATTATTTTTCAGGTCATAGATATTCACTTTGTGAACGACTTTGGATGAATCGCTAAGGTTGTATCCGGTGATCAGACCGATTCCTTCCATCGTCAGGACACCTTCATTCAGCGACATATCACTGACTAAGGAGATCGGTTCATGATCCGGTTCAACTTCCTGATGGAATACGGATGCGTTGTTCAATATGACGACATCTTTAGTTTCGATATAGGCAACGGAATCATTCCAGCTGTAGGCGATGACGCCGTCATTGGTATTGAGATTTCCACCTGTGATCGGATTGGTGGACTGCACGCGGTATCTGCTGTCCAGATCCTCCAGAAGTACGACGATCAGATCTTTCTGATAGTGACTGCCGTATCTTCCGGTATAAAGTACACTGTTGCCGTCTTTCGTCTTGTAGAAGTTTGGATCCCAGGAGATATTGGAATCATATAAGACGTCATTGTAATTGTTCTTGACAAAACCAAGCGCATAATGGTTGTGATCGCTCAGATTTCCGTTCTTTCCGTTGGCATATTTGTCGATCGAATAGGCAATGGCAGCGATCTTCATGCCCCAATAAGGATCGGATGCATATTTCACATTGACACCTGCGCCTTTGTTTCCCACGCCGGAACCGAAATAACGCGAATTGGTGTAATCCAGAAACCAGTTGAGATTCCTGCCCATCTGTTCGTTCACACAGCTGCTGACAGAAGAGAATGATGATGCGTTCCCCGGTGAATCGTCATAAGCCGACCAGCCAAAGAGATTGTTTCGGTTGAGCGCATACCACGATGTTCCATATGCCGATTCCAGACAGGCCATCGCATAGACGATCAGGGCGTTGCAGCCGTAATTCTTTTCTGCATTGATGAAGGATGATCCTTCATTTTTCATGACGGAAGAAGAATAACCCATCGACTTGAGATAAGAATCCAGGGTCCCTGCAGAGATCATTGTTTTGCTTCTGAGCGGCAGAAACTGATAATAGTTATAAACAGTCGCCACTTTGTTTTTCAGCTTCTGATCGCTGTAGAAATTGATCCCGTCATCGGAATAATATTTGATACCGATCTTCATGCCGGCATTGAGATAATTTACGCCGTTATCGACATTGATCGCATAAGAAAGACAGTTGCGGTCAGATGAGGATTTTGGATAAGCACGGTAATAATGATAGATCAGATCGGTATAGCTGCCGTTGACTTTCAGTTCGAAGTAATTCTGCTGCAGTTTGACGGAAAACGGATCTTCCGATTCATAGGTGTTTCTTCCGCCAAGATAGATCGGTATTCCCTTATTGATGAATTTGAAAGGCACCAGATCGGTATACTCCAGATCGGTGAATCCTTCAAAACCGTTCAATACGACTCTGACATAGCCCTTTCCGCCCGTGGATATGTCATACACTTCCGGACCGCAGGTCTCGACATAAGTCATCTCATAGTGGTTTGCCACATAAGTCGTCTTATACTTGGAATTCTCTTTTTCATTCGGATTCTGATAAAGATACATGATCGAAGAATTCCTTCTGCCCGGATAAGTATAAGCCAGACCGGAATTCATGGCGACGATTTTGCTGGGAGAATAGGACTTGGCATAACGCACGACATAGTCCTCATTGGCTTTCATCGCCTTTTTCGCATCTTTGAAATTGGAATGGCAGGAAATCTTTGAGAATGTTCCGTCATCCTCGATATAGGAAACTTCAAACTCTCCGTAGGCACAGGCCATCGGATAATACTCATCTGCCGCAACAGCAAAACTGCCGAATACCGGCATGATGGATATCATCATAATGGCTGTGATCATAAGAGTCAGAAGTTTTTTCATCATGTTTTATTCAAGTACAGTCGGGATCTTTACCCAGTCGTTGCTGTTGGAGAACATCAGCATCAGGAATCCCGAATAATCAGGACTGCCTGATGATGCGATCGTTTCAAAGAATAAAGCGCCGTTTTCGCCGACGACGAGTCTCTTGCCGAGACAGTTGACCTGCTTGACGGATTCATAGGTCTCATCCATGCAGGTGATGACTTCTTCATCCGCAGCCCTGACAAACTTGGCATCGGTGATCATGACATCCCCTTCCACATTGTTGACATTGATGCTGAAAGTGTAGACATTCATCGTTGCCGGAACCTGGTATTCCATCCCGTTGTGCAGCATCATCGTCGAAACGGAACAGCTGGAGACGGTCACATTGGTATTTCCGATCTCGATCTGCTGCTCAGTTTCAAACTTCAGTGTGGAAATATCATTGATATGTCTGTCCAGATTAAATTCGATCATTGAAGCATCCACTGAATTCAGTAGTCTTAAAGAATAAGAATCTGTTGTATAAGGAATGAAAACCTTGCAGGTATAATCGTTCTGATCGGAGATGATCATCGTCTTGATATCCAGTTTGGATACCTTGTAGGATTTCTCCTGCAGCGTATTCAGATATTTCGAAATATTGTTAAGATATATCTTTTCGGAAGTCTGCAGATTGCCCAGATCAAAGGAGATGGGACCGTCGCCTTTGAAGTTGAGTTCGGCAACGATGAAATCGAAACCGAGATTCTCCGAATCTCCTGTATAGACCTGATAATCGACAAGAGAGACCTTGATCCCTTCACTGGTCTCGACCGGTTTTGGATCGGTGTTGTTATTGACCGGATCTTTTTTCTCCCTATTTGAGAAATAGGAAATACCTTCATAAATGCCAAAAGCCAGTAATCCCATTACCAGCGCTGTCAGCAGAAGCAGTATGATCACCCTGTCGGCCCGGACCCTTCTTTTTCTTCTAGCCACGGTGATTCTCCTTCAGCATTTCCTCAGCTTCAATCAGTTCGGAAAATCTTGAGATAGGAATGATTGCGGCCATCGGCTCGTTGTTTTTAACGATGATTTTGACATCGTCGGGTCCCAAGGAAGAGATGATCTTTGCGGCTTTGCCCTGATTCAGATGTGAAATTGGCACCAGCGATTTCAGCATGGTTCCGTAATTAGATCTGTTCATACCTGTATTATAAAAATAAACAATAAATTTGTCAATGTATTTATTGATCTATTTATTGTTTATTTATCTATATATTTATCGTTATATTTGTTATTCTTTACTGAGATTGCAGGTGAAACGGTAAGAATCCTCACACATCCTGTCGATATCGTATTCTGCCTTGAAACCAAGCAGTCCTTCGGCTTTCTTCGTATCGGCATAACAGACAGCGATGTCTCCCGGTCTTCTTTCCATGATCTGGTAAGGGATCTCATGACCGCAGGCTTTTTCGTAGGCATGAAGCACTTCCAGGACGGAATAGCCCTTCCCTGTTCCGATATTGATCACTTCCGTACCTTTATGGCTTGCGGCATATTCGATCGCCTTGACATGGGCTCTTGCCAGGTCTACGACATGAATGTAGTCTCTGACACCGGTCCCGTCCACAGTATCGTAGTCATTGCCCCAGACTCTGAGATAATCTCTCTGTCCGGAGACGACCTGGGCGATATAAGGAACCAGATTATTGGGGATGCCGTTGGGGATCTCACCGATCAGACCTGATTCATGAGCGCCGATCGGATTGAAGTATCTCAGAAGCACCGATGAATTCTCAGGCTCAGCGATATCCATATCGGTGATGATCATCTCATTCATCTTCTTGGTCGTGCCGTAGGGATTGGTCGTCGTACCCAGACCGTACTCTTCCTTGAACGGAACTTCAAAATCATCGCCGTAGACCGTTGCGCTGGAAGAGAAGACAAGATTCCTGACTTTATATTTCTTCATCATCTGATACAGATTGATCGAACCGGAAATGTTGTTTTCGTAGTAAGTCAGAGGGATCGAAACCGATTCACCAACTGCCTTATATCCGGCAAAATGGATCACTGCATCAAAATCATTTTCCGCAAAGACTTTTTCCAGACCTTCTTTGTCAAGGATGTCGGCCTCATAGAATTTCGGTCTGACTCCGCTGATCTGTTCGATCTTGTCCAGGACATCGATCCTGGAATTGTATAGATTATCTAAGATGATCACTTCGTGACCTTCAGCGATCAGTTCGACACACGTGTGGGAACCGATATATCCGGTCCCGCCAGTTACCAGTATTTTCATGGATCAGCCTCCCATTATGATCTTGGATATGTCATTGTACATGACCAGCATGAACAGCATCAGCAGGATTGCCATCGACACTGCCATGACGAAATTCTGCGCTTTTTCACTTAACGGCCTTCCGATCAGCAGTTCAATCAGAAGCAGCAATACTCTTCCTCCGTCAAAGATCGGCAGCGGGAAAGCGTTTATGACGCCGACATTGATCGAGATCATCGCGATCAGCTGCAGATAATACTCAAAACCAAGCTCCACTGACTGAGAAACAGTCGAATAGATCCCGATCGGTCCGGAGATCTGATTGAGATTCTTCCCCTGGAAGAGCGTCATCAGAGACGAGAAAGTCAGTTTCAGAATGAACAGAGCATACTTGAAACCGTATTTCCAGCAGTTGAAGATATTGACATCGACGATCTCAACGGCCTGATTGGAGAAACTGATGCCCATCATGTAGCGATGCGAATCTTCCTTGAATTCAGGCGTGACTTCAAACGTGATCTTCTCCCCTTGTCTGTCCACAGTGATGATCCAGGGACCGTTTCCTTCATAGACATCCAGGAAACTGATCAGTTCGACATAGGAATCAGGCGTAATGGACAGTCCGTTTTCAAATTCCGCCTTTACGATCATATCGCCTGCTTTCAGACCTTCTTTTTCAGCCGGAGAAGCCTCCAGCACATCAACGATCACCGGTTTTGTGGATTCGGCATAAGTGCCTGTCGAAAGGATCATCAGCGAGTAAATGACGATGGCCAGCAGGATATTCATCATGATGCCGGCCATCATGATGATGACTCTCTTCCATCTGGCAATTCCTGTCAGAGTCCTTTCTTCCGGCAGATCGGGCATATCGACCTTCGTTTCCAGAGAATTGTCGGTATCTCCGGCCATGGCCACAAAGCCTCCCAGAGGGATGGCTCTTAAACAGTATTCCGTCTCCTTGCCTTTGTGTGAAAACAGTTTCGATCCGAAACCGAAGGAAAACTCCTTGCAGTAAACACCGAAGAGTTTCGCTGCCAGCAGGTGACCCAGTTCATGCAGAGTGACGATCACTCCCAGCATGATGATATACAGTAAAATATTTCTTAAAAATGTCATCTTTACAATTATAGCACGATAAAAGAAAAACTCCCTTGATCAGGAGTTTGCCCAGAGCTTGTCGACATATTCTTTTGCCCAGCGGTGTGATTCGATGATCTGATCCGCGTTGGGTTCCTTGATGAAATGCGCAGCCTTGAGAGTCTTGAAAATATAGGATTCGATATCGACGAAACTGATCCTTTCCTTCATGAAGAGCGATACCGCTTCATCATTGGCGCCGATCAGAACGGCTCCGAAGTTGCCTTCAAAGGAACCGACCTGCTTGGCAAGCTTGACTAAAGGATACCTTGAATAATCCATCTTCATGAAATTGAGTGAAGAGATCTTGTCGAAATCGAGATAATTGCTGATACGGTCCCACTTGTGATGCGGATACAGCAAGGCGTATTTGATCATCAGACGCATGTCCGGACAGCCCAGCTGGGCAATGATGGCACCGTCTTCATATTCCACCATGGAGTGGATCGTCGCTTCCTTGTGCAGGATGACATCGATCTTGTCGTAAGGCAGATCGAAAAGATAATGGGCTTCAATGATCTCAAAACCCTTGTTCATCATGGTCGCGGAATCGATCGTGATCTTGGCACCCATGTTCCATACCGGATGGTTGAGAGCCTGCTGCAGCGATGCACCTAAAAGCTGATCCCTGTTCAGATCCCTGAAAGCACCGCCGGATGCAGTCAGTATCAGCCTTCTGATGTCGCTTTTCTTATGTCCCTGCATGCATTGCCAGATAGCAACATGTTCCGAATCGATCGGATAGAGATTGACTTTGTATTCTTCCAGTGCTTCATTGATGATCTTGCCGCCGGCGACCAGTGTCTCCTTGTTGGCAAGAGCGATCTCCTTGCGGTTTTTGATCGCTTCCAGCGTCGGCTTGAATCCGACAAAACCGACCAGGGCATTGACAAGCATATCGTAATCCTGCAGTTTTGCCATGGCCTGCAGGCCCTCCGGACCGTAGAAGAATCTGGTCCGCGGATACTTTTCGGCAAGTGCACTGTTCTCTTCGATCGTATAGGCATAAGCCAGATCGAACTCACCTAATAACTTGATCAGATAGTCGACATTGTGTCCGACAGAAACACCGACCAGCTGCAGCTCGTCGGTATGCTCCTTGATCACATCTATTGTCTGGGTGCCGATCGAACCGGAAGCACCCATCAGAATCAGTCTTTTCATCCTAACAGTATAAGCAATATTCCGAACATAATTATACAAAAGATATGGGAATCAAGTCTATCCAGAATTCCGCCGTGTCCGGGGATCAGATTGGAAAAGTCCTTGACACCGTAATGTCTTTTGATCAGAGAAAAAGCCAGATCGCCCACTTCCGATACCAGAGGCAGGCACAGCGATGAGATTGCAAAGAAAGTCATCCCCTTTCCGAAGAAGGAAAAGATGGCTGCCCAGATAAAGGAGGTAAGAAAACCGAAGAACCAGCCTCCAAGGGATCCTTCGATCGTCTTTTTGGGCGAGACGCGCGGATTCAGCTTGTGTTTGCCGAATTTAATGCCGACAAAGAAAGCAAACACATCCGTCAGATAGGAAATGATCAGCACATAGCCGAACATCCACTTGTTTTCCTTCTGGAATGCGGACATGAAATAAATCGCATAGCCGATCAGAACCGACATCAGGAACGTCACAGCGATATCATCCAGTGTTTCTTTTTCATCGAATACGGCGATGCTCATCAGCACGATCAGTTCCAGCAGAACGATCGCTTCGCTGTAGCGATGGAAGAGATAGATACACATGACAGTCACAGCCATGATCAGATAGAGAAGATAGTTGAACTTCTCTTTCCTGATCCTGATGAATTCATAGGAACCCCAGATGCCGATGAACGACAGTATGCCGCTCAAGATAAAACCGCCGAAATAAGCGGCGATGACAGTAATGACGGCAATAAAGGCACCGCTAATCACTCTTTGTTTCATCACGACCTCCGAAATTGCGCTTACGGCTATTATACTCCGCGATGCAGGAATCCAGCACTTCATTGCTGAAATCAGGCCACAGTGTATCGATGACGACGAATTCTGAATACGCCAGCTGGTAAAGCAGGAAATTGGAAAGACGCATCTCCGACCCTGTCCTGATCAGCAGGTCGACTTCCGGCAGATCTTTCGTGTACAGATAGGAGGCAAAGCTCTCTTCATCAAGATCGTTCACCTTTCCCGCCTTGTAGTCTTCCGCATATTTCCTGGCAGCCCTGACGATCTCATCCCTGGCGCCGTAGTTGAATGCGAAATTCAGTATGAGACCGGTGTTGTTTTTCGTCGTATCGATTGCTTCATCGATCACCTTCATTGTTTCGGCAGGGATCTTCTCCCTGTCGCCGATGATCATGACCCTGACATTGTTTTCCATCAGTTCCCTGATATAGGAAGCAAAAAAGATCTTGGGAAGAGACATGATATAATTGACCTCTTCGGCAGATCTTTTCCAGTTTTCTGTCGAAAACGCATAAACAGTCAGGCATTTGATGCCCAACTGATTTGCGTATATCGTGATATTGCGCAGAACTTCCACGCCCTTGTAATGTCCGGCCGTACGCGGAAGCTTGTTCAGTTTTGCCCAGCGTCCGTTGCCGTCCATAATGATCGCCAGATGATTGAGTGTATTCATCAGATCGTCATGATTTCTTTTTGTTTTGCCTTGGCGATCTCTTCGATCTTCTTCACAGCCTCGTCAGTTGCCTTCTGAATGTCCTCCAGATAAGATTTGGAAAGATCTTCGGGGATCGTCTTGTCCTTCTTGATCTCTTCATTGACGTCTCTTCTGGCATTTCTGACATGGACCTTGGCTTCTTCAGCCATCTTGTCGACATCCTTGCAGAAACCTTTTCTGGTCTCTTCCGTCAGAGCCGGTACGGTAACTCTCAATACATCGCCGTTGTTCTGAACCGGCAGACCCAGATCGGAGATATTGATCGCTCTTTCGACATCCTTGACGGAGTTGCGGTCAAACGGCTTGATGACGAGCGTCTTGCCTTCCTGAATGGAGATCGATGCGATCTGATTCAAAGGAGTCGGAGAACCGTAATAATCGACATTGATGCCGTCCAGCATCGTCGGGTTGGCTCTTCCTGTTCTGACTTTCAGAAGAGCGTTTTCAAACGCCTTGATGGCGCCTTCCATTTTTTCATTCGCAATTTCCAGAAATATATTGTCCATAGATTCCCTCCTTTAATACCTTATGATCGTACCGACAGCTTCGCCTTTTACGGCTTTGACGATATTGTCTTTGTCCATCATGTTGAAGACGAAGGCCTCGATCTTTGCTTCCCTGCACATTTCCGCAGCCTGCAGATCGATCACTTTCAATTTCTTTTCAAGTATATCATCAAATGTCAGTTCATCAAATTTCTTCGCATCCGGATTGGTATCGGGGTCGCTGTCATAGACACCGTCGACACCTGACTTGGCCATCAGGATGACTTCGGCATTGATGTCCTTTGCCCGCTGTACGCTTCCGGTATCGGTGGAATAATAAGGCAGACCGTAGCCGCCGCCGAATACCAGGACATTGCCTTCGCCGAGCAGTCTGTTCGCCTCATATTCATTGAAGTCCATGACATTCTGGGCTGCGATCGCCGACATGGCGACAGACTTGCATCCCAGTTTATTCAGTTCAGCCGAGAACATGACGGCATTGATGACTGTCGCCAGCATGCCGGCATAGTCAGCCTGTACCCGGTCGAAACCGAGTTCCTCAAAGATCCTGCCTCGGCAGATATTGCCTCCGCCGACGACGATGCCGACATCGACACCCATGTCCCTGATCTCCTTGACCTGTTTTCCAAGTTTTTCCAGTACTTCGATCGAATAAGGAAAATCTGGTGCTGCCAGCTGTTCTCCCGATAATTTCAACAGAATTCTTTTATACATAAACAATTACCTCTGAAAACATTTTACCAAAAAAACAAAATAAAAACGATCGGACACAGAGTATCCGACCGTCAATGGGAAAGAATTAAACGTTCATCTGCTTTGCGACTTCTTCCGCAAAGTTTTCTTCTCTCTTTTCAATGCCTTCACCGACAGCATATCTGACGAATGAAAGTACCTGAGCATTGTTTTCCTTCAGTACGGCAGAAACCTTCTTGGCAGTATCCATGAAGTATTCCTGATCGACGAGGCACATTTCCTTCAATGCCTTGGAGACTTTACCTTCGATAGCACCGTTGATGACATTCTCGGGTTTGCCCGCAAACTTCTCATCGTTCTTGACGATCTCAGTCTGGACTTTTCTTTCATGTTCAACGACATCGGCAGGCATATCGGATGCTGCAACGTAAGTCGGAGACATGGAAGCGATCTGCATGGCCATGAAGTGAGCCAGCTGTTCATCGCCGCCCTTCATGACGACCAGAGCAGTCTTGGAACCGCCCATATGAGTGTAATCACCGAAGAGCTCGTCATCGTTCTTGTCAACGATCACGAATCTTCTTAAGACGATCTTTTCACCAATGGTGGCAGTTGCATTGACGAATTCATCATTCAGCGTAGCACCGTTGACCTCGAGTGCAAGTGCAGCCTCATTGTCAGCCGGAGCAGCCTTGAGGATCGTTTCTGCAGCAGTGTCCATCAGCTTCAGGAACTGTTCGTTCTTGGTGACGAAATCGGTCTCGGAGTTAACTTCGATCATGCAGGCTCTGTTGCCGTCAATCAGGATCTTTGCCAGACCTTCGGCAGCAATTCTAGAAGACTTCTTGACTGATTTGGCAATGCCCTTTTCTCTTAACCAGTCGATTGCTCTTTCCATATCGCCGTCGGATTCAGTCAGGGCATTCTTGCAGTCCATCATTCCGGCGCCGGTCTTTTCTCTTAATTCTTTAACCTGAGCAGCAGTAACAGCCATTATTCAGTTACCTCCTTGACTTCTTCAACGATTTCTTCAGCGGCTTCGGCAACAGCTTCTGAAGCTTCTTCCTTAGCTTCAGCCTTTACTTCGGCAGCAGCCTCGGCAGGAGCCTCTTCCTTCTTGCCGATATATCTCCTTTCAGAGTTATATCTTCTCGGACCTCTGTTGTTGAAACGGCTGTTTCTCTCTTCGTTTCTTGCTTTTCTTCTCTTTTCCTGTTCTTCAGCGTGTTTTTCAACGTTGATGATGACATCTTCCATCGTGATATCGTCTTCGATCTCACCTTCCTGATATGCATCCTGGAGGATACCGCCCTTGGACTCGACGATCGCGTCAGCCAGCAGGGACATCATCAGTTTGATGGACTTGATTGCATCATCGTTTGCCGGAACTGCATAATCGACAGTTGCCGGATCGCAGTTGGTATCGGCAAGTCCGAATACAGGGATACCGAGCTTCTTGGCTTCAGAAACAGCGTTGTGGTCTTCCTTCGGGTCTACAACGACGACTGCATCCGGAAGTTTCTTCATTTCCTTGATACCGCCTAAGAAGTTTTCCAGACGGACAGCTTCCTTGTGGATCAGGACCTGTTCCTTCTTCGGATAAACACTGATCGTTCCGTCAGATTCCATCTGTTCGATCTCGATCAGACGCTTGATCCTCTTCTGAATGGTACGGAAGTTCGTCAGGGTTCCGCCTAACCATCTCTGGTTGATGTAGAAGCTTCCCGATCTGGTAGCTTCATCCAGGATGATCTGCTGCGCCTGCTTCTTGGTACCGACAAACAGGACTTTTCCGCCTTCTTCGGCAATGCTCTTCATCTTGTCATAAGCAACATCCAGAGCTTCCTGTGTCTTGTTCAGGTCGATGATGTAGATGCCGTTCTTCGCCGTGTAGATGAACGGTTTGCACTTGGGATCCCATCTTCTGGTCTGATGTCCGAAATGAACACCGTTTTCCAGAAGCTTTCTCATTGAAACTAATTGCATTTAAATATTTCCTCTCTTTCCGTTACGCCTCCACTATTTCGGACACCGCTAACTTTTTCAAGCACGGAGCGGTGAATCCATAGTGTGTGTATGCATAAATGCTTTACTATTCTAACACAGTACAAAATAAAAAGAAAGGCTTATTTTAAGCCTTTTTTCAATTTCTCACAAATCGCATTTTCCGCTGCCGTCTCATCGGAAATATACGGTACTCTGCCTTGTTTATCCAGGATGAAATGATCGCTGCCCTTGCCAAGCAGAAGGATCGTATCACCCGTATTGGCCCGATCGATTGCTTCGCTGATCGCTTCGACACGGTCCAGTATGATCTCAGGGTTCAGTCTGCTGAAATAAGTCTTCATTTCCAGCAGGATTTCCATCATATCCTCACTGGAAGGATCGTCATACGTCAGTATCACTTCATCCGCTCTTTCATCGGCGATCTTGGCTGTCCCCGGTCTTCTCTTGTGATCTCTGTCACCGGAAGCACCGAATACGGCAATGATCTTCTTATCCTTTTCCGTGATCGATTCCGCAAAATCAAATACTTTATCAAAGGAATTGGGTGTGAACGCAAAATCAACGACCACATTGAAATCCTGACCTGCATCGATCATCTGGCATCTGCCGGGTGTCAGATCGGCATGTTCGATATAAGGAAGTACTTCTTCAATCGGATAGCCGTTTTCATTCAGCACGGCGATCACGGCCAGCAGATTGGAAATATTGAAGCGGGCCGGCATATTCGTCCTGATGTGATATTTCTCATTTTTATGCAGCAGATCGAATTCAGATGAATCGGCTCTTAAAACGGGATTCACGGCCCTGTAATCGGCATCTGTATCAATTGCATAAGTGATCTTCTGTTTATCACAAATCTCATACAGACGTCTTCCGTATGCATCATCCGTATTGATGATCGCCTTGCCGTCTTTCTTCAGCATGTCAAAGAGAAGACATTTGGCTTTGAAATAATCCTCCATGGTCCCGTGGACATCGAAATGGTCTCCTGTCAGATTGGTAAAGACGGCCGTTGAGAAATGCACCTGTTCAAGTCTTCTGGTCACAAGGCCTTCCGAGGATGCTTCCAGGACAAGCGTCCTGCAGTCGTTGTCCAGCATTTCTTTTCCGATCCTGAACAGTTCATCCGATTTGGGTGTCGTCAGATTCAGACCGGAATCTTTCACTTCTTCGCCATAGGAATAGCCCATCGTTCCGATATAGCCGCAGGGACTGAAACGGGAAATGATGGATCTGATGATCCAGGCGATCGTCGTCTTGCCGTTAGTGCCGGTAATACCGATCACGTTCATCTTGTCCAGAGGATGATCATAATAGGCGTTGCAGAAAGAAACATAGGCTGCATTCACATCATCCTGTCTGATATACAGGATATCATCATGATTCTTTTCGATCTCATCGCTGTGAACGATGCAGACAGCACCGTTTTCAATGGCCGTTTCAATGAAACGGTGTCCGTCATTGATCTTTCCCTTCATCGCAAAAAAGATCGATCCGGGGCATTGCTTCCTCGAATCGAACATGATTGACTTTATATCCAGATCGCTGCTGATATCGAAAACCTTACTGATCTTCATAATATGTTTCTGTTTCTGCTTCCGTTTCCGAATCCGGTTCCGCTTCCACCTCGACCTCGGTGGTGATGATGGTGTTTTTCGGACTGCAGATCGGTCTTCTCTTGTCAAAATAATCCTCATCCATGATCAGATAAGAGATCTTGATCGTATTCTGTACACTGGTATTGATCCTGGAAATATAGGCATCATCGACCGGTACGGAAGGATTGGAAGATGTGAACTTTTCACTTGTGGCGTCGTAATAGCCGTTGGCGTTGATCCAGTTGCCGTTGGCCAGGATGACGGTGTTTTCACCGTTGTAGATATCGCTTCCCATATACAGACGCGGATCGAAGTCCAGACCGAATAGATTGGCGATCGTCGGCACATGATCCAGTGTCGAACAATAATTATAGTTGACTTCCGGTTCGCTTGCCGGATTGTAGATGATGAACGGGGAACGATAGACACCGTTTTCTCCCTTTCTGTCGGGATTGATCCATCTTGTTGCTTCCATGACCTTGTCATAATCCATCCAGTACGGACGGTGATCGGCATAGATACATAAAACGGTATTGTCGGCCTTGCCTGTTTCTTCCAGGTAGTCCAGCAGTATCTTCAGACCGTTGTCAAAATCCATACATTTGGAGACATAGCGCTTGAAATCGATGCTCCAGTCAGGATGGACTTCATTGATCTGATCCAGATAGTAATCGCCCCAGTAGGATGATTCATCATACGGGAAATGCATGACGGAAGTGATGATGTCACAGAAGAACTTGCCGTCGATCTCGTCGATCTTCTTGATCGCCTGTTCGATCAGCATCGCATCGGACTGCCAGCCGTTGGTATGTTTGATCGAGGTATCCTTCCAGATGTCATCGATATCGTAATAGACGTCAAAACCAAGGGAAGGCAGGATGACTTTCCGGTCATAGAATTCATCACGCCAGTTATGCATAGAAAGTGTCGCATAGCCCTTGTTCTTGAACAGATAAGGCAAAGCTTCGTAATATTTGATTCCTGCAATGTAGTTGGGCGTACAGACGTTCACATACGGGAAGATCGAAAGATAGGAAACCAGTTCCGATTCTCCTGTCGCACAGGAATAAAGAGGCGTGTAATGATTGTAGAAAGTATAGCCTTCCGTATACATCTTGTATAAAGTCGGCGTCAGATCCTTGTCGATCGCCAGATAATCCATGGCTTCGACCATGAAATAGATGAAATTGTAGTCCTCAAATTCCCCTGTCTTCTCATTGGGCTGATAGACAGGCTTGCCCATGAGGTATTTGTCGATCGTCTGCATATTGCTGTTTTCTTCAGCGGCAGCGATGGATTTCCATTCGGTATCATCGATCACCCTGCTTTTTTCAGTGATGATCTGCACTTCGTTATCCATGATCTCCTCATCGATCTGAATCTCATCGGGAGCCTTGTATACCAGAGCGCTTAGATCACGGAAAAAGAAATGCTCGATGCCGAACTTGTCGACGATGATCGTCTTATTGGAAAAAGTCGCATAAGTCTTTAAGATCGAATTCACTCCGGAGCCCAGATCCATCATAGGGATCATCAGCAGGAAGGAAAGGATGCAGAAGATCGCCGGCAGCTGGAACGGACCCTTCTGATTGAACTTCACGAAAACATGCAGCAGGATATAAACGATCAGCGGCACGAAACAAAGATAATAAGAAAGCTTGGCTGACGCAAAGAAGATCAGCGCATACTGGGCGATCCTTCCGGCTCCGTCGGATACTGTTCCGAAGGAATAGAAGTCGTTCATATTATTCTTGAAGATCAGTTCCGCATAACTGTAGAAACAAAACCAGATCAGTATGATCAGTCCGACGATGAAATATACCTTGTCCGACTTGAAACTGCGGCAGATCAGAGCAATAAAAAACGACAGGAACAAGGTGAAAAACAGCATCCTGAGCAGTGAAAACGGCTCAAAAGATCTGAACTGTACGATATGAAAAAGCAGTTCCAGAAGAAACAGCGGAATAAACATATATAAGAATCTGATATCAAACTTTTTCTTTTTCATTTTTTTGAATGCGGATGTGCTGCATCGACAGCTTTTTTCAGTCTGTCATATGTCAGATGTGTATAGAGCTGTGTCGTGGAAAGATTCTCATGACCCAGCAGTTCCTGAACAGTCCTGAGGTCGGCTCCGTTGTCCAGCAGATGCGTCGCAAAGGAATGCCTGAGCATATGCGGATGCACGTCGACGCTGATGCCAGCTCTAATTCTAGCATTTTCCAGAAGAAGTTGCACGGACCTGGGCGAAATTTTTCCTTTTCTTGTGGAAACGAAAAAATAAGGGAAATCCTCATCCACATAATCATTGCGGTACATTGAGATATAAAGATCGAAGAGTTCGTTAAGTCTGCCGTAGTAAGGAACGATCCTTTCCTTGTTGCCTTTGCCTATGACTCTGATGATCATGGACTGTCTGTCGATATGATCATAAAGCAGATCACAGCATTCCGAGATACGAAGACCGCAGGCATAGATCGTTTCCAGGATGCAGCGGTTGCGCACTTCCATGGGGTCTTCCAGATCAAAAACATCCAGAAGACGTTCCACCTGATCGAAAGTCAGCACATCGGGCAGATGTTTTTCGACATGCACCTTGCCGAACTGGATGAAAGGATTGTCCTCACAGATATGCCTTTCACAAAGATAACGGTAAAAAGAGCGCAGTGCGCTCAGATTGCGGGCATAGGTTGCATTTGATATTTTGCCTCTGGAGATCTTTCCCGAACGAAGCAGATTGATATAATCAAAGACCGTATCCTTGCCGATCTGCTCAAAAGATGCGATCTCATTATCTTCCATGAACGTGATGAATCTGGCAATGTCACGGTAATAAGAATCCGCAGTCTTGTCGGATCCCGTCCTCTTGTCGTACATGTAGGCGATGAAATCATCCAAGGTCTGATACAAGTCCTGCATATTCCTTCACTTTCTCTAATGCATGTTGAGTATAAGCTTTCTTCTTTTCCGACTTGGGACCGTCATAATCCATGCGGAAAATGCCGAAATTCGCATTCATCGGCTGCAGTGTGACGATACTCTTGTCGGAAATATACTTCGCCATGGCACCCATCATTGTATCGGCACCCAGTTCATATCTGATGCCTCCGTCAAGATACTGCGCCATGTTGATCGCCGCATACAGACCGCTGGCAGCAGATTCCACATAGCCCTCCACACCGGAGATCTGTCCGGCGACAAAGAGATTTGGATGATCAATGAACTGGTATTTATTATTCACGACATTGGGCGAATTGATGTAAGTGTTCCTGTGCATGACTCCGTATCTGACGATATGGACATTCCTTAAAGCAGGAACTTTTTTCAGCACTTCTTCCTGTGACGGGAATGTCAGGTGTGTCTGAAAACCGACGACATTGTACAAGGTATCGATCGCATTGTCCTTTCTTAACTGCACGACAGCATAGGGTCTGATGCCGTCATGTTCCAGACCGACCGGTTTCATTGGCCCAAACAGCAGTGTCTTGTATCCCCTTCTTGCCATTTCCTCAAAAGGCATGCAACCTTCGAAATACTTTTCATCATCGATGTCATGGACGGCGATCTTTCTTGCGGAAATGATCGCATCATAGAAGTCCTGGAACTCTTCCTTTGTCAAAGGACAGTTGATGTAGTCACCTTCATTTTCCTCATCATAGCGGGACTTATAATATGCATGATCAAAATCGATCGAATCCTTCTCCACGATCGGCGATACCGCATCGTAAAAATGCAGGAAATCCTTGCCGCAGAGTTTTCCGATCTCATCTGCCAGAGCACCTTCACACAAAGGCCCGGCGGCAATGATCGTCGGAACAGTCTCATCGATCTGTTTCACTTCCTCATGTATGACTGTAATATTCGGATGATTTCTGATTCTGTCTGTTATGTATTTTGAAAAACCGACCCTGTCCACCGCCAGGGACTTTCCGGCCGGAATACGGTATCTGTCGGCCGCTTCCATGATCAGGGAATGCAGGATGCGCATCTCTTCCTTGAGCAGGCCTACGGCATTATAAAGATCATCGCTGCGCAAAGAATTGGAACAGATCAGTTCCGCAAAATCATCACTCTTGAAGGCCGCGTGTCTTTTCACGCTTTTCTGTTCATACAGCTGTACTTCAAAACCCCTTTCAGCCAGCTGAAAGGCTGCTTCCGATCCGGCAAGTCCTGCACCGATGACTTTCACTATCATTTATTTTTTCTTTCTTCTGTAGAAATTCTTCTGTGTTTCGCCCTCGATCGTCTCAAGGTAGTTGCATTTCGGATAACCGGAACAGCCGATGAAATAGTTTCCGTAACGCGATTTTCTCTTCAGCAGCGGTTTTCCGCACTGCGGACAGTTCCTGCCGACTTCTTCGGGTTCTTCCTTTTTCACAAGGGATTCATGCCACTTGCAGGTGGGATAGTTGATACAGGACTTGAACTTGCCGAAACGGCCGCTCCTGATGACGACTTCACCGCCGCATTCCGGACAGATCTCTCCTGTCTTCTCCGGCTGTACTTTTTCCATCTGCTCATAGGCTGAATCGACCAGCGGCTGGAAACGGTCATAGAACTCTTTCAGGGCTTCGATGGAATCCACTTTGTTTTCAGCGATCTCATCGAGCTCTGATTCCATTTCTGCCGTATATTTGATATTGATGACCGACTGGAAGTATTCACGAAGCTTCTCATCGGTCAGCACACCCTGATTGGTCGGGTAGAAATACTTTGTCTTTCCCGAATCGGATGCTTTCTTATATTCAACGTAATTTCTCTTTTCGATCGTATCAATGATCGTCGCATAGGTCGAAGGTCGGCCGACGCCCTCTTCTTCCAGCGCTTTGATCAGTTTTGCTTCGGTATATCTGCCGGGACCTTCCGTAAAGTGCTGTTCCTTCTTGATGTCGCTGCACTTCAGGATATCGCCTTTTTCCAGTTTGGGCAGGATGACGTCCTTGGAACTGTCATACTCGCCGTACACCTTCAGAAAACCGTCAAATTCCATTTTGGAACCGGAAACGGTGAATTCATAGCCGTTGTTGTCAAAACTGTAGGTGACCGACTGGAACACTGCTTCGCTCATCAAAGAAGCCAGAGCACGGTAATAGATGAAGCGGTAAAGCTTATACTGGTCGTTGCTCAGATACTGTCTGATCGAATCCGGATCATTTCCTAAAAAAGTCGGTCTGATGGCCTCGTGGGCATCCTGCGAAGACTGATCGTTCTTGACCCTGTAGAATCCCTTATATTGGCTGCCGTATTCCTTTTCGATCTTATCGAAAGCAGAAGCGACGAATTCATTGGAAAGTCTGGTGGAATCGGTACGCATGTAGGTAATCAGACCCTGAGCACCGTTTGAAAGTTCGACACCTTCATAGAGGCTCTGGGCGACCATCATCGTCTTTCGGGATGTGAATCCCAGTTTGATCGAAGCTTCCTGCTGCAGAGTCGAAGTGATGAACGGCAGATAAGCCGATCTCTTCTTGGACTTCTCGCTGATCTCCGAAAGAACGAATTCATCCGATAAAGCTTTCAGGATCTCATCCGCTTCGGCTTCTGTTTTGATCTCGACTTTCTTGCCCTGATACCTGCTTAAAACAGTATCCAGTTTCTTTCCCAGATGTGCTGAAATCGTCCAGTATTCTTCCGGAACGAAATCCCTAATCTCTTTTTCACGGTCGCAGATCATGCGCAATGCGATCGACTGCACTCTGCCTGCCGATTTGGAACCGATCTTCTTCTGCAGCAGCTTGGAGAGTTTGAAACCGATGATACGGTCCAGGATCCTTCTTGTTTCCTGCGATCTCACAAGCGCCATATCGATGGTCCTTGGATCTTCCAGAGCCTTGAGCACAGCAGACTTGGTGATCTCGTTGAACACGATGCGGTTATTCTGATCCAGATCCAGTCCCAGTTCCCTTGCCAGGTGCCAGGAGATGGCTTCTCCTTCACGGTCCGGGTCGGTTGCCAGATAGACGAAGTCAGAATCCTTCACCATCTTTTTCAGATCGGAAACGACGCTTTTCTTGTCGGGAGAAACGACATAGGTCGGCCTGAAATCATCTTCGATATCAACACCGAGGCCTTCTTTTCCCTTGGTCGCCAGATCGCATATATGTCCTTTCGAAGAAGTGACTTTATAGTCCTTCCCGAGATATTTTTCAATCGTCTTTGATTTTGACGGAGACTCTACAATAACCAGATTTTTCATATTAACCTCATTTACATTAACTAATATTTACACAAATGTTTTTAAAATGCAATTTCTTCACAAGTGATCGGACAGGCTCCTTCAGCGATCAGCTGCAGATTGTGTCTGCCTTCTTCCGCAAAGACATCATAAGGCAGGACCTTCACTTCCTTTCCCAGTTCCAGTGCCTCGTTCACTGTTGTCATGGTACCTGATTTTTCCGACGACTGCATGATATAGACCCTGTCCGATAAAGCAGCGATCAGCCGGTTGCGGAACGGGAAATGACAGGCATAAGGAAGCGACATGGCAGGATATTCGGAGATGATCAGATCGTTTTTTCCTACATCCTCGATCAGTTTTCTGTTGCAATAGGGATAGATATAATCGATACCGCAGCCCAGGATCCCGATCGTCCTTTGCGCATGCGCATGGGCACAGGCATCGATCCCCTTCGCCAGTCCGGAGACGATCACTTTGTCTGAATGATGCTTCACCAGGGCCTTGGTAGCTGTTAAAGCATAGTCGCAGGGTTTTCTTGAACCGACGACACCGATCGCTTCTTTCTTTAACAGGGATAGATCTCCCTTATAGTAAAACACAAACGGCGGATACTTCAGGTCAAGGAAAGAGCGGGGATATTCTTCATCCAGTATCGTCACCGCACCGGCAACATCAAAATGAGGAACAGTTTCCCTGTTCCTGATCGCCTTTGCGATCCGTCTGTATTCGCCTTTGAAATAAAAAGAATAGGATTTCAGCAGTTCCGGGTTCATCTAATACATTATTCGCCGGAAACCGTCAAAATCCTAAAAATTTATTAAAATAATTTCAGCTGTCTGTCCCTGCAGGGTCTGAAAGACATCCGATACAGTTCGTTGATGCCGTATTGATCCATCAGTTCCAGATGCCGTTTTGTGCCATAGCCCTTGTGATTTCTGTATTCATATTGGGGATAAAGCACATCGTAGCCCATCATGATATGGTCCCTGAGCACCTTTGCCAGGATACTGGCAGCGGCTACGGAGATCGATTTGGCGTCCCCTTTTACCATCGAAACGGTATCGATCCTGTTTAAAGGCATTGCATCGGTCACTGTCAGTGAATGGATCCTGGTGCTTTTGCTGAGTTCATCCATCGCTCGCTGTGTTGCGTGATAGATATCGTATCTGTCGATCATCTTGGGAGAAACGATGCGGAATTCAAAATGATGGGCGTCTCTGATGATCACTTTGAACAGTTCATTCCTTTTCTTTTCACTCAGCTGTTTGGAATCATTGATCGCTTCGTTTTCATAGTTGATGGGCAAAACACAGCAGGCGACAACAAGCGGCCCGCACAAGGGCCCTCTGCCTGCTTCATCGATGCCCATGATATAGCGGTCATTCTCCCAGTATTGCCTCTCGTATTTATTCTCCAGCATCTTCCCAGGTGATCCTTCCTATCCTGTTGCTGCGGATGTCCTTGAGGATCAGATCGACGCTCTTTGTCAGATCGACACTGCCGTCATCACTCAGCCACAGTTTCTTTCTGCCGATCGTCTCCAGCAGATCCTCACAGTCTTCATCCACCCCGTATCTGTCTGCGATCATGCCGGGATAGATCTGTTTCAGATAATCGAGACCGAAACGGACAAGTTCCTCCTTGTCCAGTACATCGTCATTGATCGAACCGATCAGAGCCAGAAGCCTCGCATCGTTCTGATTCTCGAATTTCGGCCAGAGAACACCGGGCGTATCCAGCAGTTCGACATCCTCATTGATCCTGATCCACTGCAATGCTTTAGTCACACCGGGTCTGTTTTCCGCCCTGGCAGCTTTTTTCTTAACGATATTGTTGATGAAAGTGGACTTGCCTACATTGGGTATACCGACCACCATGGCCCGCAGCACTTTCTTGCGTATGCCTCTTGCCTTTGCTTTCTCCAGTTTGTCCTTCAGTATCGTTTTGACTTCGTTGACGACCGTTTTGGTCAGATTTCCGGATACCGAATCGGTAAGTAGACAATGCTCAAAACGATCTTTCCATTCAAGATTCTTTTTCTCATCGGCAAGATCCGCTTTATTCAGTATGATCAGGACCGGTTTATTGGATGAAAGCTGTTTTAAGATCGGATTCGCCGAAGCTTCAGGGATCCTCGCATCTCTGAGCTCGATGATGATATCGACAAGCTTGAGCTGTTCCTCCATCTGCCTTCTGGCCTTGGCCATATGGCCGGGATACCAGTTGATATTTGTATTCTGAAACGTCTTTTCCTCGTTTGCCATCTTTATAAAATCTTTCTTACGGTAATGCCTTTCACATTCTTTCTGAATTTCGGCCACTGTTTTTCTTCAACGATCTCAAACCCTTGTGATAAAAACAGATCGGGCACATGATCCCTGTCAGCCTCAAATTCATCATATAACTCTTTTACACCGTTTTTCCTTGCGGTATCACACAGCAGTTTCAGGGCATCCTTTCCGTAACCGCGATGTCTGTATTTTCCTTCGATCACGATACCGCATTCATAACGCTCTTTTTCCTGATCGTACTGATAATTTACATAACCGACAAAGCAGTCCTTCTCTTCGTCCCTGATATAGGCAAAATATCTGTTTTCCCTGACCCGTCTGTCATATGCGGTTTTCCAGCATTCTTTTGGAAAATCGATGCATCCGCTGTCATAATGATACCCCGCATAAGATACATCATAGCCGGCATTGTAGGACATCGTCTCCGGGTCTTCTTCCAGCTTCTGTTCATACCAGTAATCATCAGGAGAAGGAATATAGAGACTGATACGGCTCATTGTATCTCCAGCCGAAGTCCGACACCGACTTCTCTGATATCCAGCTGTTTTCCCATCTCGATCTTTGCCTTAAGGGATACGCAATGACACGGATAAAGTAACGGGATCTGGTTTTCCTTCAGATATTCTATCGTCCTCTGTAATCTTTCATCAGCATCAAAGAGATGGAAACCGCCGATGACGCCTGATATACGCTTTTCTTCACACACTTTCTTTGCATATTCGATGATATTGCATATGCCGGCATGGGAACAGCCCGTGATCACGAAGAGTCCCTCTTTCCCCTTGTAAACGATAGCTGAATCATCCAGGATATAATCATCTTCTTTCGATCCGTAAACGATACGTTTGCCGATGGCATAGCGCTTCTCGAAATCATTCATTATTTCGATCTCACCCAGATAATAAAGATGTTCCGATATCCGCATCACTTCTTTTGTGAACGTGATATCACACTTTTTCCGAATCTCTTCAGCATCGATAAACGAACCGATTTGAAGTCCGTTTTCATCTTCCTTGTATTCCAGAGAGCCCGGATGTCCGATCAGATGATATGAGCTCTTCTTTGCCGGCAGGAAACGCAGACCTCCGTTGTGGTCGTTGTGGCCGTGCGAGAGGACGATATGATCGATCCGCGTCAGATCGATGCCCATCTTTTCTGCATTTTTCAGATAGACGTCGGAATAACCGGTATCGAAAAGGATCTTTTCATCACCGTCTTCAATATAAAAAGACAGGGCCGGTTCGCCCAGATAGTACATGTCGATATAAGTGTTGTTGTCAGCCAGTACTGTCAGTTTCATGTTTATTTATGGTATCCGAACGCTGCAAAAGGATAGATCACGAAAAGATGCGTGGAAACGATGCTTTCGCCTTTGAAGGGTCCGTAGTAACGGGAATCACGGGAAACATTGCGGTTGTCGCCGAGGCAGTAAAATTCATCCTCTGCCAGCGTCACCTTCAGATCCTGCGTCGTAACATCTTTTAAGAAAGGTTCTTCCACATATTCGCCGTTGACATAAAGCTGATTGTTCCTGTACTCGATCGTTTCGCCCGGAAGACCGATCACCCGCTTGACCAGGAACTTTTCCCTGTCGGAGGAATCAGCTCTGATCACGGCCGTATCAAAACGTCTGATCCCAAGCTTCCTTGTGATGATGAAAGAATAGCCGTAATCCCCTTCCGTATATGTCGGATACATGCTGGAACCATTGACGACACAGGACATGAAAACAAAGTTGATCAGTATCAGAACGATGATCAGCGCTTTGATCACAAACCAGAACAGTTCACTTAAAAGACTTCTGCTTTTTTCCATTACTTTCATTATACTCAAAAAGAAAAGCCGTATCGCACGGCTTTCATGAAATTATCTGACTTCCTTGATCTTGGCTGATTTACCCTGGCGGTTTCTCAGATAGAACAGTTTCGCTCTTCTGACTTTACCTTTTCTCAGGACCGTGATCTTGTCAATGACAGGTGAATGAACCGGGAAAGTTCTTTCAACGCCGATACCGGAAGAGATCTTTCTGACAGTGAATGTTCTGCCGATTCCGGAGCCCTGTACCTTGGTGACAACACCTTCGTAAGCCTGGATTCTTGACTTGTCGCCTTCCTGGATCTTTACATCGACACGAACAGTCTGTCCGGGAGCAAGTTCAGGAAGATCGGACTTCATCTGGTCTTTCGTAATTTCGTTTACCAAACCTAAATTCATCGTTTTCTCCTTTTTCAAAATGTAGACATCTGTTCATAATCATAAAGAAAAGCGGAACAGCGCTTAATTACTTTATCATAAATAAGGCCTGAAATCAAACCTTTTTTGATCAAAACGCATCAATTCCGCATCAATGATCCTATTCGCTTAATATCTCGGCGAGAAGCTGCTTTTCCTCCTCCGTAAACTGCCTTTTATCAAAGAGATCCGGTCTGTTCAGCATCGTCTCCTTCAGCGCCATTTTTAAGTTGTATCGGCGTATCTGCGCATGGTTGCCATTCTGTAACACATCGGGGACGCGGTCTCCGTTATACTCGACCGGTCTTGTGTACTGGGGATACTCCAGCAGACCCTCGTTATAGGATTCCTCTTTCAGGGAATCCGAACAGATCCCTTCATCCAGCAGTCTCAGAACACCGTCGATCAGCACCATGGACGGTATCTCACCGCCGGTCAGGATGTAATCACCGATACTGATCTTTTCATCCACATAGCGTTCGATGCGGTAATCGATGCCTTCATAGTGCCCGCAGATGATGACGAATTCATCAAGTTTTGAAAGACGAACAAGATCTTCCTGTTTCAGCGGTCTTGCCTTGGGAGAAGTCAGTATGGTGTAGGTGTAGTCATTGGAGATGTTGTCCAGAAGGGCTCTGTGGACGACATCCACCTTCATCAGCATCCCCGCACCGCCTCCGTAAGGCGTATCATCCACATGGTGATGCTTGTCTGTGGAATAGTCGCGGATATTGACGACCTTGATCTCAGCCAGGCCTTTTTCAATGATCCTGGAGATGATGGAAGCGTTCAGGAAACCCTCATACATCTCCGGAAACAGCGTCAGAACGGTGATCTTCATAAAAGACCTTCCATCTTCACGATATCGATCCTCTTTTCCTCAAGATCGACATTCTTCACAAAGACATCCAGAAACGGGACCAGGTGCTCCTTATGGTCTTCATCCTTCAGTATCCTGAGATAGTTGTGCTTGATCCCTTCTTCCACGAGCAGCACTTTGCCCACACGGACACCTTCCACATAGACATCGAGATCCCTGAGATCGGAGAAATAATACTCGCCCTTTTTCAGAGGCTTAATGTCATCTTTTGATTTATAGATCATCATGTTCTTGTATTTCTCGACCAGGTTGATGTCCTCACGGTCTTTGAAACTGACCAATAAAAAACCCTTATGTTCCCTGTGATTGGCTACAGTGAAAGGGATATGTTCCTCACCGATATAGACGGTAGAGCCTTTTTTGAACCGTTCATCGACAAAATCGGTATTGGAAGCGACCTTGAGTTCGCCCCTGATACCGAAGGTATTGACGATCTTTCCGATATTTACGTATTCCATCACCCGTTATTATACAAAAAAAGGAATGATGATTCATCCCTTTACAATGCCTCAAACTTGATCGAGATTCTCTTGTTTTCGATTTTTGAGGCAACCTGCAGCATTTGACGAATGGAGTTTGCCATTGATCCCTTCTTGCCGATCAGCCTTGCGATGTCCTCACTCGGTGCATATACGTAAAGCAGAAGTTCATTCTCATTGATGCTTTCCATCTGCTTGACGATGACGGAATCAGGATCGGAGCACAGCGGCTTCACGATGTTCAGAAGGATTTTTTCTAAATCGATCATTATTTGCTTTTCTTGGAATCGATATATTTCTGCATGGTACCGTTCTTCGCTAAGAGAGAACGAACAGTATCAGTCGGAACTGCGCCTTTGTTCAGCCAGTTCAGTGCTTTTTCTTCGTCAATATTTACGATTGCAGGCTGCTTTGTCGGATCATAAGTTCCGATCGTTTCGATATCTCTGCCGTCTCTGCGTGCTCTTGAATCAGCAGCAACGATACGGTAGAAAGGCACCTTCTTAGCACCCATTCTCTTTAATCTGAGTTTAACCATAATAACCTCCTCTTTTAATCTGCTCTACTATGATGGCATAAAATAAAAGAAGAGTCAAGTATTTTTACTTGACGGCTTAAAATAATCTGATCTCTTTGTCCAGTTTTTCAAATGAAAGCTTTTTCTTTGAAAACACGGCATCCTCATTGTGGATGAACTTCAGCATCTCTTTCTGGTCCATGATGAGCGGACTGCGGGAATGGATCTTGCTGAAATCCTCATCGGCAGCCTGTGTCAGGATCAGAAGTTCGTTCTTTTCATTGAATATGGCTGCCAGATAGATGAATTCCACATCGGTATGAAAGAAATACTTCTCCTTGTTTTTATCCCACTCATAGAAACCGTTGCAGATGATCGCACAGCGCCTGTTTTTCATCTGGGCATAGCTGATCTTATCTTCCAGGGATTCCATTCTCGCATTGATCTGAAAGGACTTGTTCCTGATGCCCCATTTCATCACCTTCAGATCGATCTTTGATTCCACCGGTATGATGCATAAGACGTCATCATCAGGAAAAACCTCGCCTTCCTTATAGACGAGGTTGAGTTTTTCAGCTCTTTCCTTGATCTGTTTCCCCTTCTTTGAAGAAGAAACATTGAATTCATAGCGTCCGCACATATCACAATCCGAACATGGATTTCATCGAAGACATGTTTTTGAACAGTTTCTTCATCTTGTCATACTGGTTGCAGAGTTTGTTGACATCTTCCACTCTGGTGCCGGAACCCTTGGCGATCCTTCTTTTGTGTGAGGAACGCATGATCGAAGGATCCTCTCTTTCTGCCGGTGTCATCGACTGGATGATCGCCTTGATCTTCCTGAGTTCGTTGTCGGCATCGGAATCATTGATCGCGTTGGCCATCTCCGACATGCCCGGCATCATCCGCATGATCGAAGAAAGCGGACCCAGTTTTCTCGACTGTTCGATGGAATTGAGCAGATCATCCATCGTGAATTTGCCGTCCATCAGTCTGCCGGCAGTCTCTTCGGCCTTCTTCATATCCATTTCTTCCTGGGCTTTTTCCACGAAAGAAACGACATCGCCCATGCCCAGGATCCTCTGCGCCAGACGGTCCGGATAGAACATCTCGAGATCGGAGATCTTTTCACCGGTTCCGGTAAACTTGATCGGTACACCGGTCACGGCTTTTACGGATAAGGCGGCACCGCCCTTGGAATCACCGTCGAATTTGGTCAGGATCAGTCCGGTCACATCCAGCAGTTCATGGAAAGCATTGGCCACATTCACGATATCCTGACCGGTCATCGCATCGACCGTCAGCAGGATCTCATCCGGATGGATCAAATCCTTGATCTGTTTGAGCTCGTTCATGAGTTCTTCATCGATCTGCAGACGTCCGGCAGTATCGATCAGGGCCGTATCGTAACCCTTTTCCTTGCCATATCTGATGCCTTCTTCGACCTGTTTCAGTACAGGGACATCGACGCCCATCGAAAAGACTTCGACATCGATCTGCTTTCCCAGGGTCTCAAGCTGTTCAATGGCTGCCGGTCTGATGATGTCGGCAGCGATCATGATCGGCTTTCTTCCCTTCTTCTTAAGGAAATTGGCCAGTTTCGCGGCCTGGGTGGTCTTGCCTGTACCCTGCAGACCGACGATCATGATGCTCGTCAGATCGTTTTCTTTGAAATTGAGTTCCGCGGATTCGTCTCCAAGAAGAGAGATAATCTCATCGTGAACGATCTTGACCAGAAGCTGACCCGGTTCAACGGCATTCAGAACATCCTGACCGATCGATTCCTGTCTGACTTTCTCCAGAAAGTCTTTGACGACTTTGTAGTTGACATCCGATTCCAGAAGAGCGATTCTGATCTCTTTCAGAGTCTCTTCCATATTGCGTTCGGAAAGTTTTCCTTTTCCCTGAACGTTTCTCAGTGTTTTGGTAAGTTTTTCCTGTAATGAATCAAACATACCCTCATTATATTACAGATGTATCATAATTGCCTTTAAAAAATCCCTGCCGTGCAGGGATCGATGTCAGCTGATGAAATCGACAGAATTGCCTATGAGATTTGCGTGATAGTATTTTACTCCTTCCTTATCAAAATTGTTTGCCTGTATTCTTCCGCTGATCCCCAGGATCTGTCCGATCTCATAATGCAGTTCCGCCAGGTTTTTGAACAGTACGACTTCAAAGATCTCACTGTTTTCCTCCTGGCCTCTGAAAGATCTGCTGACAGATAGTTTCAGACGGCAAAGTGTCAGTCCGGTGGAAGTTTCGGAAACCTCCGGTTCATCAACGATGCGTCCGACTAGATAAAATCCGTTCATTTACCTCCTTTCCATATAACCTGCAAGAATAATCTAGCATCTCTTAAGGAGATAGAATTACCGATTCCGTTTTCTTTTGATACTCTTTCCCACGTGGAGAAATGTGGAAAGAAAAAGCACAGCTTGCACTGTGCTATTCATCTTCATCTTCTTTCAGATAAACTTCCCTTGGCTTGGAGCCGTTTGCCGGACCGATGATCCCCCTATCTTCCAGCGTATCGATCAGTCTGGCCGCCCGGTTGTAACCGATGCCGAACCTTCTCTGCAGCAGCGAAGTCGATGCTTTCTGCTGGGAACGGACAAATTCCACGACATCGTCATAGAGCGAATCCTGGGAATCGGCATTGACTGAAGAAGCCGACATCACGGTCGAACCGCTCATATTGGTGAGGAACTCATAGTAGGAATCCTCATATTCCGGTTTGGCCTGCTGCTTGACGTAGGATGTGATCTTGCTGATCTCACGGTCAGTGACAAAGACGCCCTGCATACGGATCGGAGCTGTCTCGCCCTGCGGATAATACAGCATATCGCCGTTTCCTAAAAGCCTTTCCGCTCCGGTCTGATCCAGTATCGTTCTGGAGTCAATGGAAGAGGCTACAGCGAAGGAAATCCTCGAAGGGATATTTGACTTGATCAGTCCGGTAATGACGTCTGTGGAAGGCCTCTGCGTCGCTACGATCAGATGGATTCCGGAAGCTCTGGCAAGCTGGGTGATACGCTGTATGGAAAGTTCAACGTCTTTCCCTGCGATCGCCATCAGATCAGCCAACTCATCGATGATGACGACCATGTACGGAAGCTTCTCCATCGGCGTTTCACCTGATTTCAGGTTGGCATTGTATTCACTGACGAAGTGATTGAAGCCGTCGATATTTCTGACACCGACACTGGCAAAGGCGTCGTATCTCTCTTCCATGATGACGACGATCTTCTTTAACATATTCGAAGCCATCTGCGGGTCATCGATGATCGGCCAAAGCAGATGCGGGATATCCTTGAACGGCGTGAATTCGACCTTCTTGGGGTCGACCAGGACCAGTTTGACATCATCAGGATGCGTTTTAAGCAGATAAGAAATAATGATGCTGTTGATACATACCGACTTACCCGAACCGGTCGCGCCGGCGATCAGCAGGTGCGGCATCTTGGACAGATCGCAGAAGACCGGCCTGCCCATCAGGTCCTTGCCCAGGGCGAAGAGCAGCTCTGCTTTGCGCTTTTCAGCCGGAATATTCCGGATCAGATCCAGCATCCTGACCGGTATGGGCTCCACGTTTGGTATCTCGATACCGACAGCACTCCTGCCCGGGATCGGCGCTTCGATACGGATATCCTTGGCAGCCAGTTCCATCTTGATGTTGTCGGAGATATTCATGATTTTGTTGATCTTGACGGAAGAATCCGGTTTGATCTCGAATTTCGTGACTGAAGGTCCGATATAGGTATTCAGCAGCTGGGCTTCGATATTGAAATTCTGCAATATCTCTATGACTCTCTCGCCCTTGACGGCAGCTGAAGTCTTGTTGACGCTGGAAGACGATGAGGATGCGGCCTCCAGGAATTCATCGTAAGGTTTGGGCAGACGGTAGGCAGAAGAATTTCTCTTCCTGCGCAGCACTTTCTGCTTCTCATCCGCGATCTTTTCGGTGATGATATCCGGTTCAGACGGCTTTTCTTCCTCTTTTTTGCGCGGTGCATTGCCGTAGATCTCTTTCTCATTGAGATTGATGAAAGTCGGACTCTTGGAAAGCACATCGTCGTGCTTCTTCCTGACAGGGATCTCTTCCTTTTCCTCTTCTTCAGGCTTTTCTTCCGCCATCTCTGCAAGCAGAGACTGTCTTTCTCTTCTGGCTTCTTCCTCTTCGGCAAGTCTTGCCATCTCTTCGGCCTGACGGGCTTTTCTTTCCTCTTCCGCCCTGGCAGCGGCGATACGCCTCTGTTCACGGGCTTCCGATATCTCTTCCTTCTTCTTTGAACCGTAATCCTTGGCCGATACGAACATGTTCCGGTAAGTTTCTGCCGGAACGATCAGGATCGCCGCAATAATGAACAGTGTTACCAGAATGATCAATGTTCCGTTTCTGGTCGTCAGGACAGTGAAAACAAGATACAGCAGATTGCCCAGCACACCTCCGGTATGATTTAAGACTTCATCCGAAAGGATCATTTTTCCCTTTTCACTCAGATACGGGATATAGGAAGCAAATGTATCCATATCTTCACAGATATAGGCATTCAGCAATACGATGCTCAAAAGCAATACGATCAGACCGCTGATCGTTTTAGCTGATTGTGCTTCTCCGTCTTTGGAGAACAGCACATAGAGACCGTAGACAAACAGGCTCAGCATCACTGCCGCATATGCCGAACCAAGCAGATAGGTCAGCAGGTTGTTGGTGATGATGCCGAAACGGCCCATTTTTGAGACAGTGAAAAACAGCAGCACCGCACAAAGCAGTGATACGATCAGCCAGACGATCTTGCCTGTTTCCTGTTTTTTCGCTGTTTTTTTCTTAGTCGCCTTCTTTGCCACTTTCCTCACCCAGATTGATTTCTACGATAGCCGGAAGGATCATCGGAGCCTTCCCTGTTGATTTTAGCACATAACGGGAGATCTGTTCCCTCGCTTCCTTCCTGACCTGCATGTTTTCATAGGTACCTTCTTCGACATTTCTTTCAATGGTCGAGATCAGGATGTTTCCGATCTCCGCCAGGATATGTTCGGCATCCTTAAGGTAGATGACGCCCCTGGACTGGATATCGGGTCCGCCGATGATCTTCTTGGTCTTGAAATCCAGAACGATACCGCAGATGATGGCGCCGTCAGTCGATAGTTTTTCCCTGTCTTTCAGCACCATGCCGGATACGTCACGCATGTCGGAGGCATCGATGGCCTTGTCTTCCAGTTCGATCTGATCGCCTGTGGAAGCCAGTCTGCTTCCTTCTAATGTCGCAAACTGTCCGTTGTCCAGGATGATGATCTTGTCAGGTGTATAGCCCATATCGACAGCGATATCGGCATTGGATACCAGATCGGAGTATTCACCCTTGATCGGCAGATAATACTTCGGTCTGATCAGGTAAAGCATCATCTTGAGATCCTCGATCGACGCATGCATCGAAAGGATCTCCTTGGCGTTGAGCTTGACGATGGAAACACCGGCCTTGTACAGGTCGTTTTCCATGGCGGTCGCATTCTTTTCCGTACCGGGAACGACCGGGGATGCAATGATCACGATGTCCGATTCATGCAGCTCAACCAGATGGTCTTCACCGATGGCCACGTTGTTCACGAGCTTGAATACCTGGTTGCCGGACCCGGAGAAGACGATCACGACATCTTTCATGTCATTGCTGAACTCATTTCCGGAGATGATGACGTTCTGCGGGATCTTGTAGTAACCCAGATCATCGACAGTCTTGAGCAGTTTGACATGTTCGTCGTTGTAGAAGAAGACCTTCTTGTGATATTTGGCCGCCAGTTCCAGGACCTCCATGATCCTGAAAAGATTCTGACGGTAAAGCGTGATCAGAAGCCTTCTGTCCGTCTCTTCGAAATAATGTTCGATGTGATCGGTGATACGGTGCTTGGGCGCCGTATAGCCTGTCCTCTTGGATCCGGTCGACTCCGACATCAGCACCAGGACATTCTTCTGTCCCAGATTGGACAAGGCATTGATGTCCATCGAAAAAGCCTTATTCAGGAAGTCATAGTCAAAGATGAATTCCGATGTATAGACAATCAGACCGGAATCAGTTTCAAAAGCGAATCCGACACCGTCAGCGATGCTCTGCATGACCGGGAAGGTATGGATCGTATGACCCGCTACCTTGAATGTATCGTTCCGTTTGATCACATGAATATGCTTGTTTTTCAGTTTATGTACTTTAAATTCCTCATCCAGCAGCTTGGCTGTCAGGGCTGTCGCATAGACCTCGATGTCGATCTGGGTCAGCAGATGGCCGAGAGCCGACATGACATCATCATGTCCGTGAGAGATGAAGATGCCCTTCACTCTGCCTTTATGTTCGATCAGATAAGTAAAATCCGGGATGATGTATTCGATACCCAGCTGTTCGCTTTCACTGGGATACTTCAGACCTGCGTCCAATACAAAAATATCCCCATCTATTTCCACGAGGTACATATTCTTGCCGTCTTCGTCAAGACCGCCAAGTGCCATTAAACGTATTTTCTGCACTGATGATATCCTCCAAAAATCCTCTTAAAATTATATCACATTTTCACTTCAAAACTCACTGCCACAGTCTGAGTCCGCTGATGTCGAGTTCATATACTTTATCAGCTACTTCATCGATGAATTTACGGTCATGGGAAACGGAAATGATCGTTCCCTCATAGTCATTCAGTATCTTCCTGATGATCGGATTGGACAGCGGCGAAAGATTCCTTGTCGGCTCATCCAGGATCAGGACATTGCACTGATTCAGGATCAGTGAGATCAGAAGGATCTTGCATTTCTGCCCTTCCGAAAGATCGGCGATCTTGTGTTCCATCTCTTCCGTCGTGAACTTCAGAGCGCCGAGGCAGGACTGCACCTCAGCTCTTTTTTTCATATCCGCTCCGTCCCAGAGAAACTGCACCGGCGTGAGCTCATAATCCATCACTTCATAATAATTCTGGGGCATATACCCCGCTTTGATATCTTCTCTTTGCAGAAGCTCCTGCGCAATCAGCTTTATCAGTGTCGATTTTCCCGAACCGTTGTCTCCGATCAGACAGACCTTGTCTTTGCCCAGTATCTTGAGATCGATGTTTCTGCTCAGCACATTGTCTTCGATCTTCAGTTCATACAGATGCAGATCGAGGATCACCTTGTTGGGATTGATGTCGACATGTCCGAAAAAGACATCGATCGCCTCTTCCGGCTCGTATTTCTGTCTCAGATTCTCTTTCCTGTTTTCAAGGATCTTTTCCTGAGCCTTGACCGCATGCATCTTCTTCTTCAGAAGCTGGGCTCCGTGGGGATCGCCTCTGGAGATCGTTTTCTGCTGGTATTCGACTTTCTGATAGATCTTCCGCCAGCGCTCCATCTGCTTCTTCAGTTCGTTTTTTTCCTTGGAAGCGATCATATTGTTTCTGCCGATATACGCATCCCTGCTTTCGCAATACTCTCTGTAGCCGCAGCCGCTGTAGGTCATATGGGCTTCGCTCTTCCTCTTGAGCTGTTCCAGATGCAGGATGCCCTGGGCACAGTTTTCCAGTAGCGTCTCATCATGGGACACGAAGATCATCGCCTGATCCGCATTGGAAATGAATTCCTCCAGCCAGATCAGCGTTTTCAGATCCAGATCATTGGTCGGTTCATCCAGCAGAAGGATATCCGGCTGTTCATACAGCAGTTTCAGCAGCGATACCCTGACCTTTTCTCCTCCGGACAGCGTCCTGAGCTTTCGTTCACCGATCAGTTCGGGATCGATATTGATGCGTTTTAAAAGCGAATACAGGAAGTTGTAGTCGATCTCCTTTGAAATGAAATCAGATACACTCAGATCGAGATACTTCTCCTCGATGCTCTGAGGCAGGAAACCGATCTTCTCGTCACAGATGATCTTTCCCGTATATGTCACATAGGAATCGGTATCGATCCCCGCTATGATCTTTAAAATGGTCGATTTTCCGTTCCCTTCCTCACCGATCAGGGCGATCTTGTCTTTCTTATTGAGTACAAACGAAAAATCATTCAGCAGCACTCTGCCTTTATATGTCGTAATCGTAAGATGGTCTGTTTTAAGCATAAAAAATTAATCTCCTTCCTCGCTCAGAAACGACTAAAACTTATTCAAGCGATTCAATAAGTTTCAAGGAAATTAATTCTTCATCTTCTCACCCCTTTTATATATCAGTGACTGTCTTCCCTGATTGCTTCGCCGTTGAGCGAAAAAGACATCACTTCATTGATCCTTACTTTAACGATATCACCGGTCTTTATATCCTCGCCGGTGAAATTGACCAGCTTGTTTTCCCTGCTGTAACCGGAATAGACTTTGCTGTTGCGCTTGCTGAGACCGTCAACCAGCACTTCCACGATCTGATCCTTGAATTTCTGATTGTTCAGATTGGCATAATAAGCGACTTTTTCATTGAGTCTCTGCAGACGTTCTTCCTTTGTCTTCCTGTCGGTCGTATCTTCCATTTTTGCCGCCGGCGTTCCTTCTCTTGCGGAATAGATGAAAGTGAAGGCATTGTCATACCGGCAATGGTCGACAGCGCTGAGTGTATCTTCAAATGCCTCATCGGATTCATTCGGGAAACCGACGATGATATCGGTTGTGAACGCAAAACCGGGCAGCTGCGCTTTCAGTTTGTCGAACAGTTCAAAATACTCTTCCCTGCTGTATCTGCGGTTCATCTTCTTCAGGATCTGTGTGTTCCCCGACTGGATCGGCAGATGGATATACGGCATGATGTTGGGATTGTTTCTGATCGCCTTGATCATCGTATCATCAAAATCCCAGGGATGGGAGGTCATGAAACGGATCCGCTGAATTCCTGTCCTGGCAACGTCATTGAGCAGATTGCCGAAGGTGTAATCGATTTTAAGATCCTTGCCGTAGGCATTGACGTTCTGACCAAGCAGACAGACTTCCTTATAGCCTTGGGCGACCAGTTCGTTTACTTCATAGATGATATCTTCACGGTAGCGGGAACGTTCCTTGCCTCTGGTATAGGGAACGATGCAGTAGGAACAGAACTTGTCGCAGCCGTACATGATGTTGACCCAGGCCTTGTGCGACATGAAACGGGTCACCGGAACGCTCTCCACGATCTCACCCATCTTGGAGAAGACTTCGATCTTTCTTTCCTTTGTCATGCAGACATCATAAAGCAGTTTCGGCAGCGATGTGATATTGTGGGTACCGAAGATGATGTCGACCTGACGGTATTTCTCCATGATCGTCCTGACCGTCTCTTCTTCCTGGGCCATGCAGCCGCCGATGCCGATGATCAGATCGGGATTCTCTTTCTTGAGACGCTTCAGGGCACCGACTTCTCCCAGAACCTTCTCTTCGGCGTTCTGTCTGACGGCGCAGGTATTGATCAGGATGACATCCGCATCTTTCTCATCATCACACATCTGATAGCCCATCTGATCCAGAAGACCGGCCATGGTCTCGGAATCGCGCTGATTGGCCTGACAGCCGTGGGTGATGATGAAATATTTCTTGCCCTCACCCAGTGTTCTGTATCTATTATCAAGCGAAAAAGAAAGTTTGTCCGAAACTTCCTTATTTCTTTTTCTCGCTTCGTTCAAAGAAGGCAAGATGTAGTCCTTTTTCATACCTTCCTTATTGTAAAGAAAAGCTATAAAAAAACCAAGTGGTCAACTTGGTTTATTGAGATAACGCTTCTACCGGGCACGTTGCAACGCAGGCACCGCAATCAACGCAGGTATCTTCATTGCATACAGACTTGCCTTCTTCATCCAATTCAAGAGAAGCAGTCGGGCAAACACCTGTACATGCGCCACAGCCGATGCATAAATCACGATCAACTTTTACTGGCATTTACAACCTCCTTACGATAAAAATATTATATCATGCCTTTCAAGCAATTTGTAAAGGCTTACAGAAAATTAGTCCCTGCGGATCTCCAAAGACAGGAAGTCCAGCTGATCCTGATCGACACTGCTTGGTGCATCCGACATCAGACAGTACGCACTGGCGGTCTTGGGGAAAGCAACGACATCCTTGATATTGTCGGTTCCGCTTAAGATCATGATCAGTCTCTCGACACCGATACCGACACCGCAATGTGGCGGAGCACCGTAATTGAAGGCTTCGATGAAGAAACCGAACTTGTTTCTGATCTGTTCCTCACTCAGGCCCAACGCATCAAATACCTTCTTCTGCATCACTGAGTCGTGGATCCTGACAGATCCGGACAGAAGTTCATAGCCGTTCAGCACCAGGTCATAGGCACGGGAATAACAGTTCTCCTGATCACAGCTGAGCTTGTCGACATCTTCATCTCTGGGAGCAGTGAACGGATGGTGTGCAGAGACCCATCTGCCCTCTTCTTCCGAATACTCGTACATCGGGAATTCCGTGATCCATTCAAAACAGAATTTGTTTTTGTCGATCAGACCCAGCTCTTCGCCCAGTTTCTTTCTGACAGCGCCTAAAGCCGTCTCTGCGATCGCTTTCTTGTCAGCGATCATCAATACCACATCGTTGTTTTCGAGCTTCAGGAAGTCTCTCAGAGCCTCCTTTTCGCCTTGCGGCAATGCGTTGTTGACCGAACCGGAGAATTCGCCCTTGTCATATTTCAGATAAGCAAGCGCTTTTGCCTTGTAGATCTTGACGAACTCTGTCAGTTCATCGAATTTCTTTCTTGAAAGCTTATCGGCGCAGTTCCTGAATACCAGTGCTTTGATCACGCCGCCGTTTGCCACACAGTCTGAGAAGATCTTGAACTCACTGTGCTCAAACAGATCCTTTACATTGACCATCTCGTTTCCGAAACGCAGATCCGGCTTGTCGGAACCGTACTTGTCCATCGCATCGACATAGCGGATGCGCGGGAAGCTCAGATCCTCGATCCCTTTTGTCTCCTTGAAGATGGCTCTCATGACCTTTTCGACTTCGGCGAAGATATCCTCTTCATCCGCGAAAGACATCTCCATATCGATCTGGGTGAACTCCGGCTGTCTGTCGGCTCTTAAGTCCTCATCACGGAAACATCTGGCGATCTGGAAGTAACGGTCCATGCCGCCGATCATCAGCAGCTGTTTATACTGCTGCGGCGACTGAGGCAGGGCATAGAACCTTCCTTTATAGAGTCTTGAAGGGACCAGGTAGTCTCTGGCGCCTTCCGGTGTCGACTTGGACAGGATCGGCGTCTCGACTTCCACGAAATCATCTTCATGAAGCACTCTTCTGACGATGGTCGTCACCTTGTCACGCAGCAGAAGCTTTTCCTTGATCGGATTTCTTCTGATATCGAGATATCTGTATTTCAGACGCACTTCTTCCAGCGCATCGGTCTCATCGGCAATGATCATCGGTGTCGTCTTGGCGGAAGAAAGCAGCTTGAAAGAATCGGCCAGCACTTCGATCTCGCCGGTTTCCAGTCTGGGATTGGGTGTCTCTTTGACTGAAACCGTTCCTTCGATCTCAATGACATATTCGTTTCTGACATCCTTTACCAGATCAGAATGATTCTCGTCAAAGGTGACCTGGGTGATGCCGTAGCGGTCACGCAGATCGATGAAGACGATCGATCCGAGATTTCTTCTCTTCGCTACCCAGCCGGCCAGACGGACATGTTTTCCGGCATCTTCTTTTCTTAATTCTCCGCAGGTATGATCTCTATTCATAATAATCCTCCATCAGCTGATCCAGTCTGTCTGTCAGCTCATCCTTTTTCACAGTTTCCTGTGCCTTGGTCAGTGTATCCTTCAAAGTAACGGCATCCTCTTTCACCTCATCTTCGCCGATGATGATGACAAAGCGGGCGTTTTTCCGCTCCGAAGACTTGAACTGGGCCTTCAGAGAACGGCGGTAATAATCCATCTCACAGGAGAAAGAGTTGTTTCTGAGCATCTCTGCGATCTGTAAAGCATAATCGGGATCTTCGTTCAGATTGATGACATAGCAGTCGATCGACTTGTTTATTTCAAAGATCTCTTCCGCCTCGCACAGGATCAGCAGTCTCTCCACACCGATCGCAAAACCGATGCCGGAGATCTGGGGACCGCCCATTTCCTTCACCAGATCGTCATAGCGTCCGCCGCCGAAGATCGTGGCCTGGGAACCGGAAGCCTCATTTGTGGAAACGACTTCGAATACCGTATCGGTATAGTAATCAAGGCCTCTCACCAGTCTTTCATCGATCTCGTAAGGAATACCCAGAAGGTCCAGATAGTGTTTCACTTTTTCGAAATACTGTGCACTCGATTCGCTCAGCTGCATCTTCGGAGCATTTTTCACGATCTCATTTTCATGATCGATCTTGCAGTCAAGGATCCTCAATGGATTCTTCTCCAGACGGTTCTGGCAGTCTGTGCAGAGCTGATCCCGATACGGTCTGAAATAATCAATCAGTGTCTGTTTGTAGCGGATCCTGGATTCCTGATCGCCCAGCGTATTGAGCAGTACTTTTACCGATTCCAGACCGAGCGTTTTAATATAGAAATAACCCAAGGCGATGACCTCGGCATCGATCAAAGGATCCTTGTCGCCGATACATTCGATGCCCATCTGGGTAAACTGTCTCTGTCTGCCCTTCTGCGGTCTTTCATGACGGAACATCTCCTCGATGTATCCCAGTTTCACAGGCAGTTCACTGTTTCCGTACATCTTGTTTTCAACAAAGGAGCGGATCACGCCGGCCGTGCCTTCCGGACGCAGGGTCAGGGAATCCTTTCCGTTGGGTGAGAAGGTATACATCTCCTTGGTCACCATATCGGAAGTGTCATTCTCCTTCTGGAAAACGCCGGTATATTCAAATACGGGCGTCTTGATCTCGCTGTATCCGTAAAGATTCAGAAACTGGCGGAACAGATCAGACAACATGTTTACCCTGATCATCTGATCGGGAAGCGTGTCATAAGTCCCTTTCACGGTCTGATACGGCATATTGAACTCCTCCTTTTATAATAAAAAACGTCCCTCTAAGGACGTATCAACGCGGTGCCACCTTAGTTCACATCCCTGAAGGGATATGCCCTTTAAGCTTTAACGCAGCGTCTGCGGCCTGTTTTGCAGGCGTCAAGGAAGCTGTCCCTCACTGATTCCTCAGGAAGCCTTTCACCATGCGCTTCTCGCTGTGCTGCGGATTCAGGATTAATTCTCCTTATAGACATCCAAATTCTATCATTATTTGATGGCTCTTTCAACCGATATGACGCTTTCGACTTTCCTTAAATTCGCCATGATATTCTGCAGATGTTCCAGATCATCCACCATGAAAGACATCGAAGTCGTAGCACTGAGATCTTCGGCATTGGCCTGTGAGTTGACAGCCGTCAGATTGGCTTTGTATTGCGCAACGACGGTGACCAGATCCGTCAGCAGATAGGATCTGTCCTTGGAGAAGATCTTAATCGAAGTTTCGTATCTGACATCCGGCTTATTGGGATCCCAGTTGACATCGATCAGTCTTCTTTCGTTGGCGACATTGGGACAGTCGGCCCGATGGACCTTGATGCCCTGCCCCTTGGAGACGAAACCGACGATCTGATCGCCGTAGACCGGTGAACAGCACGGTGAGATCGCGATCTTCATCGAAGAAACGCCCTTGACGACGATACCGGTCTTGGATATGAAATGATTGCGCTCGGAATTGCGCTTGGTCATCTTTTCCAGATAGGAAAGATCGACTTCTTTCTTGCCGAGCTTTGTCAGCTTTTCGATGACCGCAAGCGGCGACAGCGACTTACAGCCGATGGCATAAAGCACATCGTTGGCGTTTGACTGCTGGAAGGTTCCGGCGATCTTTTCGAGCTTCTTCATGTCGAAGAATTCATCCACTTCCAGATTGTGTTTCCTGATCTCTTCCTTCAGCATATTCTCACCCAGACGGATGTTCTCTTCCTTGTCTTCCAGCTCCTTCTTCATGAAGTAAGCCTTGATCTTGTTGCGGGCGTGGTTGGTCTTGACGATCTTGAGCCAGTCTTCCGAAGGCGTCGAGTTCTTGTTTGTCCTGAGTTCGACGACATCACCGGTCTTTAAAGGTGTGTTCAAAGGAACCAGAACGCCGTTGACCAGAGCTCCTACCGTCTGATTGCCGACTTCGGTATGGATACGGTAGGCAAAATCGATCGGTGTCGCACCGGCAGCCAGGTCGATGATACGGCCTCTGGGGGTCATGCAGTAGATATTCGCATTGAAAACATCATGCGTGATGTCGTTCATGTAGTCCTTGGCATCCGCATCGGTGTTCTCTTCAAAAGCCTTGAGCCAGTTGAGTTCTTCGATCAGTGCCTTCTGGGAACGCTGCTTGCCTTCCTTGTAGGACCAGTGGGCAGCGATACCCTTCTCAGCGATCGCATCCATCTCTTCAGTCCTGATCTGGACCTCATAGATCCTGCCGTCGGGACCGACGATCGTCGTATGCAGAGACTGATACATGTTCATCTTCGGCATGGCGATATAGTCCTTGAGACGGCCCGGGATAGGTCTGTAGACCGCATGGATGTATCCTAATATCTCATAACAGTTGGTCTCGGTCTCTGTGACGATCCTGATTGCCAACAGGTCAAGGATCTCATCGAAACGCTTGTTTTTGGTGACCATCTTCTTGTTGATGGAATAAAGATGCTTGGAACGTCCGAAAATGCGGAACGGGATATTGTGCATCTTCAAAACGATCGAAATATCCTCGATCATCAGTTCGATCTGCTGATCCCTTTCCGATTTCTTTGATTCGACGAGTTTTGCGATCTCCCTGTACTTTTCGTTGTCCAGATAAAAGAATGAGAGATCTTCCAGTTCGTTCTTGATCTCCGCGATACCCAGACGGTGTGCGATCGGCGCATAGACATCGAGCGTCTCTCTGGCGATCCGTTTCTGTTTCTCCGGCGGAAGGTATTGCAAAGTACGCATGTTGTGCAGCCTGTCGACCAGTTTCACCAGAATAACCCTGACGTCCTTGGCCATCGCGATCAGGATCTTGCGGTGGTTGACAGCCTGATATTCCTTTTCATCGGTGAACTTCAGATTGGAGATCTTGGTGACGGCTTCGACCATCTCGTAGATCTCTTCCCCGAAATTCTCGATGAATTCTTCCTTTGTGACATCGCAGTCTTCGATCACATCATGCAGAAGTCCGGCACAGATCGTATCCGGATCGGTCTTGAGTTTCGCCAGTTCATAGGCCACATTCAAAACATGCACAAAATAAGGCTCACCGGAACGTCTCGCCTGGTCTTTGTGCTTGTCATAGGCATATTCATACGCCTTGTCGATCTTGGCCAATGAATCGGGATTGGAGATATAAGTCTTTATCTCGTCATACAGCTCTTCTTTTCTGCTGATCAGATCTTTCATGTTTTCCTTAAGTAAAAACCGAAGCTAAGCTTCGATTTTGTTTAATACTTCATCAGAGTGTATACATCGTAGCCGCTTAGCTTTTCTCTGCCGCCGAGTCCTTCCAGTTCAATCAGGAAAGCACAGCCGACAACTTCGCCGCCGAGCTCTTCGATCATTCTGATCGTAGCCTCAACGGTACCGCCGGTAGCGAGAAGATCATCGATGATCAGAACCTTCTGCCCTGGTTTGATGGCATCCGCATGCATATGCAGCTCATTTGATCCATATTCCAGATCATATTTGTAGGAGATCGTCTTTCTCGGAAGCTTGCCCGGCTTTCTGACCGGAACGAAACCGATCTTCAGCTCATTGGCGACCGGACAGCCGAAAATGAATCCTCTTGATTCCGGACCGGCAACGACCTGTGCACCGACTTTTCTGGCATATTCGATCAGATATCCGCAGGCTTCATGAAAAGCCTCACCGTCAGCCATCAGAGGTGTGATGTCCCTGAAGAGAATACCTTCCTGCGGGAAATCAGGGATCGTTGCGATATAATCTTTCAAATTCATAGTTTATCTCCTTCCGAATACACTTCCAATTATAGTAAAACTAAAGCAAATCTTCAATGACGAAGGACAGCCTGTCCGGACGGTAGGAATCCCTTTTCAGATGGCCTATCATCCTTTCAAAAGACTTATCACCGTGACGGGGATTGAAGCTGATCGCCTCAAGCTGATCATTCAATACAAACTTGGGATATGATGAGGAAACCAGGAACTTCCGCAAATAAGAAGGATCCTCAATGGAGAACAGTGGTTCTTCAAAACCGTTTCCGAAGGGCTTGAGTTCATTGAGCTGTTCCAGCATGTCAAAACCGATCTCATCTTTCTTGAAACACAGGACATCCCTGCTCTGAGGCTGTCTTTCCATGGCACAGGAAGCGATGTATTCCATGAATTGTGCATAGGCTTCTTCCTTCATGGAGATACCTACAGCCTGGGCATGACCGCCGAAGGTCTCATAGAGATCTTCTTTTACTTTGAGATAAGAATGCAAATCACTTCCCTTAGGAGATCTGCCCGATCCTTTCAGCATGCCGTCTTTTTCCGCCAGAACGATGACTGGCTTGTCATATTCAAACATCAGCCGGTTGGCAATCAGGCCGCAGATGCCCTCAAGAAACTGATCTGATCTTACGACGATCACATCACGGTTCAGATCGGCGATCCTGGTGGCCAGCGCCGACATCTGTCTGCTCAGGTCTTTGCGGACTGTGTTGATCTCTTCGATCTTATTCAGATATTTCATGCAGCCTGGTGAATTGTCGATCAGATAGCGCACGACGTAATTGACGTTCATCATCTCATCGAGTCTTGACACCGCATTGATCTTGGGGATCACATCGAAAGAAAGCGTCTCAAAGTCAAACTGTTTCTGTTTCGAAAGATATGAGATCGGAAAGATCGTCTTTTCGTTGATGATCTTCAGCATCTCCTTCATCAGATAGCGGTTATATCCCAGGACCTTCACCATATCGGCCAGAGTCCCCAGACCGCCGTAGACTGTTGTCAGTTCATCTGCACGGATCGAATTGCTTAAGAGACAGCATAATCCCGATGCGCACATGTCATCATATTTCTCTTCAAACAAAGACGGATGCATCCAGACATCTGCAAACGGAGGATCCAGATATTCGTGATGGTCGATCACAAAGGTCTTCAACCCCAGAGATGAGGCATATCTGAGCTGTTCATCGGCAACAATACCGTTATCGACACATAAGACAGCATCAAAGCCGTGTTCCTTTGCTGTATCGACGATCTTCTTACTGATGCCGTAGCCTTCTTTGAAACGGGAAGGAATGTAGTAATTGGACGCGATGCCCAGATCATCGAAGAGTTTCTTCATGATCAGCGTCGAACAGATGCCGTCGCAGTCATAATCCCCGACGATGAAAAACTTCAGGTCCCTGAAAGAAAGCAGTTTCTCTCTGAAATCCTTCAGGACAGGCATATCATGATCCACATGAAAAGAAGAGACATCCAGCTCTTCTTCTTTGACTTGATTGATCTGGCAGACTCTTGTCTTCAGATCTTCCTTACTGTCGTGAAACACATAGTTCATAAGGTGTGAAATCCGATGAACAGACCGATCAGAGATAAAACGATCTGCACCAGATAGAATGAAAGCACGATATTCTTTTCACTGTGTCCCTTGATCACAAAGGCATAGTGGATCGGTGTATAGGAAAAGACACGTCTGTGGAAAAGCCTGACTGAGATCTGCTGCAGGCAGACACAGAACATCTCGGCAACAAAGACGCCGCCGATGACAAACAATGCGATCGTCATATCGCACACAATGCCAAGAGAGGCGAATAAAGCCCCCAGGGCGAGCGAACCGCTGTCACCCATGAAGATCTTTGCCGGATGGAAATTGAAACGCAGATAACCGATCAGACCCGCCAGGATGCAGATCAGGAAAATGACGATATTATGATAGCCGCAGTAATGACTCAGGATCACAAACGGGAGCAGTGCAAAGAAAGATACACCTGCGCAAAGACCGTCCATGCCGTCGGTGAAATTGACCGCATTGGCTTCCGCCATATACAGCAGTATCATGAACGGCAGGAAAACAAACCACGGAATCTGAATGCTGATATGCATAAAAGGTATCGTCACCTGGAGCGGAATGACATTCCTGTAAACCGCAAACAGGAAAAGCGTATAGACAAATTCCATGATCAGTCTGGTCTTGGGAGAAAGGCCCTCGTTGGAATGCGAGCGGATCACCAGGGCATCATCGATGAAACCGACGGAACAGAACAGGACATAGGAGAGCAGCACAAACTGGACTCTCTGGCCTGCCAGTCCTTTCAGATTGGCGATGATGAAAACGATGACCGGTATGACGACAAAAAGAAGCCCGCCCATGATCGGTGTCTTCTCTTTGTTTTTGAACTCATCCAGAGCATATTCGGATGTAACCTGATTAATGTTTTTATGCTTGAGATACGTGATGAAAGAAGGCATCGCTGCCAGCATCATCACAAGCGTCAGAACAAAACCGATGATAGAAATGATCAGATCATTCATACCTGCTTATTATACACCATTCCCCTTCTTATTCATCAATATCAGAAGTGTTTTCTTCACTTGCTTCAGCTTCCTTCTCCATGTAGTTGATCTCCCTGAACTTGATCGTGAATTCAACGGAAGGATCGATGCTGCTGCCCGGAGCCAGAGACTGTTCATAGGCGACACCGTAGCCTTCCATCCTGATCGATAGACCCGAGAGGTTCCAGTAATCGATCACATCTTTTCTTGTCCAGCCGTTAAAATCCGGCAGCGTCTGGGAATTGCCGTCGCTCAGAAGGAATACCTTCCGGTAAGTATAGACATCATCGCCTGCTTTCGGATACTGATCGATGACTCTTAAGCCGTCGGATATAACGATGACGTTCAAGCCGCAGTCATCCAGCAGATCCTTTGCATCACTGACTTTCTTTGAAAGAAGATTGGGCATTTCGTATTTCTCGATATATTGCTGGGAATTCATATCCTCTTCCGAGATCGTCAGATTCTCTAAAAGCGCGATCCGGTCGATCAGATCGGGGATCGGCTTGATCTCATAATTGTAGTAGACGGTCTCAGGAGACACATAGGCAAAATAAACCATGTATTCCGGATCCTCATAAGGGAATCCCAGCATGCAGGAGATGATGTTCTGATCTTCCGCATATCCGCCGTCCAAGGGGATCTCGGATGTGCCGGTTTTTCCCATGACATCGACAGTCTTTGCCGCATAGTGACGGCAGGTACCGTCCGGTTCGGAAACGACTCTTCTTAAAAGATCCTGCATCTGTCTGGCGCTTTCATTTGAGATCGGAGTCGAAACGACCTTCCTGCTGCCCTGATAGACGACCGTATTGGTATTGGGATCGACGATCTTTTCGATCAGATAAGGTTTGATCATCTCGCCGTTGCCGAAGATCGCCGTATAAGCCTGCAGAAGCTGCAGCATCGTCGTCGAAGAACCCTGGCCGTAGGTCGCCGTGATATCATCGACCGGAGACAGACCGTAGTTGGTATAACCCGGGACCTCATCGATGCCGTCGGTATTCACATTCTGATACAGATGATATTTGTTGAGATATTCTTCGAAATTGCTGATGCCGACATATTGAGACAGCAGTGTGGCAGTTGCCACGTTGCTGGAGTAGATCAGACCGTAATCCAGAGGGATATTGCCCCAGTCCAGTTTGGAGACATTGTAGATACATCCCAGCTGATTACCGGAATAAGTCCTTCCGGCTGTCGCCGTATAACAGTACGGAGATGAATCGAACTTGGTATCACCGTCATAGACACCAAGATCCATCGCTGCCGAATAAATGACCGCCTTCATGACGGATCCCGGTTCGTAGGCAAGCTGGGAACCGTAGTTGACCTGCACATCATCAGCTGAAAGATGGTTTGGATCATAGGACGGAGTCTGTCCCCAGGCCAGGATCTTTCCGCTCTTGATCTCCACGACAGCACCCCATGCCCTAGAGGCATTCTTGGCTTCCATCGTCGTATTCAGAGCCGTATTCAAAGCTTCCTGAATGGCGATATCCAGTGTCAGATAGACATCATATCCGTTGATCGCACTGATCGTCTCCTCATACATACCGGGCAGGATATAGCCTGATTTGTCTCTCTGATAGGAATGATAGCCGTCCGTACCTGAAAGCTCATCATTGAGATAAGCTTCAATGCCCAGTTTTCCGATCAGCTTTCCCGTATTGTCCGACTGGGCAAAACCGACCAGCTGCGGTGAAAAGACTTCCCCATAGGGATAAGTCCTTTTATAGGAATTGCGGAAATCGATGCCGTGCAGGCCTTCGATCGCTTCGATCTGCTTCTTCTGTTCTTCGGAAAGATTCCTGCCGGCAGCACCGAGCTCCACCTGATAAAGATCGGGATTGGAAGTCAGGATCGAATAGATGTCGGCCGGATCCATCTCCAGTATAGGAGCCAGAGCCTGGGCGGCAAAGATCGGATTGTCGACATAAGCCACTTCATCGGAACTGGAAAGTCTGTCGGTATCCAGATAACAGATGATGTCATAAGTCTGGACATCCTGGGCCACGACGGCTCCGCTGTTGTCATAGATGTTTCCCCTGGACGCAAAAATCTTTTCCTCGACATTGGAAACAGACTGGATGTAATTGGTCAATGATGTGCCTGAACGGATATGGACTTTGCCTATGACCACCAGAAAAACATTGGCGATCACAAGCAGAGTGATCGTCAGCATCAGAACATAGAGAAAACGAAGCTTCTGATTACTTCGTTTCATTTTATTCTCCTGCTACGGAAATGATATTGTCACTGACCTGGTCGAGATCGGCGGCAGCTGCTGCCGCATAGACCCTGTCTTTGCTTTCAAGATTGGAAATCTCGTATGTCAGAGACTGATTCTGTGATTTGAGGACTGTCAGTTCCTCGTTCATCGTCTGTATCTTCATCGTCAGTCTCGCATTGAGCGTATTCACCAGAAGAGAACTGGCCAGCCAGGCAAGCAGAGAAAAAGAAAACAGAATGATCGCAAAACCATTGAAACTCAGTCTTCTTCTTTTTTTCTTAACGATCTTTGCCATAAACTTTCTTTATCCCTCTGATAATCGCACTCTTTGCCCGGTGATTGCTTTCGATCTCTTCCTCGTCTGCTTTATCACCGCGGTTCAGCAATACATAGTCGGCCTTTTTCACTTCTTCCGGACGTAAAGCGATCCGTTTGTCATCCTCAACACTGCTCAGTCTTTTGAAACAGTGCTTGACCATCCTGTCTTCCAGTGAGTGGAACGTGATGATCACGAGTCGGCCGTCGATGTTCAGTATCCGATCGAAGCGCTCCAGGAACTGATTCAGGGAATCCAGTTCATGATTGACTTCGATGCGAAGCGCCTGGAATGTCTGCTTTGCCGGATGGCCTTTCTTTGACAGGACCTTGGCCGGCAAGGCACTTTTGATCACTTCTACCAGCTGTCCCGTCGTTTCGATCGGACGGCTTTCGACGATTTTTGCTGCGATCCTGCCGGCATTTCTTTCTTCGCCGTAGTTCCACAGCACTTTCCTGAGATCTTCTTCACTGTAGCTGTTTACAATATCAGCGGCAGTGAAAGGTTCCTCCTTGTTCATGCGCATGTCAAGCGGCGCATCATAGCGGTAGGAAAAGCCCCTATCCGCATCATCGAACTGCGGTGAAGAAACACCCAGATCGAGCAGTATGCCGTCAACATGAGACACATATCGATCCATATTCATGAAATTGTCATGTATGAATGTCACATTGTCATATGCTTTCAGGAATTCTCTGGATTTGCTGATCGCTTCTTCATCCAGGTCGAAGCAATACAGTTTTCCGTTTTTCAGTTTTTCTAAGATCAGTTTTGAATGCCCGCCTCTGCCAAGGGTTCCGTCGACGTAGATGCCGTCAGGTTTTACGTCGAGCAGCTGTATCGCCCTTTCAGGCATGACCGATACATGTTCACTCATTGCTCAGCAGATCGCTCAGATTCTCGGCTACTTCCTCAAAGCTGTCGGAAGCCTCCAGATAATAGCTCTCCCATGTTGCCTTGTCCCAGATTTCAATATGATCATTGGCACCGATCACGACACACTCCTTGGTGATGTTGACCGGTTTGGACAGGAAGGACGGGATCTGAATCCTTCCCTGGTTGTCCAGGGTGCATTCGCTCGCCGTACTTGTCAGCATCCTGATATACTGACGGGCTGCTTTTTTTGTTGTCGGCAGTCTGTTGATCTCCGTAAACAGTTTTTCCCACTGTTCCTGCGAATAAATCGTCAGACAGCCGTCAAGACCTCTGGTCAGGATAAAAGTATTATGCAGTTCATCTCTGAACCTGCTGGGAATGATGATCCTGCCTTTTGCATCCAGATTATGCTGGTATTCACCGATAAACATGTCCCACTTTTACCCACTATAAACCACTTTCTACCACTATTATAATAATTTCAGCAGAAAAAAGTAAAGAAAAAGTGCATGATTTCATGCACTTTTTTAATTTTTTTATCTCTGGAAAATAAAAAAAGAAGATTTTCTCTTCTTCTCTTACTCTAAATTATTTTGCACCGCAGTTAGGGCATGCACGATGAGCTAATTTGTATTCACCGCAAGACGGGCACTTAACCATAGCAGGCGCCATTAATTTATAATGAGTTCTTCTCTTTGCTTTACGTGTCTTCGAATTTCTTCTCTGCTGAACAGCCATTGCTAATCTTCCTCCTCAAATCTGTATTCTTTAAGTTTCTGCAGCCTGGGATCGATCTCATCCTTTTTCGAAGATTCATAGTCTTCTTCGGATACAAAAACCCAACCATCCCCTCTAGAATACACTGTTTTTTCATTTTTTACAACTTTTATCGGAACTTCGGGCAAAACGATATAAAGGACCATATCTTCGAGCTCTTTGTTCTCATCCAGGAAGAATCCGTCCTCATCCTGACCGCTCACGATCTTCTCGTTTTCGCTCAGTTCAAAAGGCACGGAAACATCCTCCAGGGTGACTGCACAGGGACAGATCATTTCCCCTTTCAGATGATAATCGATCCTCAATTCATCCGATGCATCGTAGTAGAAAACGATCTCTCCCTCCACGTTTTCCAGACGGCGCAAGAAAAGATTGTCCCTGACTTCATAGGAAGCGATACTGACAGGATAGACTTTCTCATCAGCGATGTTGATCAGATCTTTCAGATAGATTTTCATGAACCTATTATATAATACTCTTGTGAAATGCACAGGAATAATCGTTGAATACAATCCCTTCCACAACGGACACAGATATCATATCGGGGAAGCGAGAAGGCTCACTGACCCGGATCTGCTGATCGCCTGCATGTCCGGTCCTTTTACCCAGCGCGGGGATATCTCGATCATCGATAAATATGAAAAGACGAAGGCAGCTCTGGACAACGGCGTCGATCTGATCATCGAACTGCCTTTCATCCATACCGTTCAGAATGCCTATGTTTTCGGAAAACAAGCCGTAAGCTGTCTTGACAGGATGGGTGCCGATACCCTGGTTTTCGGATCGGAGACCAACAATCTGGAAGAACTGAAGAAATATGCCGAACTGGAAGTCGATGTCACAAGACTGAAACAGCTGATGCATGACGGAAACTCCTATCCCAAATCATACGGTCTTCTAAGCGGATCGCTCTATCCCAACGACATGCTGGCGGTGGCCTATCTGAAAGCCACGAAATATACGGGCATGATCCCGGTTTCCATACAGCGGACGAATGACTTTCATTCAAAAGAGCTGGATCTGATCTGTTCCGCTTCTGCCATACGCAAGGCAGTTCAAGAAGGAAGAGATGTCTCTTCCTGCACACCGGTCGCAATCGAAGAACCCCTGTTCAACAAAGATCTCTATCCTTATATCAGAAGACTGCTGTTCACGATGGACAGAGAAGAACTATCGGAGATATTCCTGGTCAGCGAAGGCATCGAAAACCTCCTGAAAGAAAATGCCGTGAGATACGATGACTATGAATCCTTCATGGAAGCATCGATCTCCAGACGCTACACCAGATCAAGGATACAGCGGATCCTGGTCCACATCGCCTGTCATATCAGAAAGAAAGATGTCGAAACGCTTCCAGAGGCTGACTTCATCAGAGTTCTCGGTTTCAATGAAAAAGGCCGCAGCTATCTCAAACAGATGAAAGAAAACATGAATCCGGTGACGCTGTTCAAACAGATACCGGAACCCTACAAACAGCTGCAGTGGAAAGCCGAACTGCTCTACGCATCTTATAAAAAAGATCCCCAGAACTACATCAGAAGATGTCTGCAGGGACCTGAAATCAAAATGTGAACCTTCCGGTTCACATTTCTTTTTTACATTTCTACGTTGTGATAGATCTCCTGGACATCATCGACTTCATTGAGATTGTCCAGCAGTCTCTGCCACATTTCCTTATCGTGCTCATCTTCGAGTTTCACATATTCCTGCGGCAGCATCTTGATCGCGCAGACGGAATATTCACAGTCCGGGATCAGTTCGTCGATCGCTTCCTGTGCCTTGTGCAGATCGGTAGGCTGGACATAGACTGTCATCTCTCCGTCTTCCACTTCGATGTCATCGACATCCACATTGGCGTCGATCAGCTTCTCCAGCATCGCATCCTCGTCTTCATATTTGAACGAAAGGACACCCAGGTTGTCGTAAGTGAAGGATACGGAACCCTTGACGCCCATCTTGCAGTGAGACTTGTTGAAACACTGGTTCATCGCTGCGACCGTCCTGTTGGAATTGTCTGTCAGACAGTCGATGATGATCGTTGCACTGCCCGGTCCGAAACCTTCATAGCGGAGTGAATCATAAGACTCACCGGTTCCGCCTTTGGCCTTTTCGATCGCTCTTTTGATGACATCAGCCGGGACCTGATTGGCCTTGGCTTCCTTGATTTTGGATCTTAATGTGAGGTTCATTTCCGGGTCAGGAACGCCTGATTTAGCGGCAATATAAATCTCCTTGCCGTACCTAGAATAAACCTTCGATTTCATTGCGGCAGTCTTAGCCATTGCCGCAGCTCTTACTTCATGCGCTCTTCCCATAAATTCACCTCTTTTTTAACTACATCTATTTTAATACGAATTATTTGTAAATGACAAAAAAATTGCATCAGAAAAGGCTACCGATCACGATAGCCTTTTTCGATGTTTTTTCCTGAAAGAATCAGCCTTTCAGTACGCTCTTGACCAGCTCGCTCACTTCGGACTCAGTATGGCATTTCAGAGCCTTCTGTGCAAGTTCTTCCATTTCCTTCTTGTTCAGGGAAGTGATGATCTTTCTGGTCGGAAGGATCTTGGTTGCGGACATGGAGAATTCATCCAGTCCCAGACCGAGCAGTACCGGTGCAGCCATCGGGTCTCCGCCCATTTCGCCGCACATACCGCACCATCTGCCCTGAGAATGCGCACCGTCGATCGTCATCTTGATCAGACGCAGGATCGAAGGATTCAGAGGCTGATACAGATATGCGACCTTCTCGGACATTCTGTCGGCAGCCATGGAGTACTGTATCAGGTCATTGGTTCCGATGGAGAAGAAGTCCGCATATTTCGCGAATTCATCTGCCAGCACTGCCGAAGCAGGGATCTCGACCATCATACCGATCTCGATCTCATCGGAAACAGGGATACCCTCACCTTTCAGTTCTTCCTTGGTTTCCAGAACGAAGTCCTTGGCAGCCCTGAACTCATCGATCGTAGCGATCATCGGGAACATGATGGCGAGCTTGCCGTAGACGGAAGCACGCAGCAGTGCTCTGACCTGTGTCTTGAAGATATCCTTGCGGTCCAGACACAGTCTGATCGCACGGTATCCCAGGAAGGGGTTCATCTCCGGATCGAATTCGAAGTAAGGAAGCTTCTTGTCACCGCCGATATCCAGCGTTCTGACAACGATCCTCTTTCCTTCCGCTCTTTCCAGAACGACCTTATAGGCATTGAACTGATCTTCCTCACTCGGGAAGTCGTCCGTTGATTCCATATAAAGGAATTCCGTACGGTATAGACCGACACCTTCGGCACCGTTTTCGATCACGTTGTCCATGTCCTTCGGTGAACCGATATTGGCGACCAGTTCAACCTGATGACCGTCAAGAGTGATCGACGGCTTGTCGAGCAGTACCTGAAGTGCTGCTTTTTCTTCCAGGAAGCGGATACGCTTCTCTTCATATTCCTTCAGCTGCTCATCACTCGGATTGACGATGACATCGCCTTCTTTTGCATCGAGGATGATCTTATCGCCGTGCTTGCATGAAGCCATGATGCCGGTGCAGCCGACGACAGCAGGAAGACCCAAAGCAACCGCCATGATCGCCGCATGCGATGTCTTGCCGCCGATCTCGGTGACAAAGCCCAGTGCATATTTCTTGTTGAGCTGTGCCGTATCGGAGGGTGTCATCTCTTCGGCTACGATGACGACTTCCTCGTCGATCGTCGTCAGGTCAGGAATAGTCAGACCGAGGATATTGCACAATAATCTGAATGAAACATCCTTGATATCAGCTGCTCTTTCCTTGAAATAAGCATCATCCATTGATTCAAACATTGAGATCATCATATCGGAGACCGTCTTGGTCGCCTGATCGGCACCGGAACCGTCCTTGATCATACCGGTGATCTGATCCTTGAATTCCGGGTCCTGAGCCATCATCAGATGGGCATCAAAGATCGCCAGTTCTTCCGGAGCCAGTGTTGCGCTCGCTCTTTCCTTGATCTGTTCAATGTCACTGATCGTCTTTGTAAGGGCGTCTTCAAAAACCTGAAGTTCCTTTTCGGGATCCTTGCTACCTTCACTGATCACGATCGTCGGCTGTTCCAGTTTGTAGACCTTGCCGATCGCAATACCGCTTGATGTAGCTATTCCTTTTAAATACATGTTTTTTCCTCTCTTTTTATATTATTCATTATACTTCCTGAAGCAGTCACAGACAACGCAGAAAGTTGGCATAAGCTCTTTTCCGGTGCTTGTAGTAACAGGTGGGAGAATAGAAACCCAGAAACCACTTTCCGCTTCTTCCCATCATCACTTCATTTTCGATAATGAATCTGTCCTGATCGTCCAGAGATTCTATCACATATTCAATATGACATATGACCTTCATATGCATGTCCAGTCTGTCATCTGAATACTTCCTGATGTTGTTCTGTGCCTCTCTGATGATCCTTTTGCTGTTGATATAATTGCGTGTGAGCTGTTCAACTAAAAATTTATCTTTCCCGAATCCGTTTTGTAGCTCCCTTTTCATATCTTATTCGCTGATCTCGATCAGCCCGTAACCTCCGTCATTTCTCTTGTATACGACCGCCAGCTTCTCACTGTCCGCATCCCTGTAGATGAAGAACGAATGTGACAGCATCTCCATGCGCATGATCGCTTCATCCAGGATCATCTCGTCGGCATAGACCGTCTTGGTCCTGACAGGCGTATCATTCTCTTCCTCGATCTCCTCGATTTCATAGAAGTTTTCAGCCAGAGATTCCTTGTGTCTTCTGGAAAGTCTGCCCTTCTGTCTTCTGATCTGATCCTCCAGTTTGTCGATCGCCAGATCGACGGCGGTGGAGAAATCCTCATGAACGACTTCTGATCTCATCAGCCCTACTTTCGTAGGTACATTCACTTCTACTTTCAGTGCGTCTCCGTAGATCTTCACTGTAACCTTGGCACTCTGTGCCTCATCAATGACAACGTATTTGTTGAGCTCCGAAAGACGATTTTCAATCTTTTCTCTCATCTTGTCATTGATCGTTACATTTTCACCGTAAATAGCGAATTTCATAGTATACCTCCTCTTTTCTATTTAGACTCAACGATGAGTTGTATCAGCCATTTGTAAACCAGGAACAGTCCGTAGGCATCCAGCGAACAGTATTCCTTCAGATTCTCAACGATCCGATCGTCGCTTTCGGGATCGCCTTTTCCGATATCCCGCCAGCTGTATACGGCTTCCATTCCGTCATAGATATCAAGATCCTGATAAGAGTAGTCGGAACAGATATCCACGAGTTTCTTCAATGAATAGTTTCCCTGCATCCGGATGTCGTAAACCAGGCCTTCAATGAACGGCATCGCCAGGTCATGGAAACGTGCAACGATCGCTTCCAGTTTTTCTTCGTATTCGGGAAACATCTGTGCCAGTTCCAGCAGGCGCAGACATTCCGCTCCCTGGGCGTTGTAAGCCAGGATCGGTCCCTTTTCGGGCAGATATTCCAGCAGTGCCTCGATGAACTCCTTTCGGCAGTCACCGGTCGAGACAAACGTCCTGTGTTCCATGTGCCCTTTTTCGTCGATGTAATACAGCGCAAACTCGAAACAGACATCATCCAGAGGCTTCATCTTCTCATAAACGGGAAGCAGATAGCAGTCCCATTCGAAATCGATGAAGGAGATCGGTCTTTCCGAAAGTTTTTCCAGCCACAGTTTCAGCGGATACCTGTCAACGAATACGCCGTTGTTGCGGGAAGCCATGATCTGGGCATACTGGACCTTGCTTCCTTCAAGCTGATCGGGATCGGCATCCTTCAGCGTCAGGATGCCCTGCCTGTACATCTTGTTTTTGTTTGCGGAAGAGACCAGTGTCAGGATGGAATCGTCTGCTTCATCCTCCTCATCCGGGAAGCAGCGCTCATAGTATTCGCAAAGGCCCATCATCCGGCAATATCTTCCTTTCTTTGCCGGCTGGCTTTCGGGATCGAATTCCTCCATCTTTCTGATGCAGTCCTCGTAATCGACGCTGTCCTGAGCGATCAGATCACGTATCTTTTTCCCTTTGAATGTATCGGTACAGACAAAGAGCCTTGAGGGATCCATTTCTCCCTCATTTACATAGTCTCCGTTGAGATAGATCAGATAGACATCATCTGTCCTGATGCCCTGACGTTCCAGGACCTGTGTGCTGATGCGGTATGTCAGCAGATCCAGCTCTTTGACGATCGTTCCGTAATAGAGAAAATACAGATCGAAGCAGCCGTCTTTCTTGTGCATGAAAGGAATATTCATGCGCATCTGATTGTCCATAAAGCGCGGATGAATAAACCAGTCGTAATGATCTATCTCACTGAAGAACCTGTCTGCAGGATCATTTCTGACACCTTCGTAACAATTTTCTATACCGAGAAACACCTTTATCAGCTCAAAGATATTGTCATCGGAACGCAGATACGGCCGAAACACGCTGTTCTCGTCTTTTTTGTAAGAGTAAAGCCGTTCGCAACGCAGAAACCTTTTGATATCACTGATATGATACATATCTACCTCTGATTTCATTATATCGTATTTTTCCATCCGAACCCACAAAAGTACCCGATTTCTCCAAAAGAAAAACAAATCCCCCTGACTGATTGAATTGGATCAGAGTGGAACATATAATAAGGACATGAAAATATATTGTGAAAAATGCGGTGAAGACATCACTGGTGAATGCAATAAAGCGATCGAAAACTATCAGGTCGGAAAGATCATCTGCCCGAAATGCCATTACGAACAGAAAAGATATCTTTCCGAAGCAGATATCCTCCTGTTTTTCGGCGTGAGCGAAGCTTTCTATGTTCTCTTAAGTCTCACAGCAGTCTTCCTGTTTGAAAAACTGGGCATCTCTCCTGCCTCCATCATCATCCTGGTCATCCTGCTGCTGCTTTCCTTCTTCGGTTCCAAAGCCCTTTCTTCCGGCATCTATGAGAAAGCATATTTTAAAAACGAGATCAGAAACAAGGTGTTTGAAGAAGACCAGAAAGCCATTCAGCGCAATATCAGCTGGCAGTTCATGCTGTTCTTCGCGATCACGATCAGCTATCTCACGATCAGTGAAGGAAGGATCTTCTTTCTCATCGCCATGCCCTTTGCGGTCATCATGACATTCATCAAGCTGTATCTGCAGCTCAAACACGAAAAAAGAAATTAGGACATAATAAAAGCTTCGGATCCGATGAGATCCGAAGCTTTTTTTCTGATGTTTATTTCTTGGCGATATACTTTCTGATATCCAGGGCGATCGCAACGACGATGACGATACCCTGAACGATGTAGGTCCAGGCCGTATCGATACCTAAGAAGGTCATCTCAATCTTCAGGATCTCGAAGACAAGGACACCCATCAGGATTCCGGAGACCTTGCCGGTACCGCCGTTGACGGAGACACCGCCGATGGTGCATCCGGCGATGGCGAACAGCTCATAGCCGTTGGCCAGGTTGGAAGAAGTACCGCCGGCTTTAGCTGCAAGCATGAAGCCCGCCAGAGCAAACAGAGCGGCAGCGATCATATAAGATACGATCGTCATCCTTGTGGTGTTGATACCGGAAACTTCAGCAGCATCCGGGTTGCCGCCGATGGCATACATCTTCTTGCCGTAAGGCGTATGGTTGTAGAGGAACCACATCACCAGCATGACGATGGCGGTGATGATGGCCAGGTTGGGGATCAGCTGAATGCCCAGGAATGATCCGGAAGCCCATTCCGTATATTCATTGATCAGACCGCCGATCGGCTGAGCGCCCGTAAAGATCAGGGCGATACCGTAGACGATCGTCTGCATGCCGTAAGTGCCGATGAAAGCCGGGACATGCAGCTTCGTGACAACGAGACCGTTGATGACACCGAAAGTCAGTGCAAAACCGATCATGACCAGGATACATACCAGCCACATATTCGGCGGAGTCAGATTCGGATACACCTTGCTGGCATAATCTGCTCTCTGCAGAAGCGTTGCGCAGATACAGCCGGCAAGACCTACCTGACGTCCGGCAGAAAGGTCATTGTTCCTCATGATCAGAACACCGGAGATACCCAGAGCGATGACCATACGGACAGATGTATTTGCCAGCAGGTTCTTGATATTCGCCATTGAGAAGAAACGGGGGTTCTGCAGACCGACAAAGATAGCTGAAGAGACGATCAGAATGATCAGGGCATTGTTTACCAGAAACTGAACGATATCAAATTTCTTTTCTTTACTCACTTTTTCAGACATATTAGTTCTCCTTTAACCCATGAATTTTGTTGAAAGTTCCATGATCTTTTCCTGATTCATGTCTTCGCCTTCAACAATACCGGTGATTCTGCCTTCGCACATGACCATGATCCTGTCACAGATGCCGATCAGTTCTGGCATTTCCGATGAAACGACGATGATGGTCTTGCCTTCAGAAGCAAGTCTGCCGATGATTGAATAAATCTCATACTTTGCACCGACGTCGATACCTCTTGTCGGTTCATCCATGATCAGGACCTCCGGCTCTTTTGCCAGCCATCTGGAAATGATGACTTTCTGCTGATTTCCACCTGAGAGGTTCTTGATCTGCGTCTTAGCACTCGGTGTCTTGATCGACAGTTCCTGAATGGACTTGTCAACGACCTCACCGATCTTCTTATGATCCAGCATGACCCTGAACAACAGGTAATCATTCAGTGATGCAACAGCGACGTTGTCACTGATCGAGAGAACACCGAAGATACCGTTTCCTCTTCTGTCCTCCGTGATCAGGGCGATACCGTTGTTGATCGCATCCTCAGGATTCTTGATCTTGAGTGTCTGTCCGTTGTAGTAAACGGTTCCGGAAGTGATTCCGCGCAGACCGTAGATCGCTTCCATGAGCTCAGTCCTTTGTGCTCCGACCAGTCCGGCAACACCGAAGATCTCGCCTTTTCTGACTGAGAATGAACAGTCTTTGAAGGAATTATCGAGAACGGAATCAAAATCCTTGACCTCGAAGATCGTCTCTCCGGGCGTATTGATCTTGGGCGGATAGAGGTCTTTCAGTTCACGGCCGACTTCCTTGGCGATGATGAATTCCGTCGTCAGTTCATCTGACGGCCAGGTTCCGATATACTGTCCGTCTCTCATGATCGTGACTTCATCGGAAATCTGAAGGATCTCATCCATTTTATGAGAAATATAGATAACACCACAGCCTTTGGCAGTCAGACGTCTGATGATTTCAAACAGTTTGTCGACTTCTTTCAAAGTCAGTGATGAAGTAGGCTCATCCAAAATAATGATCTTAGCATCAGCACTGACAGCTTTGGCGATCTCAACCAGCTGCATCTGAGACGCTGTCAACGTGCCGAGTTTTTCTGTAGCTTTAAAACCTAATCCGAGATCATCGAGCAATGCCTGCGCATCGCTGTTCATCTTTTCATGATCGATGACTTTGATCGGACCGATTTTTTTAACCGGATATCTGCCACAGTAGATGTTTTCCGCAATGGAACGATCCCTGATCGGCATCAGTTCCTGATGGACCATGGCAATACCCTTCTGCAATGCATCAAACGGGTCGGAGATCGTTACTTCCTCGCCGTCATAGATGATCTGACCTTCGTCTTTTTTGTAGATACCGAAAAGGCATTTCATCAGTGTAGACTTTCCGGCACCGTTTTCACCCATCAGAGAGTGGACATGGCCGGGCTTCAACTGCAGTGACACATGATCCAATGCTTTTACTCCAGGGAAGGATTTACAGATATCTTTCATTTCAAGAATGTATTCTGACATAATTTTTCTCCCTAAATAAGAAAGAAGAGTTACATGAAACGTCATGTAACTCTTCCCTGAACAGCAATTAACTAATTATTTAATGTACTGATCAACGTTGTCCTTGGTGACCATTACGTAAGGAACATAGTTAACCTTGTTGGTAATGACTTCGCCACCAAGCATCTTCAGTAATGACTCGCAAGCAGCAGTTGCCTGGCCGAGGTCATCGTTCAGAACTGTACCGGTCATATCGCCGTTCTTGACTGCATCACATGCTTCAGGAATAGCATCGACACCGACCAGATAGATGTCCTCACCGACTTTTCTGCCGGCAGCCTTGATAGCTTCCAGAGCGCCCATAGCCATACCATCGTTGTTGCAGAAAACAACTTCGATGTCATCGCCTTCCTTGGAAAGCTCGGTAGCAACCAGTTCCTGGCCCTGAGCCTGTGCCCAGTTACCAGTCTGTTCGAACAGTTTGTTGACTGTTACACCGTTGTCAGTCAGATACTTGATTGAGTATTCAGTTCTGAACTGAGCATCAGAGTTTTCGGGGTCACCCATGATCATGATATAGCTGACGACACCGTCACCGTTGAGGTCGCAATGATCCGGCTGATCGAAAATGATCTGGCCCTGGTAAGTGCCTGAGTCTCTTGCATCAGCACCGACATAGCAAGTCTTGTCGCCGTATGCATAGTCAGCAATCTCACGGTTGATGAAGACAGTCGGAATACCGGAATCTTCAACAGCCTTTGCCAGAGCATCGGAAGAAGTCTGAACCAGGTTGACGATCATGCCGTCTACACCCTGAGAAATGAAGGTGTTGACCTGTTCTGTCTGAGTAGCAGCATCGTTTGCGCCGTCAACGATAACGACTTCATACTGAGTGCCGCCTTTTGCGTTGAGATCATCAAAATACTTCTGAATATCATTACGATAAAGAGTCATGAAGTTATCATCAAACTGATAAATCGCAACACCGATTTTGACTGTATCAGCAGTCTCGCCGCCTTCCGGAGCTTCTTCTTTCTTGCCGCATCCGAACAGAGCGAAAACCATTAATACAGCCAGTAAAATACTTAAGAGCTTTTTCATTTTTTCCCTCCTTGGACATAAGTCCACAATATAATTATAGACTAAATGTAAACGATTACAACCATTTAATTTCACCGTTCTATCACAATGTACCCGTATTGACATTTGCCTTTCTTTGTTATATAAGTTAATAAACCGTTGAAGAAGAGTAAGTAAGGTCTGATGATCCTTTCCAAGAGAGTCGCAGCATCGGTGAGATGCGATAAAGGGTGCAGATCCGAATGGACTTCCAAGGGCAAACAGAAATGAAAAGAGTATGGGCGCCGAAGTGATGCTTCGTAAAAAGAATCAGCATATGTCAGTATGCATGAGTGGATGTGATAATCACATCAAGCCGGGTGGCACCGCAGGAAATACATCCTGTCCCAGCATTCAGGGGACAGGATTTTTGTTTTTTCGGAGGCAATTATATGGACAGACGATGGCGGCTCTCAAAATAAAAAAAGAGACAGAAAATCACTTTGGAAAGAGAGGAAAAACACATGAAAAAAGTCTTTATCACATTCATCACATTATTATTATGTATCTCGCTGAGCGCCTGTTCAGGCAAGAAAGAGTCTGAAGGCCAGGAAGCAACTTCCTATAAAATCGGTATCTGCAACTACGTCGATGACGCATCGCTGAATCAGATCGTCGACAACATCAGCAGACGTCTTGATGAACTCAATGAACAAAACGGAACGAAAATCGAAGTTCTTTATGACAACGCCAATCTCGATGCCAATCTCATGAGGCAGATCATCTCCAACTTCATCTCCAGAGATGTCGATCTGATGGTCGGCGTCGCAACACCGGTCGCCATCGACATGCAGACAATGACCGAAGACAATCAGATCCCTGTCATTTTCGCGGCAGTCTCCGATCCTCTGTCAGCTAGTCTGGTCGATTCTCTCGAGAATCCCGGACACAATATCAGCGGCACTTCCGACTATCTCAATACGGGAGCTGTCCTGAATCTGATCATTGCCAAAGATCCTGAGATCAAAAAAGTCGGCTTATTATATGATGCCGGACAGGATGCATCAATCAATCCGATCAGGGAAGCCAAAGCCTTCTTTGAAGAACACAATATCGAATATGTCGAAAAGACAGGGACCAATGTCGACGAGATCAAGCTTGCCGCTTCGGCACTGATCTCCGAGGGCGTTGAAGCCATATTCACGCCGACCGACAACACGGTCATGGCAGCCGAACTCTCTATCTGTGAGCAGATCGCTGAAGCCGGCATCCTCCACTATACAGGTGCCGATTCCTTTGCCTTGAACGGTGCGTTCCTCGGCTACGGCGTCGATTACGCCAATCTGGGAAGAGAGACTGCCGAGATGATCTATGATGTCCTGTTCAACGATGTCGATATCTCTTCCTACAAAGTCAGGACCTTTGACAACGGCACAGCCACCATCAACAAAGATGTCATGGCTCTCTTCAATCTGGATTTCGAGGAACTCAGGGAAGTCTTCGGCCCCTATTGCACAAATGTTCAGCAGATCGCAACTGCCGAATCATTCGAATAAGGAGCATCATGTTTTCGCTGATCACCACAACACTGGAACTTGCCTTCATCGGTTCCCTGACCGTACTGGCGCTGTATTTAAGCTATCTGACACTCAATGTCTGTGATCTGTCGACAGATGGATGTTTCACGCTGGGTGCTTCGACAGCGGCAGTCGTATCTCTGAGCGGCCATCCCTTTCTGGCGGTTCCCGCTGCTATGATCGCCGGGATACTCTCCGGACTTGTCGTTTCCGTCATGCAGACATATCTGGGCATCAATTCCCTGCTTTCGGGCATCATTCTCAATACAGCCTTATATTCCGTCAACATCTTTGTGATGGGCAATACCTCACTGCTCAATCTCAACAAGACGCCTACGATATATACAGCGGCAAAACAGCTGTTTGAGAACAGTTTCCTTTCGGCAGTCAGTTTCCTGATCGTCGATATCTTCTTTGTCTGCGCAGTGGTATTCTTTCTTTACCGCTTCCTGAAGACCAGGATCGGTCTGGGGATCAGGGCGACGGGAGACAATCCCTTCATGGTCGAAGCCTCTTCGATCGATCCCAGGATCACCAGTATCATCGCCTTATGCATCTCCGGCTCTTTCACCGCATTATCCGGTGCATTGCTCGGCCTGTCGCAGAAATCCGTCAACATCGATATCGGAAACGGGATGGTGACGATCGCCCTGGCATCGCTGCTGATCGGCAGGATCCTCTATCACGGCAACAATCACGCGATCGGACTGCCCTGCTGTGTGCTTGGTTCTTTGGTTTTCAGGAGTGTTTATGCGGCAGCCTTGCGCATGAACATGCCGGCCTACATGCTGAAGCTGGTATCGGCATGCATCGTTGCCGTGACGATCTGTGTTCCCTATATCAGAAAACAGCTGCCCTTTTTCGCCAGAAAAAGAGTGATCGCAAGAGGTGCAAGATCATGATCGAAATCAGAAATATGACCAAAATCTTCAATGAAGGCACAGTGAATGAAAAGACTGCCCTTGATGATCTGAATCTGACGATCAATGACGGAGATTTCATCTGCATGATCGGTGCCAACGGTTCAGGCAAATCGACCCTGCTCAACTGCCTTTCCGGAGCGATCATTCCCGAAAAAGGCAATATCATCATGGATGGGAAAGACATCACCCTTCTGACTCAGCATGAGCGCGCCCATGAGATCGGACATCTCTTCCAGGATCCGATGGCGGGAACTGCTCCGCATATGACCATAGAAGAAAATCTCGCCTTGGCCGCAAAAAACGGAAGCTGGCTGTCAAAGATCTCTGAATCAGACCGTTCTTTCTTCAGAGAAAAACTGAAAAAGCTGGATATGGATCTGGAAAACAGACTGAAAATGGAAGTCGGCGTGCTCTCCGGCGGCATGCGCCAGGCACTGACGCTGATCATGAACACGATCAAGACACCGAAACTGCTGCTTCTTGATGAACATACGGCAGCTCTGGATCCGGAAACGGCTGATAAAGTGCTGAAACTGACAAAAGAGACCGTAGATGAAAAAAACATCACCTGTGTCATGATCACCCACAACATGCAGACGGCGATCGACATGGGAAACCGTCTGATCATGATGAACGAAGGAAAGATCATCCTTGATCTGAATAAAGAAGAAAAGGAAAAGATGAGTATCGATGAACTGCGGGATCTCTTCAGACTCAATACCAGTTCCCAGCTCGATGATGACCGCATGATTCTGCTTTAAGATATTTGACTGACTTGCTCAAATCAGACCCAAATTATATATAATAAGAGTATCAGGGAGAAAACTATGATCAACAAGTACACTTTAAGCAGAGCACAGGAAGTTAAATTTGTACGTCAGAATCTGGATGAGTTCATTGCCAACAATCTTTCTCTTTCCAGATACAGCGATGATGATCCTTTGAAAGCGACTGCGAAAGCCAATTTTGAGGACGCTTATGCATATATCCTCGATCATCCCGAAGTCGAAAATGACTACATGTGCCTGCTGGAGCTGCATAAACTGCTGATGAAAGATCTGGACAGCGGCATCAAGAGCGAACTCAACGAGGAACAGATCGCCGAGCTCAGTGCCATGATCAATCAGCCGGCCAAAGCCAATCTGGAGATTGCCCTGGACGTATTCCTGTACATTTTAGACAGGCGTCTGTTCACTGACGGCGATGTCAGAGCGGCAATGTGCTTTGCCAACAAGATCATGGTCGACAACGGCTGCGGTTTTCTCACTATTCCCGAGACCTACAAAGATACCTTCCGGGCAAAACTGAAAGCCTACAAGGAAGACAACGATCCCGAAATCAAGGACTGGATCTACAAATACTGCATCAAAGGTCCCAAACTCGATTACTGAACACTGCATACAAGCAGTGTTTTTCTTGCGAAAAAACGATATAATCTAACATATGAGCACCAGAAGACTTACCACCCTGGCGATGCTGATCGCAGTCTATGTCGTACTGTCGATCATGACACCTGTCAAAGTCGCCAATTTCAAATTCACATTTGAAGCTTTTCCAATCCTTGTCGCCGGCCTGCTTTCAGGCCCGATCGACGGATTTATCGTCGGCGGCATCGGATCTTTTATTTATCAGCTGTTTTTTTCCGGCTACGGCATCACGGCTACGACGCCTCTGTGGATACTGCCCCATGCGGTCAGCGGACTCATCGTCGGTGCCTACGCCAGAATGAAAAACTACAAACTGGATTTTACACATATCGTCTTGATCAGCATCATCTCGGCATTTACCGTGACAGCACTCAACCTGCTGGCGCTATACGTCGATTCAAAGCTCTTCGGATACTACTCCAAAGCACTGGTCTTCGGCAATCTGATCCTCAAGATCATTGCCGGCGTCATACTGGCGATCGTGTATTCATCGGTATTGCCGAAACTGCTGGCATTCCTGAGAAAGAAACTGAACAAATAGGACACGGGGTGTCCTTTTATTTTATAATTGAGATTGAAGAAGAATCGGAGGTAGATGAATGTATTCGGATATCGAAATCGCACAATCCTGTCAGAAAGAAAAAATCACCGACATTGCCGCAAAACTGGATATTCCCGAAGAATATCTGGAACTCTACGGCAACTATAAAGCCAAAGTCGACTACAGGCTGCTGAAAGATCTCAAAAACAAGAAAGACGGAAAGCTGGTCCTGGTCACAGCGATCACTCCGACTCCTGCCGGAGAAGGCAAAACGACGACCACCGTAGGTCTTTCCGATGCCTTGAGGAAGATCGGCAGGAAATCGGTCGTTGCCCTCAGAGAACCGTCATTAGGCCCTGTCTTCGGCATCAAGGGCGGAGCTGCCGGCGGCGGCTATGCCCAAGTCGTACCGATGGAAGACATCAACCTGCACTTTACGGGAGATTTCCATGCGATCGGTGCTGCCAACAACCTTCTGGCAGCGATGCTCGATAACCATATCCAGCAGGGAAATGCCCTGAACATCGATCCCAGAAGGATCACCTGGAAACGGGCTGTCGACATGAATGACAGACAGCTGAGAAATATCATCGACGGTCTGGGTGCCAGAACAGACGGCACACCCAGGCAGGACGGTTTCGATATCACGGTCGCTTCCGAAGTCATGGCTGTCCTATGTCTTTCCGCTGACATCAGCGATCTGAAGGAAAGACTGTCCAGGATCGTCGTTGCCTATACCTATAACAATGAACCGGTCACTGCCGGACAGCTGAAAGCCCAGGGTGCGATGGCTGCATTATTAAAAGATGCACTGAAGCCGAACCTCGTACAGACATTAGAAGGAACGCCTGCTTTCATACACGGCGGACCATTTGCCAACATCGCTCACGGCTGCAATTCTCTCACTGCCACCAGAATGGCTCTGAAACTGGGTGAATATGCAGTCACGGAAGCCGGATTCGGCGCCGATCTGGGAGCAGAAAAATTCCTGGACATCAAATGCCGCATGGCCGGTTTAAAACCCGATGCCGTTGTCATCGTTGCCACGGTTAGAGCTCTGAAACATCACGGCGGTGTCGCCAAGGACAAGCTCAATGAAGAGAACCTGGAAGCACTGGAAAAAGGTCTTCCGAACCTGCTTCAGCATGTATCCAATATCAGAAATGTCTTCCATCTGCCCTGCGTCGTAGCAATCAACCGCTTCCCGAATGACTCGGAAGCAGAACTGAAACTGATCGAAGACAGATGTAAAGAACTGGGCGTCAATGTTGCGCTTTCCGAAGTATGGGCCAAAGGCGGCGAAGGCGGAAAGAGCCTGGCGGAAGAAGTCGTCAGACTCTGTGATCAGCCGAATGACTTCAGTTATGCCTATGATCTTGACATGTCCATCATGGACAAGCTCAATGCCATCGCTACGAAAGTCTATCATGCTGACGGTGTCGACCTTGTAGGAAGTGCACCGAAACAGCTCAGACAGCTGGAAGAACTCGGTTTCGGATCGCTTCCGATCTGCATGGCCAAGACCCAGTACTCCTTCTCTGATGATCAGACCAAGACCGGAGCTCCGAAAGACTTCCGTATCAGTGTCAGGAATCTGAAAGTATCTGCCGGAGCCGGCTTCATCGTCGCTCTGACCGGTGAGATCATGACGATGCCTGGTCTGCCCAAAGTTCCGGCTGCCGAAAAGATCGACGTCGACGAAAACGGCGTCATTACAGGACTGTTCTAAACATGGAAAACACAACACTGAAGCAATTCACAGAGATGACATCATCCAAAGATCCGATCCCCGGAGGCGGCGGCGTCAGCGCCCTTGTCGGCTCGCTTGCGGCTGCTCTAGGTGAAATGGTCACCAATCTCACGATCGGAAAAAAGAAATATCTCGAATATACCTTTGAACTGACGGATATCCGCAAGGAACTGGATCTTTTAAGATCCAGTTTGCTTGGCTGCATCAATAAAGATGCACAAGCATTTGAACCTCTGGCTGAAGCCTATTCCCTGCCAAAAGACACACCGGGATATGAAGAAAAGATGGAGGAATGTCTGAAAACAGCTGCATCCTCACCTCTTCTGATCCTGAAATACGCGTGCAGGGTCATCGATCTGGATGAAAGACTGGCTGTGATCGGATCAAAATTTTCCGTATCGGATGCGGCTACTTCAGTCATGCTGGCACACGGCGTCTTATACGGTGCCTATGTCAACATCTTGGTCAATACCAGGCTCATGAAAGATGAGGCATATGCCGATCAGATGAACAAGGAAGCAGTGGGACTGCTTGACGAATACTCCGTTAAAGCATTGAATATCTATGATGATATCTGCAAGAGGCTGACAGACTGATGGCTGAATTACTGAAAGGAAAACCGGTCGCAGAAGCGATCAATCAGAGAAGTAGGGAAATCGTTTCGGAAATGGCGGAAAAAGGCATCACGCCTGCTCTGGCGATCTTCAGAGTGGGAGCGAAAGATTCCGATCTTTCCTATGAAAGAGGCGCCGTCAAACGCTGTGAGGAAGTCGGAGTCAGAGTCGTACGCTACATCTTTGATGAAGATGTCAGCGAAGAAGAGTTCTACGAAAAACTCGATGAAGCGAACAATGATGACGACATTCACGGCATCCTGGTCTTCAGACCTCTGCCGAAGCGTTTTGATGATGAAAAACTCAGAAACAGCATCGCTGCCGGCAAAGATGTGGACGGCTGCAGCGATCTGTCTCTGGCCGGTGTATTCACTAACAGGGATCTGGGCTTTGCCCCCTGCACGGCACAGTCCGTCATCGAAATACTGAATCACTATCATATCGATCCCAAGGGAAAGAATGTCGTTGTTTTAGGCAGATCCCTGGTCATCGGCAAGCCGGTCTCCATGCTGCTGCTCAACGCCAATGCGACAGTGACTGTCTGCCACACGAAAACAGTCGATACCGAAAAGATCGCAGCCGCTGCCGATATCCTGATCTGTGCGGTCGGTAAGATGGAAATCGTAAACAAAGAATTCACCAACCCCGATCAGATCGTCATCGATGTCGGCGTTTCCTGGAATGAAGTGAAACAGAAACTATGCGGAGATGTACTGTTCGAGGATGTCGAAGCAAATGTGAAATGCATCACGCCTGTTCCCGGAGGCGTGGGATCGGTCACCACTTCGGTACTGATCAGTCACGTCGTACAGGCTTGCAAAAAATCAATATCATAAACAAGGCAGCCATTAGCTGCCTTTCATAACCGTTTCAGATAAAGAAACAGATTGATCCCCATGCAGATCATCATGATGATGATCTCGCTGACCGTATTGACCATCATATATCTCATATACATCATCGCAACAGCTGCAATCATCAGGATCAGGATATTCCGGCAGATCGGATCTGTATTATATAGCGAATTGATATATGTCACCAGAATCAGTAGAAAAAAACCTGTATAGGCAAAGATCAGGTGCAGATTCCCCTGCAGATCATAAGGCACATGATGGGGAACTACCGTTCCCATCAGCAATCCCGCAAACAGAAGCAATGCATTGCGTTTTCCGGAAATGAAGGATGTTTCATATGCCATGATGCTTCCGCATGAAATCCCCAGAAACAGCAGAAAGAAATAACCCCTAGCATTCAGACTAAGGGTTGAGTAGTTTTCTTCAAACAGATCCAGTTTTCCTGACGGAAGCAGGAAAAGGAAGAATATCAGAAGATTGAATATGACAATAAACTTACTGTTTATCTTCATCGATCAGGATCTTCATCGCTTCAATCGCGACTTTGATCGCACCGTCGGTATCATGAACCTGAGGATTCTCCAGTCCGGCCTTCGCTCTTTCCTGATTCGCTACGACCAGGAAGCAGGAGCCGACTCTGACACGCAGATACTGTCCGACAATGAATAGTGCTGCCGATTCCATCTCTGAGGCTTTGCAGTCCAGTGCCAGCCAGGCTTTCCATTTTCTCAGCAGTTCATCGCCGTTGGGCAATGTTTCCGGACGGTGCTGGCCATAGAAGGAGTCTTTGGATTGGGATACACCGACATGGTAAGGCTGGTTGAGATGCTTGCAGGCCTCAACGAGGGCATTGGTGACTTCCAGGTTGGCTACAGCCGGGAATTCGATCGGTGCATATTCCCTTGTCGTTCCTTCCATACGGATGGAAGCAGTCGACACAACCACATCACCGGATCTGACATCCAGCTGCATGCCGCCGCAGGTTCCGATACGGATGAATGTATGGGCACCGTTTGCCACCAGCTCCTCCAGAGCGATGGAAGCACTCGGTCCGCCGATACCGGTCGAACATACGGAGACCTTTGTTCCGTTGAGATAGCCGGTATAGGTGGTATATTCCCTGTTCTGTCCGGTCTTGACCGGATTGTCAAAATACTGTGCGATCTTTTCGCATCTGCCCGGATCTCCCGGAAGAATGACATATTCACCGATATCGTCCTTGCCGACACCGATATGGTACTGTTTCTGCGACCCTTCAGAATAATCTATCATATGATTTTCTCCTTATATTGATACATTTATTTTATTCGAATTTTACGTTAAGTACAACTTCACTCATGAAATACAGGGAACCGCAGATCAGGACGTTGTCATAGTGCTTCATCGCCTCTTTGATCGCATGTATGTAATCACTGTCGGTGTCTTTGTCTTCAAATTCCTTCAGATCAATGACGTCCGATCCGGGGAAATCGGTGATGATGAGCCTGTCACAGTGTTTCTCCAGTTCTTCCAGCATTTTCCTGTATTCCTTGCGCTTCAGTGCTGAGAAAACAATGCACTTGCTGCCGTCAAAGCGGTCAAACGATCTGACGAGTGCTTCGATTCCGTGCATGTTGTGGGCCCCGTCGAGAATGACGCAGGGATTTTCCTTTACAATTTCAAAGCGGCAGTGCCACAGGGAATGTTTCAATGCATCTTTCAGTTTTTCCTGATCCGAATGGATATTGCAGTCCTTTTCAATGATCTCATAGGCATACAGGGCCAGGGATGCGTTGTGCAGCTGATAGGAAGCATAGGAAGAGATCTCATACTCTTCACCATGAAACAGAAAATGTCTGTTGCCCAGATCCTGGTATTCATCCAGTACATAAAGCTCACTGTCTTTCTCTTCAGCCGTTTTTCTCACGACTTCCATGCAGCTGTCATCCAGATATCCGCAAAGCACCTTTGAATCCTGTTTGATGATACCGCATTTCTCTTTACAGATTTCGGGAAGCGTATTGCCCAGTTTCTCCATATGATCGAAACCGATGCTGGTGATGACGGATAGTTTTGTATGATCGGCGACATTGGTCGAATCCAGCCTTCCGCCCAGTCCGACTTCAATGACCGCATAATCGACCTTCTCTTCAGTAAAATACTCACACATGATCAGATAATCCATCTCCATCATCGACATATCATTGTCAATGAAAAAATCGTAATTCTTATTCAGGATCCTCAGAAATGCCTCATCGGTGATGTTACGGTTATTGATCCTGATCCTGTCAAGATGGCTGATCAGATGCGGGGAAGTGAATGTGCCGACCTTGTATCCCTGCGACATCAGCAGGTCGCACAAAAACTGGACCGTGGAACCCTTTCCGTTGGTCCCGGCCACATGGATCAGATACAGATCATCCTGCAGATCGCCGAATTTACGACAGATTCTCCTGAAATGATCGAATGAATAGTTGTTGTTGCGTCTGGACGTGATCCAGGAGATCGCCTCGCTGATATCGGTAAACATAAATCTATTATATAATGTTTTTATGAGAATCATCGGCAACGACTGGGATGAGATCATCGGTGAAGAATTCGAAAAAGACTATTACCGCAATCTGCGCAGTTTTCTTGATGAAGAATACAAGCATAAGACGATCTATCCCATACCTAAATACATCTACACGGCTCTGCGTCTGACATCCTATCATGACACCAGAGTCGTCATCCTCGGACAGGATCCCTATCATGAACCCAATCAGGCTCACGGTCTGGCCTTTTCCGTTTCCAAGGGAGTCGAGATACCCCCTTCCTTACAGAACATCTACAAGGAACTCCACGATGATCTGGGCTGTCCGATCCCCAATCACGGCTTTCTGATCGACTGGGCAAAACAGGGTGTCTTGCTGCTGAATGCGGTGCTGACGGTGGAAGCCCACAAAGCCAATTCCCACAAGGGAAAAGGCTGGGAGACGCTGACCGATACGATCATCAGAAAACTCAATGAAAAAGATGAACCGGTCGTGTTCATCCTCTGGGGCATGAATGCCAGAAACAAGAAACAGTTCATCACCAATCCGATCCATCTTGTCATCGAATCCGCTCATCCGTCACCCTTAAGTGCCTATAACGGTTTCTTCGGTTCCAGGCCTTTTTCCAGGACTAACAGTTTCCTGGTATCCCACGGCTATCAGCCGATCGACTGGCAGATAAAATAAAGGATCTTCCCTGTTACAGCGGAAGATCCTTTTTTGATTCCTCATATTCTTCAAGAAACATCTGATATTCATCCAGAATTTCTTTTAAGTCGGCATAGCTTCTGATATGATTCATTTTTTCCTTGTAGGAAGTGGAACAGTAAAGTCCGGAGATATAATGCGGCGCCAGTCCTCTCATCTCGGAGACCGCCAGTTTTTCTCCTTTCAGAGAGATCAGTTTCTGTGCATGTTTCAGACAGTAGTCAAAGCGGTCACTGATCCTGATTTCCGGGCATTCCTTCCCTTTCAGATACAGATCGATCTGTTTGATCAGGAAGGGATTGCCGACAAGACCTCTGCCGATCATGACCCCGTCGCAATGCGTCGTTTCTCTCATATCGATAAAATCCTGCAGAGTCTTCACATCGCCGTTGCCGATAACGGGGATCTTCAGATTCTCTTTCAGGATGCGGATATGATCCCAGTCACTGTTACCTTCATACATCTGTGACCTGGTCCTGGCATGTAAGGCAATGGCAGAAACACCAGCCTCTTCCAGTTTCTTTGACAGTGAAAGATAATTCATATGACTGATATCCCAGCCCAGTCTCATCTTGACCGTGACCGGTTTGGACACATTCTCAATAATATTCTTCACAATGATGGCTGTTTCATCCTCATGTCTCATCATGGCAGAACCGGCACCGGTCTTGACGACCTTGTTGACGGGGCAGCCCATGTTGATATCGATGAAATCGCAGACTGTCTTCTGATCCAGTACTCTGGCTGCATAGACCATCGACTGGATATCGTTTCCGAACAGCTGCAAAGAGACCGGATGATTCTCATCCGATACCTTCAGCATCTCCATCGTCTTCTGATTGTTATAATAGATCGCCTTGTCCGAGACCATCTCGGTATAGACCATTCCCGCTCCGAATTCAAAACACAGCTGCCGGAAAGCATCATTGGTGATGCCGGCCATCGGAGCGACGATGATCGGGCTGTTTATTTTCTTATCCCTTATTTGAAACATAATTCAGCAGTTGACTGATATCTTCTTTCTCAAAACGGTACTCTTTATTGCAGAACTCGCATTTCACATCCAGATGATCATCCTGGGCGATTTCTTTCAGATCCTTCTCAGACAGTGTCAGCAGCTTGGACATGAATCTGTCTTTGGAACAGTCACAGAAATAGCGGATATTTCTTTCTTCCAGGATCTGGGCATCCGGGAAGAGCTCATAAAGATACCTGCAGATATCCGGATCTTCTTCCAGCACCGAAGAGATCGGTTTCAGTTTCAGTCCTTCCAGATAGGCGATATCTTCCTCTTTGTGGCCAGGAAGCAGTTCGATGATCATCGCTCCGGCCGATCTGACACTGTCATCGGTATCGACCAGTACACCGACGGAAACGATCGACGGGATCTGTTCGGAGATCAGGAAATAATAGGCAAAATCATCTCCGATCTCTCCGCTTTGCAGCTTCACCTGAGATGTATAGTTCTGTTTCATCTTCAGATTCTTTGTCACCTTGAGATAGCCGTCAGTGCCGACGCAGAGTCCGACAGCCAGTTTGTGGGTGTTTTCATATGTCTGATAAAGATGAGGATCGCCGCAGAATCCCTTGACATTGCCTGCACAGTCAGAAACGCAGAGAATGGTACCGATCGGTCCGTTTCCGTTGATCGTGACCGTGACGGTCTCCCCTTCTTCCTTCTGCATCAGACCCATCAGGCCCGTAACCGACAGTGTCCTTCCCAGAGCAGCGCAGGAAGTCGGCCACAGATCGTGAAGTTTTCTGGCTTCTTCGACCATTTCCTTTGAATTGAAGAGATAGATACGGGCATTGCCGTTCAATGCCTCAGCGATCAGAACATTGTTTTCCATGACTCCATTATATATCGAATCAGAAGAAAAACCGCTGCTGCGGTTTTTCTCTATTTTTTCTTTTCGGTTTCTTTCTTTGCGCCCGCAGTTTTTCTGACTGCAGTCTTTCTCACTACCGGCTTCTTCTTTTCGACAGAAATCTCCTTCTTTTCTTTCTTCAGAAGCTGTTCGATCTCCTCGGCTGTGAGCGTTTCCTGTTCCATCAGCGTCTCGGCGATCAGAATCAGATCATCGCGGTTCTTATTGATGATCCGCTTGGCCTCCTGATGACAGGATTCGATGATCTTTCTGACTTCCGTATCGATCTCATAGGCGACCTGTGAGGAGGCATTGGAAGGAGAATTGTAGTCACGTCCCAGGAAGACGGAATCATTACCCGAATTATACTGGATCGGACCAAGATCGGACATACCGTATGTCGTGACCATATCCTTGGCGATCCTGGTTGCCTGCTGAATGTCGCTGGAAGCACCGGTCGTGATATCGGAGAAGAAGATCTCCTCGGCAGCACGTCCGCCCATGTAGCTGGTGATCGTATCCAGCAGTTCCTTGCGGGAATTGAGGATCTTTTCCTTACGCGGTGTGATCAAGTTGTATCCGCCGGCGTTGCCGCGGGGGATGATCGTCACTTTCTGAACGACGGATCCATCCGGCAGACTTAAGCCGACAATCGCATGGCCGGCTTCATGATAGGCGACCAGTTTTTTGGTGTAATCATCATAAGTTCTAGATTTCTTGGCGGGACCCATCATGACGCGGTCGATCGCCTCATCGATCTGTTTGGTTTCGATCTGTTCCTTGTTTTCCCTGACAGCCAGGATAGCCGCTTCGTTCAGGACATTTTCCAGATCGGCACCTGAGAATCCCGGAGTCCTCTTGGCTAGGTTCTCCAGCTTGACATTGTCAGCAAGCTTCTTGTTTCTGGCATGGACTCTGAGAATGGCTTCCCTGCCTTTGAGATCCGGCAGCGATACCGTAATCTGACGGTCGAATCTGCCCGGACGCAGCAGTGCGGAGTCAAGAACATCCGGTCTGTTGGTCGCAGCGATGACGATGATGCCGGCATTGTCCTGCATGCCGTCAAGCTCTACCAGCAGCTGGTTGAGGGTCTGTTCTCTTTCGTCGTGTCCGCCGCCAAGGCCTGCACCTCTCTGACGGCCGACCGCATCGATCTCATCAATGAAGATCATGCAGGGAGCAGTCTTCTTCGCCTTGGCGAACATGTCTCTGACACGGCTGGCACCGACACCGACGAACATTTCCACGAAGTCGGAACCGGAGATGGAATAAAACGGAACATTTGCCTCACCGGCGACTGCCTTTGCCAGCAGAGTCTTACCGGTACCGGGTGCACCGACCATGATGATGCCTTTGGGGATCCTGGCACCCATCTTCGCAAACTTCTTGGGATTCTTGAGATACTCGATGATCTCTTCCATCTCCTCTTTCTCTTCATCACAGCCGGCGACATCGGAGAATCTGACCTTGATGTCATCTTCCAGTCTCGCTCTGGATTTGGAGAAATCAAAAGCCTGTTTGTTGGAATTCATCGCTCCCATCCGGTTCATGATGAACATGCCGGCGATGACAAACAGCACCAGCGGAACGATCGAAGAGACCAGTTCCAGCAGATAATTGGATGCATTGGCATCCACAAAAGTGACGTTATCGATCTTCTTGAGATCATCGATGAGTTCATCAGCCGCTTTTTCCGTATTGGGGATGATGGCCGTGAACTGATGGGAACCGCTGCTGTCCTTGAAGACACCGGTAACTGTCATTGTGTTGTAGTCCATCGAAACCTTGGCGGAAGCGATCTTATCCGATGCCAGCAGTTCGTTGAATTCCCGGTAATTCAGGTTGGTATTGCTATTTCTGACCGGACTTGAAAAAGCCATCATGATCAGAAACAGCGATACGAATATATATGGCAGCAGATTGACCAGCTGCCGTTTATTGTTGTTATTGTTGTTATTCATTTACTGTTTGTAACACTCCTCTTTCAGTACCCCCACAAAGGGCAGATTGCGGTACTTCTGATCAAAATCCAGACCGAAACCGATCACGAACTCATTGGGGATCGAGAAACCGACATATTCAGCTTCGATATCCACGATCCTGCGTGACGGCTTGTCCAGAAGAGCTACGACCTTCACGGTGTTTGCGCCCTTGGAATACAGAAGTTCCTTGACTTTTTCCAATGTCTTGCCGGTATCGACAATATCCTCAACAATCAGCACATCCATGCCCTGGATCGAACGGTCCAGGTCCTTGACGATCTTGACATCGCCCATCGACTCAGTGCCGGAATAGCTTGTTACGGCCATGAACTCCAGTTCACAGTCAATGGTAATATACTTGATCAGCTCCGCCATGAAAGGTACGGAACCCTTCAGCAGACCGATGATGATCGGGTCTTTTCCCTCATAATCCCTGGAGATCTGATCTCCGAGTTCCTTACATCTCTCAACGATCTCTTCTTCGCTGATCAGCACTTTTTCAACATTATCAGCCAACATTGCAAAGTCCTCCGTATATTTCATAATTTTATCATAAAGATATCCTGTTTTTCGCAATAATGATTTCTGTTACAGCCCATTCCCGGTACAAAAATCACTTCGTTTTTCTGATTGGCCATGACCGGCCAGTTCAGCCTTTCACATAAAAGAATCTTTCTGTCGATCAGAAAACGGCTGACTCTTTTGTGACCGTAACGCATATGGATCCGATCCCCTCTCGATACAGTGCGTATCGTCAGCGGAAAATCCTCTTTAGTAAAACTGACGCCTTCGATCAGTTCACCGCTGTCCTTCAGTTCAAAATAACGGCATCGGAAATCCTTCATCTGTTTCAAAGAGTCAAAACGATATTCGTATGTTTCCGGAATTACGGAAACATGGATCCTTCCGTATTCCCTGAATATCATGATATCTTCCCCGTAAAAGGCACAGCTTTCACTTTCTTTCAGCTGCCGCTTCATCTCATCAAAAAAGCGGTCGCTTTTGTTCAGGAAATGGACACGCAGCCAGTATTTCAGATACGGGATCTTCATAAATTCAGAGACACTGTAGGAATCCTTTTTCAGGAAAGATGCTGCCCTTTCGTAACGTTCCCGGCCTTTCTGATTGAGCAGAGCGATCTGATGGATCAGTCTGTCTTTTTCTTCCCTGGACATCTTATCCGTTTTATGATGACGGATGCGGTTGCGCGTATAGGAATCCGAAAGATTGGATTCATCGATCCCGTATTCAATGCCGCGATCATTGCAATAATCCAGCAGTTCCTGTTTCGTATATTTCAGTAGTGGCCTGTAAATAACGGCATCATTGACCGTGTTTCTTTCTTTCAGGCCGTAATAGGCGACACCCAGTCTATTTTCCTTCTGCATCAGGTATGTCTCGATCAGATCGTCTTTCTGATGGGCGACAAGCACTTCATCCAGCCCTCTTTCCTTGCAGAGAGCCGTAAAGAAATCATATCTTGCATTTCTGGCTGCCGCCTGGAAATTCCCCTTATACAATTCTTTGTCGAAATCGCAGCGGTGAAAGATGATCCCATTCCTGTCACAGTAAGCCTTCACGATCTTCTCATCGCGCGCAGCACTTTGCCTTTTATGGTAGTTCATGTGAGCCGCTTCCAGATAGACACCTGAATGAAAAGCCATATCTAAAAGGGCCATTGAATCCGGCCCTCCCGATACTGCGATCAGATATTTCTTTTGATTTGTCAATTCAAGATCCATGAATCAGTTATTGAAACGGAAGAACATGATGTCTCCGTCTTTGGGATGATAATCCTTGCCTTCCAGTCTGATCTTGCCGGCTTCCTTGAGTTTGGCTTCCGTCTTGTACTCCATGATGTCCTCATAGGTATAGACTTCGGCCTTGATGAAGCCCTTTTCAAAATCCGTATGGATGATGCCTGCGCACTGCGGTGCCGTATAGCCTGATTTGAAGGTCCAGCCGCGGCATTCATCCTTTCCTACCGTGAAGAAAGTCTCCAGACCCAGTGTCTGATAGGCCTTGACGATCAGCTCATCCAGTCCGGAATGATCGATATCCAGTTCCTTGAGGAATTCGAGTTTTTCTTCCTTGGAAAGATCAGAAAGCTCCTCTTCGATCTTGGCGGAGATCGCAACGGCCTGTGATCCTTCTTTTGCCGCATACTCCTTTACCGCAGTGAAATACGGATTGGAATCGGGATCATTGATCTCCTCTTCCCTGATATTGCAGACATAGATGACCGGTTTGCCGGTCAGGAAATGGAACTGTTTGAGATACTCGCTTTCTTCCTTGGAGAAAGAAAGAGAACGGATGTTCGTGTTTCTGTCCAAGGCATCCTTGATCTTCTTGAGCAGGTTGTACTCAAAGACCGCTTCCTTTTCCTTGGTATTCTGAGCCTTCTTTTCGACTTTGGCGATCCTGTTTTCACAGGTGGCAATATCAGCCATCTGCAGTTCATAGTTGATGATCTCGATGTCATCCACCGGATCGATACGGTCGTAGACATGAGTGATGCTGCTGTCTTCAAAACACCTGACGACATGACAGATCGCATCCACTTCACGGATATTGGCCAGGAACTTGTTTCCCAGTCCTTCACCTGTCGAAGCACCCTTGACCAGTCCGGCGATATCGGTGAATTCAAACGTCGTGAAGATGGTTCTTTCCGGTTCAAACAGATTGCTGAGATCGATCAGACGCTGATCTTTCACTTCGACGACACCGACATTGGGCTCGATCGTCGCGAACGGATAGTTGGCGGCTTCGACCCTGGAATTGGTTATGGCATTGAACAGTGTGGACTTGCCGACATTGGGCAGACCGACGATTCCTGCAGTTAAACTCATATCTTTTTACCTCATTAATTAGTTTAGCACTAAAGTATGCTAAAATGTAGCTATGGAAATGATCACTGTAAGCCCGGAAATGATCAAAGAAACCTCTGCGTTTGCTCAGGATGTTTTCATTGATTACTACAACAATCTGATCGGCAACGCCCAGGCAGTATACATGGCTGATCTGTTTCTTTCACAAGAGGCGATCGCCCAGCTGATACAGGACGGTGCTGTTTTTAGGATCGTCAGGGAAAATGATCAGATCATCGGTTTCTGCGAATATAAAAAAGAGGAAGAAAGAGTCTTCCTCTCCAAGCTCTATGCCCACAGACGATACCGGGGCAAGGGCATCGGCAGGCTGATGTTTGATGATGTCGTTTCCTACACAAAGAAAAACGGCCTCAAGAAGATCTATCTGACCGTAAACAAAGGCAATACGCCGTCCTATGAGATCTATCTCCATCTGGGCTTCAAAGTCATCGACAGTGTCGTCAATGATATCGGTAGCGGCTATGTGATGGATGACTACATCATGGAATACAGCATACCCGAATAAAAAAAGATCTGTATCAGATCTTTTTCAGTTCTTCAGCCCTTTCTTTCAGCGCTTCGATATCCGGATAATCCAGCTTTTCATCGATCGACAGATCGGCCTCACATAAAGCAAGATAGAGATAGAGATCATCTCTGTTTTTCTTTTTCAGGGTGAATTTCAGACTGTCGGCGATCTGATCGATCTTTTTTCTGTCATAGTTTTGATCTTTCCAGGAACCGGTCATGTCCTTGCATACGAGATACTGATAGACAGAGATCTCTTCGTCAAAACGGGGCAGAAGCTCTTTCAGAAACGAAAGGAGTTTTTCTCTCTGCTTTTCCCCATAGGGAAACTGCTTCGCATTATATGCCTCTGCTTCCTTCTTTCTCTGTTCCTCGGACTTGTATCCTAATTTGAACATCGTATCAAAACCGACCATATGACCTCCTGTTTCTTCAACAGAAAAGCCCTTCCGGGCTTGTTCTGTTCTACTTATTATTGGAAGATTGTTTAATGAAAAAATTATTACACTATCTTTATATCATCTGACTGTGAAAATATTGTGAAAACAGTTCACAAACGGATCATCATCATGCGGTCCTTGCCGTTGATGTCCTTGTATGTTTCGATCTCGGCCCTGGGAAAATATGACAGCGCGAGATCGCTTAAGGCATCCTTTAAGTCAAAGCCCATCTCGAAGAAAATAAGCCCGTCTGGAGAAAGAATCCGCTTCGCCGATGCAAGGATCTCCCGGTAGAACTTCAGCCCGTCAGAACCCCCGAAAAGAGCCACATGCGGTTCATAGTCATAGACGGATGATTCGATCGTCTCCACGGTCTTGATATAAGGCGGATTGGATACCAGAATATCGACACTGATCTGATTTTCGATATACGGCTGCAGCATCGATCCTTGAAGGAAAGTGATCTGAGCATCATTGTTTTCCGCATTTTTTCTCGCTACATCAAGAGCCTTTTCAGAAATATCGGAAGCATACAGTCTGAGATTGTCCTCTTCCTTTTTCAAAGCGATCGCGATCGCACCGGAACCGGTCCCGACATCGCAGACTGTTATCTTTCTTCCCTTGAAACACTCATCATACCTGTTCAAGACAAGGGCGACAAGTTCCTCCGTCTCCGGACGGGGAATCAGGACATCGTCATTGACGATGAAACGGTAGCCGTAGAAGTAGGAATATCCCAAAACATAGTTCAAAGGTTCATTATTCAAAAGTCTTGTGATCCCTTTGGAAAAAGCAGTCATGACTTTCTCATCGACTTCTTCATCGATATCGAGATAGAGATTGATCTGATGATCATTGCACAGTTCAAAAAGAAAAGCCTTCACCGTTTCCGGTGAAAGACCTTTTTCACTGAACTGTTTTCTGTACTCATGAATGAGCTGATTATACGTCGCCATTGAGCAGTTTTTCTTTGTCGTCATTCTCCAGCAGAGCGTTCACGATATCGGAAAGCTTTCCTTCCATGATACGGTCCAGCTGATTGATCGTCAGACCGATACGGTGATCGGAAACGCGGTTCTGCGGATAGTTGTAGGTGCGGATCTTTTCCGAACGGTCACCGGTTCCGATCTTGGAACGGCGGATCGCACCTTCTTCTTCTTCTTTCTTCTGTTTGTAGTAATCGTAGACCCTGGCCTTGATGATCCTCATCGCCGTCTCCTTGTTGGCGATCTGGTTGCGGCCGTCCTGACAGTTGACCGTGATGCCGGTCGGCTTATGAACGATCCTGACGGCAGAATCTGTCTTGTTGATATGCTGACCTCCGGCACCGGATGCACGGTGAGTCTCGATCTCCAGATCGGAATCAGGGATCTCAACATCCTCATCCTCCACATCCGGGAAGACGATGACGGTCGCCGTCGATGTATGTACCCTGCCCTGGGTCTCGGTCTTGGGCACGCGCTGCACACGGTGCGCACCGGATTCGAACTTGAAATGACGGTAGGCATCCAGACCCTTGACCATGAATGAGATCAGCGCATAGCCTCCGGCTTCCGATTCCGAAGACTCCATGACTTCGGTCTTGTAGCCTAAAGACTCGGCATAATAGGTATACATGCGGAAAAGATCTCCGGCAAAGATATTGCCTTCGTCTCCGCCGGCTGCGCCTCTGATCTCCACCAGACAGTCATAGCTGTCTTCCGGATCTCTGGGCAGAAGCAGTTCTTCGATATGCTTATCGAGCTTTTCCAGGTTCTCTTTGGCATCTTCGATCTCCATCGAAGCCATCTCCCTGATCTCCGGATCGGAATCCTTCAGCATCTCCTGACCGTCTTCAATGATCGCGGAATACTTCTTATAGTTCTGATAAGCCTCATAGGCAGCTTTTAAAGAAGCCTGTTCCTTGGACAGTTTCGTGTATTTCTTCACATCCGAAACGATGTCTTCATTCATCAGAAGATCATTGATCTCAAGATAACGCTTCTCTATTTCCTGCAGTTTGATAATCTTTGCGTCCATATTACTTTCCAAATTTCACTTTCGGTTTGTCCGGGACTTCGTGACAGTGACGGCATCTGGCTTCATAGCTCTCCGATGCACCGACCAGGATGATCGGATCATTGTAGGAAGCCGGTCTTCCGTCGATGATACGCTGTGTACGCGTCGCCGGCGCACCGCATTTGTTGCATACGGCAGCCAGTTTGGTGACGAATTCCGCCTCTGTGATCAGCTGCGGCATCGGTCCGAAAGGCTCGCCCTTGAAGTTGGTATCAAGTCCGGCAGCCATGACACGGATGCCTCTGTCAGCCAGCTCGTTGCAGACAGCACAGATATTGTCATCAAAAAACTGCGCTTCATCGATCGCTACGACCTGAGTCGTATCTTTGATGATATCCAGTATTTCCGCAGCATCGGAGATGACGTGGGATTCAACAGAAGATCCCGCATGGGATACGACTCTGGTATTTGAATATCTGTCATCGATCTTCGGTTTGAAGACCATGATCTCTTTCTTTGCGAATTCCAGGACCTTGATCCTTCTGATCAGTTCCTCTGTCTTTCCTGCAAACATGCATCCGCTGATCGTTTCGATCCAGCCGTCTCTGTAACTCTGATACATAAACATTCACCTCATAACTAATTATAACCAAAAAAATAGAGGATTCATTCCTCTATTTGTTGGTCAAGCCATACTTCTTATTGAATTTTTCAATTCTGCCTGCGGATGCCGCAAATCTCTGTCTGCCCGTGTAGAACGGATGGCAGTTTGAGCAGGTATCGACCTTGATGCCGTCCTTCTTGGTAGAACCGGTCTCGAATGTCGTACCGCAGCCTGCGCAGGTAACAGTAACTCTGTAATAATCAGGATGAATACCTTTTTTCATCTTTAATCTCCCTTCCGCCTTGAGTATCATGTCAACCCAAAGTAAGTTTTCATGCTTAATAATTCTAACAATTATGTATCTAAAATGCAATAAAAATCGGTATTTTTATTCGATTTCCGCACCGATCGCCCTGAGCTTGCTGACGATCGAATCATAACCGCGGTAAATATGGTAGGCATTGTGGATCACTGTCTCGCCTTTGGCCATCAGACCGGCGATGACAAGCGATGCTCCGCACCTCAGATCGGTCGCAAAGATATCCGCTCCGTGCAAGGGCGTCGGACCGTGGACCGTCGACTCTCCAGTTTTAAAATCGATATTGGCACCCATTTCATTGAGCTCCCGGCAGTGTTTGAAACGCTCTGCATAGATCGTCTCCTCGATCCTGGAATCGCCTTCTGCCTTTGTCAGAAGCGCAGTCAGCGGCTGCTGCAGGTCGGTCGCAAAACCGGGGAACGGCTGGGTGATGATATCAACAGCCTTCAGATCATCCGATTTCAGGACTCTGACATAATCGGAACCCTGTTCGAGCCTGACACCCATCTCTTCCAGTTTGGAAGTCAGAGCTTCGATATGCTGGGGAATGACATTGCTGACGGTGACGTCTTCACCGCAGGCTGCGGCAGCAATGATATAGGTTCCGGCCTCGATGCGGTCGGGAATGATATCGTGGATACAGCCTTTGAGCCTGGTGACACCGTTGATCGTGATCTCGGAAGTTCCGGCTCCCCTGATCTGAGCGCCCATCTTGTTTAACATGGATGAAAGGTCGATGATTTCCGGTTCCTTGGCAGCATTCTCGATCGTCGTCCTGCCTCTGGCAAAACATGCCGCCAGCATGATATTGATCGTCGCACCGACAGAAGCGAAATCCAGATAGATGTCATCGCCTGTCAGTTCGTCGGCTGTGATCTCGATGATATTGCCTTCCTGGCTGATCCTGGCGCCCAGTGCTTCAAAACCCTTGAGATGCAGATCGATGGGTCTGGGACCCAGATTGCATCCGCCCGGCGAATACATACGGACATGTTTGAATCTGCCCAAGAGCGCACCCATGAAATAATACGATGCCCTTAACTTCATGACATCGTCATCGAGCAGATCGATATTGGTGATATTGGTCGGATCGATGGTCAGTTCATCGCCGTCGGCTCTGACGGACACATTCAAAAACTCCAGGAGTTTGATCAGGATCTGAACATCCTTGATATCCGGAACATCATACAGTTTGACGATTTCACTGGCCAGCACGACGGAAGGAAGTATCGCTACGACAGAGTTCTTGCATGAAGAGACTCTGACTTCCCCGTTGAGCTTACGGCCGCCTTTGATTCTGATTACGTCTTCCATAATTCCCGCAGAGAATAAAGCAGGTCATCAACCTGCTTATGAATTGACCTCTTTGGCCCAGACTTCATCTTCGGTACCCAGGCAGAAGTACACCTCATCGGCGATCTTTGCCCACTTGTACTTGTCACCGTAGTCCTTGTCATTGACGACTTCGATGACCTTGTATTTTTCACCGTTTTCGGCTGTGCTGGCACCGTTATACGTCGTGAGCTCGGCATCGGATGTCGGTTCCTTACGGAAATACATGCCGCCGTCAACGATCTCGTAGATCAGTTTTCCTTCGCCCATGGCGTCATCATTCTTCTGCATCTCCTCGATCTGCTTGCTCAATGTTTCAATGGTCGCAGCCTGATCGGCGATCTGCTTCTTGTAATTCTCTTCATTAGCCTGCATCTGCAGGTATGCTGTATTGGCCTTGACATAAGCCTCATGCTGCTTGTAGGCATAGAAAGCGGCACCGCCGCAGCATGCCAGCAGCAGGAAGATGATGAGAAGACAAAGGATCAGCGCACCGTTGCCTTTTTTCTTCTTCTTTGATTTGAGTTCCTCAAAATCATCTTCGTAATCGGATTCTTCCGCCGGAACATCATCATAGAGCTCATCATCGCTCATCTTGAAGATCGACATATCGATACTGCTGTCGCTGTTTGTCTTTTCTTCGATGAAATCGGGGATATCCAGTTCTTCCTGTTTTTCATACGGATTTTTACCAGTCATATTCAAATTACCTCACCTTTTTTCTATAAATCGTCTTCAAACAAGACGCGGTAGCCTTCATATTCGCCGTTGAGCAGTGCCGACTGATTCGCCACTTCAAAGATCGAAGTGATGATCTTGCCGTCGCTGTTGACATAGGCCTTCATGACATCGACGATCATCTTCTTCTCGTCGGCATTGATCAGATAGCCGTGTTTCAAGGCGATCTCGACATACTGTCTGAGATTCTCAACATTGCGGAAAACGGTACGATGGAGAATAATGATATTCTCTTCTTCCGGATACTCGGAAGCGATCGATTCTTTTAGTTCATAGACATTCCTGATGAAACCGTTGGAAAGATACGGATAGGTCTTGCGGATACTTTCGTAAACCTGCCTGTAAGCCTCTTCCTCTTCCCTCTTGTCCTCATCTTCCTTGCTCATCTTGGCCTTGAGGTCATCGATCAGGGAACTGACATAACGGCTTTCCTGCTTTCCTTCGTTCTTTTTTTGCGCTTCTTCCTTTTCCTGAAGATCGATCAGACTCTCTACCCTGTTGTAATAAGCATCACTAAGAGGCTGGATATCCTTGATCAGCTGGATGATGTCATTTTTCTCGACCTGTTCCGGGAAGACCAGATCCAGATCCGGATCCGGAATATTCATATCGACGAGCGGATTTTCAATATAGCCGTAAGCCTCGCCGTCAATCTTTTCCGGAACGACGGTGACCGGTTTTTCGATGTCGGTCTTCGCTTTTTCTTCCGCTTCGCTGTTTTTCAGTACTTCGTCTTCAGCTTCCACCAGTTCGGAGAAGATCGAATCCAGTTCCTTATTCGCACCGGAAAGAACATCTTCCTGTCTGTCATCCGGCTTTCTGTTGACGTTATTGGCGATCATCTGCAGCAGTTTGGATTCTTCTTCCGTCAGTTCGTAGGTCGTTTCCCCTTCCTGTTCTTCCTGATTCGGTTCTTCCTTTTCCTCTTCCTGCTTCAGTTCTGCCTTTTCCTCTTCCTGCTCCGGGGTATCCTCTTTCTTTGTTTCAGGTGCGGAATCCATATGGTACATAGACAGCAGATCCTGCAGTGAATCCTTTTCCTCTGCCGGTTTTTCATCATCCAGGCTCACGTCAAAAATCCTGTCGAATTCTGACGACAGACTTTCACTCTTGTTGCGGTCGATGAATTTCTCAAACGCATCCGAACCGGCATTCAGCAGCGATTCCACTGTTGAACTGACAGAACCGTTCAGTTCTTCATCCAGCTGCTTTTTGAGTGATTCCAGATCAATATTTTTCAGTTCCGTCAGCGAGCTGTCGAGCTGATCATCCATATGTTTATTCAGATAATCCACTGCCTGATTGACAAAACCCAGCAGCATAACATTTTTAGGTTCCACTTTTCCTCCTGGTCAGAACGAGAATCCCGTCTCCGATATTATCAAAGTCCATTATATCAAAACGCTCATCATTATGCACCATTTCTGAAAACTTAACGATCTTTTTCACAAGGCTTTTAAGGCTTCTGGAAGTGATATGATCGATGTCGTAAACAAGTCCGTGAAAGATCATATTATCGTAGATCATGGCACCGTCCTCACTCAGATTATCGAGAAACTGTTCGGTGTATTTTCCATACTGGGCCTTGGCCGCATCGACGAAGATCAGGTCATAGTGCTTCGCACTCACAAAATCTTCGATCGGCATGAAAAAGAGGCTGATCTGATCTTGCAGATCATTCTCTCTGATATTCTTCAGTGCCTGTTCATACATGTCCGGATCCTTTTCGATCGTATCGATATGGATATCCTTCGAAAGCTTCGCCATGCAGATAGCCGAATACCCAACCGCCGTGCCCAGTTCCAGGATCTGCTTACAGTGATGTTCACTGATGTAATTTAAAAGAAAGGCAAGCCCCTCATCTTTGATGATGGGCACGCCTTCCTTGATTGCTTTTGTCTTTATTTCGTCGATCATTGCATCATCTGCCTGACGTATGAGATGAAGCCGTCGCATTTCTCCTTGGCCTTATCCATACTCGTATCCTTTACGGAAAGATAGCACTTGCATTTCGGCTCAGTACCGCTGGGTCTGATCGCAATGAAAGAACCGTCTTCCAGATAATATTTTAATACATCGGATACGTCATGCTGGGCAAATTCGCTCTCTTCTCCGTTTTCATAAGCCTTCTGCAGCTTGAAATCCTCGATCCTGAGGGTCTTGTATCCCGGAACCTCAAGCGGATTGTTGCGGATATTGGACATGATCTCCTGCAGCTTCACGGCACCGTCGGCACCCGGAAGCATGATCGAGAACTGGGTGTCATAGAAGTAACCGACTTTCTCATAAGCCTCATTCATGACATCCATGAGGGTCTTGCCCTGTGACAGATAATAGGCGCACGCTTCAGCCAGCAGCAGGCAGGCCTGTGTGGCATCCTTGTCTCTGACAAACGGCTTGATCAGGGAACCGTAGGACTCCTCATAACCGAAGACATAAGTCTTGGCATGGTCTTTTTCATACTGTCTGACCTTATTGCCGATATACTTGAAACCGGTCAGTGTCCTCTCGTTGTCACAGCCGTGATATCTGGCGATCGCTTCGCCGATGTCGCTGGTGACGACCGTATTGAACATGCAGGGATGATCCACCTTGATGCCCAGATCTTCATATGTGGACAGGATATATTCCAGCAGCAAAGCACCGGTCTGGTTGCCATTGAGCACGATATAATCATCGCCCTGTCTGATACCGACCCCCATTCTGTCGCCGTCAGGATCGCAGACCAGCAGCAGCTTGGCATCGATCTCTTTTGCCAGTTTCAGGACTTCTTCATAAGCACCGGGTTCTTCCGGGTTGGGAGTCTTTGTTGCACCGAATGCCGGATCGGGTACTGATTGCGCAGCGACTTCCACGACATCATAACCTGCCATCTTCAAAGTATCCATGACCGGATGATAGGAAGCACCGTGTTCGGGAGAGAATGCGATCTTGAAATCCTTATTGACGTCTTTTCTCAGCTGAATGGAAAGACAGTCGGCATAGTAGGCATCATCAACTTCCTTGTTGACGACATGAACAAGACTCCTGTCATATTCTTCAGGCGGAACGATATCCAGCAGATCACCGAGATTGGCAATCTCGTCGATGACCTTCTGTGCCAGTTCCGGAATCAGCTGACAGCCGGTCTCATCATAAAGCTTGTAACCGTTGTATTCCTTCGGATTGTGGGAAGCGGTGATCATGATGCCGCCGTCACATTTGAAATATCTGACCGTATAGGAGAGTTCCGGTGTCGGTCTCAGCGAATCGAAGATGTAAGTCTCGATTCCGTTTGCCGCCAGCAGCGCCGCACAGTCAAAGGCAAATTCCTTCGAATTGAAACGGTTGTCATAGGCGATCGCCACAGAATGCAGACTGTTCTTGTTCAGATAATTCGCAAAACCCTGTGTCGCCTTGCGGATCGTAAAGATATTGAGCCTGTTGGGACCCAGTCCCATCAGACCTCTCATGCCGGCAGTGCCGAAAGCAACGTCCGTATAGAAAGAGTCCTTGATCTGCTGTTCGGACATGTTTCTCAGTTCCTGCTTCTGTTCTTCACTCAGATTGGGATGATTCAGCCATTTTTCGTAATTCTCTCTGTAGTCCATATATTCTCCTTATAAATGAAAACAAGGGAAGATCAACTTCCCTTTTTTGTTTTACTCAATTACTTTCTGTGTTCTTAAGATGTCTTCGATTGCTGCAATTGCTGCGTCTTCATCTTCACCTTCACAAGTAATTATGATCTCAGACTGAGTAGGGATGCCTAATGACATAACACCCATGATTGATTTCATATTGACGGATCTCTCCTTGAATGAAACCTTGACATCACATTTGAACTTACTTGCAGCGTTTACAGCAACTGTTGCAGGACGAGCATGTAAACCGACAGGGTCAACAACTAATACCTTGATCTCTTTCATGACGTTCCCTCCATTTCTTTTAAGAATTATTCATCCTTATGTACTAATTATAATAATGTAAGCGCTTTAATTCAAGAAGTAAGCGCTTTAATTCATCAATTTTACTTATGATACGTTTCGTGATGAAGTATCTTGAAACCGCGGTAGATCTGTTCGAGGATAATCAGCCTGGTCATCTGATGCAGGAAAGTCAGATCCGACAGTTTCATCCGCTCGTCCGCCCTTTCAATCAGCTTCTCGCTTAAACCCAGGGAACCGCCGATCACAAAACAGATCTTTGAATGGGAATTGAAGAGCCTGTCGATCTTTTCCGCAAAGCCGACCGAATCGATATTCTTTCCGTGCAGATCAAGAAGGATCACATATTCTCCTTCCGTGATCTTTGATAGTACTCTTTCCCCTTCTTTATCCAGCACTTCCTTTTCATTGGAAGTGATCGCTTCATCCTTGACTTCTACGATCTCGATCTTGTGATAACGGCTGATCTTTCTGCAGTAATCATCGATCAGAGCGGAAAGATGCCTGTCCTTCACCTTTCCGACACAGATTAATCTAATCATGTTCGGCTGCTGCGGTAAATGTCTCGCCGCCGCGGATATATTCAAAAACGACATCTTCGCTTTCCGAATACATCGCTTTCAGATAGGAATTGAGATCGCTGATCTCCTCGCCGTTGATCTTGGTCACGACATCGCCGCTACGGATACCGGCGGCATAAGCCAGTCCGTTTTCCTTGAGCTTCTGCACATAGATGCCGTTGATCGTTTCGATCCCGATATTGAGGTTGGCCTTCTCATAATTATACATATTCTTGATGAAAGACCCCTTGATGCCGAAAACGGAACGGGTCACCGTCTTGTCAGACAGCAGCTGATCGGCTACAATCTTGGCTTCGTTGACAGTCAGTGCAAAGCTTATGGAAGAAGAAACAGCCATCGTGTTCATGCCGACGACTTCCCCGCCCATATTGAACAAAGGACTGCCGGAATAGCCGCCCGGCATGTCACTGCTTAACTGAATGACATTGAGATAGTAGGAAAAACGCTCATCGTCGACAGTAATCGTGTTGTCGATCTGCATGTCGTTTCCCGATACCATACACAGTTCCACGCTTCCTGCATAATCCTGCGACATCGGTGTGCCGATGGAAAGCAGGAACTCCCCCTGCTGCAGGAGACCGGCGTCACTGGTCTTCAGAGGTTCGATCAGATACGGTGTGGAGATCCTGATCAGGGCGATATCGGTATAGATGTCATGTCCGACCAGTTCGCCAGTCACTGTATAAGATGAACCGAACAGCACGTTGATGCTGTTGACGTTGCTGACACCGTGATAGGCGCTGATGATATAGACGTTCTCGTCGTCCTGCCGGTAGACAAAACCGGACAGGATGTTTCCGTCAGCACTGATCGTGACGACACCCGGCTTCACCTGATCGACGATCCTGGTGAAATCAGTGGAAAAACCGTTCACTTCATACTGATTGATGATCGTTGAATCTTCCTTGCTTCTGATGTTTCTAAGCTCAGAAGAAAGCACAGCACACCAGGCTGTCAGAGCGATGATCAAGATGATAAGCAGACGGTTATTTTTCATTTTTTCCTTATTTTATCAGTACAGCATCGAACAAGGCAAATAGTTGCAGGCATTCCTTCTGACACCGTGATCTTCAAAAGTCAGGTGCAGGTGAACACCCTCGGAAGTACCGGTATTGCCCATCTGACCGATGATCTGTCCTCTGGTGACATTCTGTCCTTCTTCGACATAAGCCGGCACATTCAGATGCATGTACATCGTACGGATGCCGTTGTTGTGGTTGATGATGACAAAATTGCCCATGTCGTAACGGTAACCTGTCAGATCGACGGTTCCGGAGTCGACGGCATAGATCGGTGCATACTTCTCGTAGACATTGATGATATCCGTTCCGGTATGACCGAAGTAGCAGCCGAAATGGCAGGTGATCGACGGGTTGTCGACCGGCCAGATATAAGAGCCTGTACCGACCAGATAGACCTGCTTGGTACCCACGGCGATAACACCGCGCTTGGACTGCTTGATGATGTTTTCCGAAAGCATTTCACCTGATTCCAGCACGCCGTTGATCCACTTTTCTTCATAAAGGACATTGCGGATACCGGATTCCTCCTGCACCCTGACTTCATAGATACCGACTTCCAGATCTTCATCCTCTATGTATTCCGGAACTTCCGGAACGATGAGCTGCTGGGTCAGTCTTTCCCTGGTCACTTCGATCGTGATCGGTGAAGTATAGTAAGTGACATTGAGCTGCATGCCGGAAGTGATGACCTGGTTCTCGTTTGAAAGAACATCCGGATTCAGCATGACGAGCTGACGCGGAGACATATCGCCGAAGTAGTAGCCGACACCCTGCAGGGTATCGCCTTCTCTGACGGTATAGTACACTCTTTCCTCGTTTCTGCCGTAGCAGAGGAACTCATAGATCGAATCCTTGTCCGAAAAGATCTCGGTCGGAGAAACGATCGCTTCCTTGGTCGAGATCTTCTCATGCATGACGACGTTGGTCTCGACACTGCCCAGTTCTTTCGGCGATTCGATTGCTTCGCCTCTCACCAGTTTGGCGATGGTCTCATCGGATACGAAGTTCGTGTAGAACTGCTCCAGAGCCTGGGCAAAATCATCGTAGCTTCTGACATAGATGATCTCATAGACGCCTTCATCGGTCGAGAACTCGACAGCGGTCGTCTTGACGCCCAGAAGATCGTTTTCGACCAGATAATCCATGATCTGATCGTCCACATTGGCGAAATTGGCATAGGAACGCTCGGAAACGATGTAGACATCGTTGCCAAGACCCAGCTGGGTATCGGGGAAGGCTTTTTCAAAATCCTTGTATTTGTCGGCGATCAGGGAATCCAGATAGGCACGGTCACTGATCACACCGATCAGTTTTCCCTTGTCGTAGATCTTATCGTAGGTCTTTTCTTTTGTGTCATAGGAAAGGATCTCCTGTTGTACAAGAGATGTTTCATTGACGATATTTGCTTCAACGGTGTTTGTTCTGTTGCGGATCAGCGGCAGACCGTAGACGATGGCTCCCGCCAGGATCAGTGACAGAACAACAGCCAGTACTTTCTTCAATTAAATATTCTCCTCAACTGAATTGCGGATACCGTAGAAGGCGTTAATATCCTTCTCAAAAGCCAGCAGGATCTTGCCTGTCGGACCGTTTCTGTGCTTGGAAAGCAGCAGTTCGACATCCTCGCGCTGATCAGTTCCCTGATCCTCGTGGTTATAGTAGGCATCACGGTACAGGAACAATACAAGGTCGGCATCCTGTTCCAGAGCGCCTGATTCTCTCAAGTCTGACAGCATAGGCCGTTTGTCCTGCCTTGCTTCAACGGAACGGGACAGCTGTGAGACGGCGATAACCGGAACATTGAGCTCTCTGGCCATTGCCTTGAGTCTTCTGGAGATCTCGGAGACTTCCTGCTGACGGGAATCAGCCTTTCCGGTAGCCTGTATGAGCTGGATGTAGTCGACGATGATCATATACAGTCCCTCATCCTGGACCAGTTTGCGGGCTTTTGCGTACATTTCCGAGACCTTGATGCCCGGTGTATCATCAATGAAGAAATTCTGCCTGCGCAGCTGTAAAGAAGCCTCATTGAGCCTTGACCACTCTTCATCGTTCAGATTGCCGGTCCTCAGTTTCTGGATCTCGACTTTGGATTTGGCAGCCAGGATACGGATCGCAACCTGTTCAGCCGGCATTTCCAGCGAGAAGATGGCGATCGCTCCGGGAGTCACCGAAGCCGAATTGACGGCGATATTGAATGCCAGAGCACTCTTTCCCATGGAAGGACGGGCCGCGACGATGATCAGGTCGCCCTTCTGGAATCCGGCTGTCTTCTTGTCCAGATCGGGATACAGTGTCCTGACGCCTGTAATATCCGTACCGGCTTCCTGTATCGCCTCGATATGTTTCAGTGCGCTGTCAAAGACTTCCTCGCCCTTGCGGAAATCAGAGGATGTCTTGGATCGGGTCACTTCCGTCACTTTTCTTTCGACATTCTCCAGCATCTCATCGACACTGACGGAAGCGTCATAGGCATCATTGGAGATCTCTTCACCCACTTTGATGACTTTTCTTGCCAGAGATTTGTTTCTGATGATGGAAATATAATCACCGGTATTGTTGGCGGAGATCGTCGCATCAGCCAGCTGCATCAGGTATTCCAGTCCGCCGATCTTGTCGTAGACTCCGAAATCCTTCAGCTTGCTGGAAAGGGAAACGGTATCCACCCTTTCCTTGTTTTCATACATTGAAGACATGACATTGTATATCGAACGGTGTTTTTCCAGATAAAAATCATCGGCTGCCACACCGGCATCGATACATTGTCTCATCGCCTCCGGATACAACATGATGTTGCCCAGAAGCGATTCTTCGGCCTCTATGGAATACGGCATCGATCTGTTAGACATGATTACTCCTCGTTCAGTATGACTTTGATCGTTCCGATCACGTCCTTGTAAAGCTCGATCTTCACATCGCTGCTTCCCAGTTCGTTGAGCGGCTCAAAATCCTTGAATTTTCTCTTATCGACTATAATACCCTGTTTTTTCAGTTCTTCTTCGATCTCTTTTGCAGAAACGGAACCGGAGACCTTGCCTTCCCTGGCCTTGACCTTGAAAGTCAGCGTCCTGTCCGCAAGGATCTTTTTCACTTCTTCCGCCTCTTTTCTTTTCTGGCTGTCAAGTTCTTCCGCTTCCTTTTTCTGTTTATCCAGGATCTTCTTGGAGGCATCGGATTCCATGACCGCCAGGCCTCTGGCAATCAGATAATTACGGCCGTAACCGTCGGCGACATTCTTGATCTCGCCTTTTTTGCCCAGTTTAGGGACATCAGACAGCAGTATGACTCTCATCTTCTCCTCCTTTAAAGTACGCATCCAGCGTTTTCACCAGTTCAGCCTCCAGTTTGGGAACACTGCCTTCGGCGACCTGTAAGCCGGCAGCCGTCATATGACCTCCGCCGTGCATCTTTTCCATGATCGCCTGTACATTGACATTGCCTCTGGAACGGGCTGATATGATCGCTTCATTGCGATCCGAATTACAGATAACGAAGGCAGCTTCGATATCCTTGGCCTTGACCATGGCATCGCAGGCCTGCGAAGCGATGGAACGCGGGAAATTCCCTTCCGGCAGGGATGCGATGATGACATCCTTGCGGTAAGCCTTCCCGGCATTGATGATGCGGCTCTTGCCGATCACATTCTCATAAGGTTCCTGAGCCAGAGCATCGCAGACCATCGGATCCGCACCCGCCCTTCTCAGCTGCTTGACGACATCAAAGGTCCTGGATCCCGTACGTACACGGAAATGATCGGTGTCGATCATGATGCCCAGATACATGATGTTCGCCTCTTCGTTTGAAATTTCGATATTCTTTGAGAAATAAGGCACCAGTTCATAGATGATCTCGGTTGCCGATGATGCGGCTGCTTCGATATACAGCATCATCGCCGTCACATCGAGATCCGCTCTTCTGCGGTGGTGATCGATGATGATGATCCGCTGTGCCGCTTTCAAGATCGCCGAACCGTTGGACTGGGCTGCAGAATGGTGGTCCACCATGATGACCAGTGAATTCTCATTCAGCAGATCCTGACCTTCCGATTCGGAAATGAAATGATGCTTGTTCTCAAGAACGGAAGCATATTTCTTCACGACATCGGCGATCATCGTTTCCATGCCGCCGGATCTGCTTACGATGAAACATTTCTTGTTCAGGGACAGCACGATATCGGACATGCAGATGGCAGAAGCCACACAGTCCGCATCCATCTCCTTATGGCCGACGATGATCACATTTGAAGACTTCTCGATCAGATCCTTGATCGCATTGGCAGTGACTCTGACCTTGGTCTTGCTCTGTTTTTCTCTTGCTTCGGTCGTTCCGCCGAAGAACGTCGCATCGCCTCCGGCCTTCTTGACGACGACCTGGTCACCGCCTCTGGTCTGTGCCAGTTCCAGCAGTTCCTCAGCCATGGAATCCAGTTCATCGAAATCATCGCTTCCCGAAGCAAATGCCATCGACAGTGTGACATTGACATCGCCGTCTTTGGCGACATTTCTGACCTTGTTCAGGATCGAGAAACGGTCCGCTCTGATCCTGTTGAAGGTCTTCTCATTCATCAGCAGGAACATCCTGCTGTTCTTCAATGTTTTATAGACGACACCGAAGTTGCGGAAATAATCGATGACCGGAACTTTGATGTTGCTGTTGACGTAGGAAAGCTCATCTTCCGACATCTCGACCTCATCATAATTGTCATAGCTTAACAATCCGAACACCATGGCTTCATCGTCCAGTTTCTTGTTCAGATCATATTCCCTCGAAATGTTCTTGAAAGTCAGGACAAAGGCGTTGTTGATCTTGCGCACCGAAAACTTCTCGTCATTGATGATCACGATCTGGTTGTTTGCTTCGTTTTTCAGCATGTCCTGCAGTTCCGGCAGCCAGTTGAGCAGCTTTTCCCCGAGATGATTCATGTTCCGTTTCATGAAGAAATCGGACATGAACGTGATCTCGTAATTCTCATCATAGATCAGGATGCCGATATCACCGTGGCTCAGGACTTCTTTGTAGGAAAGTTCCAGCTGATTCTCGATCTGTCTGTTGGTCTCATTCTTGATCATGTCCAGAGAATAAAAGACCATGACCAGCAGCAGGATGAAGACAGCAGTGATGATCGAAGGCAGCAGCACGTTCTGTGAGAAGAACAGGCCCAGTATCAAAAGAGCCAGGATGATTCCTGTGCAGATCATGGCGCTGAGTGCTGTGATAAAGGTCTTCCGTTTCATTTTGCCATTGCCGCTTTCTGTTCAATATAGCTTCTCAGCGGACCGCTTCCGTACAGGAAGCCAAGTATTATCAGTGTAAACATCAGTGCCGGGATGATGAAACAAAGAAGCACGAAGATGCCGCCGATGTTGCGTTTGAGAACGATGATACCGAACAGTATCACAAAGATATATCCGTAATACATCAGGATCATTGCGCCGAGGATACCGACCACGATCGCGATGTAGTAGAACATTTCGTTATTGATGTTTTTCGCAAAGAAAAGCGTGCTGGTCATCAGCAGACCGGTATATGCGAGTTTGGGCGAAGGACGCATGTCGAAGATATTCGTCGAACCAAGGTCCTTGATCTTGAAACGCTTGAGAAGGAAAACGCTCAGCAGATGGATCAGGACGCCTTCCATGGCTCCCATGACGATCGTTGACATCACGTAGATCACAACGATCAGCTTGGCAAAGTCGATACCGGCCATCGAGAAGATCTCGGTATAATCGATGCCTGTAAACGATCCGGCCTGACCCATTGCCAGACGGTATTCCTCTATCATCTGCGATACCGGAAAGCCCATGAGCGGATAGACGATGAAAGTCGCGATCAGCTCGCCGATCGTATAAGTGATGATCGCCGTATACAGAAGCCGGCGCTTGTCCATGCCCCGCTTGATGCCCCAGGCATAGGAAAGGCCTGTCAGGATCCCTACCGGAACATAGATCAGATAAATGATCCGGAAGTTGCCCAGCAGGAAAGAGATGATGGTCAGTCCGACGGAAAGCATCACGCCGTCTTTGAAAGTATGCATGGCTGCATACATGATGATCACGACCGGCATCATCAGGACGATGATCTCAGTAAACCAGTAGGCGGTCATGCGGTCGATCAGGATGAGCGCGCCGACGATCGCAAGCATCATGGCGCCCTGTGTCAGTTTCTTTGTCTGATTCATATCATTTCTATTATAAAATAAACCTCCGTCTAAGCGGAGGTTTTTTGCTTAATCGGCGATATAAGGCAGTAAAGCCATCTGACGTGCTCTCTTGATCGCAGTTGACAGCATCCTCTGATATTTAGCGGAAGTGCCGGTGACACGTCTCGGAGTGATCTTTCCGTTGGGAGAGATGAACTTCTTTAATAACTCTACATCTTTATAATCGATATATTCGATTTTGTTCTTGGTGAAGTAACAAACTTTCTTATATCCGACTCTCTGTTTTCTAAAAGCCATTTTTCATTCCTTTCTGAATCTCAATAAAACGGTAAGTCATCGCTGGAAATATCCAGTGACGGAGTATTGGAGAAATCATCATCCATACTCTCGAAATCAGGATCCACACTCGGTGTGAATGTCTGATTGGAAGCAGAAGAATAATTGCTGTTACCGAAGCTGCTGTTCACGTTTGTTCCCGTACGCTGAGCGCTGGAAATGATCTGGACATTGTCGGCTACGACTTCCGTCACATAGACTTTGCCGTTCTGGCCGTCATAGCTTCTGGTCTGGATCCTTCCTTCGACCGCAACGATCGTTCCCTTTCCGGCGTAGCTTGCCAGGAAATCAGCCGACTGTCTCCAGGCGATGCAGTTGATGAAATCTGCAGTCTGACCGTTGGTCTGCTGGGACTGGAACCTTCTGTCTACGGCTACCGTGAAGTTGCATACCGAGGTATTGGAGCTGGTCTTACGCAGATCGATATCCTTGGTGATGCGTCCGACTAAGGTAACACTGTTGATGTTGATCATTACTTGCTTCCTTTTTTCTCATCACATGAGATGGTCATCATTCTGACGATGTCGTTTGAGATGCCCATTAAACGCTTGAACTCGTTCAAACCATCTACGTCTACTGTATAGGTGACTACTACATAGTAACCCTTGGACATATGATCGATTTCATATGCAAAATCTCTCATGCCCCAGTCATCGACATTGTCGATGCTCCCGCCGTGCTGTGTGATAATGCCGTGCATCTGTTCGACTAACGCGGCTCTTGCAGCATCGTCAAGAGAAGACTTGATGATATACATAGTCTCATATTGTTTCATATTTTACCTCCTTCTGGACTAAGCGGCCCGTTGCCGGGCAAGGAATAGTTTGCCTATTCGCTTGATTATTATAGCAGAATGTTTCAAAAACATGCAATAAAAACTTACGTTGCATATAATATATGTATGGCACTGGACGGGATCGTACTGCATAAAGTCAAAGAAGATCTGGAAAGGTATCTGCCGATCCGCATCAACAAGATCTATGATACCTCAAAAACACAGATCGTTTTCAACGTTCACGCGCAGAATGAAAGACTCTCTCTGGTCATGTCGTTTCATTCCAACGACAATCACATCTGCCTTTCCAAAAGGAATTATCCGACCTACAACGAGCCCTCGACGTTCGTCATGGTCTTAAGAAAATACATCCTCAACGGTCTGATCACAAAGATCGAACAGTTCCGTTACGACCGCTATCTGCTGATGCACATCAGAGCCAGGAACGAACTCTACGACGAGAAAGAATACATCCTGAGTGTGGAACTCATGGGCAAGTACGCCAATCTCATCCTGATCGATGAAAACAATAAGATCATCGATGCTCTGAAAAAGATTCCGCCTTATGAGAACACCCGCAGGACCATCCTGCCCAACGCGCTGTTCGAACTTCCGGAAAAGCAGGACAAGGAAGATCCGTTCTGCGCAAAAGAACCGGATCTGAACGAGTCTCTTGTGAAGCAGCTGCAGGGCTTTTCCAAACTTCTGGAAAACGAGGTCCGTTACCGCATTGGCCACGATGAAAGATACAAAGAAATCATCAAACAGATCGCCGGATCCGATTGTGTTTACTTGAGTCCTTATAAAGATTCATACGAATTCCATGTCATACCCCTGAAACATCTTGAGCTTCCTTATGAAAAAAAAGATATTCAGGAAGCCTTTGATCAGATCTATTACGAAAACTCTGAAAAAGACCGCATCCGCAATATCGCCGACGATCTGTTCAAAGTCGTCAAGCGGCAGATCAAACACTATGAGACCAAGATCGCCAAGCTGGAGGCATCTTTGGATGATGCCCTGAACCTGCAGGCCGACAAAAAAAACGGCGATCTGCTCTATCTTTATCCCGATCTGGATGCCAAGGGTCTGAAACAAGTCGAAGTCACAGACTATGAAGGAAATCAGAAGACTGTGACCCTGGATCCGAAATACTCCGTCAAGGTCAATGCCAACAGATATTATTCCCAGTATCAGAAGAAACGCAAGGGAAAAGTCTACATCGAGGAACAGATCGAGATCGCCAGAAACGAACTCACCTATTTCCAGTCACTGAGCGAACAGCTCTCCATCGCCAACTATTCCGATGCTCTGGACATCAAAGAGGAGCTTTCCCGTTTCGGCTATCTCAAGAAAAACAGCTCGAAAAACAGCAGGAAAAAGAAAGTCAACCTCTATCAGGTTAAAGTCGGTGACCATACGATCACCTTCGGCAAAAACAACCTGCAGAATGCTTTCCTGTCCTTTGAATACGCTCAAAGCAATCACACCTGGTTCCATGCCAAGCAATACCACGGTTCCCATGTGGTCGTCGATACCGACAGACCGGATGAACAGCTGATCCGCATCTGTGCCAATCTGGCAGCCTGGTATTCCAAAGGGCGCTATTCATCTTCCGTACCGGTCGACTATTGTCTGGTCAAGGAACTGAAAAAAGTAAAAGGCACAAAGCCGGGCTTTGTGACCTTCAGAAACTATAAGACGATTTATATCGATCCTTACGAAGACAGAGATCTAACGATCGTTTCGATCTAAATATTCTCTCAGCTTTTTCACTTCATGAGGTTTCAGGCGGCGGTATTCGCCGCTTTTCAGATTCCCCAATCCGATATTGGCTTCCCTGATCCTGTGAAGACGTATCACTTTACATCCAATCGTTTCAAACATCTTACGGATCTCGCGGTTTTTCCCTTCGTGAATGATCACTTTCAGTGAAGAAGTGTTCTGCTTTTCATTTGTTTTCACCAATTCGATCTGACAGGGAGCGGAGATATAGTCATCGATCTGCACACCGCCTTCCAGCTTTCTGATCTCTTCTTCACAGATCAGGGAATCGATCTTGACCTCATAGGTTTTTTCGACTTCAAAATGCGGATGGATCAGCTTCTGCATCAGCTCTCCGTCATTGCTTAAAAGGATCAGACCTGAGGAATCATAATCGAGTCTGCCAAGAGGATAAAGACGGTGCTTGCTGTCGATCAGATCGACGACAGTTTTTCTTCCCCTGTCATCGTTCGCGGAAGAGATCACGTTCTTCGGCTTGTTGAGCAGATAGACGACCTTCTCTTCTTCTTCATTCAGAAGAATACCGTCAATGCGGATCTCATCACTTTCCTCAGCCTGAGCACCCAGCTGGCTTACGACCGTCCCGTTGACAGAGACTCTGCCCTGGCTGATCAGCTCTTCGGCTTTTCTTCTTGAACAATACCCGCTTCGTGCAATGATTTTCTGAAGTCTTTCCAAAGCTGTCTCCTCTTGTTATCAATAATATAATAAACAGTGATGCCGATCAGTCCCGCCAGCGACAGGACCAATACTCCCAATACCTGCAGATTGGTCTTGTGCTGATCGCTGCCCATGTTCTCATAAGAAAGATTCTCGATGCTGTCTTCGATATGATATTCATTGACTGAAGGCATCGATAATACCAGATACGGACCTGCCTCCTTGATCATGAACTGGACATAATGATTACTGTGCGTCGTCCGGCACTTGATCACATCCCCGTTTTTCGCCAGATGATAGACGGAATAGATCAGATCGCTTTTCTTGTCATCGATATCGATCTGCACGATGGCCGGACCTCTCAGATCGACATTCTGATAATTGAAACGGAAAGAAATATCAAGTCCGTCCGCTTTTTCAAAACCATAACTCTCAGCAACATCCAGGATCCTTTTTTCATCGCTTTCGCTGATCTCATCAGCGATCACATACCAGGTATCACCCACAAAAGGCAGCGAGATCCCGCTTTTCAGTGAAAGATCCAGACCGGACACTGACAGATCGAAACGTTCCGTTTTGTCAGTGATGACATAATTTCTCTGATTTGACGCTTTCAGTTTTTCATCCAGCTGTCTGATCTCATCGAAATCAAACTGGTAGTCGGCTTTCGACAGGCTGTCCCTGACGAAACTGACATCCTTATTTTTCACTGCTTTTTCAAATACTTCCGCAAAGGAAGCATCATATTCCGAGTAAAACAGTCTCTCCAAACTGAAGCCGTTATAGCTGATCAAAACTTTCATGATGCCGTCTTCATCGGCCTCACCAATTGAGATCATATCGCTGTTTAGAGGCAGCAGGCTGTTTTCCTTATCTTTATAAGTGACGTAGAGATTTGCGCCTCTTAAATCTGTCACCCGTCCTTCATTCAGCTTCTCATTCAGATCTCCTTTGATCTCAATGTTTTCGATCTCATGCCAGATCGCTTTCCCTTCTTCATCAAATCCTTCAAATTCATATCTGTCTTTCCCGACAGCCGGAAGGAAAAGATCCTCTTTCTTCATCACGGTATCCAGCTCGTATAATCCGTGATAGTTCCCCCCGTCAAGATCATAGTGCCTGTATACGAAAGATTCATCCCCTATCTTCTCTTCGTTCAGGATCAGATCGACATTCTCCCTGCTGATATAGGCAGAAGATCTGTCCGGATCATAGAAGCCTTCTTCCGAGAAACTTTCATCGATCCTGACTTGATATGCTTCTTCTGTTTCTTGAAGAACGATCAGGGATAGCTCATGTACATTTCTCAAAGAGAACATTCTGTTTTCCAGTTCCTGATCTTCATAGAATGAGACCCTGTCCTTGCCGATGATGATGCCCAGGGCATAGGCATTGAGATCCTTTGAACCGAGTTTTTCATCCAGTTTTAATACAGCGGAAGCACTTCTTTCGCCGTAATATGGGTCAATACTGTAATTGATATTGAGACCGGAACTCTTGTTTCCGAAATAGGTCCCGTGATAATCGCTTCTCAGGTGATTGGCTGAGCGGTCGGATATAAAATAGCGGGCATGGGTATAGATGCTGTCTTCAATGCTGTCGTAACACTGTTTCTGTCTCTCCTCATCTGTCTCATAGGCATTCAGGGAAAACAGACTGTTCGCAGCATAGGAATCACTGGATCTGCCGTATGCAGATTCCCTGACGGCCGATGCCAGCAGCATCAGTGCATTCGTGCCGTAGAGATCCTGGCAGACAAAAAACTGCGGAATCTGACCATAGAGCTGCGATCTGCTGATCGTATCGGCAGCATCGTCTAAATTCTTATCGCTGTAATGATCCAGACGTCCTGTAATGCCCAGCGTCTCATAAAAATACGATTCCGTTTCTTCCGCCGTATGATTCGTATAGGATCTGTAAGGCAGATACTGGTAGTAATTATAATAAGGAGAATCATTCAACGCATTCTCACGGGTCTCGTTTCTCAGATCATCGATCATAACAGTCAGATCATCATAGAAATAATGACCGTCAGCGGAATAATAGATACCGCCTTCCTTCATTCCGGATACTTTCTTCCCCAGATACAGGGAATCGGAATAAAAGTCGATGTCCAGCTGCTGTTTGATATTGTGGAAAAGTTTTCCTCCTTCTACAGAATAAGAACTAATTCTGGTATCCACTTCGCTCAGCGGATGCAGAATGACATGATCGATATCGATCGAACCCTTGTCACCGGAAATCATGAAAGTCACTTTTTCCCCGTCAGCGGAAGTATCGATATACGCTGCATCGATGCCGTAGCAGCCGTTGATATAATCGGTCTCATTCCTGCTCAGTGAACGGTATTCATGGTACAGACTGCATGCCGAATCAGTTATGAATTCGACGATGCCGTATTCCATCATGATGACCCTGTCATTTTCTTTCAACACCAGCTCATCATAGGCCTCGGTATTTTCAACATAAAAACGGTATGCCTCACTGTAGCTTTCAAAAGACTCATTCAGACCGCTTTTGGCATCGCAGACATGATAAATACCCTCTTCTGCCTGAAGCTGCAGCGGTGAGATGACCTGAAAGAGTATCACAAGCCACATGAAAAGATACCGGAATTTCTTCATGATTTAATGATACTCTCTTTCTTCTGCGAAAGAAAAGTCCTTCACAAGAGAAGAACTCAGTAGGATGTCGAGGAGATCTGTTTCAGGACCACGATCTCAAACAGTTCGCCCGCATGGCCGCCGATGCAGGTCTGCAGGGTCAGTGTCTGATCCTCTTCGCTCAAGGCGATGCCGGTATCGTAAAGCTGTGCTTTGCGGATATTGGCGATATAGTTGCGGTAATAATCGGGATCATAGGCATTACCGTCATAATCATCATAGTTGTAGTTGGTGCGCCAGTATTGCAGATCGGTGAAATCTTCTTCCCTGGTCGCATTGAACTCATAGACGGAGACGATCTCATACTTGCGGATCTCGTTTTGCAGAACGAGTGTCACATAGCGGTTGTCTGGATAGTTTTCTTCTTCCAGAAGCTGCTCCAGCGGGGTGAACGCCTTGCTGCGGGTCTCATCGTTCCATACAGAGAAATGATGGCCGTAAACAATGAGGTTCTGATCGGCAAGATTGTTCCGGTAATCCATGAACGTCGAACCGCCGTTATCATTGTAGTCATACTCACCGGTCTTCCAGTAAGTCCAGATATAGACATCGTTACCGGTATAATCCGAAGCATCCGTTACCAGTTTTCCGTCTTCGGTATAAAACTGATAAAGCTCGCCGTCTTCCTTGTAGCAGGATTTGGCCTGGACAAAAGAAACACGGATCAGCCCCGAATCAAAGATGATCTCGCCGACATAGTCTTCGTTGATCGCCTTGTTTTCATCGTAGATCTGACGGTATTCCTTCTTCAGGGCTTCCAGTTCATCGGCCTCTTCAACGACTGTTTCCTGAGGCGTTTTCTGATTCCTGCCCGGCAGCGAGATGACACCGGCTGAGATCAGCACAAAAATACTTGCACCGATCGCAAGGAAAGAAATGAGAAATCCCAGTAATGTTTTTCTATCCAGTTTTTTCATCATTGATCAATAAATACGGCATAATACTCGTCATAAGTCATGCCGTGTCTCACGACATCTTCCGCCACTTCCTGTCCCAGATAGCGGATATGCCAGGGTTCTTCCATATAGCCGGTGATATCTATCTTTTCGGCAGGATAACGGATGATGAACCCGTAATGAGCGCAGTTTTCATTCAGCCACTTTGCAGCATCGGTCTTCCAGAAGTCATCCAGGGAAACACCGGGAAGGGATACGTCGATCGCCATGCCGGTCTGATGCTCGGAATGACCCGGACGGGCCGAATAAGTATCGACGACTTCTTTCGGATCGACCTTCAGATATTTGTTGTAAAGACCGTCCTGATAGGAATAGGAACGGAAAGCCGATACGACTCTGAGATTGTAGCCCTGTCTGTAAGCCGCTTCATGCAGATCCAGGAAGGCATCATAAGTCTTCTTTGACAGCTGTCCCTTTCCCAGGGAAGGGTCGACATCGACCAGATCATCGGGATAATAATTCTCCATCAGCGAAAAATACTTGTTGACCAGGATCAGATCGCCCTTGGACATGTCGACCGGTCTGATATCGGTATAAAGCTCCTTGTATCTTAAGGAATTGACCATCTCCATCATTTCTTCGAGATCGCTGTATTCATTCATATACTGAAGATAAAGGCTTTCGTTTTTCTCGGCAAAATGATCGCTCTGATATAAACGCGAGAGTTTTCCGGCATTTTCCATTGTCAGGATACCATCATTGACCAGTCTCATCATACGTCCTTTTTCAAACAGTCCGTCAAACTTCAGATATTCTTCCAGTTTTTCTTCTCTGAAAAGACCGTCTTTCACAAAAGAAAGCAGATCTTCTTTGTATGCATCGGAAAAAAGCGCCTGATGCTCCTCACTCAGGGACTGTATCAGCGTGATGTCTTCACTTGAATAGCCCAGCTCTTCCAGCTGTTCTTCAAACGTCGGCGTCTTGCTGCAGGCACAGACAATCAGTGCCAGTGTCAGGATGGCGATCAGTTTTTTCATCCTATACCGCCAGTGACAGAATGGAGATGACGATCATCATCACGATCACGAATATAATGACTGCTTTTCTTAATGTCTTGTTCATTTTTTTGCGTAATTATCCAAAATGTTCGTATCGAACGAATAAGTCTTTCTGCTGCGTCTTGCGTATCTGTTCAGTGCGTTCTGTATCAGTTCGTCGCATTCCGCATCAAAGCTGACCCCCTCTTCTTTCCACAGATAGAAAGCAAGGGAACCGGGGATCGTATTGATCTCGTTGCAGTAGACCTTGTCCGTCTCTTTATCGATCATGAAATCGATACGGACGCAGCCGAAGGAATTCAATACCCTGAAGACCTTCAATGCGATCTTTTCGATCTCTTCCTTCTGTTTCTTTTTCAGATCGGCAGGTACCTTTCTGATCGTGGAAGCCATGCCCTTGGAAGCACCCTTTGCTGCGGATTTGGCTGCACCTGTCTTGGCACCCTTTGATCCCTTGGGCTGATATTTCTTGTCAAAATCAAGGAAACCGTTGGTGACTTCTTCAATCGCACTGTATTTGGCTTCATCATCGCTGCCGATGACGGAGATATTGACTTCCTTGAGGCCTTTGATCATATGTTCCACGACGACCTTGAAATCATAGCGCAGACATTCCGCAACCTTTTCCTTAAACTCTTTCTGTGTCTTGATCACTTCGATGCCGATCGAAGAACCCAGATTCGCCGGCTTGGCGATCAGCGGGAAGCCGATCTTCTTTGCTTTCGCAAAATAAGTATCAAAATTCTCTTCAAAATCCGAACTGTAGATGACAAAGTAATCCACCATCGGGATGCCCTGCGCCCTGAAGATATCCTTCATGGCTGCCTTGTCCTGGCCCAGAGCTCCGCCCAGTACATCACAGGATGTATACGGGATGTCAAGCATCTGCAGGAATCCGGCTAACGATCCGTCTTCCACATTGGTCCCGTGAACGACCGGGAAAGCGACATCGATCTTCTGTTCCTTCCTGAACATGCCCTTGACCGGTTTTATCCTGACGGTATTGCCGTCCTTGTAGATGGCAACTTTTTCCAGACGGGAAGCGGGATCCTTCAAGAAAGATGAATAGTTTGCCAGATCGAAAAGCTCATCACCGATAAAGAATTCATTCTCCTTTGAAATATAGATCGGCAAAACATCATACTTTTCAGCGTTCAGCGCATGGATCACCTGATTCGCACTGATACAGCTTATTTCATGTTCGGTGGACTTGCCTCCGAAAAATACTCCTACACTGATTTTCATAACACTCCCATTCTATCACTTCTATACATTAAACGCATCCGGAAGATCATTTTCCAGCAGGATCGTATCCTTTGTGCTGCAGTTCCTGTAGATATGATCAAACGCCTCCCTGACTGTCTTGAAGACGATGATCTTTTCCTCATCAAATCCGCTTTCCTTGAGACCTTCCAGGATCGGTCTTGTCTGTTTTTCTCCGACCAGAATGACCTCATCGGCCTTATCTTTCATATAGGCACCGAATTCCCGGTTGATCCTTTCTTCCTCTTCACCCAGATCGATCATTCCCGGAGTGACGATCACTCTTGTGCCGGGCATCATCGACAGCACATCCAGTGCCATCTTCGAACCGACAGGATTGGAATTGAAGGCATCATCGATGAAAGTGAGATTGTTGATCTTCTTGACTTCCAGACGGTGTTCCACCTGAGAGATATGTTTCACGTTCGCAGTGATCTTATCCATGGAAAGTCCGAGCTTCCTGGCGATCGCAATGCCGATCAGGATATTGGTGATATTATGCTTTCCCAGCAGTGAAGTCGTAAAGCGATACGTATGATTGTCGATCTTCACCGAGAACTTCGAACCGTCCTTGGAATAAGTAATCTTCTCGGCTACCAGATCCGCATCTTTATTCTCGATTCCGACCGAGATCACTTCACAGCTGTTTCTGATCCTGTAGGAAGCGATATATTCGTTGTCGAGATTGATGAAACCTGTTCCGTCTTTGGGAAGCATCTCGATCTCCTGCATCTTCTCATGGATGATGTTTTCGATCGTATGGAAGGTATTGAGATGCTGGGGACCGATCGATGTGACGACACCGAACTTCGGCTTCACGAAATCCATCAGATAGGAGATATCCCCTGCCTTGTCAGCACCCATCTCGCAGACGAATACCTCATGGATCGGTTTCAGCATTTCCCTCACCGTTCTGGTGATGCCCATCGGCGTATTGTAGGAAGCCGGTGTGATCAGCGTATACCTGTCATCCGCAATGATGTCGGAAACGATGTTCTTGGTAGAGGTCTTACCGTAGGAACCGGTGATGCCGATCTTCAGGATCTGATCATTATCCTGCAGGATCTGTCTGGCTTCGCTCTCATAGCGGTTCTTGATCGCCTCTTCTACCGGCAGAGTGATCACTGCCATCGGATAGATCATCAGGAAAGACATGATGATGCATAGAACGCCCAGGATATCCGCCGGGAATATCCTGCCAAGCAGTATGAACAGACTCATCAGCACGATCAGAACGGCGATCTGTCTCTTGACTCTGGCCGTCAGGACAAGCTCCTTGACATATACGGCGCTGTTTTCCTTGACGATCAGCCAGATCGCAAAGGCCAGAGTGACAAAAAGACAGACAAATGTCTTGGATGATTTAAACAGCGTACCGATCGTCAATATAACGATCGCATATACAAAAGCAATTGAAAAACGGATGTTCTTCCGGTTGAACAGCCACTTGGAATATCTGTAAAGCTCATAATGATTCTGCTGGAACATCTGTAAAGCTCTCTTGCAGAAGACGAAGCTCAGCGACAGATAGACACAGAGATATAACAATGCGATCAGAAAATCACTCATAATCACTCCTTAAAAACGCATCCAGTACCAGATTGAAGCGCTGTGCCTGATGGAAATAGGCATAATGATCATCATTTTCAAAAATGACCAGGGCCGCATTTGGCATCTCTTTTTCCATCAGTTTCCCTTTTTCAACAGGCGTTGCCTCATCGTTTTCACCGAATACCAGCAAAGTCTCACAGGGAATATCCTTCAGGATCGCTGTCAGATCCTCGTTGACGATCTTTACAAAAGAAGAACGCATGACACCGCTGGAATTGCGGTAATCCTCGCTTCCCGCATTCTTCATCAGATCGTTTCTGTATTTTTCAAACGGCTTCAGGCTCAGTATCTTCTTGCCTGCCTTGTAGGCATAGACCTTAACATAATAGTCGATGCCTCTCTTGTCCCTGACACCGGCTGCACCTGTCAGGACCATCTTATGGACCGGATAACGGTACGCATACTGCAAGGCGATACGGCAGCCGAAGGAATGGGCGATGATGATCGGATCTGTGATCTTCTTTTCTTCACAGAAATGATGCAGGAATTCGCAATACTCCCCGCTGCCCCAGGTATCGGTCGGGTCATCGGACTCACCGAAACCGGGAAGATCGAAATTATACACAATAAAATGGCTTTCCAGAAATTCTGAAATAAAAGCCATCATTTCCATATTCTGTCCCCATCCGTGAAGCAGAAGGACACTTCTGCCCTTCTTTCCCTTTTTATCGAAATGGAGTTTTACACCGTCTATTACAATCTGACTCATGTTTCAATTATACTCTTTTTACTGTTCTTTTTCTTCGGTGCTTTCTTCATCTTTCTCGTCGTATAGATACGGAAAACAACGCCGTCGTTGAGGTTTTCGCCGGTCACGTTGTAGCCATAGGTCTCGACGACCTTTTTCACAATCGAAAGACCCAGACCGAACTTGCCCTTGTTTCCCTTCTCATAAGGCTTGAACAGCTTGTCCAGCCTGTCCTGTTCGATGTTGTCGCCGTCGTTGTATACTTCCAGAAGATTGTTTTCAAGCACGATCCTGATCTTCGATCTGGCATAACGCAGCGCATTGTCCAGCAGATTCTCAATGACGACACGCCAAGGTTCCTCATCCCCGTGGAAGTAGACCTTGTCATCAAGTTCGGTGATGATCTTGACGTCGCTCCTGATGACCGAAGCTGCCAGGATGGCCTTCTGGATGACCGGAGCCATTTCCAGATTGAGGATGTCTCTGTCATGATCGACCAGATAACCCATCTTGTTGTAGGTGATCAGGGAATAGACCTTCTTCTCCAGACGGTCGGCATTCTCGATGATGACATCGACGCTTTTTTCCAGGGTATCGTAAGGATAAACACCGTCCTTGATCGATTCCGAATAGGATTTGATCGTGGCGATCGGTGTCTTCAGGTCATGGGAAATGTTCTGAATCATCTCGTCGCGGATGTGCTGCTGCTCGGAAAGCTCCTGGTTCATCGAGACCAGGGCTTCCGCCACTTCGCCGATCTCATCATAGCGGTTGACATTCAGTGTTGCCTTCTCGCCGCTCTTGATGCGGTTGATATAGGTAATGATCTGATCCAGAGGCCGTATCAGGGAAAAGATCCAGATGACGATCAGGGCGATCAGACCGAAAAACACATAGAATGTGATATTGATGACCGAGTTGGACAGCGCTGAGCGGAACTCCTCACGGAAATTGTTTTTGATGATGGAGACCAGACGGTTTTCATCGTTATCGCCGAAAGAAATGATCGAATAGACAATCGTCGTATTGTCATACTCGAAGCTGCTGTCGATCCTGCCGCCTTCGGGATCGGGATCGATCTGTTCCAGCAGAAGACGGTATCTCTCCTCCAGAGAATTGAGATAACGGTGCGAATCGGTATTGTATACAAAATGCAGGACATTCGACTCCGAAGAGATCGATCTGGTCTCCAGATACTCGTTCTGTGAACGGTGAATGAAGGCATACATCTGATTATTGACGAAAGAGTCGATGTTTCTGTTGAGATAGGCGAATATAAAAAACAGCAAAATCGCACCGGTGAAGAATACGATGGTAAGAAATTGCTGAATCAGTGTAAAGTTGCTTAACCAAATCCGAAGACGCTTCATCCTAATCTGTAACCGAAACCGTAGATTGTCTGAATATTGAGATCCGGCATCTTCTTCCTGAGCCTTCTTAACGTATCATCGACGACACGGTCGGAACCGTAATAGTTTTCATCCCATACTTTTTCTAAGATCTGTTCTCTCAGGAAGGCAGTTCCCCTGTTTTTGACAAACAGCATCAGCAGATCGAATTCCTTGGTCGTCAGTTCGATCTGTTCATTGCCTTTGAACACACTTCTCTGGTTCTCGTCGATCTCATAGTCGTTGATCTGGATCCTGTCATCTTCCTTGTATACTCTGCGGATGATGTTGTTGACCCGCAGTACAAGCTCCTTTGGCGAGAAAGGTTTGGTGATATAGTCATCAGAGCCCTTTTCCAGTCCGATGATACGGTCAAATTCCTTGTCTCTTGCCGACATGAAGACGACCGGCATATTGGCATTGCGGCTCTTGATGAGTTCGATCAGATCAAAACCCGACTTGTCATCCAGCATGATATCCAGTATCCACAGATCACAGTCATCATCGATGTGGGCATAAGCCGCATCAAAAGTCAGGAAAGAGTTGACAAGATAGCCCTCTTTCTCCAGATAGGACTTGACCAGTTCGTTCAGGTCCTTTTCATCTTCTACGATGTTTATGATCTTTTTCATAACCTTATTATAAAACAAAAGGGATTATGCTGCATAACCCCTTGCTTTGATCAGATCGATGACTTCATAGACACAGTTGTGACATGTTTCATCATCTTCCGCTTCGACCATGACCCTGATCAGCGGTTCGGTTCCGGAAGGTCTCACCAGGATCCTGCCGTTGTCACCCAGACGTGCTGCGATCTCTTCGATCTTGTTGCGGATTTCCTTGTCATCAAGGACGATCTTCTTGTCCGTGACTGTTTCATTCACCAGCAGCTGCGGATAGATCTTGACTTCACTGACCGCTTCCTTGAGAGAGAGACCGTAATAATTCAGTGCCTTCAATACCAGCAGTGCGGTCTTGAGACCGTCACCGAAGTAACAGTCACCGGAATAGATGATGTGGCCCGACTGTTCGCCGCCGACGACAAATCCGTTCCTGACCATCGAATCAGAGACGTTCTTGTCACCGACCGGTGTGATATCGGAAACGATGCCCTTCTTTTCCAGTGCTTTGTATAAGCCGATGTTGGACATGACTGTCGTCACCAGCGTATCCTTGTTGAGCAGTCCGTTCTCCTTGAGATACTTGGAAAGCAGATACATGATCTTGTCGCCGTCGACGACTTCGCCGTCCTCATCGGTAAACAGGACTCTGTCGGCATCGCCGTCAAAGGCAAAGCCCATGTCATAATCACCGGCCCTGACTGCCTCCATCAGCATCCCCAGATGTGTTGAACCGCAGTTGTTGTTGATATTGATGCCGTCAGGCTGATCGTTGATATAGCTGACCTTGCCGCCCAGACTGTCCAGGACTTCCTTGGCCGTGTAGCAGTTGGAACCGTTGCATAAGTCGACAAGGATCTTCATGCCCTTGAGATCGAGCTGATATCTGTCCAGCAGCCACTTCTGATAAGTCGCGATCGCCGAAGCATACTCGATGATCTCTCCGCCTTCTTTTTCTTCAATCCCGGTCGGATCATCGATATAGTCCTCGATCTTGGCTTCGATCTCATCATTGATCTTGAAACCGTCATTGGCAAAGATCTTGATGCCATTATCCGTATACGGATTGTGCGAAGCCGAGATCATGACGCCGCAGGAGAACTTCTCGTTCATTGTTGTAAAAGCCAGACAGGGCGTCGAACAGTAACCCAGCAGGTATACCTTCGCTCCCGACTCGCTCATGCCCCGGCACAGGTCATTCTCGAATCCCTTGGAAGAGATCCTGGTGTCCATGCCGATGACGATGCGGGCATCCTTGTAAAAATGACCCACGAATTTACCGATGCGGTATACGGTCTCATCGGTCAGTGTGACACCGGCCTTGCCCCGTATTCCGTCTGTTCCGAAATATCTGCCCATTACTGATTTGCCTCCACGATTGTTACATTGACGCTTGATCTTTCCAGATTCAGTGAAACAAACGGATGTCCTGAGATCTGATACAGCAGCGGCAGAACATAAGTACCGGGCTCACTCGGCATTTCGAAGTAGACCTCGATATCGCTGTTGCTGACCGCATTGATATTCGCTGTCGAACCGGATACTTCCGCATTCACATATCTGAATTCAATATCGGAAATTGCCATATTGTTATAGTTGTTGTGCACTGCCAGAGGGATATCCTCCATCGTGACCGTATCCACGGTAGCCAGAGTGACTCTGACATTGACGACCGTGACATCGCTTGCCGAAACACCGGAAGGCAGCGTTACCGGCAGCATGATCTCCTTATCCGCATTCTCGGTGACTGTCGACATATCGAAGTTGACATAGACCTCACCGATCGAATTGAGGACATTTTCAGGAGCGTAGATCCTGGTCGTCTGATGGTCGATGATCTGAGCGGTATCGATCGCCAGTCCTACAGGAACCTGACCGATCGGATTCAGGCGGATCGGTACTTCCTTGGACGGCGAAGAGATCTTAACGGTCGCCGTGACCGAACTCGGAACGATCTCCGCATTGACGGCCTGGCCGTACTTGTCATAGGCGACCAGAGGTGCCTCGATCTCAAAATCGCCGGTCTGACCGCTGACATCGATCAGTGCCTTGACCAGAGCGATGGAGTTCAGGGTATCCTGGGATGCTCTGATATTGATCTTTGTGCCCTGGGCAAAAGCGGGTTCTGTCAGGATATAACGGGAATCCATCTGATTCTGATTGATGAAATCATAAGTCAGATCAAACTGCCTCGTCGTCTTTTTCTTCAGCGTGATCGTCACTTCGCTTGGCGATACGATCGTCGAAACATTGTCACCGTAACCGACCGCATTCATCTTGACGGTGTGTGTGCCTTCGGTATAGCCTTCCAGATCGACCTGGCAGTAGCCCTTCTTGCTGGCGGCGTTATTGACATTGGCCGCTTCACCGGTGATGACGATCTCGCAGGCGGAAGGAAGACCGGAAAGCTCAAAAGTCTCGGAATTGTAACGTGCGTTGATGGACACGTTGCTTAACATCTTGGAAGAAGACAGCACATTGCTGGAACTGTCATATGTCGCTACGAAATATGCCAGACATGCCAGCAGCAGCGCAAACAGACCCAGATATCTGGTCGAGAAAAACAGTCTGTCGATCAGTGAAGAGACCCAGCGGAACAGTTTGAGGATGTTCTCTTCGATGGTCTCATACTGGCCTCTGTTGCTTCCCTGGGCAGCGATCTTCTTGGCTGTTTCCAGTTTCTTGTCGGAATTATTCAGCTGACTCATCGTATGCCTCCTTATCCAGATTGTTCTCTATAAACAGAAGCTCATCGTCCTGCGATCTGCGGGACTTCTTTTCATCGTTTCTTCCGTGTTTGTAGCGGTTATTGAAAGGGACCTTCATATCGGTATGAGGATCGCCTGTTTTCTCTTCTTCGTCTTTTCTGAACAGTGAAAAACCCTTTCTGTCCCTGTCTTCATCCGCGATCTCGACAACGACGTCATCTTCCATCAGCAGTGAATTTCTTCTTCTGCTGCCCTTTTCAATGGTCGTCGTATCACCACAGATCACTCTTCTGAGATAATCACGGAGCTGTTTCTCATCGACAGAGAAGATCCTTCCCTTCTCATCGATCGAGATCGCACTGGTCTCTTCGGATACTACGATCGTCAGACAGTCTGACACTTCGGCGATGCCCAGAGCCGCTCTGTGTCTGGCACCGTAGCGGGAAGAAAGATTGACGTTGGTCGGCGGGAAATAAGCACTGGCACAGGCCACCCTGTCGCCCTGGATGATGACAGCACCGTCATGAAGCGGCGTCGTCGTCATGAAGATCGAACACAGAAGTTCCTTTGTCACTTCCGCATTGATCGGAATACCCGTCTTGATATAATCCTGAAGGGACTGTGACTGCTCGATCGTGATCAGAGCACCCACCTTCTCCTGCGACAGCGTGATCGTTGCATCATAAAGCTGTTCCACCAGACGTTCCTTCTCGTTTGCCAGCAGTGAATTGATCCTGGAGAAGGCGTTGGTCTTGCCGATCTTCTCCAGCAGTCCTCTGATCTCCGGCTGGAAGATGATGATGCAGGCCAGAAGACCCCAGTTGATGAAGATATCAGTGAAATATGTGAGGGTCGAAAGACCCAGAAGCTTTGCCAGACCGTTTACCGCGACAACGGCAATGATACCCTTAAAGATCTGCACGGTACGGGAGTTGTTCCTGATCGCCTTGATCGCATAATAAAACAGGAACCACATTATGGCTATATCTATTACGATCCTGAATACCGACCAGATATTCTGCAATGCCAGATTGATATTATAGTCAGCCATACTTCCTCCTTTTTATACAATTCCTAATTATAACATAAGCTCCGTTATTATATCCAAAGAGAAAAGCCCTTTTTCGGGCTTCATCTTTTCATGGCGTGCTCAACAGGACTTGAACCCGCAACCTTTTGAATCGGAATCAAATGCTCTATCCACTTGAGCTATGAGCACATCAGCCAGTCGAACCGAAACCCCCGTGACGGGTGTTCTGATTCTTTTCTTCATCCGCAAGATAATGCTTCACAAAGATACCCTGCACAAATCTTTCTCCAGCCCTGATCGTCATCTGCCGATCGCCTCTGTTGACGATCGCAACGATGATGTGGCCCTCATTATCGGCATGATAATAATCCGCATCGATGATCCCTGTCGTATTCAAGAGACACATCTGGTATTTGAAACCAAAAGAGGAACGAGGATAGATCTGAAGGACATAACCTTCGTCGATACGGCAGCGGATCCCGGTCGGGATCTTCACGTTTTCACCGGGATTCAGAGTGATTTCCAGCGGAGAATAAAAATCGTAGCCGGCAGATCCCCGTGTCGCTCTGCAGGGTATTGTGACCTGATCATAAAGGTCTTCGTCACATGCACAAAGTGCCTTCAGATCCGCTTCAAACTGCCCGCGGGTAACCTTTTCGAACTCTGCGATTTTCATAAATTAATAGTATCAAACATCTTGCGAAATTTAAATAAGTATGTTATATTTAATAAGCGCTATTTCAACAGACAAAGCGTGTTCTGAAGAAGTACTCAAGTGGTTGAAGAGGTGGCCCTGCTAAGGCCATAGGTCGGCATGTCTGGCGCGAGGGTTCAAATCCCTCCTTCTTCGCCAATCTGATGCAGATGTAGTTCAATGGTAGAACGCCACCTTGCCAAGGTGGACACGAGGGTTCAATTCCCTTCATCTGCTCCATGGTGCGTTAGCGAAGTTGGTTATCGTGCCTCCCTGTCACGGAGGAGATCACGGGTTCGAGTC